>JAFEFT010000054.1 GCA_018240435.1 Pseudomonadota bacterium
CCCTGCACCAGCACGTCGTTGACGCACATGCCGACCAGATCGATGCCGATGCGGTCGTGGCGGTTGAGTTGCTGGGCGAGCTTGAGCTTGGTACCGACGCCGTCGGTGCCCGACACCAGCACCGGCTCGCGGTATTTGCCGGCGATATTGAACAGGGCGCCGAAACCGCCCAGGCCGCCCATCACTTCCGGGCGGAAGGTGCGCTGCACCAGCGGTTTGATGCCTTCGACGACGGCGTTGCCGGCATCGATGTCCACCCCCGCGTCGCGGTAGGTGAGCGGAGTGTTGGCGGCGGACGAGGGCGACAAGGCGTGCTCCAGCGAAAGGGCGTGCGGGGGGGGCGGGCAGGGCACGGCGGCAGCCTTGCCCGCCGGCGAAAAATCGCCATCCCGGACCGACCACGGCCGCTTTTGTCCCGAAGCGATCATTCTACCAGCCCGGCTGCGGCATAATCGCGAGGTTGCGCCCTCCGGAACCCGCCCATGCCCGTTGCCACCGTTCGCCACCTCGTCGCCGTGTTGTTCGCCGTGTGCCTGTTCGCGCTCGCCGGCGCTGCCCGGGCCGACGACGACGGGCTCTATGTCGGCAGCGTCCCGGTCAACAACCAGAGCGATTCCGAGCGCGCCAGCGGCATGCAACGGGCGTTGCTGCAGGTGATCGTCAAGCTCACCGGCCAGCGCGATGCGGCGCGGATGCCGCAGGTACGCGGGCTGCTCGGGGCAGCCGGGCGGATGGCGCTGGACAGCCGCTTCACCACCGAAACCGACAGCCGCAACGGCGCGCCGATCTACCGCCAGCGCATGGTCGTTCGCTTCGACCACAACGCCGTCGATGGCCTGATTGCCGGTTCCGGCCTGCCGACGTGGCCGGGGCCACGGGCGCCGGTGGTGTTGTGGATGGTGATCAACGACGGCCACGGCCCGCGGCTGGTCGGGGCGGCGCAAACCAGCGTCGTCAAGTCGCTGACCGATCGCGCCAGCGAGCGTGGCCTGCATATGGTGCTGCCGGCCGGCAGCCCGCTGGAGACGCAGGTGGCGCTGCTGGCGACCAGCGTCGGCCCGGTGCAGGCGATCGTGCTGCCCTCGGCCAACTACGGCCCGATCCAGTTGCTCGGCCGGCTCAATCGCACCGCCGCCGGCTGGCGCGCGCAATGGATCGTGTTCGATGGCGGCACCGAACTGGCGCGCTGGGGCGAAACCAATGCCGATGCGCGACTGGCGATGGCCGATGGCGCCGATGCCGCCGCCGACGTGCTGGCGAAGAAATACGCCAAGGTGGTCGCGGCCGGCGCGGCCGGCACCTTCGCGGTCGAAATCGACGGCATCCGCAACGGCGACGATTACGTGCGGGCGATGGGCTACCTGCAAAGCCTGGGCATCGTCCGCAAGATCGTGCTGACCGGTACCAGCGGCGATGGCCTGCGCATGCAGCTGGATCTCAGCACCGGCGTCGAGGGTTTGCGCAGCGTGGTCGCGGTCGGGCAGGTGCTGGAGGCCGATGCCGATCCGGCCCGCACGGTCTTCCATCTGCGGCCGTGAACCTGCGCCAACTGCCCAATGTCATCACCGGCGTGCGCATGGCGCTGGTGGTGCCGCTGGTGTGGAGCCTGCACCAGGGCCGCTACGGGCTGGCGCTGGGCCTGGCGCTGGTGGCGGGCGCCTCCGATGCGATCGACGGCTGGCTGGCGCGGCAGTTCGGTTGGCGCACGCCGCTGGGCAGTCTGCTCGATCCGATCGCCGACAAGCTGTTGCTGGTCGGCAGCTTTCTCGGCCTGTGGCTGGTCGGCGCCGCGCCGACCTGGCTGACTGCGCTGGTGATCGGTCGCGATGTCATCATCGTCGCCGGCGCGATCGCCTACCACAACCTGATCGGCCCGCTGCAAGGCCGACCGACCCTGATCAGCAAGGCCACCACGGTGGCGCAGATCGCGCTGGTGCTGGCCTGGCTGGTCGATCTGGCGCTGCCGCCGCTGCCGGCGCTGGCGGTGCAGGGTCTGCTTTGGGTGGTCGGCTTGCTGACGGCGGCCAGCGGCATCGACTATGTTGTGCGCTGGGGCCTGCGCGCGCGCCGCGTGTTGCAGGCGCGGCACCATCGCTGAAACGGCTCAGGCGGGCGTGAGGATGACGACGAACGACCCCTCCGGCAACACCACCGCCAGCGACAGCGATCGCAGCCGCCGTCGCGAATGGCTGGCCATCGCCATCGTCAGCGGCGTCCTGCTTTGGCTGCTGGCGCCGGTGCTGGTGCCATTCGCGATCTCGGCGTTCTTCGGCTACCTCGGCGATCCGCTGGTCGATCGCCTCGAACGCATGCGCCTGAGTCGCACCTTCGCGGTGTCGCTGGTGTTTTTCGTGATGACGTTCCTGGCGGCGCTGGCGCTGTTCTTCCTGTTGCCGGTGCTGGGCGCGCAGATCAGCCATTTCGTCGCGCAGATGCCGGTCTACGCCGACTGGATCCGCAGCACCGCGCTGCCGTGGATCGATCGCCAGATCCACCTTGATCTGGCGCCTTACCTCGACCCGCAACAGCTCGTGGACATGCTGCGCAAGCACTGGCAGGACGCCGGCGTGGCCACCACCGTGCTCGGGCAGGTGTCGCGTTCGGGATGGATGCTGATCCAGGTGATCTCCAACGTGCTGCTGGTACCGGTGCTGTCGTTTTACTTCCTGCGCGACTGGGATGATCTGGTCGAGCGCGTCGACAGCCTGCTGCCGCGCCAGGCCGAACCGACCATCGCCCGCCTGGCGCGGCAGTCCGACGAGATGCTGGGTGGTTTCGTGCGCGGGCAGCTGTCGGTGATGGTGTGCATGGGCATCTGGTATTCGTCGGCGTTGTGGATGGCCGGCCTCGATCTGGCGCTGCTGATCGGCATGCTCACCGGCCTGCTCAGCTTCGTGCCGTACCTGGGCGTCACCATCGGCATCGTCGTCAGCGTGCTGGCGGCGCTGGTGCAATACGGCGACTTGCAGCACGTGCTGCTGGTGGCCGGCGCGTTCGCGATCGGGCAGACGCTGGAATCGTTCGTGCTGGTGCCGCGGCTGGTCGGTGACAAGATCGGGATGCACCCGGTGGCGGTGATTTTCGCCTTGATGGCCGGCGGGCAACTGTTCGGCTTTCTCGGCGTACTGCTGGCATTGCCGGTGTCGGCCATCGCGATGGTGTTGCTGCGCTACGCGCACGAACGCTACACCGCCAGCAAGCTGTATGCCGGCCGTGCCGCGACCCACGTCGAGGCAAGCATTCGCGTGGCGGTGGTCGAGCAACGCGTGCGCATCGAAACCGAACCGCCGCCGCCGAGCGCATCGTGAGAGTGCCGGAGCACGCCAGCGGAGCGGCGCCGTGAGTACGCCGCAACTGCCGTTGCGCCTGCGCTGGCCACGCGAGCAAAACTTGGAGAGTTTCCGCGATCCGCCCGAGGGCCTGCTGGCGGCGCTGGCGGCGCTGGCCGATGGCGGTGGCGGTGGCATCTTTCTCGCCGGCGCCGGCGGATCGGGGCGCAGTCACCTGCTGCTGGCGACCTGCGCGCGCGCCAGCGCCGGCGGGCGGGCGGTCGCCTACCTGCCGCTGCGGCAATGGCGTGAACGTGCCAGCGCCTGGTTGCGCGGGCAAGGGGAGGTGCAATTGGCGTGCGTGGACGACGTCGAGGCGATCGCCAGCGACCACGCCGCGCAGATTGCCTTGTTCGATCTGCACAATCGCCTGCGCGACGGCGGTGGTGGCGTGCTTTACGCCGCTGCGGCGATGCCGGCGCAGCTGGCGTTGTCGCTGCCGGATCTGCAATCGCGATTGGCGCAGTGCGCGCGTTTCGCGTTGTCGGCGCCGGATGAGGCGCGGCGGCGCGAGATCCTGCGTGAGCGCGCGGTGGCGCGTGGGCTGGAACTGGACGATGCCGTGCTCGATTACCTGTTTCGTCGCCACGAACGCGATCTGGCGGCGCTGACCGCCTTGCTCGATCGTCTCGATCGTGCCGCGCTGGCGGCGCAGCGGCGGATCACGGTGCCGTTTCTGAAGGGCGTGCTCGACGGCGACTGAAACGCGAGCTCAGGTGCCGGTGGCGAGCAAGCGCGCATCCAGTTCGGCGAGCCGTTCGGGGGTGCCGACATCGGTCCAGACGCCGGCGTGGTGTTGGCCGCGGATCGCGCCACGTTCCATCGCTGCGCGCAGCAGCGGCGTCAGCCCGAATCGTGGCGGAGCGAGCGTCGCGCCGGCGGCATCGCCGATGATCGCCCGCCAGCCGTCGAGGATCGCCGGGCGATAGATGCCGATGCCGGCGAAGGTGAGCGCATGCAGCGGTTCGCTTGCCGGCGAATCGGGGCAGGGAAACACGCACCCGTCGGCGGCGAGGCCGAAATCGCCGCGCGGATGCTGCGGCGGGTTGTCGACCAGCACCAGATGCGCCAGTCCTTCCGGCTGGGCTTGCAGTGTGGCGAAGTCGAAGTCGGTCCAGATGTCGCCGTTGACGATCAGAAACGGCGCCTGCGGCGACGCCCCGTCGCGCAACAGCGGCAGCGCGTGCAGCAGGCCGCCGCCGGTTTCCAGCGGTTCCGTGCCTTCGTGCGAATAACGCAGGCGAAGGTTCCAGCGCGAGCCATCGCCCAGCGCCTCGGGAAAGCGGTCGGCGAGCCAGGCGATGTTGACGATCACCTCGCGCACGCCGATCGCGGCCAGTTTTTCCAGATGCCAGACGATCAGCGGCTTGCCGCCGACGGCCAGCAGCGGCTTGGGCGTGTGCGCGGTCAGCGGGCGCATGCGCTCGCCCTTGCCGGCGGCGAAAATCAGCGCCTTCATTGGCACGATGATCCGATCATGGCGCAGCGACCGTTTCGCGTGCAGACAGCGCCGGCTTGACGACGCGATCGATCAGTTCCGCCAACGGCATCAGTTCGGGATAGCGCGGCAACACTTCGTCGAGATAGGCGAAAAAGCGCGGCACGTCGGCGAGGTATTTGGGTTTGCCATCACGATGATGCAGGCGCGCGAAGATGCCGATCACCTTCAGGTGGCGCTGCACGCCGATCCAGTCGGCATCGCGGCGGAACCGCGCCAGTGCGGGCACCGGCAAGCCGGCCGCAAGGGCGCGGGCGTGGTAGTGACCGAGCCAGCCGTCGACGCGTTGTTGCGGCCAGCTCAGGAAGGCGTCCTTGAACAGGCTCAGCGCGTCGTAGGCGATCGGGCCGCGCACGGCGTCCTGGAAATCGAGCACCGCCGGGCCGTCGGCGGCGGGCATCAGGTTGCGTGGCATGAAGTCGCGATGCACCAGCACCTGCGGCTGCGCCAGTGCGGCGTCGATCAGTTGCCGATAGCTTCGGTGCAGTGTTTCCAGATCGGCGGCGGTCAGGCTCAGGCCGAGATGGCGGCCGATGAACCATTCGTCGAACAGGTGCAATTCGCGCGCAAGCAGCGCCTCGTCGTAAACAGGCAAATCATCGGGTGGGGCGATTGCCTGCAACTTGAGCAGCTGGGTGATGGCGGCATCGAACAGGGCGTCGGCGTTGTCGGCCGCGATGACTTGCAGATAGGTGTCGCGGCCGAGATCCTCCAGCAGCAGAAAGCCGCTTTCGACATCGCGCGACAGCACCTGCGGCACCCGCACGCCGCCGCGATCGAGCACGTCCCGCAGGCGCAGCCAGGGGCGCACGTCTTCCTTGTCGGGCGGCGAGTCCATCACGATCCGGCTGGGCTGGCCGTTGCTGCGCCAGTAGCTGCGAAAGCCGGCGTCGGTCGAGGCGCGCGTCAACCTGGCGTCGGCGTCGGCGAGCGCGTGACGCGCCCAATCCAGCCGCGCGGCCATGCGGAGTTGGTCATCCATTTTCTGTCCAGAAGGCAGCATGGGAGGGTTCGTCAGGGGCTGCTGGCCGAACGGCTGCGCAAATTGCGTTGTGCCGGTCATCTGTTCATGCCATGCGCGCAGGTTCATGCATGTGTGCGTCGTCTGGCATGATAAGCGACCATCGCAATCCGTGTGACCATGTCGAAACTCACTGTCGTGCTGCTTTCCGGCGGCTCGGGGACGCGTTTGTGGCCCCTGTCGCGGGAGGCCTTCCCCAAGCAATTCCTGCCGCTGACCGGCGCGCATTCGCTGTTGCAGGCGACATGGCTGCGCGTGCGCGACCTGCCGGGCGTCGGCGCGCCGCTGGTGGTGGCCAACGAGGAACATCGATTCCTCGTCGCCGAGCAGTTGCAGGCGCTGGGCGTGAAGGCGCAGGCGCTGCTGCTCGAACCGGTCGGGCGCAACACCGCGCCGGCGATCGCGGTGGCGGCGATGCAGGCGATGGCCGATGCCGCCCGGGGATGTTCCAATGCCGCGGGCGCAGGATGCACCGGAGCGGCGGATTCCGACCCCCTGCTGCTGGTGCTGCCATCGGACCACGTGATCGCCGACGAGGCCGCTTTCCGCGCCGCCGTGCTGGCGGCGCTGCCGGCGGCCGAAGCCGGAGGGTTGGTGACGTTCGGCATCGTCCCGGATGCGCCCGAAACCGGCTACGGCTACATCAAGGCCGCCGCCGGGCAGGGCGTGCGTCGCATCGAGCGTTTCGTCGAGAAGCCCGATCTGGCCACCGCGCAGGCGTATCTGGCCGCAGGCGACTATTTCTGGAACAGCGGCATGTTCCTGCTGCGCGCCTCGCGCTATCTGGAAGAGCTGCAGGCGCGCGCACCGCACATGCTGGCGCGTTGCCGCGAAGCGCTGGCCGGTGCGCACGCCGATCTGGATTTCCTGCGCCTGGACCGCGAGGCGTTCGCGGCCTGTCCGGCCGATTCCATCGACTATGCGGTGATGGAAAAGACCGATCGCGGCATGGTGTTGCCGATCGCGGTCGGCTGGAGCGATCTGGGGTCGTGGTCGGCGCTGGCCGCGCTCGGCGAGCATGACGCACACGGCAACTGCTGTCGCGGCGATGTGCTGGCGGTCGATACCCGCAACACCCTGGCCTGGTCGGAACGACGGCTGGTGGCGCTGGTCGGCGTGCAGGACATGGTGGTGGTGGATACCGACGACGCCCTGCTGGTGGCCCATCGCGACCGCGTGCAGGACGTCAAGCAGGTGGTGACGCGGCTCAAGCAGGACGAACGCGCGCACGCCAGGCTGCATCGCAAGGTGTTCCGTCCGTGGGGCAGCTACGACGGCATCGAGGCAGGTCCGGGCTTCCAGGTCAAGCGCATCACGGTCAAGCCCGGCGCCAGCCTGTCGTTGCAGATGCACCATCACCGCGCCGAGCACTGGATCATCGTCAAGGGCAGCGCACGGGTGACCTGCGACGAAAACGTATTCGACCTCGCCGCCAACCAAAGCACCTTCATCCCGCTTGGATCGAAACACCGCCTGCAGAACCTTGGCAGCGAGATGCTGGAGTTGATCGAAGTGCAGTCCGGCGATTATCTCGGCGAGGACGACATCGTCCGTTTCGAGGATGTGTATGGCCGCAGATAGGCCGTGTGCGTGGGCTGTCGCGCATGGCTGTCAACCTCGGCGTGAAACATCGCGCCGGGGCCCATCAGGCTTCGGCAAAGATGTCCTTTGCGGACTTTGCGGACGGCGTTGACGAGCGAACGGCATCCGCGAATCAGGCAAAGGGCGCGAACGTCGAGAGCATCGGGCTATCGCGGGAAGCATCAACTCGCAGCCCATCCTGGCAACCGATCAACGAATACCTCGATCCATTCATGAATCTGCAATACGGGAATCTTCAAGTCATGTCGAGCGAACACCCTCTGTCCCACCTCGATCGTCTGGAGGCCGAGGCCATCCACATCCTGCGCGAGGTCGCCGCCGAGTTTTCCAATCCGGTGATGATGTATTCGATCGGCAAGGATTCCTCGGTGCTGTTGCACCTGCTGCTCAAGGCCTTCTACCCGGCCAGGCCACCCATTCCGCTGCTGCATGTGGATACCGGCTGGAAGTTTCGTGAAATGATCGCCTTTCGCGACCAGCGCGCGAAAGCAACTGGCGTGACGTTGCACGTGCACAAGAACCCCGACGGCGTGCGCGATGGCGTCGGCCCGTTCACGCACGGCTCGGCGGTGCACACCGACATCATGAAGACGCAGGCGCTCAAGCAGGCGCTGGACAAATACCAGTTCGACGCCGCCATCGGCGGTGCTCGCCGCGACGAGGAAAAATCGCGCGCCAAGGAGCGCGTGTTCTCGTTCCGTTCCGCGCAGCACCGCTGGGATCCGAAGAACCAGCGCCCGGAGCTGTGGAACCTGTACAACGCCCGCATCCACAAGGGCGAGAGCGTGCGCGTGTTCCCGATCAGCAACTGGACCGAGCTGGATGTGTGGCTGTACATCTTCCGCGAAAAGATACCGGTGCCGTCGCTGTACCTGTCGGCGCTGCGGCCGGTGGTCGAGCGCGACGGCGTGCTGATCATGGTCGACGACGAGCGCATGCCGCTGAAGGAAGGCGAGGTGCCGATGCGCAAGATGGTGCGCTTCCGCACGCTGGGCTGCTACCCGCTCACCGGCGCGGTCGAATCCGAGGCGGTCACCCTGGAAGAGGTGATCTCCGAGATGCTGGTGGCGCGCACCTCCGAGCGCCAGGGCCGGGTGATCGACCACGATCAGGCCGCATCCATGGAAAAGAAGAAGCGCGAGGGCTATTTCTGATGATTTCCGCAACCGAAACGGCACTGGATCTGCACGAATACCTGCGGATGCACGAAACCAAGGACCTGCTGCGTTTCATCACCTGCGGCAGCGTCGACGACGGCAAGAGCACCCTGATCGGTCGCCTGCTGCACGACTCCAAGCTGCTGTTCGACGACCAACTGGCGGCGCTGGAAACCGACAGCCAGAAGCACGGCACCCAGAACGGGCAAATCGACTTCGCCCTGCTGGTCGATGGCCTGGCCGCCGAGCGCGAGCAGGGCATCACCATCGACGTCGCCTATCGCTTCTTCAGCACCGAAAAGCGCAAGTTCATCGTCGCCGATTGCCCCGGCCACGAGCAGTACACCCGCAACATGGCCACCGGCGCCTCCACCGCTGACCTGGCGGTGGTGCTGGTCGATGCGCGCAAGGGCCTGCTGACGCAGACCCGCCGGCACAGCTACATCGTCTCCCTGCTCGGCATCCGCAAGGTGCTGCTGGCGGTGAACAAGATGGACTTGATGGATTATCGCCGCGAGGTGTTCGCGGCGATCAAGCACGATTACCGCGAATTGGCACAACAGCTCGGCATCGCCGAAGTGCAGTGCATCCCGCTGTCGGCGCTCAACGGCGACAACGTGATGACGCGCTCGTCGGCGATGGATTGGTACGACGGCCCGTCGCTGCTCGAACACCTGGAGAACGTCGACATCGACCGCGCCGCGCAGGACGTGGGCTTTCGTCTGCCGGTGCAGTGGGTCAATCGCCCCCACCAGAATTTCCGCGGCTTCGCTGGCCCGATCGTGTCCGGCGCGGTGGCGGTGGGCGACGAGGTCGTCGCGCTGCCGTCCGGGCGGCGCTCGCAAGTCACCGCCATCGTCACTGCCGACGGCGAACTTGCGCGTGCAGGCGAAGGCCAGGCGGTCACGCTGACGCTGGCCGACGAAATCGACATCAGCCGCGGCGACGTGATCTGCGCCGGCAAGCAGCCGGCCGAAGTGGCCGACCAATTCGCCGCGCATGTGCTGTGGATGAACGACGCGCCGCTGCTGCCGGGCCGCCCGTACTGGCTGAAGATCGGCGCCCGCATGGTGTCGGCGACGGTGACCGAGATCAAGCACAAGGTCGACGTCAACACGCAGGATCATCTCGCCGCCAAACGGCTCGAACTCAACGAAGTCGGCTACTGCAATCTCAACCTCGACCAACCGATCCCGTTCGAGCCTTACGCCAACAACAAGGCGCTGGGCGCGTTCATCCTGATCGACCGGCAGACCAATGCCACGGTGGCCGCCGGCACCATCGACTTCGCCCTGCGCCGCGCCGCCAACATCCATTGGCACTCGCTCGAAATCGACCGCCACGCGCGGGCCGCGACCAAAGGCCAGGCGCCGCTGTGCCTGTGGTTCACCGGCCTGTCGGGCTCAGGCAAATCGACGATCGCCAACCTCGTCGACCGCCGCCTGCACGCGCTCGGCTACCACAGCTACATCCTCGACGGTGACAACGTCCGCCACGGGCTGAACAAGGACCTTGGCTTCACCGACGAAGATCGCGTCGAGAACATCCGGCGCGTCGCCGAGGTCGCCAAGCTGATGACCGATGCCGGCTTGATCGTGCTGGTCTCGTTCATTTCGCCGTTCCGCGCCGAGCGGCGCATGGCGCGCGAATTGTTTGCCGAAGGCGAGTTCGCCGAAGTGTTCGTCGACACTCCGCTGGAGGTCTGCGAGCAGCGCGACGCCAAGGGCCTGTATGCCAAGGCGCGGGCCGGGAAGATCCACAATTTCACCGGCATCGATTCGCCCTACGAGCTGCCCGAGCATGCCGACTTCCACCTGCACAACGTCGACATCGCCGCCGACGCGCTGGCGCAGCAATTGGTGGATCAGGTGGTGGCGCGGATCGGCCAGCACAAGCGCTAGCTGACCCCATCCCAACCGACCCCCCGCAAGCGGGGGAAGGGGAAAGTCACTGCCCTTCGGAAGGGCAAGCCCCTCTGCCACCGGGAGAGGGGTTGGGCGGGTTTGCATCGGCCCCTGACAAATCGGAAGGGCAAGCCCCTCTCCCAGCGGGAGAGGGGTTGGGGTGAGGGGCCGCAGTACCCGCCAACTCCACGGCAAAGCGCCCCTCATCCGGCGCTGCGCGCCACCCCCGCCTTCGCGGGGGCAGGCTCTTCTCCCGGATGGAGAAGAGCTTGCTCGGCTGTCCGCCCCGGCGAAAGTTCAGCGTTTCTTCTTCGGCCTGAGCACCGCAAAAATCGTCAACAACACGATCGCGCCGACCAGTGAGGCCAGAAACGATTTCGCGTCGCCATCACCGTACCAGCCCAGTGCCTGGCCGGCATATTTGGCGAGCAGGGCGCCGCCGATGCCGAATGCGGTGGTGGCGAGGATGCCCATGCGATCGTCGCCGGGCTTGAGTGCGCGCGCGATCAAGCCGACCACGAAACCGACGAGGAGGGTGTAGATGACGATCATTGGCCGCAGCGTTGCTTCAGCAGCAGCTCGATGCCGCCATCCGGGCATCGCCGGCGGTTGCGGCCTCGCCGGTGGTCAAGCCCTTGCGACTGGCCGCGTGGTGCTCGCTCAGCACCCGCGCAATGCAGGCGGTGACGCGCTTGCCGGTGGGAATGTGCAGGAACTCGTTGGGGCCGTGCGCGTTGGAGTGCGGGCCGAGTACGCCGGTGATCATGAACTGGGCGCCGGGGAACTTGGCGCCGAGCATGCCCATGAACGGGATCGTGCCGCCTTCGCCCATGAACACCGCCGGCTTGCCGAAGAAGTCGTGCGAGGCATGATCGATGGCATGGCCGAGCCAGTCGCTCATCGCCGGCGCGTTCCAGCCGGTGGATGATTTTTCCAGTTCGAAGCTGACGTGGGCGCCGTTGGGCGGATTGTCGAGCAGCAGCTTGCGCACGATCGCCCCGGCGATGTCGCCGTCCAGCGTCGGCGGCAGGCGCAGCGACAGCTTGACTGCGGTGTGCGGGCGCAGCACGTTGCCGGCGTTGTCCAGCGGCGGCATGCCGTCGACGCCGGTGACCGACAGCATCGGCCGCCAGGTGCGATTGAGCACCAGCTCGACCAGGTCGTCGGACATCGCGCGCATGCCCGGCAACATCGGAAACTTGTCATACAGGCCGGTGCCCATCACCTCGGCCACCCTGCGCGCCTGTTCGAGGCGATCGGCCGGCACCTGCACGTGCAGATCGTCGATCCTGATGCGGCCACTGGTTTCGTCCTCCAGCCGCGACAGCAGTTGCCGCAGGACACGGAAGCTCGACGGCACCACGCCGGAGGCATCGCCCGAATGCACGCCTTCGGAAAGCACCTTCACCACCAGATTGCCGCCGGCCAGGCCGCGCAGCGAGGTCGTGCACCAGAGTTGGTCGTAGTTGCCGCAGCCCGAATCCAGACACACCACCAGCGAAGGCTTGCCGATGCGTGCGGCCAGATGATCGACATAGGCCGGCAGGTCGTAGCTGCCCGATTCCTCGCAGGCCTCGATCATCACCACGCAGCGTGCGTGCGGCTGCTTCTGCTCGGCCAGCGCCATGATCGCCGCCAGCGAGCCGAACATCGCGTAGCCATCGTCGGCGCCGCCGCGGCCGTAGAGCTTGTCACCGCGGATCACCGGCTGCCACGGGCCAAGGCCATCGGCCCAGCCGGTCATCTCCGGCTGCTTGTCGAGATGGCCGTACAGCAGCACGCAGTCCTCGCCGGTATCGCTGCCGCTGGCCGGGATATCGATGAAGATCAGCGGCGTGCGGCCGGGCAGGCGCACCACCTCGACCTGCATCCCGGCGATCGTCTGCGCCCGCGCCCATGATTCCAGCAGGCGCACCGCGTCGTCCATGTAACCGTGCTCGGCCCAGCGCGCGTCGAACATCGGCGACTTGTTGGGGATGCGGATGTACTCGACCAGGCGCGGCACGATCGCGTCGTCCCATACTTGGCCGATGTAGCGGTCGGTGCGGCTGGCGTCGAAGTCACCCTGATCCATGGCGGCGATTCCTGATGGCAAGCGATCAGTCTAACGGCACGATGGCGAAAAATGCGCGAAATCGCACACGGTTTGCGCGGCGGCGTTCTGCTGGCGCCGGGTTCGGCGTCACCTGCGGCGCCGATGGCGGCGCCAAGGCCGATGCGGCGAGGTAGGTAAATCCCTACACGCCGATGCGCCAGCGGCCGACCCGAATTGCGGATGCCGCCGATGGGATGGCGACGAACGCGGGCCGACACTGGCTCTCGCCGGCGCATCGCCGCCGACATCCACCCACGAATCCGGAGTCCACCATGAACATCAGCATGAAAGCCATCGCCACCGTGTTGCAATCGCTCGCCCTGTCGTTGCTGCTGGTCGGCGGCGCCCACGCCGCCACCGCACGCGCGCCGCATCCGGCGGCCGCCAACAAGGCTGCCGTCGTCGCCGCACCCGGCAAGAAGGCGCACCACGCCAGTGCCCGTGCCGGCAAGAAGTCGCCGCGCAAGGTCGACATCAACAGCGCCGATGCCACGACCTTGCACGCATCGCTGCTGAACATCGGGCAATCCAAGGCCGAGGCCATCGTTGCCTGGCGCAAGCAGCACGGCGCGTTCCGCAGTGCCGACGAACTGGCACAGGTCAAGGGCATCGGCCTGAAGACGATCGAAAGGAACCGCTCGTGGATCGTCGTCGGCAGCGTCGCCGGCGCTGCCCATCGCTGAGGCCCGGCAGCGACGCGGCGGGAGTCGTCGGCTAAAATCGGGCGCATGCCATTGCGCCCGATTCCCGCCAACGAATATCGCCGCGTACGCTGGCGCAATGGTCAGGGATGGACGCGCGAGATCGCCACCGGTTCGATGCCGGTCGCCGGCACGCCGGCATCCGCGCGCGACTGGGACTGGCGCCTGTCGATCGCCGAAGTAGAGCACGACGGGCCGTTTTCAGCCTTCGACGGCTGCGATCGGGTGCTGGTGCTGTTGTCCGGTCACGGCATGCGGCTGGATTTCGCCGACGCCGGGCCGGTCGAACTGCCGCCGCCGCACGGGAAGGTCGCGTTCCGGGGCGAACAAGCGGTGCAATGCGCGCTGCTCGATGGTCCGACCACCGATTTCAACGTGATCGCCCAGCGCGACCGCTGCACGCTGCAAGTGCTGCACCGGCCATTGGTCGGCTCGATGGTGTTCTTCGCCGAAGCCGGGGTGCTGTGGGCGATCCATCTGATGGCCGGTCACGCTCGCGTGCAGGCCGAGGAGAATGCGGTGGTGATGCATGGCGGCGACACCACCTTGATCGACAATCTCGCCGGCGAGTCGTCGTTGCGCAGCATCCTCGATGGCAGCGGCGACGCCCTGCTGGTGCGGATCGGGCGGCGCGGCGATTGATGCGACGATCGCCGCGGCGCGCCCACCGGTTCGCGTTTGCCGTCCCGCTCCGGCCATGCCGGAACGCGAGCAGGATCGTTGTTTCCAGGTGGTGATCGTGGATCCGGATCAGAGTCTTTTTTCGAGGAATTCGAAGCGCAGATCGTCCCGCTTCGGAATGCCAAAGCGCGCATCGCCATATGGAAACGGCTTGCGGATGCCGGTGCGTCGATAGCCTCGGCGTTCATACCAGGCGACGAGTTCATCGCGAATGTCGATCACGGTCATGCGCATCGTCGGCAACGACCACTCGTCGCGGACGATACGCTCGGCCTCGGCAAGCACGCGTTTGCCGAGCCCGGCGTTCTGCCGGTCCGGGCGAACGCAGAACATGCCGAAATAGCCGGCGCCGTCCGCGCAGGCCACGTTCGCGCATGCCAGCAGGGCGGGCGCGGCGCTTGCGTTCGACGCCTGTTCGGCGAGCAGGACGGCGCTGCGCGGGCCCGTGATCAGCGCCAGCACCTCGTCGATGCCGGTGCGTCGTCCGTCGAGGAAGTCCGCCTCGGTGGTCCAGCCGATGCGGCTGGAATCGCCGCGATAGGCCGATTCGACCAGAGCGACGATGGCGCCGGCGTCGGCAGCAGTGGCAAGGCGGAAGTGCGTGTCCATGGCCCCTGACCATGATGTGGGTTGGCAACGATACCGCAGCGGCTGCCGGCGATCGCGGCGGCGGCTGCGATGGCGCCGCCGCGGCAGCGCCGCCGCTGCCGCTTGCGCATGAACCGGCCGCCGGCTACACTCCACGTTCTTGCTCGATGGTCGTGGCGTGTCCTGGTGGATGCGCCGATCGGCCTCGATCATCCACGCGACGATCGTGAGGTTCCTTGCGGAACGGCGGTCGTGCGGGGCTTGCAGCGGCGGATCACGTGCGCCGTTGCACCGGAACCCGTCGTTACCGGAAAGGGCCCATCGGGCCCTTTCGTTTTTTTCGCCGTCCCTTGCCGAATGCCGATGTCCGACCGCGCCACCGAAATCGCCGCCTTGCTCGCGCCGACCGTCGCCGCCCTGCAACTGGAGTTGCTGGGCGTCGAGTTCGTGCCGGCCGGAGCGCATGCGCTGCTGCGGCTGTACATCGACGTGCCGCCCGCCGACGCAGCGGCGCGCACGGTGGGCATCGACGATTGCGAGGCGGTCAGCCGCGAGGTGTCGGCGGCGCTCGACGTCGCCGATCCGATCGCCTCGCGCTACACGCTCGAGGTTTCCTCGCCGGGCATCGATCGGCCGTTGTTCTCCGTCGCGCAGTTCGCGCGCCACATCGGCGAGCAGGTGAAGATCGCGTTGCAGATTCCGGTGGCCGGTCGCCGCCGTGTGCAGGGCGCCATCGTCGCCATTGATGGCGGGCAGATCGTGTTGCACGTGGATGGCCAGGAACTGCGGGTGCCGCACGCGGATGTCGACAAGGCACGCATCGTCCCCGATTGGGCGGCGCTGGGAATGGGTGGCAAGGGCGAAGCATCAGGAAAGAAAAGGAAAGACCGCGGCGGCCGGCGCGGTCGTGGCAATCAACCCAACGGTGCGCCCGATCCGCGCGCCACGGAGCAGGAACGATGAGCAAGGAACTGTTGATGGTGATCGATGCGGTCGCCAACGAGAAAGGCGTGGCGCGCGAGGTCATCCAGCGCGCGATGGAAATGGCGCTGGCCTCGGCGGCGAAGAAGTCCTACCACGATCAGGACGTCCAGATCCGCGTCGCGATCAACCCCAAGGACGGTAATTACGAGACCTTCCGGCAGTGGGAGGTCGTGGCCGACGACGTGGTGATGGAGTCGCCCGATCGCCAGCTGCGATTGATGGACGCCGTCGACGAGAACGCCGAAGCCGCCGTCGGCGACATCATCGAAGAGCAGGTCGAAAACGCCAAGATGGGCCGGATCGGCGCGCAGGCGGCCAAGCAGATGATCGTGCAGAAGGTGCGCGAGGCCGAGCGGGCACAGGTGGTCGACGCCTGGGCCGATCGCGTCGGCGAACTGGTCACCGGCATCGTCAAGCGCGCCGAGCGCGGCAACATCTACGTCGACCTCGGCGGCAACGCCGAGGGCTTCATCCCCAAGGACAAGGCCATTCCGCGCGATACCCTGCGTCCCGGCGACCGCGTCAAGGGCATCTTGCTGGAAGTGCGCGCCGAACAGCGTGGCCCGCAGTTGTTCATCAGCCGGGCGGCGCCCGAGTTCATGATGGAGCTGTTCAAGCTCGAGGTGCCGGAAGTCGGCCAGGGCCTGGTCGAGATCAAGGCCGCCGCCCGCGATCCGGGTGATCGTGCCAAGATCGCGGTGCTCGCCCACGATCGCCGCACCGACCCGATCGGCGCCTGCATCGGCATGCGCGGCTCGCGCGTGCAGGCGGTGTCCAACGAGCTCAACGGCGAGCGTGTCGACATCATCCTGTGGAGCGACAACCCGGCCCAGTTCGTGATCAACGCGATGGCGCCGGCGGAAGTGCAGTCGATCATCGTCGACGAGGACAAGCACGCGATGGATCTGGCCGTGGCCGAGGACAAGCTCGCCCAGGCGATCGGCAAGGGCGGCCAGAACGTGCGCCTGGCCAGCCGCCTGACCGGCTGGCAGCTCAACGTCATGACCAAGGACCAGGTCACCGCCAAAAGCGAGGCCGAGCAGGCCAGGGCGCGCCAGTTGTTCATGGACAAACTCGAAGTCGACGAGGAAATCGCCGGCATCCTGGTGGGCGAGGGCTTCAACACGGTCGAGGAAATCGCCTACGTTCCCACCGCGGAATTGCTGGCGATCGAGGGCTTCGACGAGGACATCGTCGAGGAATTGCGCGCCCGCGCCCGCGACGCCTTGCTCAACGAGGCGCTGGCGGTCGAAGAGGGCATCGACGGGCAGCCGCCGGCAGAGGATCTGCTTTCGCTCGACGGCATGGACGAGGCCACCGCCTTTGCGCTGGCAGAGCGTGGAATCGTCAATCGGGAAGATCTGGCGGAGATGGCCGCGTTCGAGATCGAAGATATCGAAGGCATGGGCCGTGATCGTGCGGCGGCGTTGATCCTGGCTGCCAAGGCGCATTGGTTCGAGTGATCGTCCGGTGCAATCGCCGGCTTGCCGGCGCGTTACACTAATCAGCTGCCCGATTCGCGGCCGCCATCGCGGTTGCCGTCGAATCCATCCGCCGCAGGCCGGCGGGCACCTACAGATCCGGGAATCGCATGTCTGAAGTAACCGTAAGCAACCTAGCCAAGATGGTCGGCACGCCGGTCGAGAAGCTGCTCGAGCAACTCGCCGAGGCGGGCATGACCTTCAGTGGCCCGGATCAGGTGGTGTCGAGCACCGAGAAGATGAAGCTGCTCGGTTTCCTGCGTCGCACCCACGGCAAGGGCGACAAGCCGGCCGAGGCGGCGGCGCCACGGCAGATCGTCCTGAACCGGCGCAAGCAGGAAGAGCTGACTGTCAGCAGCGGCAAGGCCAAGACCACGGTTACCGTGGAGGTGCGCAGCAAGCGCACGCTGATCAAGCGCGAGGCCGTCGAAACTCCAGTGGACGACGAGCGCGAGGAGGTGCTGCGCAAGCTGGAGGAATCGCGCAAGCTCAATCAGGCCGAGCAGCAGGCGCTGGCCGAGATCGATCGCAAGCGCCGCGAGGAAGAAGCCGCTCGCCGCGAGGTCGAGGAAGCGGCGCGCCGCGAGCGCGAGCAGGCCGCCGCGGCCGCCCAGGCGCTCGCCGAGGAATCGATCGAATCGCCGCCGCCGGACAAGGCCGCGGGCAGGAGTCACGGTGCTGCCGAAGTGCGGCACCGCGAATCGGCGCGGGAGCCGCAGCGCGAGGCGCCGCGAGACAGCGCCCGCGACGCCAAGGCCGGGCACAAGAAGCCCCATCATCGCGGCACGCATGCGATGCCGGCCGAACTGGACGACAACGATCCGGCCAGCCGCTTCTCCAGCCAGTTGCATCTGACCGACGCCGAGCGCGCTCGCCGTGGTGCCGGCAAGCGCAAGCCGCGGCCGCGCCTGGTTGAGGCCAGTCGGCAGGCCAGCGGGCAGCACGGCTTTGCACGCCCGACCGCGCCAGTGCAGCGCGAAGTGGCGATCGGCGAGAGCATTTCGGTGGCCGACCTGGCGCAAAAGCTTGCGCTCAAGGGCGGCGAGGTGGTCAAGGCGCTGTTCAAGATGGGCACCATGGTCACCATCAACCAGGTGATCGACCACGACACCGCTGCGCTGGTGGTCGAGGAACTCGGCCACAAGGCAGTCACCGCGGCCGCCAACGACGCCGAGTCGGCGTTGCTGGCGCACGGTGAGGAAGCCCAGCAGGGCGATCGCCTGGCGCGTCCGCCGGTGGTCACCATCATGGGCCACGTCGACCACGGCAAGACTTCGCTGCTCGATTACATCCGTCGCACCAAGGTTGCCCACGGCGAAGCCGGCGGCATCACCCAGCACATCGGCGCCTACCACGTGGAGACGTCGAAAGGCACCATCAGCTTCCTCGACACGCCCGGGCATTCGGCGTTTTCGTCGATGCGCGCGCGTGGCGCCAAGCTGACGGATATCGTGGTGCTGGTGGTCGCCGCCGACGATGGCGTGATGCCGCAGACGATCGAGGCGGTGCAGCACGCGCGCGCCGCGAACGTGCCGCTGATCGTGGCGATGAACAAGATGGACAAGGCCGAGGCCAAGCCCGACGTCATCAAGCAGGGGTTGTCGAACGTCGACGTGCTGGCCGAGGACTGGGGCGGCGAGGTGCAATTCGTGCCGGTGTCGGCCAAGACCGGCATGGGTGTCGATGCGCTGCTCGACGCCATCCTCGTGCAGGCCGAGATGATGGAGCTCACCGCCGTGCGCGACGCGCGGGCATCGGGCGTGGTGATCGAGTCGAGCCTCGACAAGGGCCGCGGCCCGGTCGCCACCGTGCTGGTCCAGCAAGGCACGCTCAAGAAGGGCGACTACCTCGTCTGCGGCGTGCAGTATGGCCGCGTGCGTGCGTTGTTCGATGAAACGGGCAAGCAGGTCGAGGCCGCCGGACCGTCGATTCCGGTGCAGGTGCTGGGCCTGTCGGGCGTGCCCGACGCCGGCGACGATTTCACCGTCGTCGCCGACGAGCGCCTGGCCAAGGACGTCGCGCAGCAGCGCGACGCCAAGCGGCGCGAATCGCGTCTGGTCAGCCAGGTCGGCAGCCGCATGGAAGACATCATGGCGCAGATGGGCCAGGGCGCCGGCCAGCTCTCGCTGGCGCTGGTGGTCAAGGCCGACGTGCACGGTTCGGTGCAAGCCTTGCGCGAGGCGCTGGTGGCGCTGTCCAACGAGGCGATCCGGATCAACGTGATCTCCTCTGGCGTGGGCGGCATCACCGAGTCGGATGCGCAGCTGGCGGCGGCATCCAAGGCCGTGATCATCGGCTTCAACGTCCGCGCCGATGCGTCCGCGCGCAAGGTGATCGAATCCAACGGGCTGGATCTGCGCTATTTCTCGATCATCTACGACGTGATCGATCAGGTGAAGCAGGTGGCGTCGGGTCTGCTCGGCAAGGAGATCCGCGAGGAGATCCTCGGCACCGCCGAGGTCGCACAGGTGTTCCGCCACTCCAAGTTCGGCGCGATCGCCGGCAGCACCGTCGTCGAAGGCGTCATCCGCCGCGGCAAGCCCGTTCGCGTGCTGCGCAACAACGTGGTGATCTTCGAGGGCGAGCTCGATTCGTTGCGCCGCTTCACCGAAAACGTCGACGAGGTCAAGTCGGGCACCGAATGCGGCATCGGCGTCAAGGGCTACGATCAGGTCAAGCCGGGCGATCAGATCGAGTGCTTCGATCGGATCGAGATCCAGAGGACGCTGTGAATCGGGAATCGGGAATCGGGAATCGGGAATTGTGAATCGTGAATCGTGATTGGCAATGACGGGCAAGCCGTGGCGTCGATGTCGGTCGAATCACCAAACGCCAAACGCCAAACGCCAAACGCCAAACGCCAAACGCCAAACGCCAAACGCCAAACGCCAAACGCCAAACGCCAAACGCCAAACGCCAAACGCCAAACACCTGACATCGCAATCACCAATCACGGCCATGAGCAAACCATTCCACCGCACCGATCGCGTCGCCGCGCAGTTGCGGCGCGAGTTGGGCACGCTGGTGCATGCGCTGGTGCGCGAGCACGGGCTGCCGTCGGTGAGCGTTTCGGATGTCCAGGTCAGCCGCGACATGGCCCATGCCAAGGTGTTCGTCACTGCCTTGCAGCCCGATCGCGTGCGCGAGGCGATGGCCG
The DNA here is from genome assembly GCA_018240435.1 of Pseudomonadota bacterium. GTDB lineage: Bacteria > Pseudomonadota > Gammaproteobacteria > Xanthomonadales > Xanthomonadaceae > SZAS-103. Next base: position 20,199 of record JAFEFT010000054.1, read on the forward strand.
GTCTCAAGGAATACGCAGGCGAAGTGCGGTTTTCGCTGGCGCGGGCGATGAAGCTGCGCCATGTCCCCGAGTTGCACTTCCACTACGACGATTCGGTGGATCGCGGCGAGCGGATCGATTTGCTGCTGCGCGACGACGTGGCCCGCGAATCGGGAATCGGGAATCGGGAATCGGAAAAGCAGCCTCCCGACGGCTCGGATTCCTGATCCGATGCGTCCCTCGGCTTGATCCCTCACGCACTACCCGTCGATTTCCGAAACCGCGTCTTGCGACGTCCATCCCGCAGCTTGCCCGAAGCAGGGACGTGATCATGCGCTTCTCCGATTCGCGATTCCCGATTGCCCATTCCCGTCGAGCGCTACACGGCCTCGTGTTGCTCGACAAAGCGACCGGCCTCAGCTCCAACCAAGCGCTGCAACAGGTGCGTCGCTTATTCCGCGCGGAAAAGGCCGGGCACACCGGCAGTCTCGACCCACTCGCTACTGGCCTGCTGCCGATCTGCTTCGGTGAGGCGACCAAGATCGCCGGCATCTTGCTCGGCGAGGCCAAGGCCTACGAGACGTTGGCGCGGCTCGGGACGACCACCGACACCGACGACGCCGATGGCACGGTGCTGCGCGAACGCCCGCTGCCGGTGCTCGACGAGGCCACGCTGGAGGCCGCGCTGGCGCCCTTGCGCGGGCGCATCCGGCAGCGGCCGCCGATCTACGCTGCGCTCAAGCAAGGCGGCGAGCCGCTGTACGCCAAGGCGCGCCGGGGCGAGGTCGTGGCGGTGGCCGAGCGCGACGTCCTCGTGCATCGGCTCCAATGCAGCGAGCGCGGCGCCGACTGGCTGCGCTTGCAGGTGGAATGCGGCAGCGGCACCTATGTGCGCAGTCTGGTGCGCGATCTGGGCGAGGCGCTGGGCTGCGGGGCGCATGTGGCGGAACTGCGGCGGCTGTGGGTCGAGCCGTTTCGCGCGCCGCGGATGCATGCCCTCGACGACTTGCGGGCACTGGCCGAGCGCGACTCCGACGCGCTCGACGCCTGCCTGTTGCCGATCGAAGCCGGGCTGGCCGGCTTGCCGGCCGTTGCGCTCGACCGCGAGCAGGCGCGCCGCCTGGCGCAAGGTCAGGCGCTGCGCCTGGGCACGATGGTGGGCGCGGGCACGGTAGCGGCATTCGGCGAGGACGGGCGCGCGCTCGGTTTGGCGCAGATCGATGCCGTCGGCGTGTTGCGCGCGCAACGTTTGTTCGTCTGGGCGACGACATCGGCTGCCTGCTGACGGCGGCCGCGACGCGGGAGCTCCGACTCCCGACTCCCGAGTCACCATCCACCAATCACGATTCACCATTCACCATTCACCATTCACCATTCACCATTCACGATTCACGATTCACAGCCTCCCGCCTCCCGAGTCGCCCTACAATGACGATTTCCCGCAGGCCCCCTCCCCAGGCATGGACGCGATCATCCCGGTATTGACCATCGACGGCCCCTCGGGCTCGGGCAAGGGCACCATCAGCCGCATCGTGGCGGCGCGGCTGGGTTGGCATTATCTGGATTCGGGGGCGCTGTATCGGGTGGTTGGTTACGCCGCTGGCCGCGATCGTGCCGATGTCGCCGATCCGGCGGCGATGGCGGCGTTGGCGGCGCGGGTCGGCATCCGCTTCGTCACCGACCGCGACGCCGAGCCGCGGGTGCTGGTCGATGGCGTCGATGCCACCGATGCCATCCGCACCGAAACGGCCGGTGCCGCCGCCTCGGTGATCGCGGCGATGCCGCCGGTGCGGCAGGCATTGCTGGAGCGACAGCGCGATTTTCGCCAGCCGCCGGGCCTGGTCGCCGACGGCCGCGACATGGGTACCGTGGTTTTCCCGGATGCCCCGTGCAAGGTCTTCCTGACCGCCAGCGCCGGGCAGCGCGCGCAAAGACGCCATAAGCAGTTGAAGGAAAAAGGACTTTCCGTTAACATGGCCGATCTGCTGCGTGACATCCTCGCCCGCGATGCGCGCGATGCCGAACGCGCCGTGGCGCCGCTCAAGCCCGCATCCGATGCGGTGCTGATCGACACCACCGACGTGCCGGTCGATCGTGTGGTCGAGCGCGTGCTGGCCGTGCTGCCCGCTTCCATCCGGGGCTGAAGGCTGCGCGCACGAGTGGGATGCAAGGCGGCAGTACCGTGCCGCGGCCAAGGGTGGCCGCGGATTTTCCTCAACCAACAGGCGCGCACGCGCCGCACAAGGGTGGGCCGCTGCCTTATACAGCGTGGCCCGTGTGTTCAACCGAGAAATCAACCCATGACCGAATCATTCGCAGAACTGTTCGAACAGAGCCAGCAGACGATCGCCAAGCTCAAGCCCGGCAGCATCGTCGTCGGCACCATCGTCGAGGTCCGTCCCGACGTCGTGGTCATCAATGCCGGCCTGAAATCCGAAGGCATCGTGCCGATCGAGCAGTTCCGTACCGACGCCGGCGTGCTCGACGTGAAAGTCGGCGAGCAGGTCAAGGTCGCCCTGGAATACATCGAAAACGGCTTCGGCGAGACCGTGCTGTCGCGCGAGAAGGCCAAGCGTTCGATGGTGTGGGACGAACTGGAAGAAGCGCTGACCGCCAACGCCACCATCACCGGCCGCATCAGCGGCAAGGTCAAGGGCGGCTTCACGGTCGACATCAAGGATGTCCGCGCCTTCCTGCCCGGTTCGCTGGTCGATGTGCGCCCGGTGCGCGATCCGGCCTACCTCGAAGGCAAGGAGCTCGAATTCAAGCTCATCAAGCTCGACCGCAAGCGCAACAACGTGGTCGTTTCCCGCCGCGCCGTCGTCGAGTCCGAGCACTCCGAGGAGCGCGAGCAGCTGATGGACAAGCTGGTCGAGGGCGCCGTGCTCAAGGGCGTGGTCAAGAACCTCACCGACTACGGCGCGTTCGTCGACCTCGGCGGCATCGACGGCCTGCTGCACATCACCGACATGGCGTGGAAGCGCGTGCGCCATCCGTCCGAAGTGGTCAACGTCGGCGATGAGCTCGACGTGCGCGTGCTCAAGTACGACCGCGAGCGCAACCGCGTCAGCCTCGGCCTCAAGCAGCTCGGCGACGATCCGTGGGACAACATCACCCGTCGCTATCCGAACGGCGCCCGCCTGTTCGGCAAGGTTTCCAACGTCACCGATTACGGCGCCTTCGTCGAGATCGAGCCGGGCGTCGAAGGCCTCGTGCACGTGTCCGAGATGGACTGGACCAACAAGAACGTCAACCCGTCGAAGATGGTGCAGGTCGGCGACGAGGCGCAGGTCATGGTGCTCGACGTCGACGAAGAGCGCCGCCGCATTTCGCTGGGCATGAAGCAGTGCCAGCCGAACCCGTGGGAAGCCTTCGCCGCCATGCACAACAAGGGCGACAAGGTGTCCGGCCAGATCAAGTCGATCACCGACTTCGGCATCTTCATCGGCCTGGACGGCGGCATCGACGGCCTGGTGCACCTGTCGGACATCTCGTGGAACTCCACCGGCGAGGATCTGGCACGCAACTTCAAGAAGGGCGACACCCTCGAAGCGGTGGTGCTGGCGGTCGATCCCGAGCGCGAGCGCATCTCGCTCGGCGTCAAGCAGCTCGAACAGGATCCGTTCGGCCAGTTCATGGCCGCGCACCCGAAGGGCAGCGTCCTCAAGGGCACGGTGAAGGAAGTCGATGCCCGCGGTGCCGGCATCGATCTGGGCCAGAACATGGAGGGCTACATCCGCGCCTCCGACATTGCCAAGGAGCGCATCGACGACGCCAGCCAGCACCTGAAGGTCGGCGACGAGATCGAAGCCAAGTTCATCGGCATGGATCGCAAGGGGCGGGTGTTGCAGCTGTCGATCCGCGCCAAGGACGAGGCCGAGCAGCAGGCGGCGATCGAGGAATACTCGCAGTCGGCGCATACCGGCACGACCACCCTCGGCGCCTTGCTGCGTGAGAAGATGAACCGCGGCGAGTGAGGCGGGTTGCGAGTCCTTGCTTGCGAGTTTCGAGTTGAAGGCAGGGCGCCGGCTCGCGGGGCATTCCCGCGGGCCGGCGTAGTCGCACGCTGCGGCCCGATGCGTCGTCCGGGCTGCAGCGCATCCGCCCCACGGCGCCGCCGCCATCGATTCGATCCCGTCGATCGCAATCGCTTCCAGCTACCGTCGACCGCTCACGACTCACACCTCACACCTCACAACTCACACCGCAGCGTCCCCGCATGACCAAGTCCGAACTCATCGAATTGCTCGCCCAGCGGCAGGCGCACTTGAGCGCCGCCGACGTCGATCTGTCGGTCAAGACCATGCTGGAAATGATGAGCGACGCGCTCAGTCGCGGTGATCGCATCGAGATCCGCGGCTTTGGCAGTTTCTCGCTGCATTACCGGCCGGCGCGGATCGGTCGCAACCCCAAGACCGGCGATGCGGTGGCACTGACCGGCAAGCACGTGCCGCATTTCAAGCCGGGCAAGGAATTGCGCGAACGCGTGAACCTGCCGCGAGCCGAAGCGACGCGTTGACGGCGCGACCGCGGCTCGGCCAAGCTTGGCCACTCTTCGCGGCCGATCCGGACCCATGCAAGTCTTCCTGCAAGTGTTGCTGGCGCTGGCCTTCGTCGCCGCCGGCGTGCTGTTCGGCGCCTTCAATCCGCAGCCGGTGATCGTCGATTTTCATCTGTTCCAGTGGCACGCCGGGCTGGGCGTGGCCTTGCTGAGCGCGCTGTTGCTGGGCGCCGTGCTGGGTGGCGTGGCGGTGAGCGTGGGCATCGTCTGGCCGCTGCGGCGGCGCCTGCGCAAGCTGGCGCGCGCGAGCGCGTCGTGATGGCGGTGGGCGCATGAGCGCGACCTGGCTGCACTACCTGCCGATCCTGCTGCTGCCGGTGGCGGCGCTCAGCGGCTGGTACGCCGGTCGTCGCGGCGGCGCATTGCAGACCGGCCGGCGCGTGCGGCGATTGTCCAGCACCTATTTCCGCGGCTTGAACTATCTGCTCAACGAGCAGCCGGACAAGGCGATCGAGCTGTTCCTGCAACTGCCCGAGGTCGACAAGGACACCGTCGAGACGCAGTTTTCGCTGGGCTATTTGTTTCGTCGCCGGGGCGAGGTCGATCGCGCCATCCGTTTGCATCAAGGCCTGATCGCCCGTGGCGGTCTGAGCGAGGAGCAGCGCCGCTACGCGATGCTCGAACTGGGCGAGGACTACATGCGCGCCGGCTTGCTCGATCGCGCCGAGACCTTGTTCACCGATCTGGTGCAGGCCGCCGTTTCGGTGCCGCAGGCGTTGCGCCATCTGATCTCGATCTATCAGGCCGAGCGCGACTGGGACAAGGCGATCGCGCATGCGCGCAGCTTCGAGGACGCCACCGGCGAGCCGATGGGCGTGCTGATCGCGCAGTTCCAGTGCGAACTGGCCGAACAGGCGCGCCTGCAGGGCGATCAGGAGACCGCGCGGGCGCGCATCGCCGATGCCCTCGTGGCCGATCCGCACAGCACGCGCGCCGGCATCCTCGAAGGCCAGATCGAACTGGCCGCAGGCAACGATGCCGCCGCCATCCGCGCCTTCGAACGGGTGCCACGGCAGGACATCGACTATCTGCCCGAGGTGCTGCAACCCTTGCTCGATGCCTATCGGCGCGGTCATGACACGGCGCGCGCCCGCGCCTTCCTGGCCGAGATGGTCGAACGCTATCCGGGCGTCGCCCCGGTGCTCGCGCTCAGCCGCATCGTGCGCGAGGAGGAAGGGGTCGAGGCGGCGCGCAAGTTCGTTGCCCGGCAAGTCCGGCAGCGGCCGTCGGTGCGCGGTCAGGCGACGCTGATCGATCTGGGCATGGAAGCGCCCGGCGATGCCTCGGCGACGCTGGCCCAGATCAAGCAGATCTCCGATCAGCTGCTGGTGCGGGCGCCGGCCTATCGCTGCAATCGCTGCGGCTTCGGCGCCCGCGCCCACCATTGGCAATGTCCGAGCTGCAAGAACTGGGGCACCATCCGCCCGCAATACAACCTGCTGGGCGAATGAACCTGCCCGCTGGCGCGTGGTGGGCGTGGCTGGTCGCGCCGGCGTCGGCGCTGGCGACGCGGGCGGCGATCGCCTACGCCCGTCGTCGGCGCATGCTCGATCAGCCCGGGCCGCGGCGCGCCCACCAGCAGGCGACGCCGCGTGGCGGTGGCATCGCGCCGGTGGCGCTGATCGTCCTCGCTGGCGGCGCGCTGGCGCTGGCTCGGGTGCCGGTCGAGCCGGGGTTGCTCGCCTGCGTCGCGGCGCTGGCTGCGGTCGCCGGCATCGGCTGGGTCGACGACCATCGCCCGCTGCCGGCGACGCCGCGGCTGGTGGTGCATGTGCTGGCGGCGGCGGTGGCGTGGCTCGCCCTGGTCGGGGTGCCGGGGACGCTGGCCGGGTTCGCCCTTGCCGCGCTGGGCGTGCTGGTCGTCGCCGGCATGACCAATGCGTGGAACTTCATGGATGGCATCGACGGTCTGGCCAGCAGCCAGGCGATGTGGGTGCTCGCCTTGCCCTTGCTCGCCGGCTGGCTCGGCGGCGACTGGCAGCTGTGGTGCCTGCTGGCGTTGGCCGCGCTGGCCGGTTTCCTGCCGTTCAACGCGCCGCGGGCACGGATCTTCCTCGGCGACGTCGGCAGTGGCGCGCTCGGCTTCCTGGTCGCGATCGTGTTGCTGCAGGCGGTCGTCAAGGGTCATCTGGACTGGCCACTGGCGCTGCTGCCGGTTTCGGCATTCGTCATCGATGCCGGCCTGACCCTCGCCACCCGCATGTTGCGCGGCCGGCGCTGGTGGCGGCCGCATCGCGAGCATCTCTACCAATGGCTGGTGCGTCGTCGCCATCGCCACGCGGTGGTTGCCGGCGCCTACACGGCGTGGACGGTATTGGCCAGCGCGATGGCAGTGCTGGCCAATGCGCAGGCAGACGCCGTTCGGTGGGCGGTCACCTTCGCCGTCCTATCATCGGGTGCTTTGGCCTGGTTCGGCTTGCGGAGATGGCTATGGATCGCGCAGCGGGCGCGGCGATGAACGCGGGCATGGCGGCGGCGGTGGCGATGTTGCCGCGCCTGCTGGTGGTGCTGCACGACGTGGCGATGGCATGGCTGGCGTGGGCGGCGCTGGAAGCCCTGCGCTATCGCATCGGCGCCGGCGACGTCGAGATGATGCTGTTTTCGCCGATGGTGGCGCTGGTGCTGGCGACGCAGACGCTGGCGTTCTGGTGGATGGGTCTGTACCGGGGGCTGTGGCGCTTTGCCAGCCTGCCCGACATGGTCAACATCGCCAAGGCCGGCGGCATCGGCCTGCTGGCGATCGCGTTCGAATTGCTGGTGTTCGACCGCATGGGCCTGGTCTCGCGGGCGATGCTGGCGCTGTATCCGGTGGTGCTGGTGACCTTGGTCGGTGGCCCGCGTCTGTTGTATCGGGCCTGGAAGGACGAGCGTGCCGCCGTCGATGCCAGCCACCCGGTGGCGCGGGTGCTGGTGCTCGGCGCCGGGCGGACCGGAGAGGCGCTGATCCGGCGGATCGGGCGCGAGGCGCCTTACCAGCCCGTTGGCCTGCTCGACGACGACCGACGCCTGCACGGACGCCGGGTGCAGGGCGTGCCGGTGCTCGGCGGCATCGACGCGCTGCCGGCGATCGTGCGCGAAACCGGCGCGCAACTGGTCGCCATCGCCATCGCGTCGCTGCCGGCGACGGCCATGCAGCGGATCGTGGCGCTGTGCGACGAGGCGGGCGTGGCATTCCGGCGGGTACCGCGGCTGGCCGACCTGCTCGGTCAGGCCGGCGCCGGTGGCGTGTTGCGCGAAGTGGCGATCGAAGACCTGCTCGGCCGCGAACCGGTAGCCTGCGATCGCGGCGCGATCCGCGCCTGGCTCGCCGGCCGTTCGGTGCTGGTCACCGGCGCCGGCGGTTCGATCGGCGCCGAGCTGTGCCGGCAGATGCTGCAATGGCAGGTCGGCGCACTCACCGTGGTCGAGCGTGACGAACTGGCGCTGATCACCATCGTCGACGACATCCGCCGCCGCGCCCCGGGCCTGCCGCTGCATGCCGTGCTCGGCGACTGCGGCGATCCGGCGACCATCGCCCATGCGATCGGCCTCGGGCAGGCGCAGGCGGTGCTGCATGCGGCCGCCTGCAAGCACGTCCCCTTGCTCGAAGGGCAGGTGCGCGAGGCGGTTCGCAACAACGTGCTGGCGACGCAGACGGTGGTCGCGGCGAGCGTGGCCGCCGGGGTCGATCGCTTCGTGCTGATTTCCTCGGACAAGGCGGTCGATCCGGTCAACGTGCTCGGCGCCAGCAAGCGGCTGGCGGAGATGGTCTGCCAGGCCGACGTGGCCGGCGCCACCCGCATGGCGATCGTGCGCTTTGGCAACGTGCTCGACTCGGCCGGCAGCGTGGTGCCGATCTTCCGCGAGCAGATCCGTCGCGGCGGCCCGCTGACGGTGACGCATCCGGAAGTGACCCGCTATTTCATGACCATTCCCGAAGCCTGCGAACTGATCCTGCAGGCGGCGGCGATGGGCGAGCAGAACTCGGTGTACACCCTCGACATGGGCGAGCCGATTTCGATCCGGCTGCTCGCCGAGCAGATGATCCGGCTCGCCGGACAGGTGCCGGGGCAGGGCATCGACATCGTCTACAGCGGCCTGCGCGCCGGCGAAAAATTGCATGAAACGCTTTATCATCGCGACGAGGAAAGTCGGATGACGATCCATCCGAAGATCTTCGAGGCGCGCAGTCGCGGTGTCGATGGCGCCGTGGTGCGCCGGCAACTGGCGGCATTGCAGGCCGCTGTCCACGATTACGACGAGGCCCGGCTGCATCGCCTGCTGCGCGATGCCGTCGGCGATTACCAACCTGCCCGCGCTGCGGTGGTCGTGCCGCTGGCCGCCGGCCGAAGGAACCACAACCGATGACTGCAAGCCCCGTTTCGTCGCCCGCGCCACGCATCCGCAAGGCGGTGTTCCCGGTCGCGGGCCTGGGCACGCGCTTTTTGCCGGCGACCAAGACGGTGCCCAAGGAGATGCTGCCGATCGTCGATCGGCCGTTGATCCAGTACGCGGTCGACGAGGCGATCGCTGCCGGCTGCGACACCCTGATTTTCGTCACCAACCGCTACAAGCACGCGGTGGCCGATTACTTCGACAAGGCCTACGAGCTCGAACACCGGCTGGAAAAAGACGGCAAGGTCGAGCTGTTGCAGCGGGTGCGCGAGGTGCTGCCCGACGGCGTGCGTGCGGTGTTCGTCACCCAACCCGAGGCGCGCGGGCTCGGCCATGCCGTGCTGTGCGCCAAGCCCGTGGTCGGCGACGAGCCGTTCGCGGTGCTGCTGCCCGACGATTTGATCTGGAATCGCAACGGCCCCGGCGCGCTGGCGCAGATGGCCGACGTGGCGCAGCAACGCGCCTGTTCGGTGCTGGCCGTGCAGCAGGTGCCACGGGCGCAGACCGGCAGCTACGGCATCGTCGCCACCGACGCCTTCGCCGAGCGTTGCGGTCGCATCACCGGCATCGTCGAAAAGCCCGACCCGGGCGTGGCGCCGAGCACGCTGGCGGTGGTCGGCCGCTACATCCTGGATGCATGCATCTTCGCCCTGCTCGAAACCACCCGTCCCGGCAAGGGCGGCGAGATCCAGCTCACCGACGCCATCGCCGCGCTGCTCGGCGAACAGGTGGTCAACGCCTATCACTTCCACGGCACGCGATTCGACTGCGGCACCCACATCGGGTTGATCGAAGCGACGATCCGTTTCGCCCTCGATCACGAGGCGCTCAGCGACCAGGCGCGGGCGGCGATGACCGGCGCGCTGGCCGAACTGGGCATCGACGACGGCGACTGAGCAGCCGCCGACGCGCGCGAGGCATCAGAAGGCGATGTCGCCGAAGATGCCGAATTCGCGGGTGATCTGTTCGTTGACGGCGTCGCGCAGGTCGTCGTGCTTGTAGACCAGCGCCAGCTTGATGTCCTTGCGCGCATCCCATTGCAGGCCGAAGTTGAAATAGCGATCGCGCAGGGTCGGGGCGAGATCCTTGCTCGGATCGGTTCGATCGACGCGGGTGAACACCGACCACTTCGGCGTGAATCCGTAACTGCCCCACGCCGACCAGCCGCTGGCGCGGTCGCGCAGCGGGTTGAGCACGGTATTCCAGTTGCCGGCAGTGAAGTACTCGACGCCGATGCGGTTGTTGCCGCGCGCCCAGGCGACCATCACGTCGCCGCGGGTGGCGGTGTGGATGGCGCTGGTGGTGGCGGTGTCCTTGCCCAAGGTGCCCGAGTAGCCGCCGATGGCGATGCCGAAGCCGGCCGCGGGCGAGAACGCCAGCCGTCCCTCGAAGTCCATGCCGCTGCTGCGCGTGGGGTTCTTGAAGCTGCCGCCATTGACCACCGCGGCGGCGTAGTCGACGCGACCGCCGGCGAGCGTGCCGTTCGCGCTCACGCCCCAGTCGGCGGTGTTGGCGACCTTGGCGCGGTCGGTGAGGGTGTTCTCGACGTAGCGATAGCCGTAGTAACCCTCGACGTAGGGCGTCCACGCCATCGGGATCTCGCCGGCGCGGAACACGAAGGCATCGGAGAACTTGCCTTGCACGTAAAGGTTCTTGATGAACAGCTGGGTCTGGCCATCGAGCGCGACGTAATTGAAGTCGGTGGTGAGCGTGGCCGACCAGATGTCGTCGAAGCGATGACTGACGGTCAGGTAGCCGCGCTTGATGTCCAGCCCGTAGCCGCTGGCGGCGGTGCGCAGGCCATTGCGGGTCTGCGCGATGTCGCTGAGGTCCATGTATACGCGGCCGCTGACGCTGGTGTCGTCGACCAGTTTTTCAAGCTTGTCGGTCTTTTTTGCGGTCGCCTGCAGGCTCGCCACCTGCTGCCGGGTGCTGGTGTTGACGTCGGTCTGGGTGGCGTTGATGGCGGTCTGGGCGGTATCTCGCTGTTGCAGGTCGGCGACCTTGGCCTGCAGGTCGGCGACCGCCGCCTGCAGTGCCGCGATCTGGCGATCGCGCGCTGCCAGTTGCGCCTGCACGCTGGTGTCGGCGCCGACCTTGCGCGCCTGATGCGGCGACTTGGCGGCAACGGTGAGTGCCAGACACGGGCCGAGAGCCAGCATGAGCGCGGCGGCAAGGGCGGTAGGACGCATGGACGACTCCTGGCGATGGATGCAACGGACGCTCGCGTGAAGGGTGGGCGGCGCGGCCGGACGCGCATGGAAGCGCAGGGCGGCGGCGCTGTCAATGCGACTGCGCCGGCGGTCGAGCCGGCACCGCGCCGGTATCGTGGGCGTGGATGGCCGCGCCGATGTTGACGCAGGTCATGCCGCCGACACGCCGCTGGCGTGCCGCGGCCGGTCGGCGGGCGCTGGTATAATCGCCACGTACGCCGGATCGCTGCGGTGCCTGCCCCGACTGGCGCGCGTTCCCCACGTTCGTCCCCACGCCCCACGCGCGGTGCCCATGCGTCTGTCCACGATCAAGCTCGCCGGCTTCAAGTCCTTCGTCGATCCGACGACCTTGCACCTGCCCGGCAATCTCACCGGCGTGGTCGGGCCCAACGGTTGCGGCAAGTCCAACATCATCGACGCGGTGCGCTGGGTGATGGGCGAGAGTTCGGCCAGCCGCCTGCGCGGCGACAACCTGACTGACGTCATCTTTTCCGGATCGAGCGCACGCAAGCCGGTGAGCATGGCCACCGTCGAGCTGATCTTCGACAATGCCGACGGCGCCGTCGGTGGCGAGTTCGCGCGCTTTGCCGAGATTTCGGTCAAGCGCAGCGTCAATCGCGATTCGGTCAGCAGCTACTACCTCAACGGCACCCGTTGCCGCCGCCGCGACATCACCGACCTGTTCCTCGGCACCGGCCTTGGCCCGCGCAGCTATTCGATCATCGAGCAAGGCACCATCTCGCAGATCATCGAAGCCCGCCCGGAGGATCTGCGCGTGTACCTGGAAGAGGCCGCCGGCATCTCCAAGTACAAGGAGCGACGCAAGGAAACCGAATCGCGCATCCGCCAGACGCGCGAGAATCTCGCCCGCCTGACCGACCTGCGCGAGGAAGTCGGCAAGCAGCTCGAACACCTCAAGCGGCAGGCGCGGCAGGCCGAGCAGTACCAGGTGCTCAAAGGCGAGGCGCGCGAACGCCAGGCGCAGGTGCATGGCCTGCAATGGCGCCGGATCGACGAGCAGCTGCGGCGTCTGCGCGCGGTGCTGGCGCAGGACGAAACCCGGCTGCAGGCCTTGCTGGCCGAGCAGCGTCAGGCCGAGGCGCAGATCGAGGCCGGTCGCGGCAACCACGCTGGCGCCAGCGAGCGCATGAATCGGGCGCAGTCGGCGGTGTATCGCGTCGCCGGCGAGATCGCCCGCATCGAACAGCAGATCCAGCATCAGCGCGAGCTGACCCGGCGTCTGGCCGAGGCGCATCAGGTGGCGCAGGCGGCGCTGACGGAAATCGCCGATCTGATCGCCGGCGACGAGGCGCAGCAGGCGCAGGTGCGCGCCGCGATCGCGGCCGCCGAACCGATCCTCGCCGAGTTGCGCCATCAGGACGCCAGCGCGCAGGAGGCGCTGCGTGCCGCCGAGGCGGCGCTGGCCGACTGGCAGCAGCGTCAGGATGCCTGCGTCAAGGCGCAGGCCGAATCGGCGCGTGCGGCCGAGGTCGAGCGCACGCGCATCGACCTGCTCGACCGGCAGCTGCTCGATGGCGCCAAACGGCGCGATCGCCTGCGCGGCGAGCGCGACGGCCTGGATCTGGCCGCACTGACCGATGCCTTGGCGGCGATCAGCCGCAGCCACGACGAGCAGCGCGCGGCGCTCGATGCGCACAACGCGCAGCTCGACGCGCGCAAGCAGGAGGTGCTCGACCTGCAAGCCGGCGAGCGCCAACAGCAGGCCGAACTGGCCGGCCTGCGCCAGCAATTGCAGGCGGCGCGGGGCCGGCTGGGTTCGCTGGAAACCCTGCAACACGCCGCGCTCGGGCAGGAATCCGGCGCCGGCCGGGCCTGGCTCAAGCAGCAGGGCCTCGATGGCGCGGCGCGGCTGGGCGCGCGCCTGCAGGTCGCCAGCGGCTGGGAAGTGGCGGTCGAGACGGTGCTGGCGCGGCTGCTCGAAGCGGTGATGGTCGATGGCCTCGACCGCCAGCTGCCGGCACTGGCCGCGCTGGCCGATGGCCGCATTGCGCTGATGGATGCCGGCCAGGCGCCTTTGGCGGTGGCGGCCACCTCGCTGGCGGCGCAAGTCAGCGGCCCGCGCGCGGCGCGCGCCATCCTGGCGCGCGTGCATTGCGCCGAGGACATCGCCAGCGCCGCCACGTTGTTGCCGACGCTGGCCGACGGCGAGGCGGTGGTCACTCGCGCCGGCGAATGGGTCGGCAATGGCTGGGCGCGGGTGCTGCGCAGCGGCGAGGCACAGCACGGCAGCCTGGCCAGGGAACGCGAGATCCAGCAGTTGCGCAGCGACATCGCCGGTCTGGGCAAGCGCGAAACGGCGCTGGTCGAGGCGCTGGCCGGTTTGCGCGCGCGTCTGCAGGAAGCCGAACAGCGGCGCGAAGATGCCCAGCGCGCGCTGTATCACGCACACCGCAGCGCCGCCGAACTGGCCGGGCAGATGCAGGGCCAGCAGGGCAAGCTCGATTCGGCCAGCGCTCGCTCGCGGCAGATTGACGCCGAGCTGGCGCAGATCGCGCAGGGCCTGCACAAGGCGCATGAGGACGCCAGCCAGGCGCGGGCGCGGCTGGAGCAGGCGGTTGCCGAGATGGGCCGGCACGAGTCGGCGCGCCAGCAGCTCGATGGCGAACGGCGTGCGCACGGCCAGCAGCTCGACGCCGTGCGCGTGGCCGCGCGCGACGCCCGCGAGTCGAGCCATCGCGCCGCCTTGGCGCTGGAAGCGCAGCGTGCCCGTGCGGCGGCGCTCGACCAGGCGCTGGCGCGCATGAGCGGCCAGCGCGTGCAGTTGCAGGCGCGCCAGCAGGAACTGGCGCGGCAACTGGCCGAGGGCGAGGCGCCGGTGCCGGCGATGGAGGCCGCGCGCCAGGCCAGTCTCGAACAGCGGGTGCTGGTGGACAAGGATCTGGCGGCCGCACGCGCGGCGCTGGAGGAAGTCGATGCGCAGATGCGTGCGCTCGAGCAGACCCGGCAACAGCGCGACGCGCAGGCGCTGGCGCAACGCGAGACGATCGCGCGCGCCCAACTCGACGAACAGGCGCTGGCGATGCAGGCCGAGCGCCATGTGCAGGCGATTGCCGAGGCGCAGCTGGAGCTGTCGGCGGTGCTCGAGGCCCTGCCCGAGGACACCGACATCGAGGCCGCGCAAAAGGCGCTCGACGATCTGCAGGCGCGGATCCGCCGGCTGGAGCCGGTGAACCTGGCCGCGATCGCCGAATACACCGAGCAATCCGAGCGCAAGCAGTATCTGGACGCGCAGAACGACGATCTGGTCAGCGCGCTGGAAACGCTGGAGGCGGCGATCCGCAAGATCGACCGCGAGACCCGTGGCCGCTTCAAGGACACCTTCGACCGCGTCAACGCCGGCGTGCAGGCCCTGTATCCGCGCCTGTTCGGCGGCGGCCATGCCTATCTGGAGCTCACCGGCGAGGACTTGCTCGACACCGGCGTGACGTTGATGGCGCGCCCGCCGGGCAAGCGGGTGGCGCACATCTCGCTGCTCTCGGGCGGCGAGAAGGCGATGACGGCGGTGGCGCTGGTATTCGCCATCTTCCAGCTCAACCCGGCGCCGTTCTGCCTGCTCGACGAGGTCGACGCGCCGCTGGACGAGGCCAACGTCGAGCGCTTTTGCAACATGGTCAAGGAAATGTCCGACAAGGTGCAGTTCCTGTTCGTGACCCACAACAAGAGCACGATGCAGGCCGCGCAGCAGCTTTCCGGCGTGACCATGCGCGAGCCGGGCGTGTCGCGTTTGGTGTCGGTGGATCTGGCCGAGGCGGCACGCCTGGCCGGAGCGGCGTGATGGTCGAGGCGATGGCCTGCGGCGGCCGCTGGCGGGCGATTGGGCTATCCTGACGGATCGTTGCGAGCGATGGCGACAGGGTGGATGGCGACAGGGCTTGATGGCGACAGGGTTTGATGACGACAGGGTCTGGCATGAATGATCTGAATCTGGTGCGCATCATCATCGCCGGCGCGTGCGTGCTGTTGCTGGTGCTGATCTGGTTGTTCCGCCCGCGCAAGCCGGGGCAGGGCCGGCGGGTCGGCAACCGCAATGCCGAGGCCAGCGGCGAGCGCGCCGAGCCCTCGCTCGGCGAAGCGCTCGAACGCGATTTCCGCAATGACGGGAAGGCGGCCGCCAGCGCCGACGAAGACGCCCGGCTGGAGTCACTGGAACGCAGCCTGGCCGGCGAGGACGCCGCTGCGACTCCATCCGGCGCCGTCGCCGGCGGTGCCGACAGTGGCGGTGACGTGGGCTCGCGTCCGCCGCGCGCCAGCCATCCCACGCTCGGCATCCGTCAGGACGAGGCGTTCGATCGCATCGTCACGCTCTACGTGGCGGCACGCGCCGGGCAGATGCTCGCCGGCGCCGACCTGGTGGTCGCTGCCGAACGCGCCGGGCTGGTGCACGGGCACATGAGCATCTACCACCGGCTGGTCGATGGTCGCCCCGAGGCCGGCCCGATCTTCTCTGTCGCCAACATGGTCAAGCCCGGCACCTTCGACCTCAGCCGATTGCAGGAATTGCGCACGCCGGGCATCAGCTTCTTCCTGACCTTGCCGGCACCGCTGCCGTTGTCGGCGCTGGATGCCTGGGATGCGATGCTGCCTACCGCGCAGCGCATGGCCGAGCTGCTCGGCGCGCTGGTGCTCGACGAGGAGCGCAACGCCCTGGGCCGCCAGCGCATCGCCCATATCCGCGACGAGATGCGCGCCTACGATCGCCGGCGCGAACAGCAAATGATCCGGCCGGGAAGATGAGCCTCGCGCGACGGCGCAGGTGAATCACGTCCAGCCAGCGAGGCGCGATCCGCCGGTGCGGCCGATCGTGCGGCGGGAGATTGCAGCAACTACGCCCAGCGCAAACAAACCGCGGCCGTCATGACGGAAAGCCACCACCCATCGTCGCCGGAAATCGCTGCTCGCGCACAGGCGCTGCGTCGCGAGATCGACGAGCACAATTACCGTTACCACGTGCTCGATGCGCCGACGATCCCTGACGCGCAGTATGACCGCCTGCTGCGCGAGCTGGAGGCGATCGAGGCCGCGCACCCGGAGTGGGTCACGGATGATTCGCCGACGCGGCGAGTGGGCGCCAGGCCGGTCGGCGGCTTCGCCACGGTGCGCCACGAATTGCCGATGCTCTCGCTGGCCAACGCGTTCAGCGATGGCGAGGTGCATGAATTCGTCCGCCGCATCGGCGAGCGTCTGGCCGCAGCCGATGCGGCGTCGTTGACGTTCTCGGTCGAGCCCAAGTTCGACGGCCTGGCGGTCAGCCTGCGCTACGAGCAGGGGCAGTTCGTGCGCGGCGCGACCCGCGGCGATGGCGAGAGTGGCGAGGACGTCACCGCCAACCTGCGCACGATCCGGGCGATCCCGATGCGTTTGCGCGGCGACGACGTGCCCGACGTGCTGGAAGTGCGCGGCGAGGTCTACATGCCGCGCGCGGCCTTCGAGAGTTACAACGAACGTGCGCGCGCGTCGGGCGGCAAGATCAAGCCGATGGTGAATCCGCGCAATGGTGCCGCCGGTTCGCTGCGCCAGCTCGATCCGGCGATCACCGCGCAGCGGCCGCTGGCGTTCTACGCCTACGCGGTGGGCGTGGTCGCGTTTGCCCCCGGTGCGGGCGCGCTGCCGCCGGCGCATTCGCAGCTGCTGGCGCAGCTGCGACAGTGGGGATTCCCGGTCAGTCCGCTGGTCGCCGTGGCCCGCGGCGGCGACGGATGTCTGGACTACTTCCGCCGCATCGGCGCGCAGCGCGACCAATTGCCGTTCGACATCGACGGCGTCGTCTACAAGCTCGACGACCTGGGCTTGCAGCGCGAGCTGGGATTCGTCGGCCGCACGCCACGCTGGGCGATCGCGCACAAGTTCCCGGCGCAAGAGCAGACCACCGTGGTCGAGGACATCGTCGTCAACATCGGCCGCAGCGGCGCGGCGACGCCGACGGCGCGGCTGGCGCCGGTGTTCGTCGGCGGCGTCACCGTCAGCAACGCCACCTTGCACAACGCCGACCAGGTGGCGCGGCTGGACGTGCGCATCGGCGATACGGTGATCGTGCGGCGCGCTGGTGATGTCATTCCCGAAGTCGTT
Source organism: Pseudomonadota bacterium (assembly GCA_018240435.1). GTDB lineage: Bacteria > Pseudomonadota > Gammaproteobacteria > Xanthomonadales > Xanthomonadaceae > SZAS-103. The sequence goes on from JAFEFT010000054.1 coordinate 37,413, forward strand.
GCGGTGGTGCGCGAGCAGCGGCCGCAGGCGGCGACGCCGTGGGTGATGCCGGCGCATTGTCCGGTCTGCGGCGCGCACATCGAGCGCGAACAGGGCGAGGTGGTCGCGCGCTGCATCGGCGGCTTGAGTTGCGCCGCGCAGCGCGTGCAGGCGATCTTCCACTTCGCCTCGCGGCGGGCGATGGACATCGACGGCCTTGGCGAGAAGATCATCGAAGGCTTGAGCGATTTCGGCCACGTCCGCAGCGTCGCCGACCTGTATCGGCTGACGCTCGACGATCTGCTCGAGATGAAGCGCCTGGCGGACGAGCGCAAGCCTGCCGCCGCCGAGGCGGGGAGCACGACGCCGGAACCGGCCAAGGGCGGCAAGGTCGCCACCCGGTGGGCCGAGAACCTGATCGAATCCATCGCCCGCAGCCGCCGCACGACGCTGGCGCGGTTGCTGTATTCGCTCGGCATCGCGCACGTCGGCGAGAGCACCGCCAAGGCGCTGGCGAACTGGTTCGGCCAGCTCGACTTGCTCCGCCACGCGCCGTGGCCGATCCTCAAGGCGGTGCCCGACGTCGGCGACGAGGTGGCGCGTGCGATCGATCACTTCTTCGCCGAGGCCGGCAACCAGCGCGTGCTTGATGCCCTGCTCGCCGGCGGCATCGTGATCACCGACGCGCATCCGCCCAGCCCCGCGCTGGCGGCGGCGCTGACGGTCGACAACACGCTGGCGGCGATGGCGATCGCCAGGATCACGCCGCGCCGCGCCGCGCAGATCGGCGAGGGCTGCGGTTCGCTGGCGATGGCGTTTGCGATCGATGCCGATGTGCTGCGCGCCAGGGGGGTGCCGGACGATGCCATCGCCGCCCTGCATGCGGTGGCCGAACACGCCCCGGGCCGCGCGCTGATTGCACGCTGCGATGCGGCGATCGATGCCATCGTCGCCAGCGCGCCGGCGAGCGCGGGCGCGTCCGCGCCGCTGGACGGCAAGACCTTCGTGCTGACCGGCACGCTGGCCGCGCTCAGCCGCGAGGCGGCGACGGCGGAGCTCGAAGCGCTCGGCGCCAAGGTCGCCGGCAGCGTTTCCAAAAAGACCGATGCCGTGATCGCCGGCGATGCCGCCGGCAGCAAGCTCGACAAGGCGCGCGCGCTGGGCATCGCGATCTGGGACGAAACACAGTTGCTGCAATTGCTGTCCGAGCACGGCCGCGCGTGAGCGACTGGCGGCCGACGGCGACGGCCGAGGCACTGCGCCTGCGGGCGCGGCTGTACGCGGCCATCCGCGATTTTTTCGCCTGCCGCGACGTGCTCGAAGTGGAGACGCCGATCCTCTCGCAGGCGGGCAATTCCGATCCGAACATCAGCAGTTTCCGCACCCGTTTTTCCGGCCACGTCGACGGCGGCGCACCGGATCGCTGGTTGCGCACCTCGCCCGAATACCCGCTCAAGCGCCTGCTCGCCGCCGGCGTCGGCGATTGCTACGAGCTGGGGAGGGTATTTCGCGATGGCGAGTGCGGGCGCCGCCACAATCCCGAGTTCACCTTGCTCGAGTGGTATCGGGTCGGCTGGGATCACCGCCGGCTGATGCGCGAAACCGCCGAGGTGGTGCAGCGGGCGCTGGCGCTGGTCGGGCGCGGTGCGCGCGTGCGCGAGACGACGTATCGCGCCTTGTTCCTCGACGCGCTCGGCATCGACCCGTTGCGCGGTGACGAAGCGGCCCTGCGCGGCGCGATGCAGGCCATCGCGATCGACCCTGCCGGCTTGAGTCGCGATGACTGCCTCGACCTGCTGCTGACCCATCGCATCCAGCCGACCTTTGCTGCCGACGAGTTGCTGCTGGTGCACGACTACCCGGCGACGCAGTGTGCGCTGGCGAAGTTGCGCGGCGGTTCGCGGGGCGACGAGCCGGCAGTCGCCGAGCGCTTCGAGGCCTACCTCGGGCCGATCGAGCTGGCCAACGGTTACCATGAACTGACCGACGCGGTGGAGCAGCGCGAACGCTTCGAGCGCGATCGATCGCAGCGTCGGCAACGCGGCCAGGCCGTGACGCCGATCGACGAACGCTTGCTGGCGGCGTTGGCGCATGGCTTGCCCGCATGCGCCGGCGTCGCGCTGGGCGTCGATCGCCTGCTGATGGCGATGATGGGTGCCGATGCGCTGGCGCAGGTCACGGCGTTCCCGTTTGCTCGCAGCTGAATGAAAACGCGAGTGGCGTCCTCCCGTCGGCGCCGGCGACGTTGGCATGCAGTGAATCGCCACGCTGGGCGGCAATCGGTTTATAGTCCGGCGCGATGCGGGTTTCACATCCACAAGGGAGGGGGAGATGGGTATCTCGATGCGATGGTTGGCGGTGGCGGCGGCCGGTTTGTTGGCCTCGCAGGCGCATGCTCAGGCGTATTGGCGTCCTGGCGACGTGTTCGTCTGCAAATCCAGTGGCTACCAGCAGAATTACTGTCCTGCCGATACCCGCAACGGTGTCGTCCTGCGCCGGCAGTTGTCGAATTCTTCGTGCATCAGCGGCCGTACCTGGGGTTTTGACCGCCGCGGTGTCTGGGTGACACAAGGCTGCGCGGCGGAATTCGAGATCGTCGGCCGGTATCCGCCGTCGCCGCGTCCGAATCAGTCCGGGCCGATCGTCGGCGGGCAGATCGTGGTGTGCCGATCCAGCGGATATCAGCAGGAATACTGCCGTGTCGATACCCGCGGCGGGGTGCGCCTGCACCGGCAGACGTCGTCCAGTTCCTGCGTGCGTGGTCGTACCTGGGGCTTCGACCGTGGCGGCATCTGGGTCGACGATGGGTGCCAGGGCGAGTTCATGGTCGGTGGCGGCTGGGATCCTGGCTATCAACCGCTGCCGCCGTCGGTCTTCGTTCCCGAGCGCGTGGTTCGCTGCGAATCGGTCGATGGGCGGATGTATCGCTGTGGCGCCAACACCCGCGGCGGCGTCCGCATCCACAACCAGCTCTCGCGCACGATGTGCTACGAAGGCCGCAATTGGGGCTGGGATCGCAACGGCATCTGGGTGTCGGGCGGTTGTCGTGCCGACTTCCGGATCGGCGGTTACTATCGCTGATTGCCGTCGGCGGGGTGGTGACGACGGGGCGGCAGCGCCCCGTCGTCGTTGATGGCGTCGGCCTGGGATCGTCGCGAGGCACGGGTGAGAACGAAATTCGAAGGTCTCGATCGCGTGCGGCCGATTCGCTGGCTGGATGGACGGCTGCAGCTGCTCGATCAGCGTCAGCTGCCGTTCGTCGAACACTACGTGCAGTGTGCCGATGCCGCAGCCGTGGCCGATGCCATCGGCGAGTTGGTCGTGCGCGGGGCGCCGGCGATCGGCATCGCCGCCGCGTGGGGCGTGGTGCTGGCAGCGCGCGCACTGGCGCAGGCCGATCCGGCGATCGAATCGGGCGCGACCGCGCTGGCGCGCCTGGTGCCGGACTTCGCACGCTTGCTGGCGGCGCGACCGACCGCGGTCAACCTCGCCTGGGCGCTGGCGCGGATGCGCCGCGCGCTGGCCGACAGCGGCGTTGATTGGCTGGCGCGGCTCGATGCCGAGGCCGAGCAGATCGTCGCCGAGGATCTGGCCGCCAACCGCGCGATGGGCCTGGCCGGCGCGCAGTTGATCGAGCCGGGCTCGGGGGTGCTCACCCATTGCAATACCGGTTCGCTGGCGACCGCCGGTTTCGGCACCGCGCTGGGCGTGATCCGCGCCGGCGTCGCCCAGGGCCGCATCGCCCGCGTGTTCGCCGGCGAGACGCGGCCGTGGCTGCAGGGCGCGCGCCTGACCGTGTGGGAGTTGCAGCAAGATGGCATCGACGCCACCTTGATCGCCGATGCCGCCGCCGCGCATCTGATGGCGAGCGGGCAGGTGCAATGGGTGATCGTCGGCGCCGATCGCGTCTGCGCCAATGGCGATGTCGCCAACAAGATCGGCACCCATCAGCTGGCCATCGTCGCCCGTCACTTCGGCGTCAAGTTCATGGTGGTCGCGCCCTCGTCGACCGTCGACATGGCCACCGCCACCGGCGCCGACATCCACATCGAGCTGCGTGATGGCGCCGAATTGACCGGCGTGGCCGGCAAGCGCCACGTTGCCGAGGGCGTGGCGGCGTGGAATCCGGTGTTCGATGTCACCCTGGCACCGCTGATCGACGCCATCGTCACCGAGCGCGGCGTGGTGATGGCCCCTGACGCTGCTCGCATGGCGGCTGCGTTCTCGCCCAAATCGCTGGCGTAAGTGCCTGTTTCCTGCGCGGTTTTGGCAAGCGCCAAGAGTCCGCGAAACGGCCCGATCTGGTACACTTGAGAGCTTGTGCGAACGGCCCGCTGCGGCATTGCCGCGGGGTCGTCGCTGCCGTTGAAAATCGGATGGACGAATGAGCGAACACGCCAAGGAAATCATCCCGGTCAATCTCGAAGACGAGATGCGCAAGAGCTATCTCGACTACGCGATGAGCGTGATCGTCGGCCGCGCGCTTCCCGACGTGCGCGATGGACTCAAGCCGGTGCATCGGCGCGTGCTGCACGCGATGAGCGAGCTCGGCGCGCACAGCAACAAGCCCTATTACAAATCGGCGCGCATCGTCGGCGACACCGTCGGCAAATACCATCCGCACGGCGACATCGCGGTCTACGACACCCTGGTGCGAATGGCGCAGCCGTTCTCGCTGCGCTACCTGCTGGTCGATGGTCAGGGCAACTTCGGTTCGGTCGATGGCGACAGCCCGGCGGCGATGCGTTACACCGAGGCGCGCATGTCGCGGCTGGCGCACGAGTTGATGGCCGACATCGACAAGGAAACGGTCGACTTCCAGCCCAACTACGACGAGAAAGAACTCGAACCGACGGTGATGCCGTCGCGGTTTCCGAATTTGCTGGTCAATGGCTCGGCCGGCATCGCGGTCGGCATGGCCACCAACATTCCGCCGCACAATCTGTCCGAGGTGATCGACGCGGTGCTGGCGCTGATCGACGATCCGGCGATCACCATCGACGGCTTGATGCGGCACATTCCCGGCCCGGATTTCCCGACCGCCGCCATCATCAACGGCGCCGCCGGCATCCACGCCGCCTATCACGGTGGCCGCGGCCGCGTGCTGATGCGCGCACGCACGCAAATCGAAGTCGACGAGCGCAGTGGCCGCGAGGCGATCATCGTCACCGAGCTGCCGTATCAGGTGAACAAGGCGCGGCTGATCGAAAAGATTGCCGAACTGGTGAAGGACAAGAAGCTCGAAGGCGTCGGTTCGGATCTGCGCGACGAATCCGACAAGGACGGCATGCGCATCTTCATTCCGGTGAAGAAGGATTGCTCGGCCGAGGTGCTGCTCAACAACCTGTTCCAGCAGACGCAGATGGAATCGGTGTTCGGCATCAACATGGTGGCGCTGGTCGATGGCCGGCCGCGCCTGCTCAACCTCAAGGACATGCTCGAAGCCTTCGTGCGCCATCGCCGCGAAGTGGTTACCCGGCGCACGATTTTCGATCTGCGCAAGGCGCGCGCGCGCGCACACATCCTCGAAGGCCTGACCGTCGCGCTGGCCAACATCGACGCGATGATCGAGCTGATCAAAACCTCGTCCGACGCGGCGCAGGCGCGCGAACGCATGCTGGCGCGGCGCTGGGATCCGGGCATGGTGGCGAGCCTGCTGGCCGCTGCCGGGGCCAACGCGTCGCGACCGGAAGGGCTGGCTGCGGAAATCGGCCTGCGCGCCGATGGCTACCAGCTGTCCGAGACGCAGGCGAAAGAAATCCTCGAGATGCGCCTGAATCGCCTGACCGGGCTGGAGCAGGGCAAGCTCACCGACGAATACCGCGCCTTACTCGATACCATCGCCGGCCTGATCGCGATCCTCGAAGATCCCGATCGCCTGCTGGCGGTGATCCGCGAGGAGCTGGCTCACATCAAGGCCGAGTTCGGCGACGCCCGGCGCACCGAGATTCGTGCCAGCCAGGAAGACCTCGACGTGCTCGACCTGATCGCACCCGAGGAAGTGGTGGTCACCCTCTCGCATGCCGGTTACGCCAAGCGTCAGCCGGTCAGCCTGTACCGCGCGCAGCGCCGCGGCGGTCGCGGTCGCAGTGCGACGGCGATGAAAGACGAGGATTTCGTCGATCGCCTGTGGATCGCCAACACCCACGACACGCTGCTCACCTTCACCAGCGCCGGGCGCGTGTTCTGGCTGGGCGTGCACCAGCTGCCCGATGCCGGCCCCGGCGCGCGCGGGCGGCCGATCGTCAACTGGCTGCCGCTGGAAGCGGGCGAAAAAGTGCAGGCAGTGCTGCCGGTGCGCGAGTTCAGCGCCGATCGCTTCGTGTTGTTCGCCACGCGTCAGGGCACGGTGAAAAAGACGCCGCTGTCGGAGTTCGCCTACCGCTTGCAGCGCGGCAAGATCGCCATCGACCTCGACGACGGCGATGGCCTGGTCGATGTGCAGATCACCGACGGCAGCCGCGACATCATGTTGTTCGCCAGCAATGGCAAGGCGGTGCGGTTTTCCGAAGGCGAACTGCGCGCGATGGGCCGCAATGCGCATGGCGTGCGCGGCATCAAGCTGGCGGCCGAGGCGCAGGTATGCAGCCTGATCGTGGTCGAGGGCGATGGCGACATCCTCACCGCCAGCGAGAACGGTTACGGCAAGCGCACGCCGGTGGCCGAGTATCCGCGCAAGGGCCGCGGTACGATGGGGGTGATCGCGCTGGCGGCCAGCGCTCGCAACGGCGCGCTGGTCGGCGCCATCCAGCTCAGCGAGCAGCACGAGATTCTGCTGATCTCGGACAAGGGCACGCTGGTGCGCACGCGGGCGTCGGAAGTTTCGCAGGTCGGGCGCAATACCCAGGGCGTGACCTTGATGCGGGTCGGCGAGGGCGAGCAGTTGATCGGCCTGCAACGGCTCGATGCGACCGTGGATGGCGATGCCGACGATGCCGCAGCGGGTGATGACGACAGCCGGCCGCCGACGCCATGACGGCGACGAGGCCGGGCGGGTCTGAATCGATCGCGCGGGCGAATCCATCCGCCGGCGCGCGCACGATGCGACGCGCGACGGCCTGGCTGCTGGCGATTGGCTTGCTGCTTGCGACCGCGTTCGCGCCGGCCGTCGCCGCCGATGCCGATCCGCTGCCGCAGCGGGCGTCGGCTGAAGCCACCGGCAGCCGCATCGCCGCCGCTCGCGACGCGGTGATGCCCTACGTGGTGAGCATCCTCACCGTCAGCCGCAATTTCCAGCAGGGTGAGCCGACGTTGAGCCTGGCCAGCGGCAGCGGCACGGTGATCTCGCCGCAGGGCTACATCGTCACCAATGCCCATGTGGTCGAGCGCGGCACTGCCTTCCGCGTGGTGTTCGCCGACGGCCGCGAATTGCCGGCCAAGCTGATCGGTACCGACACCTTGTCCGATCTGGCCGTGCTGCAGGCGCTGCCACCGAAGACCGAGGCCTTCCGCCATGCCGATTTCGCCACCGTCAACGATTTGCAGGCCGGCGATACCGTGCTGGCGATGGGTGCGCCGTGGGGGCTGTCCAATTCGATGAGCGCCGGCATCGTCAACAACCCGCACCGGCTGCTGGTGTCGCTGTTCGATGACGAGGCTGATTACGAGGATACGCTCGGCCCCGACCTGCCCACGGGCCGCTATTACGCCTGGATCCAGCACGACGCGGCGATCGCGCCGGGCAATTCCGGCGGCCCGCTGGTGGACATGCGCGGCCGCATCGTCGGCGTCAATGCGCGCGGCATGGTGCTCGGCGGCGACCTCGCCTTTGCCATCCCCGGCCCGGATGCGCGGCGCGTCGTCGATGCCCTGATCGCCTTCCACCGCGTGCCGCGGGCCTGGCTGGGCTTCCGTCTGCGCTCGCTCAAGGGCAGCAACCACGACCACGGCGTGCTGCTCAATGCGGTCGAGCGTGGCTCGCCGGCCGAGCGGGTGGGGCTGCGTGCCGGCGATCTGCTGCTGTCCGTGGACGGCCGTGCGGTCGATGCGCCACAGCCGGTGGACATCCCCGAGTTGCAACGCACGATCGCCGAATTGCCGATCGGCAAGATGCTCACCCTCGGCATCGAGCGCGACGGCCGGCGTTCGCAGGTGCAGGTGGCAACCGCGCCGTATCCGCGTGATGCCGGCGAAGAGTTCGCCTACGCCCCGTTCGGTGCCGCGATGCGCGTGCTCACGCCGGCGATGGCGCGCCGCCGTGTGCTCGATTTCCAGACCGGCCTGATCGTCACCAGCCTGCGCCCAGGTGGGCCGGCGGCGACGGCGCGGCCGGCGCTGGCCGCCGGCGACGTGATCCGCAGCATCGACGGCAAGGCGGTGGCGACGGTTGCCGATCTGAAGGCTTGGCTCGACAAGCCGGCGACCATCGCGCCGCTGCGGATCGGATTCGTGCGCAATGGCCAGCAGCTGCTCAGCTCGCTGCGGCCGAGCTACGGCGACCGTTCGCGCACGCCATTGCCGGAACTGCCGCAGGCCTGGGTGGGGGTGGAAGTGCAGCCGGTGACGGCCTCGCTGGAAAGCGCGTTCGGCGAGACAGGGCAGGGCTTCCGGATCAGCCGCATCTATCCGGGCAGCCCGCTGGGTGCGGCCGGCGCGCAGGTCGGCGACATCGTCACCGCGATTGGCGAGCGTGCGCTCAAGCCGGTCAGCGACGACAACAACGACCTGTTCGATCAGGCCGTGCGCGATCTGGAGATCGGCCGTCCGGCGAAGGTCGCGATCTTGCGCGGGGCGAGTGCGCGCGTGCTGACGATCGACCCGGCGGCCTCGCCGGTCGCCGACAGCGGGCTGAAGGTGCTGCAGGTGTCGCGCCTGCGCATCCAGTTGCGCGAACTGAGCTTCTACGATCGCGTCGCCCGCCATCTGCCGGCCGATCAGAAGGGCGTCTATGTCGCCACCGTCGAACGCGGCGGCCCCGGCGGCCTGGCGCATTTGAAGGACGGCGACATCGTGCTCTCGCTCGGCGGCCAGCCGACGCCGGATCTGGATACCTTCACCGGCGCGCTGGCGCAGGCCTTGCAATCGCGGACGCCGGCGATCGCCTTCCAGGTGGTGCGCGGCGCCGAGGTGCGCATGCTCTTTCTCGACCGCAGTTGGCTGCAGGATCGCTTGCCATGACGTTTGCCTTCCCTTCGGCACGCATCGGCGCGCTGCTGCTCGCCTCGCTGCTGGCGCTGGCACCGCGGCCGGCGATGGCGCTCACGCCCGAGCAAATCGCCGAAATCGCCCAGTTCAAGACGGTGCTGGCCGCGCGCGGTGATACCGCGGTGCCGGTGAAGTTCGTGATGACCGTGCTCGGCGGCGGCAGCGAGCGTCAGCAGGAAGGCCAGACCCAGGGCACCTTGGTATCGGCCGATGGACTGATCCTCGTGCCCGGGCGGGTGGTCAGCCTCGATCTGTCCTCGTTCGGTCGCGGCAGCGACATCGGCGCCCTGGCCGGCGCGCTGCCATCGGCCAAATCCGGCCAGTTCCGCGTGCGCCTGCCGGGCAGCGATACCTGGCAACCGGCCGATCTGGTCACCCGCGACACCGAGCTGGGCGTGGCCTGGCTGCGCCTGCGCCACCCGTCGGGCAAGCTCGCCTTCGTCGATTTTTCGACCCCGGCGACCGTTGCCGTCGGCACGCAGTTGTTCACCGTGATGCGCACCTCGGATCAATTCGGTGCGGTACCGATCGTGCGCGCCGGGTACGTGCTGGGCGAGACCAGCTCGCCGCGGCATGAATGGCTGGTCGATGGTTCGCCCGGGATCGCCTTCGATGGCGATGGCAAGCCGGCCGGTTTCGTCGATGTCGATCTGGCCGGGCTGGTGCGTTCGCGCGGATCCTCCGGCGGCGTCGGCATGGACATGAGCGATTCGGTCTACACCATGATCCCGGCCGAGCGGATCGGGCGGGTGACCGCGCGCGCGGCGGTGTTGCCGGTGGTCAAGCCGACCGATGGCGATGGTGATGAAGACACCGTGCCGGCGCACGACGCCCACGCCAGCAACCCGCCGACGACGAAAGTGCCCGCCGGTTCAGGCGAGCCGAAAAGCAGTCACTGATTCTGCTGGCGCTCACTCGCCGCTCACCCGCTGCCGATCGTCGCGCCCACGGCGGCCCCGCGAATTGCGGTCGACCCGCGTGGCCGCTTTGCGCGCGCCTTTCGTTTCCGTAGGCGATTCGTGAAAAAATTTTCTTTCGCGGCGGCGTTGGATGGCGGGCTTTGCTGTCTATACTCCAAGGCCCTTGGGGAGTGAGCATCATGCGCGGGCAATCGTCGATCGGGACGAAGGGTTGGGTCGGGCTGTGGCTGGCCTTGGTGGTGGCGATCAGCCTGCTGTCCGGCTGCAAGCGCAATCCGGTCGATACCGTGCCGGAGGTGCAAGGGCAGCGCGCGGCCATCGACGCCCGCGACATTCCCAAGGGCTTCGCGCTGCTGTCGGCGTATCCCGACGATTCCGGCGACGAGCTGGCGATCGCGCTGGAGTTCACCCGGCCGCTGGTCGGCACCCAGGATTTCGATTCGCTGCTCGCCGTCACCGACGCCAACGGGGCGGTGGTGAAAGGCGCGTGGTCGCTCAAGGACGACGACAGCGACGACAGCGACGACAGCGGCGGCAAGGGCAAGGCGCAAGGCAACCGCGTGTTGCGCTTCCCCGGCGTCAAGCCCGGCTTGAAGTACACGGTGAAGATCGACGGCAAGCTCGCCGCCGCCGACGGCCACACCCTCGGCGCCGACATCAGCCGCGAGGTCTATACCGGGCCGCTCGATCCGGTGGTCGGTTTCGCCTCGCAAGGCAGCGTGCTGCCGGCGCGCGAGACGCGCGGCCTGCCGGTGGTGTCGGTCAACGTGCCGGAAGTCGATGTCGAGTTCTTCCGCGTCAAGCCGGCGATGCTGTCGACGTTTTACGCGCAATACCAGCGCGGCGGCCAGAAGGACGGCTACGACCTCGACGCTTCGTATGGCAATCGCACGCCGATCGCGAAGATGGCCGATTCGGTCTACCTCAACCGCTTCGTGCTCGGCGGCAAGGAGAACGAGCGCGTCCTCAATTACCTGCCGATCCAGAATATCGACGAGCTGGCCAAGCCCGGCCTGTATTTCGCGGTGATGAAGCCGGCCGGGCATTTCAAGCAGGGCTATCAGACCGCGCTGTTCTTCGTCAGCGACATCGGCCTGCACGTGCGCGCCTACAAGGACAAGATCCTCGTCCATACCGCTTCGCTGCACAGTGGTGCGCCGCTCGGCGGAGTCGATGTGCAGGTGATCGACAAGAAGGGCCAGCCGGTGGTCAAGGCCAGTACCGATGGCTCGGGCAATGCGCTGATCGCCTATACCCTGGATGCCGCGCAGGTGCTGATTGCCAGCAAGGGCAGCGACACCTCGATGCTGCCGTTCAACCAGCCGGCGCTGGACTTGTCCGATTTCGATGTCGCCGGCCGCAAGCAGGCGTGGTTCGACGTGTTCGCCTGGTCCGGCCGCGATCTGTACCGGCCCGGCGAAACCGTGCGGCTGTCGGCGCTGATGCGCGATTTCGACGGCAAGCCGATCAAGCCGCAGCCGTTGTTCGTCGTGCTCAAGCAGCCCGACGGTCGCGAGTTCATGAAGACCCGGCTCGACCCGCAGGCGCTGGGCTACTACAACTGGACCTACACCATCCCCGCCGACGCCCGCACCGGGCGCTGGCAGGTCGAGTTCCGCGCCACGCCGGACGGCAAGGACGTGGTCGAGGCCTTCACCTTGCGCGTCGAGGAATTCCTGCCCGAGCGCATGAAGCTCGATCTCGACGCCGTGCAGGCGATTTTGCGCCCCGGTGAGCCGCTCAAGCTCAAGGCGATCGCCGCTTATCTGTATGGTGCGCCGGCCGACGGCAACCGCTTTACGGCGCGGCTGGCGGTGAGCGCCGACCAACACCCGTTCGCCCTCAACGATGCCCTGCCGGGCAAGGCCAACGCCGCCAAGGCCGATGCCTACAAGGGCTGGTTCTTCGGTGATCCGACCATCACCCTGCCGAAGGAAGCCAAGGACGTCGTCGACGAGAAATTCGACGCCAAGGGCAGCTTCACCCAGGACATCGAGTTACCCGAGGAGGCCGTCAAGGCGAAGGCGCCGGTGGCGGTGGTGCTGTCGGGCAGCGTCTACGAAACCGGCGGTCGCACCGTTTCGCGCACGCTCAAGCGCACCCTGTGGCCGGCCGACAAGCTGGTGGCGGTGCGTCCCTTGTTCGACGACAAGGACGGTGCCTCGCCCAACGGCGACGCCGGTTTCGAGATCATCCGCGTCGATGCCAGCGGCAAGCGCATCGCCGCCAGCGGCTTGAAGGTCAACCTGGTGCGCGAGTACCGCGACTACCTCTGGCGCTGGAACGACAACAGCTGGGATTACGACTACACCAGCCGTTTCGATACCATCACCACCAAGACGGTGGATCTGACCGCCAGCAGCAGCGGCAAGGTCGATTTTCCTGTGCAGTGGGGCGGCTACCGGCTGGAAGTGCTCGATCCGGAAACCGGCCTGACGACGCGCTATCCGTTCCAGGCCGGCTGGAGCTGGGACGACCAGAACCGCGGCCTCGATGCGCGCCCGGACAAGGTCAAGCTGGCGCTGGACAAGACCGCCTACAAGACCGGCGACACCCTGAAGGTGACGGTGACGCCGCCGCAGCCGGGCAAGGGCGTGCTGCTGGTCGAAAGCGATCATCTGCTCTATACCGCCAACATCGACGTCAAGGCCGGCGACACCTTCCAGATCCCGGTCACTGCCGACTGGGAGCGGCACGATGTCTACATCACCGCGCTGGTGTTCCGTGGCGGCGCCGCCACCGAGAAGACCACGCCGGCGCGCGCCGTCGGCGAAGTCTGGGTGCCGATGGATCGCGCCGATCGCACCGTCAAGGTGAGCCTTGCCGCGCCGCCGCAGATGCTGCCCGAGCGCGACCTGCCGGTGACCATCGCCGCGCCGCAGCTGGCCGGCAAGAAGGCTTATGTCACGGTGTCGGCGGTGGATGTGGGCATCCTCAACATCACCCGCTTCCCGGTACCCGACCCGATCGCCTATTTCTTCGCGCAGCGGCGGCTGGGCATCGACGCCTACGACATCTATGGTCGCGTGATCGAGGCCTTCGAGGGCGGCACCGCCAAGCTGCGCTTCGGCGGCGACATGGCGCTGGGCCCGCTGCCGCAGGCACGGCGTCCGACCGCGCATGTGCAGACGGTGGATCTGTTCGCCGGGCCGGTGGCGCTCGACGCCGCCGGCAAGGCGACCGTGCCGGTGCGCGTGCCCGATTTCAACGGTACCGTGAGGGTGTCGGCGGTGGTGTTTTCGGAAGACCGCTACGGCAAGGCGGACACGCAGACGCTGGTGCGCGCGCCGGTGGTGGCGGAGGTGAGCGCGCCGCGCGTGCTCGCGCCCGGCGATGCCAGCACGCTCACCGTCGACGTGCAGAACTTCACCGGCTCCGCGCACGAGTTCACCGTCGCCGCACAGGCGCTGGCGCCGCTGAAGGTCGAAGGCGGCAGCCGCAAGATCTCCCTGAAGGATGGCGGCAAGGCGACCGTCGAGTTCGCGCTGTCGGCGACACCCGGCAATACCGTCGGCAAGTACACGGTGACGGTCAACGGCGAGGGCTACAACGTCGAACGCCACTACGAGGTGGCGGTGCGGCCGGCGTGGCCGGCGATCGTGCGATCGCGCGTGCAGGTGTTGCAGACGCTGGCGCCGGTCACGCTCGATACCTCCGATGCGGTCGGCATGATGGCCGATTCGGTGAGCGTGCGGATGACCTTGTCGGCGCTGCCGCCGCTGCCGTTCGCCAGCGCCCTGGCGCACCTGCTCGAGTATCCCTATGGCTGCATCGAGCAAACCACCAGCCGCGGCTGGGCGGCGCTGCTGCTCGATGCCGACACCGCGCGCAAGCTCGGCATGACCGGGCTGACCGATGTCGAGCGCAAGAAGCGCGTCGAGGGCGCGTTCGGGCGGATCGCCTCGATGCAGATCGGCAATGGCCACTTCTCGTTCTGGGGCGGGCAGAGCGAGCCGGTGCCGCAGATGACACCGTTCGTGGTCGACTTCCTGCTCGATGCGCGCGATGCCGGTTTCGCCGTGCCCGACGGCGTGCTGCAAACGGCGCTCGAACGTCTCAACGACGATCTGCTCACCGGCGGCGAGAAGTTCTACAGCTACGAGCATGCCGACGGCCTGCGGTTTGCCAACAACGCCTACGCCGGTTTCGTGCTGGCGCGCGTCAACCGGGCTCCGCTGGGCACCTTGCGGGCGATGTACGACAACGATCGCGGCAAGGCGCTGACGCCGCTGTCGCTGGTGCGCCTGGGCGTCGCCCTGGACCTGATGGGCGATCACGACCGCGGTCGCAAGGCGGTGGCGGACGGCTTCGCGATGAAGAGCAAGCGGCCGTGGTATCTGGGCGACTATGGCTCGAACCTGAGTGATCTGGCGCGGATGGTCACGCTGACGCACCGTTTCCATCTCGCCAAGCCCGAGTACGACGCGCGCATCTTCGATCTGGCCCGCGATGCCAAGGCGACCATCGATGGCGTGCCGGCGAGCGAGCGTTGGTGGTGGCTGAGCACGCAGGATCAGATCGCACTGGCCGGGCTGGGCAAGGCCTTGATCGCCGATTCGGACGCCAGGGTGTCCGGCAGCCTGAAGATCGGCGACGCCAACCAGACGATTGCACCGGCGAGCATCCTCAGCCGCGATTTCGATGTCGCCGCGCTGCGCCAGGGCGTGCGCTTCGAGCCGACCGGCAAGCCGCCGCTGTATGTGCTGATCGACGTCGCCGGCGTGCCAGCGAGCGCCCCGGCGATGGACGACAAGCGGGTGAGCATCGTGCGCACCTACTACACCACCGATGGCAAGCCGTGGAAGGGCGGTGTCCTGCAGGAAGGCGATGCGTTGATCGTCGGGCTGAAGATCGAATCGCGCGAGAAGATTCCCGACGCCCTGATCGAGGATCTGTTGCCGGCCGGCATGGAGATCGAAAACTTCAACCTTGGCGACGCCAAGCAGTGGGCGGACATCGTGGTCGATGGCATCACCCTGACCGACCGCAGTTCGGCGGCGACGGTCAAGCACGAAGAGTTCCGCGACGATCGTTACGTCGCCGCGATCTCGCTCGACAAGGGCGATACCGCGCATGTGTTCTACCTCGTCCGCGCAGTGACGCCGGGCACCTACACGGTGCCGCCGCCGCTGCTGCAGGACATGTACCGCCCGCAGATCCGCGGCATCGGCAAATCGATGCCGGCGACGATCAAGGTGGTGCAGCCGAAGTAGCCGGGAGTCGGAAATCGGGAATCGGGAAGCGGGCACTCGGAACGCGGAACTCGGGCCTCGGGATGACGGCAGGGAAGACGTGCTGGTGTTTGCCAACTCGCGCGCCGCGGTGGTCGAAGCATCCCTTCCCCCGCTCGCGGGGGAAGGTCAGGATGGGGGCGTGTCCGATCGCAAGTGACAGATCAACTTTCAACGCCGACCATCCGACTCTTGCCGTCTGAGCACTGCCCTCCGCCTTCGACTCACCGCAGACTCCGCCGCTGGCTGCGCCGCATCGGCTGGACGTTGCTGGCCGTCGTCGTGCTGGCGGTCGTGCTCGATCGCCTGTTCCCGCTGCCGCTGCCGGATTCTTCCGATGCCAGCGTGCTGGTGGTGGCGCGCGACGGCACGCCGCTGCGCGCATTTCCCGATCGTGAGGGCATCTGGCGTTATCCGGTCACGCCCGAACAAGTCTCGCCGCTGTACATCCAGGCGTTGCTGACCTACGAGGATCGCTGGTACTGGCGGCATCCGGGCATCAATCCAGTGGCATTGCTGCGCGCGGCGTGGCAGTGGGGGCGCAACGGCCACATCGTTTCCGGCGGCTCGACGATCACCATGCAGGTGGCGCGGATCATCGACCCTGCCGCCGGCAACGATCGCTCGATCACCGCCAAGCTGCGGCAGATCGCTCGCGCGCTGCAACTCGAGGCGCATTTGAGCAAGCGGCAGATCCTCACCCTGTATCTGGACCGGGCGCCGTTCGGCGGCACCATCCAGGGCGTCGAGGCGGCGAGCTGGGCCTACCTCGGCAAGCCCTCGCAGCAGCTCTCGCATGCCGAAGCGGCGTTGCTGGCGGTGTTGCCGCAGACGCCCAGCCGCCTGCGCCCGGATCGCAACGCGCAGGCCGCGCGGGTGGCGCGCGACAAGCTGCTGCAGCGCATGGTCGCGCTGCACGAGTGGACGGCCGCGCAAGCCGCCGATGCGCGCATCGAGCCGGTGATCACCCGCCGCTTGCGCCAGCCGATGCTGGCCGCGTTGCTGGCGCAGCGGCTCAAGGATCGCTTTCCACGCCAGGCGCGCATCGTCACCACCATCGATGCCGGCCTGCAGCGTGCGCTCGAAGCGCGCGTCACCAGTTATTTCTCCAGCCTGCCCGAGCGCACTTCGGCAGCGTTGCTGGTGGTCGACAACACCACGCTGGAGGCGCGTGCCTACATCGGCTCGGTGGCGTTCGGCGACATCCCGCGGCTGGGCCACGTCGACATGGTGCGTGCCTGGCGGTCGCCGGGATCGACGCTCAAGCCCTTCCTGTACGGGCTGGCCATCGACGATGGCTTGATTCATTCCGAAAGCCTGCTGGTGGATGCGCCACAGTCGTTCGGCGACTACCGCCCGAGCGATTTCGACACCCATTTCGATGGCCCGGTCGGCGCCGCCGAGGCCTTGCGGCTGTCGCTCAACGTGCCGGCGGTGGACCTGCTCGATCGCGTCGATCCGGTGCGCTTTTTCGCGCGCCTGGCCAATGCCGGGGTGACCTTGAAAATGCCGCGTGGCGCGCAGCCGAACTTGTCGATGATCCTCGGCGGCGATGGCGTGACGCTGGAAGATCTGGCCGGTGCGTACACGGCGCTGCATCGCGGCGGCATCGCCGGCCGCGTGCGGCTGACGCCCGATGCGCCGCGGGTCGATCGCCTGCTGCTGTCGCCGGGGGCGGCGTGGATCGTCAAGACCATCCTCGACGCCAATCCGCGCCCGGGCTCGCGGCCGGATACCTTCGACCCCGGCAACGGCCCGCGGGTGGCGTGGAAAACCGGCACCAGCTATGGCTTTCGCGATGCCTGGGCGATCGGCGGCACCCAGCGCTACACGGTCGGGGTCTGGGTTGGCCGCCCCGATGGCACGCCGCTGCCGGGGCAGTACGGCGCGATCACTGCGCTGCCGCTGTTCTTCGAGGTGATCGACAGCCTGCCGCATCACGTTGGCGATGGCATCGCGCCGCCGCCGCCGGCGAGCGTGCGCCGCGTCGATATCTGCTGGCCGCTGGGCGTCGCATTCGACCCGGCGCATCCCGAATTGTGCGCGCGCAAGATGCAGGCATGGACGCTGGCCGGCAATGTCCCGCCGACCCTGTCCGAGCGCCGCGCCCGGCTGTGGAGTGCCGGCGTGCAGCCCTTGCGTGTGGACGCGCACAGCGGCGAGCGCCTCGGGCCGGTGTGCAGCAAGCCCCATGACGTGCGCGAAACCGCGATCGCGCGCTGGCCGGCGCTGGCCTCGCCGTGGCTGGCGGCCGCCGAACGGGCGCAGTCGGCGTTGCCGCCGCTGGCGAAGGATTGCCAATCCGACGGCCTGGGCGTGACCACGACGATGCAGATCGATGGCGTCGTCGATGGTTCGACGGTGGCGCGCGCACCCAACAGTCCGCGCCCGGTGCGGCTGTCGCTGCGCGCGCTGGGCGCGCCGGGGCGGGTGATGTGGCTGATCAACGACCGCCTGCAAGGGCAGACGATGGGCAATGGTGCCTTCGTGCACGAATACCCCGATCCGGGCGTGCAGACGGTGACGGCGATGGCCGAAACCGGGGCCTGGACGCAACTGCGGTTCCGGGTGCTGCGGTGACCGGCGCGGCATTGTCCGTCTCGCCCACGGGCTCGTCGCCGCTGGCATTTGTTGACGAACGATCGGCTAGAATCATCGGGCCGGCCCGGAGGACGAGGCGTGCCAGCGAAGGATGATCCGATCACCAATACCGAGCGCCACACCGTGGTCGAGGCCACGCGCCCGCTCGTTGGCACGACCCGGCCGCGGCTGGTGGTGGTCAGCGGCATGCTGCTGGGCCTGCAGATGGATCTGGGCGACGCGCCGATCGTGGTCGGGCGCGCGTCCGACTGCGCGATCGCGATCCCGCATCCGAGCGTGTCGCGCAATCATTGCCGCTTCTGGCGTGAAGACGGTGCGTTCTGGATCGAGGATCTGGGCTCGACCAACCACACCTATCTCAACGGCGTCCAGGTCACGCGCGCGCAACTGCGCGATGGCGACCAGATCGGCGTCGGCGGCAACGCCATCAAGTTCTTCGTCGGCGCCAGCCTCGACGCGACGTACCACGCCGAACTGATCGACCTGGCGATCTACGACAGCCTCACCGGCTTTTTCAATCGCCGCCACTTCTGCGCCGTGCTCGACGAGGAACTGGCCAAGACCGCCGACGGTGCGCCGCTGAGCGTGTTGATCGTCGATCTGGATCTGTTCAAGCAGATCAATGACCGCCACGGCCATCCGGTCGGCGACCAGGTGCTGGCGACGGTGGCGCGGGTGATGCGCGAGCGCACCCCGGGCGAGTTCGTGATCGGACGCCTGGGCGGCGAGGAGTTCGCCGTGCTGCTGCCGGGCCAACTGCGCGAGGCGGCGGCGAATCTGGCCGAAACCCTGCGCGCGGCCGTCGCCGCGCATCCGGTGGAAGCGGCCGGGCTGGCCCTGCCGATCACCGTCAGCATCGGCGTGGCCCAGGCCGACGCGCATGAGCGCTCACGCGGGCACCTGCTCAAACTGGCCGACGATCAGCTCTATCGCGCCAAACAGGAAGGGCGCAATCGGGTGTGCGTGGCAGCGTGAGGGCGGTGGCTGGCGCGCGGGTTCAATGCGCCGCCGGGGAATTCGCGGCCGGCGCGATCTCCAGTTCGAAGCCGCACACCTTGGGTGGGAAGCGGGCGAGGATCGGCAACGTCGAGGTGAACGCGGCATCGCCTTCCGGGTAGCCCTTGGGCTGGCGACCGCCGGGGAACTCGGGCGGGCACAGCACCACGCCGCTGGCATGACGCAGCCTTCCGCCATGCCAGTCGGAGACGCGGCCGCCGTAATCCCAATTGAAACCGGTGAAGGTGAACGGCTTGAGGTTGCGTGCCGCCAGTTCGGCGCTGGTCAGGCCCATGTGGACGTTCTCGGGCGTTCGCCAGCGCGAACCGCGGTCGCGCACCGCCAGCGTGCCCGGATGTTTCCCCTGTTCGTCGAGATAGACGTAGATGCGGCGCTTGGGGTCCTTGGGGTGGATGATCCAGCCGGGCTCGGTGTCCTCGGCGCCGGGCACCTCGCCGGCGATGACATGGTCCTGGCCCAGGCGTTGTCGCAGCGTCGCCAGGGTGTCGTTGCCGCGAACGGTGGTCGCATCGTAGGTCTGGAAGTCGGCCTCGACAGCGGTCTTGCCGGTGTCGGGCCCGGCGCTGGCCGCGGCGGCGGCGAGCAAGGCCAGGGCGATGGAGATCGCCGTGATCGGTCGTGCGTGCATCGCCTCATTCCTCTTCGTGCTTGGGTTTCCACGCCTCGACGAGGTGCCTTTGCACGTTCGCCGGGGCCGGTTCGTAGTGGCTGAAATCGAGGCTGTAACGGCCGCGGCCGGCGGTCAGGCCCTTGAGTTCGGCGGCATAGCCTTCCAGTTCGGACAGCGGCACCTGCGCCTTGACGATGATCTCGTCGCCGCCGCCGCTGTCGGTGCCGTTGATGCGCGCGCGCTTGCCGGCCAGGCCGCCGGTGATGTCGCCCATGTGCCGCTCGGGTGCTGATACTTCGACGATCACGATTGGTTCGAGCACCTGCGGTGCCGCCTTGGCGATCGCATCAAGAAAGGCCTTCTTGCCGGCAGTGACGAAGGCGACTTCCTTCGAGTCGACGTCGTGGTATTTGCCGTCGTACACGATCACGCGCACGTCCTGCAGCGGATAACCGGCGATGGCACCGCCGTCGAGCACCTGGCGCACGCCTTTTTCGACGGCCGGGATGAACTGGCCGGGGATCGTGCCGCCCTTGACCGCATCGACGAATTCGAAGCCACCGCCACGCGGCAGCGGCTCGATGCGCAGATAGACTTCGCCGAACTGGCCGGCGCCGCCGGTCTGCTTCTTGTGGCGATGATGGCCTTCCGCCTTGGCCGACACCGTCTCGCGATAGGCGATGCGTGGCGGGTGCGATTTCACCTCGACGCCGTAACGCGCCTTCATGCGCTCGAGCATCACCCGCAGGTGCAACTCGCCGAGGCCGCGAATCACCGTTTCGTTGGTTTCCTTGTGATGCTCGACGTGGAAGCAGGGGTCTTCTTCGGCCAGCCGTGCCAGCGCCGTCGAAAGTTTCTGTTCCTGCCCGCGGGTGGCCGCTTCGATCGCCAGCCCGAACATCGGCTTGGGGAAGAAGTGCGGCTTGAGATGGATGTGATCCTCGTCGTGCGAATCGTGCAGCACGGCGTCAAAGTGGATCTCCTCGACCTTGGCCACCGCCACGATGTCGCCGGGGATGGCGTGCTCGATCTCGACGTGATCCTTGCCCTTGAGCTTGAACAGATGGCCGACCTTGAACGGCTTCTTGCCGTCGTCGATGAACAACTGACTGTCGCGGCGGATCGTGCCCTGGTACAGGCGCAGCACCGACAGCTTGCCGACGAACGGATCGTTGACGATCTTGAACACGTCGGCGATGACGTGCAGGGATGGATCGGGCTGGGCGAGGATCGCCTGCGCCTGCTCGCCAATGCCCTTGACGAACGGCGGCGGGTTGGCTTCCGCCGGATTGGGCAGCAGCCGTGCGGCGATGTCCAGCAACGCCTTGACGCCGGCGCCGGTGCGCGCCGAGGTGAAGCAGATCGGCACCAGATGGCCCTCGCGCAGGCATTGCTCGAAGGCGTCGTGCAGTTCCTGCGGGCCGAGGCCTTCCTCGCCCAGGTCGAGGTAGTGGTCCATCACCGTTTCGTTGATCTCGACCACCTGATCGATGATCTTCTGGTGCCACGGTGCCACCGGGCCGAGGTCGGATTGCCCGTCAGGCTGGAAGAAACAGTCGACGACGTCGCGCCCGCCGTTGCAGGGCAGGTTGATCGGCAGGCAGATGCTGCCGAATGCTTCACGCAGGGCATCGAGCAGGGCGGCCGGGTCGGCGCCGTCGGCATCGATGCGGTTGACCACGAGCATCCGCGAGCGCTCGCGCTGGGCGGCGCGATCCATCATCCGCCGGGTTGAATGTTCGATGCCGGTGACCGCGTTGACGACGATCGCGCAGGTTTCCACCGCATCGAGCGCCGACAGCGTCGGGCCGCGAAAATCGGCATAGCCGGGGGTGTCGAGCAGGTTGATGTGAATATCGCCGTGATCGATCGCGGCGATCGCGGTGTTGAGCGAATGCTGGCGCTCGCGCTCCATCGGGTCGTGGTCGGATACGGTGTTGCCGCGTTCGATGCTGCCTACCGCCTGGATGGTGCCGCCGGCATGCAGCAGGGCTTCGAACAGGGTGGTCTTGCCGGCGCCGTTGTGGCCCACGAGGGCGATGTTGCGGATCTGCGATGGCGATAGGGCGGGCATTGGGGTGCTCCTTGGCAATGGGGAGCCGGCCGGCGCGCGAGCGCGCGGCGCGGGCAGGTCAAGCATACGCCGCAGGTCGTCGTCGGCAAGGCAAACCGTGATGGCCGTCGCAGGTTCTGCGCCCGCCGACGATGGCGCTGGCGGCCGGGCTGTCGCGCGCCTGAACGCATGCATACGGATGCGGATGGATTCAGCCTGCGGACACCGTGCCTGCCCCAGCATCTGTGCGAACGCAATGGTGCGTCTCGGGGGGAACGACATGAAACGTTTGATCGCGACTTCGCTGGTTCTGCTGCTGGGCGCTGCCGCCGGTACGGCGCTGGCCAATCCGCAAGATCGTGGCTTCGCACCGGCCGGTGGACATGGCTGGAACCAGGGCAACCCGCCGCGCGGCACCTATGACCGTGGCGGATGGAATCGCGGCAACGGCGCCTGGAATGGCGGCAATCGCGGCAATGGCGGGCAGTGGAGCGGTGGCAACGGCAACCACGGCGGCAACGGCCCGTGGAACGGCGGTGGCAATCACGGCGGCAACGGCCCATGGAACGGTGGTCACGGCTATCCGGGTGGGTGGAACCAAGGTCGCTGGAATCGCGGCGGCTGGTACGGCGGCGGTTGGTATCGCGGCGGCTGGTACGGCGGTGGCTGGTATCGCGGCGGTTGGTACGGCGGCGGGTATGGCTGGCCGCGCTATCGTTCCGGCTACGTCAGCGTGAACATCGGCGCGCCGTATTACTACGGCTCCGGGTACTACTACCCGTCTTCGTATTACTACGGCGGCCCGGCGTATTCCGGCGCCGGCTATTACGGGGCGGACGATGGCTACGACGGCGGCTACGACACCGGCTACGACGGCGCGCCGGCGTATGGATACGACGCGCGGTACGGCTGCCCGCCGGGCAGCGCGCGCGTCGTCCGGCGCGACAACTCCGGCGCCAAGCTGCTCGGCGCGGTCATCGGTGGTGCGCTTGGCAACACCGTCGGCAAGGGCGATGGGCGTGCCGCGGCCACGGTTGCCGGCGCCGCGATCGGTTATGGCGTCGCCGCCGACGCGACCCGTGATCGCGGCTACGAGGTCGATTGCGGGTACTGAGCAGAGGACAGAGGACAGAGGACAGAGGACAGAGGACAGAAGACAGAAGACAGAGGACAGAAGGTAGTCGGTGAACAGTGGGCTGTTGGTTGGTGGTGAGTGATGGCGGTCATGCCCCCTTTCTCCCGCAAACGCGGAACCAAA
>JAFEFT010000055.1 GCA_018240435.1 Pseudomonadota bacterium
TCTGTCCTCTGCCCTCTGCCCTCTGTCCTCTGTCCTCTGAGTTGGCGGGTGCTGCGACCCCTCACCCCAACCCCTCTCCCGATGGGAGAGGGGCTTTGGTTCCGTGTTTGCAGGAGAAAGAGGGCATGAACGCCCTGGCTCACCACTCACCAACGGTCCACCGTNNACCGTTCACCGATTACCTTCTGTCCTCTGTCCTCTGTCCTCTGTCCTCTGTCCTCTGCCCCCCCTTGCATCCAGGAGCACTTGCACCTAGGCTGGACGAAGGAGATGGCATTCTCCCGTTGTTCCAAACCGCCTCGCGGCTGATGATGCCTGTCGTTCCCGCCTGCTCCGAAACGAGCGTCGGCGGGCGGACACGGCCGCCGGGCAGCCCACGCGATCACAGGCTTCCCTCGTGCCGGAACCCCACACGATGGAGATTGCATGGCGCTCACTGGATTGCTTTCCGGCTGGATCGGCATCGGCCTTGGCGCCGCGCTCGGCGCGCTGCTGCGCTGGCACCTCGGGCTCTGGCTCAACCCGATGTTCCCGACCCTGCCGCTGGGCACGCTCGCCGCCAACCTCATCGGCGGCCTGCTGATCGGCCTGATCACCGAGTACGCCGCACTCAACGCGGCCTTTCCGCCGGCGCTGCGGCTGGCCGCCATTACCGGCTTCCTCGGCGGCCTGACCACGTTTTCCACGTTCTCGGCCGAGAACGTGGGCCTGCTGCTGAACCGCGAGTTCGGCTGGTCGCTGGCGCACATCGGCGCGCACCTGCTGGGCTCGCTGGCGATGACCGCGACCGGCATCTTCGTCGTCCGTCTGCTCGCATCCAGGAGCGTGTCATGAGTCCAAGCTGCGCCCTGCGCTTTTACGTGCAAGAGCAAAGCAAGCTGCACGGCATCCTGCTCCACGACTGGTTGCTCGAGGATGCCCGCCGGCACGGCGTGCCGGGCGGTTCGGCCTTCCGCGCGATCGCCGGCTACGGCCGCCACGGCGACCTGCACGAGCAGCGCTTTCTCGAACTGGCCGGGCAGCTGCCGGTGGTGGTGGAGTTCCTGCTCGCCGACGAACAGGCCGAGGCGATGCTGGCGCGGCTGCGGGCAGAGAAGGTCAGCCTGTTCTACAGCCGCTACCCGATCGAATTCGGCATCATCCAGGGCAACCCCTGAGGCGCGTGCGCAACCCGGGCGACGCGCACGCAAGCCGGCGCGCGCCGGATCGCCGGCAACCGTCTGCCGGCGCCCGACGGCGATGGCCGCGGCCAGTCCCGCATGACGTTGCATTCGTCGTATGCTGGATACGCCAATCGCCCGCGGATCGGGATCGACGTCCGTCATGACCGACACCGACATCTTCCATCGGCTGGACACCCTGCACGCGATCGGCGCGGCGCTGTCGTCCGAGCGCGACCTCGACCGCCTGCTCGAACGCATCCTCGAAGCCGCGCGCGATTTCGCCGGCGCCGATGGCGGCACGCTGTATCGCCTCGGCAACGGCCAACTGCGGTTCGAGGTGCTGCGCAACGACACGCTCGGCCTGCGCATGGGCGGCAAGACCGGCGAGCCGATCACCTTTCCGTCGATTCCGCTGCACCTGGCCGACGGCAGCGCCAACGACACCATGGTGGTGGTCAAGGCGGCGCTGACGGCGCAAACGGTCAATATCCCCGACGCCTACGCGGTACAGGGATACGATTTCTCCGGCACCCGCGCCTTCGATGCCCGGACGGGCTATCGCTCGCAGTCGTTCCTGACGGTGCCGATGAAAGACCACGACGGCGCCGTGATCGGCGTGCTGCAATTGATCAACGCCAAGAACGCCGACGGCACGGTGCGGGAGTTCTCCAGCGACGACCAGCGCATGGTCGAATCGCTGGCCTCGCAGGCGGCGATCGCGCTCAACAATCGGCTGCTGGTCGAGCAGCTCGAAAAGCTGTTTTTCGGCTTGATCAACCTGATCAATACCGCCATCGACGAAAAGTCCCCCTACACTGCCGGCCACTGCCAGCGCGTGCCGGAGCTGACGATGATGCTCGCCGATGCAGCGGCGCGAAACCGCGTCGGCCCGCTGGCCGACTTCCGCATGGACGAGGTCGATCGCTACGAGCTCAAGATCGCCGGCCTGCTGCACGACTGCGGCAAGATCACCACGCCGGTGCACGTGGTCGACAAGGCCACCAAGCTGGAGACGATCTTCGATCGCATCGCCTTGGTCGACGCCCGCATCGAGATCCTGCTGCGCGATGCGCGGATCGCCTTGCTCGAGGGCAAACTCGACGCACCCGCCCACACCGCCCGGGTCGATGCGCTGCTGGCCGCGCGTGAACGCGTGCGCAGCGCCAACACCGGCGGCGAGTTCATGAAGGACGAGGCGATCGCCGCGATCGCCGCGCTGGGCAATGAAACCTGGCTCGACCACGACGGCAACACGCATCCGCTGCTGACCGCAGAGGAGATCATGAACCTGTCGATCCGCCGCGGCACCCTCAACGACGCCGAACGGGAGATCATCAACCGCCACATCAACCTCACCATCGACATGCTCGAGTCGCTGCCGTGGCCGGGGCACCTGCTGCGCGTGCCCGAGTTCGCCGGCGGCCATCACGAGCGCATGGACGGCAAGGGCTATCCGAAAGGCCTGACCCGCGAACAGATGAGCATCCAGGCGCGGATCATGGGCATCGCCGACATCTTCGAGGCGCTGACCGCCCGCGACCGCCCCTACAAGCCGGCCAAGACCTTGTCCGAATCGCTGGCCATCCTCGGCCGGATGAAGCTCGATCACCACGTCGATCCGGATCTGTTCGACGTGTTCATCCGCGAACGCGTGTTCCTCGACTATGCCCGCCGCTTCCTCGATCCGGACAAGATCGACCTGCACGCCATCGACTGGCACAAGATGCCCGGCATCAGCCCGGAATTGGCCGACGAGATGGCGCGCCTGCCTGCCGCACCCTGACCCGCCGCGCCATCGCCACCTCCACTTGGCGCGGGCGTTCGCCGCCGGCACGGCTTGCTACCATGGCGCCAGTCCATCGCGCCCCTGCCCATGAGCCACGACGATCCGGCGGCCACCGCCGCGACCACGCCGCCGCGTTTCCGGTTCACCGCGACCTGGCGCAGCCTCGGCGCCGACGACGCGCAGCACGTGCACGACTTCTGGCAGCGCCACCACGCCATCGCCTCGGCCGCCGACGCGCAACGCCGGCTGGCGCAGGTGGCGATGATCGCCCGCGACGGCAACGGCGAGATCGCCGCCGTCAGCACCGCCCTGCCGATGTTGCCGCCGCGCTTCGGGCAACCGATGTATTATTTCCGCGCCTTCATCGCGCCCGCCTGGCGCACCTCCAAACTGGTGCGCGACATCACCAACCGTTCCTGCGAGCACCTCGAAGCCTTCGCCCGCGAGCGCGACTTCCCCTGCATCGGCGTCTTGCTGGAATTGGAAAACGACGGCTTCTATCGCGCGCTGCGCAAACCGGTGTGGCACAACCCGCGCTTCTACTACGCCGGCCGCAGCGAACGCGGGCTGGAAGTTCGCGTTTTCTACTTCGCCGGCGCGCGCCTGAAGAGCGCCGAGCAGGTGCGCCAGATCCGCCTGCCGGCGCATCCGTAGCCGCACCGGCGCAGGCGCGATTGCAGCGGCGGTGCGAGCGGCGCGCCCGCCGCGCTCAGAGATCGGCGGCCGGGTCGGCGAGGGTGGCCAGGTCGGCCTGATCGACGAACTCCAGCGCCGGCGAGTTCACGCAGAACCGCAATCCCGTCGGCGGTGGCCCATCGGCAAACACATGGCCCAGATGGCCGTCGCAGCGCACGCAGAGGATTTCCTGCCGCACCATGCCGTGGCTGCGATCGACGTGCGTCTTGACGTTTTCGTTCGCAACCGGCTGGAAGAAACTCGGCCAGCCGGTGCCGGAATGGAACTTCGCCGCCGAAGCGAACAGCGGCAGCCGGCAACCGATGCAGGCATAGACGCCGTCGCGGTGGTTGTCGAGCAGCGTGCCGCAGAACGGCGCCTCGGTACCCTTGCCGCGGGCTATCTGGTATTGCTCCGGCGTCAGCCGCGCCTGCCACTGCGCATCGGTCAGTCGCCACGGCGCCGACTCCACCGGGCCGGTCAGCGCGCCGTGGCGATTCATTACCCTGACTTTCATGTGGATCTCCTCCGCCCATCCAACGCCCGCGAACCATCATGATCGCACCAACACTCGGTGCCGGGCCTGCCGGCCACCGGCAGTATCGCCGTGCAGCGCCTTCCTTGCCGCCGTGCCCGGCGGGCGCGACAATAGCCGGTCATGATCGATTCCCTGCGCTATCCGCGGCTCGCCCGCATCGACACGCCCGCGAACCTTCGTCAGTTCCCGGAGGCCGAGTTGCCGGCGATCGCCACGGAGCTGCGCGACTACCTGATCGAATCGGTCGCCAGTTCCGGTGGCCATTTCGGCGCCGGCCTGGGCGTGATCGAGCTGACGCTGGCCCTGCACTACCTGTACGACACCCCGACCGATCGCCTGGTCTGGGATGTCGGCCACCAGTGCTATCCGCACAAGATCCTCTGCGGCCGCCGTGACACCATCGCCACCGTCAAGCAGAAAGATGGCGTGGCGCCGTTCCCGCGCCGCGACGAATCCGAATACGACACCTTCGGCGTCGGCCATTCGTCGACTTCGATCTCGGCCGCACTGGGCATGGCGATCGCGCTGGCGCGCGCCGGCGATCCGCGCAAGGTGGTGGCGGTGATCGGCGATGGCGCGATGACCGCGGGCATGGCCTACGAGGCGCTCAACCATGCCGGCGGCATGGAGCCGGCGCCGAACCTGCTGGTGATCCTCAACGACAACCGGATGTCGATCTCCGAGAACGTCGGCGGCCTGACGCGCATGCTCGGCCGGCTGATGACCAGCAGCACCATGAATGCGGTGCGCGAGGGCGGCAAGAAGCTGCTCGGTGGCCGCCGCCGCCCCGCCGGGCGCTTCATGCGCCGCTGGGAGGAGCACTGGAAGGGCATGTTCGTGCCCTCGACCCTGTTCGAGGAAATGGGTTTCCATTACACCGGCCCGCTCGACGGCCACGACCTGCCCTCCCTCGTCAATGCGCTGCGCACGCTCAAGACCCTGAGCGGCCCGCAGTTGCTGCACGTCATCACCACCAAGGGCAAGGGCTACGAACGCGCCGAAGGCGACCAGATCGGCTATCACGCGGTCGGCCCGTTCGACCCGGCGAAGGGCATGGTCGGCAAGGACGCGTCGAAAAAACCCGCCTACACCGACATCTTCAGCGACTGGCTGTGCGAGATGGCGGCCGCCGATCCGCGCCTGCTCGCCATCACCCCGGCGATGCGCGAAGGCTCGGGGCTGGTGCGCTTCAGCAAGGAATATCCGCAGCGCTATTTCGATGTCGCCATCGCCGAGCAGCACGCGCTCACCCTCGCCGCCGGCATGGCCTGCGAAGGTGCCAAGCCGGTGGTGGCGATCTACTCGACTTTCCTGCAGCGCGCCTACGACCAGTTGATCCACGACATCGCCCTGCAAAACCTCGACGTGCTGCTGGCGATCGATCGCGGTGGCGTGGTCGGTCCCGACGGCGCCACCCATTCAGGCAGCTTCGACCTGTCCTACCTGCGCTGCATCCCGAACATGGTGGTGATGGCGCCGGCCGACGAGAATGAATGCCGGAAGATGCTCACCACCGGCTTCGAATACGCCGGCCCGGCGGCGGTGCGCTATCCGCGTGGCAGCGGCCCGGGCGTGGCGCTCGACGCCGGGCTCGACAGCGTGCCGATCGGCCAGGCGCTGGTGCGCCGTCGCGGCACCCGGCTGGCGCTGCTCGCGTTCGGGGCGATGGTGCCGGTTGCCGAGGAATGCGGCCGCGAGTTCGACCTCACCGTCGTCAACATGCGCTTCATCAAGCCGCTCGATCGCAGCCTGCTGCTCGAACTGGCACGCAGCCACGCCGGTTTCGTCACCCTCGAAGACAACGCCGTGATGGGCGGTGCCGGCAGTGCGGTCGCCGAACTGCTGGCGGCCGAAGGCATCAAGCTGCCGATCCAGCATCTGGGCCTGCCCGATGCCTGGCTCGAACACGCCAGCCGTGAGCAGGTGCTGGCCGAAGCAGGGCTCGATGCGGCCTCGGTGCGCGCCGCCGTGCTCGCCCGCTGGCCCACATTGGCGCCACCGTCGGTCGGCGCCAAGCTCGCCGCCGGCTGACGCAACACCGTCGCCGCGTGCCAGAATCACGGTCAGCGACCCGCCGGGAGAGCGGCGATGATCACCTTGTTCGACAAGCAGACCAACCGCCGCATCGGCGAGATTTCCGAAGGTGAGTTGCAGTTCCTGATCGACGAACTGGAAGAAGAAGACAGCCGCGATCAGGACTACTACATCGATGCGGCGACGATCGACTATTTCGTCACCCGCAAGGCCACCCCGCACCTGCTGACGTTGCTGCGCGAGGCGCTGGGACTGGAAGACGGATTCGAGATCCGCTGGGAAGACGACGCCGCGGACGACACGCTCGACGAATCGGTCTGAACCTCGTCGTTCCGGGCTACCTCAGCGCAGGCCGGTTTCGTTGCGGGCGATCACCATGCGCTGGATTTCGCTGGTGCCCTCGTAGATTTCGGTGATCTTGGCGTCGCGGAAGTACCGCTCCAGCGGCATCTCTTTCGAATAGCCCATGCCGCCGTGGATCTGCACCGCCTGATGGGCGATCCACATCGCCGCTTCCGACGCGGTGAGTTTGGCGATCGCCGCCTCGTTGGAAAAGCGCGCACCGCCCTTCTCGAATTGCCCCTTCTGCCACGCCGCCCGCAGCGTCAACAACGTCGCCGCGTCGAGCTTGCACTTCATGTCGGCGATCTTGGCCTGGGTCATCTGGAAGGTGCCGATCGGCGCGCCGAACGCCTTGCGATCCTTGACGTATTCGAGCGTGCGCTCGTAGGCGGCGCGGGCGATGCCGATCGCCTGCGAGGCGATGCCGATGCGGCCGGCGTCGAGCACGCCCATGGCGATCTTGAAGCCCTCGCCTTCCTTGCCGAGCACGTCCTCGGGGCCGACGCGGTAGTCCTGAAACTCGATCTCGCAGGTTGCCGAGGCGCGGATGCCGAGCTTGGGCTCGGTCTTGCCGCGATGGAATCCGGGCAAGGTGGTGTCGATCATGAACGCGGTGATGCCGCGCGCGCCCTTGTCGGCATCGCTCATCGCGAACAGCACGATGTATCTGGCGACCGGGCCGGAAGTGATCCAGCTCTTTTTGCCGTTGATGATGAAGCCGCCGTCGGCCTGCTTGACCGCCTTGCAGCGCATCGCGGTGGCGTCGGAGCCCGACTGCGGCTCGGTCAGCGCGAAGGCGCCGATCTCGCGGCCTTCGGCAATGGCGCGCACGTACTTCTGCTTCTGCGCCTCGTTGCCGAACTTGAGGATGCCGTTGCAGAACAGCGAGTTATTGACCGACATGATGGTCGAATGCGCCGCATCGGCGGCCGCGATCTCGATCATCGCCAGCACGTAGGCGATCGGATCCATGCCGGCGCCACCGTATTCGTGCGGCACCTCGATGCCCATCAGCCCGTTCTCGCCGAGGGTACGGATGTTCTCCAGCGGAAACTCGCCAGTACGGTCGTGGTGTTCGGCCGAGGGCGCGATCTTGTCCTGCGCGATGCGGCGCGCCACGTCCTGGATCAGCAATTGCTCTTCGGTGAAGGAAAAATCCATGGCCGGCCCCGTCGCTCGTGCGTGTAGTTGTTCATTGTAAGGGACGCGATCGCGCAGCGTAACGGCGGTGGCACCGGCGGGAGCCCGGGAATCGGGACTCGGGACTCGGGACTCGGGACTCGGGAATCGGGAATCGGGAATCGGGAGTCGGGAGTCGGGAGTCGGAACTCGGAACCCGGAACCCGGAGCCGGTGGCTGGGGGCTCAATGGCGGAGAGACGCCGGATTGCTTCGAGCCCGGGTCGAACCCTCTTGAATTTCCCATCCTCGGCCGACGGAGCAAGGTCGGGATAGGCGGCGCGCCACCAGACGCCATGCCGGGCGCAAAAAAAGGCCGATGTCAAGCACTCCAAAAACGGCGGCGCATCGGCTGAAGTCTAAGTATGACAAGGGTTTGGGCGGTTGCGCCAACTCCTCGGCCAATCCGGCTCTTGGAGGCTAGGAGCCACATAGGAGCAACGCGGCTGCGAGTCTGAGCCTACCCGAGCGAGCCTCTGACAAGGCTTGTTCGAATGGTACGACAAGGCTATCGCAAACCATAGCCTAAAACGCGAAAGCGCAGGTCGGTGGCCTGCGCTTTCGTGGCTGTGGCAGCTGTGGCCCGCCTACGTGGGGGGCGTATCCCGCCGGGGCGCTGTCGGCGCTTTCGCAGTCGAGCCCTTCCTGAATCCTCGATCCCGTGCGATGAATGCTTCCAGCATGTGCGGGATCAGCGCCAGCGCATCGACTGGCTCACCGTAGGTCTGCGCGTGCACCGCTGCGTAGCGATCGAGGTCGGCCTTGAGCGTGGCCGGGCACGCGAAGGTCAGCTTGACGCTCTCGGTCCTGGGCAGCGGCCCGAGCCGCAGCTTGCGCGGCGCGCTCATCGTGAAGCCCCTCGGTTGAAGAACAGCGGCTGATACGGCCGTAGCACCAAGTCGCGGTTGACGATGATGCGCACCGGCAGGCCCGGCCGCTCGGTCAGCGTCGGCTGAATGTTGAGGTTGCGCCGGGTCATTTCTTGCCCGACCTGGTTCACGCTGTCCTGCAAGCTGTCGCGCCCGGCGATGATGACGCGATTACCATTCTGGCGGTTCTCCGGCGCAGCCAGCTCGGCGCCGACACCCAGCAGCGTCGTCATCGCCGCACCAGCGAACAAGCGGCTCCAATGGTAGTCCACGTCGTCCTCCAGCCCGGCATAGCCGGCCGGGTCGGCGCCGGCAAGGTTGTCCAGCGTCAGCGAGGACGTGTCGGGCAGGATGATGCGGTTCCAGACGACTTGAACCCGGCTCTGTCCATAGGCGACTTGGCTGTTGTATTTGCCGAAGATGCGTGAACCCTGCGGGATCAGCAGGTAGCGGCCGGTTGCGGTGTCGTATACCGGCTCCGTCACGGTACCGATGACGTCGCCCGGCAAGTCGGACTTGATGCCCGTGACCAGCGCCGCCGCGATCACCGTCCCGGCCATCACCTGATACGGCGAGGTCGGCATTTGCAGGTTGCCGGAATTACGGGTTTCCGTAGCTCCAGCTTTCTGGAACGCCTCTTTTTGGTCCTGCCGGTTCTGCACGGCGGTCGGATCGGCGGGCTGGGCCGCCGTGGAGGCCGGCCCGGCGGCTTGCGGGTCGAAGCCCGCGAGGCCAGACGGCGGTGTAGCCGAAGCGGTCTGCGCGGGCACAGCCGCGGTGTGCTGATTACTGGAGCGAAAGAACACCGACGAACCCGCCGCCGCCTCGGCCTCCTTGCGCAGCGCATCGCGTTCGGCCGCCGCCGCATCCTGGCCGGGCGGCGTGTAGCTGGCCACCACCGGCGGCTGCGACTTCACGATGGCCGGCCCCAAGTCTCCCGGCAGCGGCGGCCCCAGTTCCGGCACCTTCGTCGGCAGCTTGGAATAGTCGGCGGGAAGCTGGTTAAGTTCTTCGGACTTCGAGACGCGATCGACGTTGTAAAGCTCGGTCGCATCGTTGCCGCTGCGCGGGTGTTTCGGTTGCAGTGACCAAAGCGTGGCGCCCAACACGGCGACGCCAAGGCCGCCGGTCAGGAGCGCCAGCGTGCGCCGGTTCAGGCGCGTCACCGGGCGCGGCTGCGCGCGCAGCGCCACGTTCTCCGGCGCGACCTTCGGCGCCGCGTCGGGAATGGGTACGTCCGGGGTGTCGTCCTGGCTCATGGTCAGTTCCCCCGCGTGCCATCCGTGCGCTCGATGCGCACCACGTCGCCCTTGTCGCCGCCCAAGCGCAGTTCGGCCGCGCCGAACAGCCGATCCACGATGTAGTACGGCGAGCGGAAGCGGTAGTTGACGAGTTGGCCGTCACCCTGCGCGCCGATGACGAACAGCGGCGGCAGCTCGCCTTGGGCGATGCCCGGCGGGAACTGGATGTAGACCTTCTCGCCGTCGTCGAAGGCGCGCAGCGGCTTCCACGGCGGATTGTTGCCGCTGATCGCGTAGCGGAAGCGGATCTTCTCCAGTGACAGTCCGGTATCGACCGGCGCGGCGGCTTGTGCGGCCCGATCCTGACGCTGCAACGCGAGCATCTGGTCTTTCGGGTACTCCCACGACACCGACGCCATCCACGCCTTGTCCGTCGAGGTCAGCTCGATCAGGTAGGTGCGCCGGCTGGTGGTGATGACCAGGTTCGTCTTGAGGCTCGAACGGATGGGCTTCACCAGCACGCTCACGCGCAGCGCGTCCCCGGCGCCGCTGGACGTATCGCCGACGATCCAGCGCACGGTGTCGCCGGCGGCAACCGTCACCAGCTCCTCGCCGGGCTGGAGCGAAATCACGGTCACGCGCCCCGGCGCGGCATAGACCTGATACAGCGCGCCATCGGTGAAGGGCCAGACCTGGATCGCGTTGACGTAGCCCTCGCGCGTGGGCGCGATGCGCGCCTCGGCGTTGGCGCGCGAGACGCGCACAGTTTCATCGGCGGGTTCGGGTGCGGGCTTGACGTCGTCCGCCTCCGGCAGCGGCTTCATCTGCGCCGGCATCGGTAGCACCTTCGGCACCTCCACCACTGCGACCGGCTTGGGCGGCTCGGGTTGCGACTGCGCCTGCACCGGCTCGTCGAGCGAGATGCGCGGCGGCTTGCCCTGCGTGGCGCAGCCCGCCAGGGCCGC
>JAFEFT010000056.1 GCA_018240435.1 Pseudomonadota bacterium
AGCGGTGAATGGTGAATCGTGAATAGTGAATCGTTCGAGCAGAGGCCTTTGATCTGACGATTCACGTATCACGATTCACGATTGCCGATTCCCAGCACTTTACGCCAGTAGCTCAATTGGCAGAGCAGCGGTCTCCAAAACCGCAGGTTGGGGGTTCGAGTCCCTCCTGGCGTGCCAGTTGTCGAGCGTGTGAGCGAGCGGGCGCGGATGCTCGCGGCGGGTCGGCGCGGTGGCGCGACGATCGCGAGCATGGTTGCGTTGACCGGCAAGCGCTGGTCGATGCGGGCAGAGAGATCGGATGAACACGAAAGCGGTCAAACCGGACAATGCAGCAGGAAAGGGCGGCGGCGCCGATATCGCCAAGTACGCCGTCGCCGTGTTGCTGGTGGCGGCCGGCGTGTTCGGTTTCTACTGGTTCGCGAATTGGACGACCGCGCTGCGCGGGCTGCTGGCATTGGTCGGAGCCATCGCCGCGTTCGGCGTTTTCACCCAGACGGCGGCCGGGCGGCAGACGCTCGAGTTCATCGACGAGTCGCGTTTCGAACTGCGCAAGGTCGTGTGGCCGACGCGACAGGAGTCGATTCGCATGACCGGCGTGATCGTCGTGGTGATCGTGGTGTTCAGCCTGTTCCTGGCGCTGGTCGATTTTCTGATCGGTACCGGTGTCAACAAGCTGCTGAGCTGAGGAGCGACAGGTTCATGGCCAAGCGTTGGTATGTGGTGCACGCCTATTCGGGCTTCGAGAAGCAGGTGGCGCAGGCCCTGCGCGAGCGCATCGTGCGTGCCGGCATGGACGAGCGTTTCGGCGACGTGATCGTGCCGACCGAGGAAGTGATCGAGATGCGCTCGGGCCAGAAGCGCAAGTCCGAACGCAAGTTCTTCCCTGGCTATGTGCTGGTGCAGATCGCCACTCACGACGACAACGGCATCCCGCGCATCGACAGCGAAAGCTGGCATCTGATCAAGGAAACCTCGAAGGTGATGGGTTTCATCGGCGGCACCGCCGAGCGGCCGTTGCCGATTCGTGACGAGGAAGCCGATGTCATCCTCCGTCGCGTCCAGGACGGCAGCGAGAAGCCGCGGCCGAAGGTGCTGTTCGAACCCGGTCAGCTGGTGCGCGTCACCGACGGCCCGTTCAACGATTTCAACGGCACCGTCGAGGAAGTCAATTACGAGAAGAGCCGCGTGCGCGTGGCGGTCTCGATTTTCGGCCGATCCACGCCGGTCGAGCTGGAGTTTGGGCAGGTGGAGAAGGCGTAAGGACGTGAATCGTGAATAGTGAATAGTGAATTGTCAGAAGCGCGAGTTTTTCCGATTCACGATTCACGATTCACCATTCACGCTATTCAACCAGAGGAGGAGTCTCGCAGCCACAAGGCGTGCAGACGCATGAACTCCAGGAGTAAACAGCAATGGCAAAGAAAGTCGTCGGTTACATCAAATTGCAGGTCAAGGCCGGGCAGGCCAATCCCAGCCCGCCGGTCGGTCCTGCGCTGGGTCAGCGCGGCCTGAACATCATGGAGTTCTGCAAGGCCTTCAACGCGGCCACGCAGAAGATGGAGCCGGGCATGCCGATTCCGGTGGTCATCACCGCGTATTCGGATCGCACCTTCACCTTCGTCACCAAGACGCCGCCGGCGACGATCCTGCTCAAGAAGGCGGCCGGCATCACCTCCGGTTCCAAGCGCCCGAACACCGAGAAGGTCGGCAAGGTTTCGCGCAAGCAGCTCGAGGACATCGCCAAGGCGAAAGAGCCTGACCTGACCGCGGCCTCGCTGGATGCGGCGGTGCGCACGATCGCGGGCAGCGCCCGTTCCATGGGCCTGGTGACGGAGATCTGACATGACCAAGATCGCGAAGAAGTACAAGGCGATGACCGCCGCCGTGGTTCCGGGCAAGGCCTATTCGATCGACGATGCGCTGAAGATCGTCAAGGACAACTCCAGGCGCAAGTTCGTCGAGTCGGTCGATGTCGCGGTGCGCCTGGGCGTGGACGCCAAGAAGTCGGACCAGCAGGTGCGCGGTTCGACCGTGCTGCCGGCCGGTACCGGCAAGACGGTGCGCGTGGCGGTGTTCTGCCCGGCGGGTGCGAAGGCCGATGCCGCGCTCGCCGCCGGCGCCGATGTGGTCGGCATGGACGATCTGGCCGAGCGGATGCAAGGCGGCGATCTGAATTTCGATGTCGTCATTGCCACTCCGGACGCGATGCGCGTGGTCGGCAAGCTCGGTCAGGTGCTCGGCCCGCGTGGCCTGATGCCCAACCCGAAAGTCGGCACGGTGTCCCCGGACGCCGCTGGCGCGGTGAAAAACGCCAAGGCGGGTCAGGTGCGTTACCGCACCGACAAGGCCGGCATCATCCACTGCACCATCGGCAAGGCCAGCTTCGAGGCCGAGGCGCTGAAAGGCAACCTGCACGCGTTGCTGCACGACCTGATCAAGGCCAAGCCGGCCGCCGCCAAGGGTCAGTACGTGCAGAAGGTGTCGCTGTCCTCGACCATGGGCGTGGGCGTGACGGTTGATCAGGCAACGTTGTCGTTGAAGTGACGATTTGACCCGCGCGCATCGCGCGCGGCTTGGTCAAATCGTCATCCCCGCGCAGGCGGGGATCCAGTGCCTTTGCTTTTTGAGCCTTTGCCTTTTGATGCGCTCGGATGAACAAAGTCACTGGATTCCCGCTTTCGCGGGAATGACGGCAAAAGCAGCATGTTTCACGCAACTCGGGCAGGAGCCCGATGTTGCGCGCATCGAATACAGGAATTTGAGGGCAACCCGCGCCAGCGGGGTGCCATCGGATTTGGCACAGGATGTGCCAACGCGAAGGACGCGGAGCGTCCGTAGCGAAAAACGAGGCGCGGCTATGCCGCGACCGTTTTCGCGCAACTCGGGCAGGAGCCCGATGTTGCGCGCATCGAATTCAGGAATTTGAGGGCAACCCGCGCCAGCGGGGTGCCATCAAAGACCGCAGGTGCGGTCAGCATGTGATCGACGACGGGCACGGACGCTCGCATGGCATGGATTCGCCGTCGATGGCAACGCTGGACGCTCAATCGTCTCGAAAGAGGCTGCCTGCGTAGATGGTCGCCGACCCTCCAGAGGATTTTGGAACGGCAGCCAACGGAACCGCGAGGTTCCACCCGCACCCGGGCATCGGTGCGGTCGCTTCACCGCCGCCGGAGAGGTTCCGCGGTGGAATGTTTCAGGAGGAAGCAATGGCTCTGAATCAGTCGCAAAAAGCAGAAGTCGTTGCCGAACTGGCGCAGGTGGCCAAGGGTGCGTTGTCCCTGGTCGCGGCCGAGTACGCGGGCCTCACGGTCGGTCAGTTGACCGATCTGCGGAAGAAGGCGCGTGCCAACGGGGTCTTCGTGAAAGTCGTGAAGAACACCCTGGCGGCGCGGGCAGTGGAGGGTACGGAATACCAGTGCGTCGCCGACGCGCTGACCGGCCCGCTGCTGTACGCCTTTTCCAAGGAGGATCCGGGTGCTGCCGGTCGCCTGGCGAAGGATTTCGCCAAGGCCAACGAGAAGTTCAAGCCGAAGCTGGTCGCGATCGGCGGCAAGGCGTATCCGGGCACCCATGTGGATGTCCTGGCGTCGTTGCCGACCCGTGAGCAGGCTTTGTCGATGCTTCTGAGCGTCATGGCCCAGCCCGCCACCATGCTGGTGCGCGTGCTGTCCGAGCCCGCTTCGCAGATCGCCCGCGTGACCCAGCGCGTGGCCGATGGCAAGCAGGCCGCCTGAGCGCATCGTTCGGCAATTCGTTCCAACAACCCTTTAGTCGTTTCATCAGGAGTTAAATCATGTCGTTGACCAATGAGCAGATCATCGAAGCGATCGCCAGCAAGTCCCTCGTCGAGGTGATGGAGCTGGTGCGTGCGATGGAAGAGAAGTTCGGCGTGTCCGCCGCCGCCCCGGTCGCCGTTGCCGCTGGCCCGGCCGCCGCCGCAGCGGCCCCGGCCGAGGAGCAGACCGAGTTCACCGTCGTGCTGGAAGCGGCCGGCGAGAAGAAGGTCGAAGTCATCAAGGTCGTCCGCGCCATCACCGGCCTGGGCCTCAAGGAAGCCAAGGATCTGGTCGAAGGCGCCCCGCAGAACGTCAAGGAAGGCGTCAACAAGGCCGATTCCGAGAAGTTCAAGAAGGACCTCGAGGCCGCTGGCGCCAAGGTCAAGATCAAGTGACGCATTGACGCGCTCGCGCTTATGCGCGAGCGCCTTTGTCAATGCGTCATCCCCGCGCAGGCGGGGATCCAGCTTTGACAAAGGGCCTTTGCTGCCATTGGGTCATCCCCGCGCAGGGGGGGATCCAGAGTTTGATCTGACGGTGTTTATTTGAAGCAAGAAGTCACTGGATTCCTGCCTCCGCAGGAATGACAGAGAGCCGAGGCTGGGAGCGCAAGCTCCCGGCCTTCGGTCGTTTCGCATGCATCGGAATCGGGAGGCGGGAGTCTGGAATCGGTGCGGCAGGAGCGAAGCGTCCTCGCCTGCAACGATTCTCGATTCTCGATTCTCGATTCTCGATTCAGAGTCTTCAGTGAGAAGTAGCGGGAGAGGGCGTGCTGGTGCCGGCAATACCAGCGACTTCCCACTGGCGATTTTCCCCATCCCACGGATCGCGGCCGCGATCCGCAGCGAACACAGGGTGAGCCCACCATGACGACGTATTCCTTCACCGAGAAAAAGCGCATCCGCAAGGATTTCGGCAAGCGCCGGACGATTCTCGAGGTTCCCTATCTGCTGGCGATCCAGGTCGACTCCTATCGCGAATTCCTGCAACTGGACGTGCCCGCCGCCCGCCGCGAGGACAAGGGTCTGCATGCCGCATTGAAGTCGGTGTTCCCGATGAGCAGCTACTCGGGCAACGCGGCACTGGAGTACGTCAGCTACCGCCTCGGCGAGCCGGCGTTCGATGAGCGCGAATGCCGCAGCCGCGGCTTGTCCTACGGTGCGCCGCTGCGGGTGACCGTGCGTCTGGTGATCTACGATCGCGAGTCGTCGACCAAGGCGATCAAGTACGTCAAGGAGCAGGAAGTCTACATGGGCGAATTGCCGCTCATGACCGACAACGGCACTTTCATCGTCAACGGCACCGAGCGGGTGATCGTCTCGCAACTGCATCGTTCGCCGGGCGTGTTCTTCGACCACGACAAGGGCAAGACGCACAGCTCCGGCAAGTTGCTGCACAACGCTCGCGTCATCCCCTATCGCGGCTCGTGGCTGGACTTCGAGTTCGACCCCAAGGATGGTCTGTTCTGCCGCATCGACCGCCGCCGCAAGCTGCCGGCGACGATCCTGCTGCGCGCGCTGGGCTACAGCAACGAAGAGATGCTGCGCGCGTTCTTCGAGATCAACACCTTCCACATCAACGACAAGGGCGTCGAACTCGAGCTGATTCCCGAGCGCCTGCGCGGCGAGCAGGTCGGTTTCGAGATCAAGGTCGGCGACAAGGTCATCGTCGAGGCAGGCAAGCGCATCACCGCCCGGCATGTGCGCCTGCTCGAGAAAGACCAGGTCGCCGCCCTCGAAGTGCCCGATGACTACCTCGTTGGCCGCATCCTCGCCCACGACGTCGTCGACACCAGGACCGGCGAGCTGTTGGCGACGGCCAACGAGATGATCGCCGAAAGCCACCTCGAGAAGTTCCGCAAGAGCGCCATTGCCAGCATCGGCACCTTGTGGGTCAACGACCTCGATCGCGGCGCCTATGTTTCCAACACGCTGCGCGTGGACATCACCAAGACGCAGCTCGACGCCCTGGTCGAAATCTACCGGATGATGCGTCCGGGCGAGCCGCCGACCAAGGACGCAGCGCAGAACCTGTTCCACAACCTGTTCTTCACCACCGAACGCTACGACCTGTCGGCGGTCGGCCGGATGAAGTTCAACCGACGCGTCGGCCGCAAGGAGATCACCGGCGCCAACGTGCTCTACGACGCCCGCTACTTCCGCGATCGCACCGACGAGATGGCCCGGAATCTGGTCGCCGCCAATGGCGATGGTTCCGACATCCTCGACGTGATGCGGGTGCTGTGCGAGATCAAGAACGGCCGCGGCGTCGTCGACGACATCGATCACCTCGGCAACCGTCGCGTGCGCTCGGTCGGCGAAATGGCCGAGAACGTGTTCCGCGTCGGCGTGGTGCGCGTCGAGCGCGCGGTGAAAGAACGTCTGTCGATGGCCGAGGCCGACGACCTGACCCCGCAGGATCTGATCAATGCCAAGCCGGTGGCGGCGGCGATCAAGGAGTTCTTCGGTTCCTCGCAGCTGTCGCAGTTCATGGACCAGAACAACCCGCTGGCCGAGGTCACCCACAAGCGTCGCGTGTCGGCGCTCGGCCCGGGCGGCCTGACCCGCGAGCGCGCCGGCTTCGAGGTGCGCGACGTGCATCCGACCCACTACGGCCGCGTCTGCACCATCGAAACGCCGGAAGGCCCGAACATCGGCCTGATCAACTCGCTGGCAGTGTTCGCGCGCACCAACCGGTACGGCTTCCTGGAGACGCCCTACCGCAAGGTGATCGATGGGCGCGTCACCGACGACGTCGAATACCTGTCGGCGATCGAGGAAAACGACTACGTCATCGCCCAGGCCAATTCCGATCTCGATGCCAAGGGCCGGCTGGCCGCGCACTTCGTGACCTGTCGTTATCAGGGCGAGTCGCTGCTCAAGCCGCCTTCGGAAGTCCATTTCATGGACGTCTCGCCGATGCAGACGGTATCGGTGGCGGCGGCGCTGGTGCCGTTCCTCGAGCACGACGACGCCAACCGCGCGTTGATGGGCGCCAACATGCAGCGGCAGGCGGTGCCGACCTTGCGCGCGCAAAAGCCGCTGGTCGGCACCGGCATCGAACGCGCGGTGGCCCGCGACTCGGGTGTCAATGCCATCGCCGTGCGCGGCGGTGTCATCGACCAGGTCGATGCCGGTCGCATCGTGGTGCGCGCCAATGAGGCCGAGATCGGCGACAACGACGCCGGTGTCGACATCTACACCCTGACCAAGTACACCCGCTCCAACCAGAACACCTGCATGAACCAGCGCCCGCTGGTCAACGTGGGCGACGTGGTGGCGCGCGGTGACGTGCTCGCCGACGGACCCTCGACGGACATCGGCGAACTGGCTCTGGGCCAGAACATGCTGGTCGCCTTCATGCCGTGGAACGGTTACAACTTCGAAGACTCGATCCTGCTCTCCGAGCGGGTGGTCCAGGAGGATCGCTACACCACGATCCACATCGAGGAGCTCACCGTCCAGGCGCGCGACACCAAGCTCGGGCCCGAGGAAATCACCGCCGACATCCCGAACGTGTCCGAGTCGGCACTCGGCCGCCTCGACGAATCGGGCATCGTCTACATCGGCGCCGAGGTGCGCGCCGGCGACATCCTGGTCGGCAAGGTCACGCCCAAGGGCGAGAGCCAGCTCACCCCGGAAGAGAAGCTGCTGCGCGCGATCTTCGGCGAGAAGGCGTCCGACGTGAAGGACAGTTCGCTGCGCGTGCCGTCGGGCATGGACGGCGTGGTGATCGACGTGCAGGTGTTCACCCGCGACGGCATCGAGAAGGACAAGCGCGCGCGGCAGATCGAGGAAACCGAGATCCGGCGCGTCAAGAAGGACTTCGACGACCAGTTCCGCATCCTCGAAGGCGCCATCCATGCGCGCCTGCGCGGCCAGTTGATCGGTCGCATCGCCAATGGCGGCCCGGGCGGCCTGAAGAAGGGTACGGCGATCACTGCCGAATACCTCGACGGCCTCAAGAAGGCGGACGTCTTCAACCTGCGAATGAAGGACGAGGACGCCGCCGAGGCGCTCGATCGTGCGCAAAAACAGATCGAGGCGCACCAGAAGGAGTTCGACCGTCGCTTCACCGACAAGCGCGGCAAGATTTCCCAGGGTGACGATCTGGCTCCGGGCGTGCTGAAGATGGTCAAGGTGTATCTGGCCGTCAAGCGCCGCATCCAGCCGGGCGACAAGATGGCTGGTCGGCACGGCAACAAGGGCGTGGTGTCGACGATCGTTCCGGTCGAGGACATGCCGTACATGGCCGATGGCACCACGGTGGACATCGTGCTCAACCCGCTGGGCGTGCCGAGCCGAATGAACATCGGCCAGGTGCTCGAAGTCCACCTGGGCTGGGCGGCGAAAGGCCTGGGCCGGAAGATCCAGCGCATGCTCGAGGCGCAGGCGAAGGTCGCCGAACTGCGCAAGTTCCTCGGCGAGATCTACAACCACGACAGCAAGCAGCACCTGCAGCGAGTGGACCTGGGCCAGTTCAGCGACGACGAGCTGATCGCCCTGGCGCGCAACCTGACCGATGGCGTGCCGATGGCCACGCCGGTGTTCGATGGCGCCGAGGAGGCCGAGATCAAGAAGATGCTCGCGCTGGCCGAGTTGCCCGATTCCGGGCAGACGACCTTGTTCGACGGGCGCACCGGCGAGGCGTTCGAGCGCCAGGTGACGGTCGGCTACATGCACATGCTCAAGCTCAACCACCTCGTCGACGACAAGATGCACGCGCGTTCGACCGGCCCGTACTCGCTGGTCACCCAGCAGCCGCTGGGCGGCAAGGCGCAAAACGGCGGCCAGCGTTTCGGCGAGATGGAAGTGTGGGCACTGGAGGCCTATGGCGCTTCCTACACCTTGCAGGAAATGCTCACCGTCAAGTCCGACGACGTCCAGGGCCGCAACCAGATGTACAAGAACATCGTCGACGGCGATCACGAGATCGCCGCGGGCATGCCCGAGTCGTTCAACGTGCTGGTCAAGGAGATCCGCTCGCTGGCGATCAACATGGAGCTCGAGGAACACAAGTAAGCCGGGAATGGGAAATCGGGAATCGGGAATCGTTCAAGCAAGAACGTTCCGATCCACCGGTTTCCCGCTCCTGACGATTCTCGATTCCCGATTCCCCATTCCCGGAGATTCCCATGAAAGACCTTCTGAATCTGTTCAACCAGCAGCGCCAGACGCTCGACTTCGACGGCATCCACATCGGCCTGGCTTCGCCGGAAATGATCCGCTCGTGGTCGTTCGGCGAGGTGAAGAAGCCCGAGACGATCAACTACCGCACATTCAAACCCGAGCGCGATGGGCTGTTCTGCGCCGCGATCTTCGGGCCGGTCAAGGATTACGAGTGCCTGTGCGGCAAGTACAAGCGGATGAAGCACCGCGGCGTGGTCTGCGAGAAATGCGGCACCGAAGTGACGCTGGCGAAAGTGCGCCGCGAGCGCATGGGCCACATCGAACTGGCCAGCCCGGTGGCGCACATCTGGTTCCTCAAGTCGCTGCCGTCGCGGATCGGCCTGATGCTCGGCATGACCTTGCGCGACATCGAACGCATCTTGTACTTCGAAGCGTTCGTGGTGACCGAGCCGGGCCTGACCCCGCTCGAGCGCGGCCAACTGCTCACCGAAGAGCAGTACCTGCAGGCGCGCCAGGAACACGGCGATGACTTCGAGGCGACGATGGGCGCCGAAGCGGTGCTGGAGCTGCTCAAGACGATCGACCTGCCGGCCGAGCAGCTGAGCCTGCGCGAAGAGATCGCCGGCACCAGTTCGGAGACCAAGCTCAAGCGCCTGACCAAGCGCCTGAAGCTGGTCGAGGCCTTCTTGTTGTCGGGCAACAAGCCCGAGTGGATGGTGCTGACGATGCTGCCGGTGTTGCCGCCGGATCTGCGCCCGCTGGTGCCGCTGGAAGGCGGTCGTTTCGCCACCTCCGACCTCAACGATCTGTATCGCCGCGTCATCAACCGCAACAACCGCCTCAAACGCCTGCTCGAGCTCAATGCGCCCGACATCATCGTGCGCAACGAGAAGCGCATGCTGCAGGAGGCCGTCGATGCGCTGATGGACAACGGCCGCCGTGGCCGCGCCATCACCGGCACCAACAAGCGCCCGCTCAAGTCGCTGGCCGACATGATCAAGGGCAAGCAGGGCCGCTTCCGGCAGAACCTGCTGGGCAAGCGCGTCGATTATTCGGGTCGATCGGTGATCGTGGTCGGCCCGTACCTGAAGCTGCACCAATGCGGCCTGCCCAAGAAGATGGCGCTGGAGCTGTTCAAGCCGTTCATCTTCTCCAAGCTGCAACGGCGCGGCATCGCCACCACCATCAAGGCCGCCAAGAAGAAGGTCGAGAGCGAAAGCCCGGAGGTGTGGGACATCCTCGAAGAGGTGATCCGCGAGCATCCGGTCCTGCTCAATCGCGCTCCGACCCTGCATCGCCTTGGCATCCAGGCCTTCGAGCCGGTGCTGATCGAGGGTAAGGCCATTCAGCTGCATCCGCTGGTGTGCACCGCCTTCAACGCCGACTTCGACGGCGACCAGA
The DNA here is from genome assembly GCA_018240435.1 of Pseudomonadota bacterium. Lineage (GTDB taxonomy): Bacteria > Pseudomonadota > Gammaproteobacteria > Xanthomonadales > Xanthomonadaceae > SZAS-103. The sequence goes on from JAFEFT010000056.1 coordinate 10,310, forward strand.
TGGCCGTGCACGTTCCGCTGTCGCTGGAGGCGCAGCTGGAAGCGCGTGCGTTGATGATGTCCACCAACAACATCCTTTCGCCCGCCAACGGCGAGCCGATCATCGTGCCGACCCAGGACGTGGTGCTCGGCCTGTACTACATGACCCGTGCGCTGGAAAACAAGCGTGGCGAGGGCATGGTGTTCGCCAATGTCGCCGAGGTGAAGCGGGCGTTCGACAACCGCGTCGTCGACATCCACGCCAAGGTCAAGGTGCGCCTGAAGGAAGTCGTGTTTGACGAGAACAAGCAACGTCACGAGAAGGTGGCGATCGTCGAGACCACCATCGGCCGTGCCATGCTCGCCGAGATCCTGCCCGAGGGCCTGCCGTTCGCGCTGGTCAACACCGAGTTGACCAAGAAGGCGATCAGCCGCCTGATCAACGCCTGCTATCGCGTGCTCGGCCTCAAGCACACGGTGATCTTCGCCGATCAGCTGATGTACACCGGTTTCGCGAACGCCACCCGCGCCGGCGTGTCGATCGGCATCAACGACATGATCATCCCGGACGCGAAGAAGGGCATCCTCGAGGAAGCCGAAAAGGAAGTGACCGAGATCCAGGAGCAGTACCAGTCCGGCCTGGTCACTGCCGGCGAGCGCTACAACAAGGTGGTCGACATCTGGTCGCGCACCAATGAGCGCGTCGCCAAGGCGATGATGGACACCATCGGCACCGACAAGGTGGTCAACGCCAAGGGCGCCACGGTCGATCAGAAGTCGATGAACTCGATCTACATCATGGCCGATTCGGGTGCGCGCGGTTCGCAGGCACAGATTCGCCAGCTCGCCGGCATGCGCGGTCTGATGGCCAAGCCCGATGGCTCGATCATCGAGACGCCGATCACCGCCAACTTCCGCGAAGGCCTGAACGTCCTGCAGTACTTCATCTCCACCCACGGCGCGCGCAAAGGCCTGGCCGATACCGCACTGAAGACCGCAAACTCCGGCTACCTGACCCGTCGCCTCGTCGACGTGGCGCAGGACGTGGTCATCACCGAGATCGACTGCGGCACGCCGCACGGCCTGACGATGGAGCCGATCGTCGAAGGTGGCGAGGTGGTCGAGCCGTTGCGCGATCGCGTCCTCGGCCGCATCGTCGCCGAGGACGTGTTCCTGCCCGGCAACGAGGAAGATCCGTTCGTCACCCGCAACACCCTGCTCGACGAGAAGTGGGTCGAGAAGATCGAGGCGGCTGGCGTGCACTCGATCAAGGTGCGTTCGACGATCACCTGCGCTTCGCACTTCGGCGTATGCGCGCACTGCTACGGGCGCGATCTGGCGCGCGGCCACATCGTCAACATCGGCGAGTCGGTCGGCGTGATCGCGGCGCAGTCGATCGGCGAGCCGGGCACCCAGCTCACCATGCGCACCTTCCACATCGGCGGCGCGGCGTCGCGGTCGGCGGCAGCCGACAGCGTCACCGTCAAGACCACCGGCCACATCAAGTTCAACAACCTCAAGACCGTGCAGCATGCCGACGGCCACCTGGTCGCGGTGTCGCGCTCGGGCGAGTTGTCGGTGCTCGATTCGGCCGGTCGCGAGCGCGAGCGTTACAAGCTGGTCTATGGCGCCGTCATCGATGTCAAGGATGGCGCCGAGATCAAGGCCGGGCAGACGGTCGCCAAATGGGATCCGCACAACCACCCGATCGTCTCGGAAGTGGCCGGTTTCGTGCGCTTCGTCGACTTCGTCGGCGGCATGAGCACGATCGAGAAGACCGACGAGCTCACCGGTCTTGCCAGCGTCGAGATCACCGATCCCAAGCGGCGCAGCGGCGCGGCCAAGGATCTGCGCCCGATCGTGCGCATCGTCGATGCCAAGGGCAAGGATCTCAACATCCCGGGCACCGACATGCCGGCGCAGTACCTGCTGCCGCCGCGCTCGCTGGTCAACTTGCAAAATGGCGCGCCGGTGGGCGTGGGCGACGTGGTCGCGCGCATCCCGCGCGAGGCCTCCAAGACCCGCGACATCACCGGTGGTCTGCCGCGCGTGGCCGACTTGTTCGAGGCGCGCAAGCCCAAGGATCCGGCGATCCTGGCCGAGCGTTCGGGCATCATCAGCTACGGCAAGGAGACCAAGGGCAAGCAGCGGCTGATCATCAAGGACACCGAGGGCAACGAGCACGAGGAGTTGATCCCGAAGTACCGCGAGATCATCGTCTTCGAAGGCGAGCACGTCGAAAAGGGCGAGACCATCGTCGATGGCGAGCGCAACCCGCAGGACATCCTGCGCCTGCTCGGGGTCGAGCCGCTGGCGGCCTATCTGGTCAAGGAAATCCAGGACGTGTACCGGCTGCAGGGCGTGAAGATCAACGACAAGCACATCGAGACGATC
>JAFEFT010000057.1 GCA_018240435.1 Pseudomonadota bacterium
GCGCGATTAGCTGCGGAACTTGGGTGCACCGGGCCTGTTGGCGCAGGTGCTGATCGGCAAGTACGTCGATCACCTGCCGCTGTACCGGCAGGAGGCGATCTTCGCGCGCAGCGGAGTGGAGCTGTCGCGGACCACGCTGGCCGAGTGGATCGGTGCGTGCGGGGTGGCGCTAGCGCCGCTGGTGGCGGCGCTGCGGGCCGAACTGCTGATGCAAGCGATCGTGCACGCCGACGAGACGCCGGTGGCGCAGCTCGATCCGGGGGCTGGCAAGACCAAGCGCGCCTATCTGTTTGCCTACCGTACCGGCAGCGGTCCGCCGATCGTGGTGTTCGACTATTGTGACAGTCGCAGCGGCAAGCACGCCTCCCAGTTCCTGGGTCGATGGCGTGGCGCGCTGATGGTCGACGACTACGGCGGTTACAAGCACCTGCTTGCGCAAGGGGTGACCGAGCTGGCGTGCTGGGCGCATGCGCGGCGCAAATTCGTCGAGCAGTACAAGGCCAGCGGCAGCGCGATCGCCCATGAAGCCATCGGGAAGATCGCGGCGTTGTATCGCATCGAGGCGCAAGCCAGCGACATGGACGCGCCGGCGCGCCATGCGCATCGGCAACAGCACGCCGCCCCGCTCCTGGGCGAACTCAAGGCATGGCTCGAGACGACCCGTCCGAGCGTGGCTGGCCACAGCGGCACCGCCAACGCGATCGATTACACGCTGCGCCGCTGGCCAGCGCTGGTGCGCTACCTCGACGACGGTCGCTACCCGATCGACAACAACCCGATCGAGAACGCGATCCGCCCGATCGCCCTGGGCCGCAAGAACTGGCTGTTTGCCGGCTCCCACACCGCCGGCCAACGCGCCGCCGCGATCATGAGCCTGCTGGCCACCGCCAAGGCCAACGGCCGCGATCCCCACGCGTGGCTGCGCGACGTGCTCACGCGCCTACCGACCACGAAAGATCGCGACCTCCGAACCCTGCTGCCGCAGTGCTGGAACCCGGCAGGCTGAACCGGCGGCGGAACGAAAGGCAGGTGACGTCGGCGGACGGTTACGCTGCAACAGGTCATCGCCAGGGTCTTTGCCTCATGGAGGCGCTTGTCATGTGGCGGCGGGGGAATCGCGGTCGGAAGGGCGGACTCCCGCCTCGCGAGCATCGACGTAGACCCACGCTTGTCGTCCTGACGCAAGCCGTGCCAGCACGCGACGGTAGGCTGGTACCTCGTAGCGGTCGGCGCCAGCAAGCTCTTCGTCAGTGATGTCGAACACCATGCCATCGATTGCGCCATCTGGGCGATGACATCTGATGGCGATCGGGTGGTGCGTCTTGCCGCTCGTTGCCACGACTTGGGCGTCGTCGATCGGCAACTGCCCGAGCGTGTATCCGGGCAGGCGATCTGCGCAGCCATGCAGCAGGCGGCCGAAACTCGCCTGCTGCACGCTCGGCAGTTGCAAGGTGCCATAGGAAAACAGCAGTGGCATCGTCGCTCCGTTGCGCTGGGGGCGTCAGCTGGCTGTACCGTCGGAGGCTGGATCCGACTGCGCAGGCAGGCCGACACCGTAACGAAGTCTCAGAACGGGATTTCGTCGTCCGGCGGCAGATCATCCGCGACGGACGGCGCCGGTGCGCGTGCGCCGCCGCGAGTGCCGTGGTCGCCATAGCCGCTCTGCGGGCGTGGGGCGTTGCGCTCGCCGTCGCCATAGCCCCCTTGCTGACGAGGCGTGCTGCGTTCGGTGCGCTCACCACCACCGCCGGTACCGCCCGATCCCAGCAATTGCATTTCGTCGGCGATGATGTCGGTCGAGTAGCGTTCGGATCCGTCCTTGGCGGTGTACTTGTCGTAGCGGATCGAGCCTTCGATGTAGCATTGCCGGCCCTTGCGCAGGTATTCGCCGGCGATCTCGCCGAGCTTGCCGAACAGCTTGACGCGATGCCATTCGGTGCGTTCCTGCTTCTGCCCGTCCTTGTCGGTGCGGACGCTGCTGGTGGCCAGGCGAATCGTGCAGATCGCCATGCCGCCCTGGGTGTATTTCACTTCCGGGTCGTCGCCGAGGTTGCCGACGAGGATGACCTTGTTGATGCCGCGTGCCATGGTTGCTCCGTTTCGCGTGTCGTTGAGATGTCCTGTGGGGCGATCGGTGCGGCCGGATCGGCTCCGCACCTGCGCGGGTCGCTGCTTGGCGGTTCCGGCGAACGGCGCCGGACGACCTTTCCATCATATCAGCCGGTCTGGCCGCCACCGCGATCATGCGCGCTCATGCGCAAGCTGGCTGTAGGATGTTTGCGCATTGGTCGGTAGGAAAATTCCGGCATTGGCGCGGACACCGCCAGCATGTGCGCAGCGTCCATCCGCACGATGGCCGGCACGACCGGAAGATGAAAAAAGATTCACGCCGCGGAATGGGCGAGCACGGTCGACGATGCCTAGCATCGGCAACGTTCCAACCACCCATGCCACGAGGTTCATCATGAAATCCAGCATCATTGCTCTGTCGGTCGCTGCCTGCCTTGCATTCGCCACGGCATCTGCCGCGCCGGCGCCGGCGCCGGCCGCTCCGGCCGCGAAAACGGCACAGCAGTCGAAGATGTCCAGCTGCGCCGCTGCCAACAAGGGCAAGAAGGGCGACGCCTACAAGGCCGCGATGAGTGCCTGCCTGAAGGGCGCGCCGGCTGCCGCTGCGACGGCTGCTGCCAAGCCAGCCGCTGCCGCAAAGCCGGCCAGCGCTGCCGCGCCCGCCAGCAACCCGGTTCCGGGCACGAAGCCTGCTGCCGAAGTCCGCGGCAACGCCGACCAGAAGGCGAAGATGGCTTCTTGCGCGGCCGCCAACAAGGGCAAGAAGGGCGACGACTACAAGAACGGCATGAGCTCGTGCCTGAAGAGCGGCGCGGCGACCGCCAAGCACGCCTGAGCGGCAGTGAGTTTTTCAGCCTCGAGTGCCGACCACGGATGGCCGGCACTGGGTCAATCACGCGATGATTGATCACCGGCTCCGAGATCATCCGACCGCTGCAGCGAAAACGGCGCGCCAATCGGTGCGCCGTTTTCGTTTTCGTGGCCTGCTTGCCAGCGCAATGGCTTCCGTGGCGGGAGCAGTCAGCGCCGACGACGCCAGCCCAGACCGACGATCACCGCCGCCAGCACGCCGAGCAATGCCAGGCCGATCGGCCAGACCAACCCGAGGCGGCCGCCGAACCAACCTTGCATCCAGCCCGTGCCACCGGCATCCGGTCTCGGCGACGTTTCCGGTGGTGGCGATGCGCTTGCCGGCGATAAGGGCAAGGCGGCTTCCGGCATCTGCCAACGTCCATCCGTCAGCCGCAGTCCGGCTGGTGCGGTTGCATCAGTGAGCATCGACCAGCGCACGCGCACATCACCGACCTGGGGATGTGCCGGGTCTTGCGATGTGCTCAAGCCATCGCCATCGGACTGGAACGTCGCTGCCAGATTGGGCGGCAATTGCGATGAGTCTGGTTTGAGCAGGGTCCAGCCGTTGCCGGCGTCGGCGGCGAGCGCGATTGCGGTCAGCACTTCGGCGGCGACCGGCTTGCCCTCCAGGCGAGGGTCGGATGACCACCAGCGCTGTCCGTCGATCGGAAATTGCGTCGGATTGGCGTGCGCAGCATCGGCCGGCGGCGTGCGGATGTGTTCGGCCGACCAGACCTGGGCAAAGCCGCCGGGCGCGCCGGCATCGACCTGCCATTGCCGCAGTTCGACACGGCGCTGCAAGCCGATGGCGCGGACGCTGATGCCGAACATCGGGTCGGTGATCTGGCTGCCCGACACCACTTTCGCGCCCGGTTCGGCCGAGTTCGCGGTGGAGGCCGCCGCCGCCGCCGCAGGCACCGCGAATGCCGGTGCGTTTGCGGCCAGCCCCGTCGCGATCGTCGCGGTGAGGAAGATCAACCGTGCCGCCGCGTACACCCTCATGCCACCAGCGGCCGCGCGTGCAGTTCGGCGACTTCGTGATCGGTGCCGTAGCGGCCCTTGTCGTCGCAGGTCACGCGCGCCAGCGCGCATTGCGCGTCGTGGGTGAAGTACAGGCGCACGCAGCGCGCCAGCTTGTCGGCGAGGAATTCGCGCTTTTCCTCGATCAGCAATTCGGGATAGCGGTCGTAACCCATCGTCACCGGCAGATGCACCCATGGCCGCCCCGGAATCAGATCGGCGCAGAACACCACGCCGCCGTGATCGTGCAGCCCGCGCAGTTCGGCCAGCAGCAGGCCGGGCGTGTGGCCGTCGCTGTGGTGGAAGCGCAGCGCATCGGCGAAGTATGGATGCGCATCGCCGTGCACGATCTCCAGCCGGCCGCTGGCCTGTAACAGATCGGTCATGCCGGGGATGAACGAAGCGCGATCGCGCGGATGCGGATGACAGGCGCGCTGCCAGGCATCGGCACCGACGAAATAGCGCGCGTTCGGAAACAGCAATCGTGGTGGCTCGCCCTCGCGCCACGCATCGAGCAAACCGCCGACGTGGTCGAAATGCAGATGGCTGAGCACCACCGCGTCGATCTGCTCGTGCGTGAAACCGGCGGCACCCAGCGAGTCGAGCAGCACATGGCGATCTTCGACCACGCCGTAGCGCTCGCGCAGCTTCGGATCGAAGAAGGCGCCGATGCCGGCCTCGAACAACACCGTGCGGCCATTGACCGGGCTTGCCAGCAGGGCGCGACAAGCCAGCGGGATGCGGTGCTGCTCGTCGGGCGCGATCCACTTCGACCACATCGCCCGCGGCACGTTGCCGAACATCGCGCCGCCATCGAGCCGCTGCGAATTGCCGAGGATCGACCAGAGTTTCATGGCGTCAAATTCATCCGTTGCATTCCCACCTTGCCAACCGGATTGCGCGGGTCGGTGCCGCCGCTGAGGGTGTTGCGGCGGCGATTCCATTCCACCGCCTGCATGTTGCCCCAGGTCTTGTTGCGCTGGTCGATGCGGTAACCCATCGCCACCAGCTTGGCGATCACGTCGGCGGCGAGCGCATGCGGTTCGAGCGAAATCGAGTCGGGCAGGTATTGATGATGGAAGCGCGGCAGCGCCACCACCTGCTGCGGCGTCAATCCATCGTCGAAACCGAGGATGCCCAGCAGCACCATGGTGATGATGCGGCTGCCGCCGGGGGTGCCGAGCACGACCACCTTGTCGGGCGAGATCATGAAGGTCGGCGACATCGACGACAGCGGCCGCTTGCCCGGTTCTACCTTGTTGGCGTCGTAGCCGGTGACGCCGTAGGCATTGGGCACGCCGGCCTGCAACGCAAAGTCGTCCATCTCGTTGTTGAGCAGCACGCCGGTGCCGGCGGCGACCAGACCCGAGCCGTAGGTCGTGTTTACCGTCAGCGTCGCGGCGACGTAATTGCCCTGCGCGTCGATGATCGAAAAATGCGTGGTGTGGGCGCCGACCTTCGCCGGTGCGACGCCGGGCAGGGACGAACTGGGCGTGGCCTTGTCCATCGCGATGCCCTTGCGCAACTGATCGGCATAGGCCTGGCTGGTCAACCGCGCGATCGGCATGTCGCGCACGAAATCCGGGTCGCCGAGGTAGAAGGTGCGGTCGCGATAGGCGCGGCGCATCGCCTCGACGATCAGGTGCACGCGGGTGGCGGTATCGACCGCGCGCAGATCCCACGCCGACAGGATGTTGAGCAATTCGGCCAGTGCCACGCCGCCCGACGACGGCGGTGGCGCGGTGACGATGTGCCACTGGTGATAGGCGAAGGTCATCGGCTCGCGCAATTTGACGCGATAGCCGGACAGGTCGGCCAGCGTCCAGTGGCCACCGGTGGCATTGACCGCGGCGACGATCTTGCTGGCCACCTCGCCGCGATAAAAGCCGTCGGCGCCGCCATCGGCCAGCGCTTGCAAGGTGGCGGCCAGTTCGGGTTGCTTGAAGGTGTCACCCACCGCCAGCGGCTTGCCGCCAGGTTCGTAAACGGCCAGCGTTGCCGGCCAGCGGCGCATCACCGTGCTGCGCTCGGAGTATTCGCTGACCATCCGCGCGTAGACCGGAAAGCCGTCGCGGGCAATCGCGATCGCCGGTGCCAGATCCTGGCGCAGCGACAACTTGCCGTAGTGCTCGGCGATCCACGCCCAGCCGGCCGGAGCGCCGGGAATGCCGGCAGCGAGGGCGCCATCGAGTGCCTTGTCGTGATCCAGATGGCCATTGGCATCGAGGTATTGCGCCGCGCTCACCGCCGCCGGCGCGGTTTCGCGGGCATCGACGAACAGATCCTTGCCGGTGCGGGCGTCGTGGAGAAGGAAGAAATCGCCGCCGCCGATGCCCGAGCTCTCCGGCTCGACCACGCCCAGCGTCGATGCCACGGCGACCGCCGCATCGAAGGCGTTGCCGCCCTCGGCAATCACCCGCAGGCCGGCATCGGTGGCCAGGGCATGGGCGCTGGCGATGACGGCACCGGGCGGATGCGCGGCCAGCGGTGAACGTGCTGGCACCACCGCCGGTGCAACCGTCGGCGCCGACACGGCGGTGCCGGCGACCAGCACGCACATCGCCACCGCTGCGGTCAGCAGCGATTTGCGCATGGCGCCGCTGCCACGGTCATGGCTGGAACGTCGCACCACGGTGCGCCGACCCGGTGCAGGCTCATTTGGCCTCGACGAAGCGGTAGATGGCGCCGGTCGGCTCGATCACGGCCTTGACGCGGGCGTCGTCGGCGGTCTTGCCGATGAACAGCACGACCACCTTTTTCATGCTTCCCGGCGAGGCCTTGGCGAAGGCGGCGACCACGAGGTCGGCCATGCGCGTCGAATCGGGCGACATGAAGGCGATCATGTTGCCCGGCAGGGCACCACGGGCAGCCGTTTCGGTTACGGTATCGAGCTGGCGCTTGTACTGATCTTCGTAATCCGGGCCGCCCGGCGTGGGCAGGTAATAGGGGAAGGTCTGGCCATCGACGCCGTCGCTGTTGCGGGCGATCACGTCCTGATAGTAGGCCTGCCAGCCGGCATCGTCGGTCTGGCTTGCCGGCGCGTGCAGCGGGGCGGCGACCTTGGCGGTGGTGTCTTCTTTCTTCTTGCAGCCGGTCAGGGCCAGCATCATGGCCAGGGCCGGAATGGCCAGCCACGCCAGACGGGTGATGAGGGTGCGAGAGGTGGATGTCATGGCGGAATTCCCGTTGGTCGGAGTGGATGCGGATCAGCAGTCGGCGCGAAAGCGCGAACGCAAGGCGGCTTGCACGGATGGATGCACGAAACCGGAAACATCGCCGCCGAGACGGCCGATCTCGCGCACCAGCGAGGAGGAAATGAAGCTGTACTGCTCGGCCGGGGTGAGAAACAGCGTTTCCACGCCGGGAATCAGGTGGCGGTTCATGCTCGCCAGCTGGAACTCGTATTCGAAATCGGACACGGCGCGCAGCCCGCGCAGCAGCACGCCGGCGCCGAGATCGCGCACGAAATGCGCGAGCAGGCCGGCAAAGCCGCACACCTGCACGTTGCCGTGCGCCGCCAGCGCCTCGCGCGCGAACGCCACCCGCTCGTCGAGGCTGAACGCCGGGCTCTTGCCCGGGCTCTCGGCGACGCCCACCACGATGCGCTCGAACAACGGCGCGGCGCGACCGACCAGGTCGATATGGCCGTTGGTGATCGGATCGAAAGTGCCTGGATAGACCGCGAGGCGGCGATCGGCCGTGCTCATGCGCGGATGGAAACTGGCTCGACGGGGACCGTGTCGAGTGTAGCAGCGTCGCGGCGATAGAGGGCGAATTCGACCTCCCGGGTGTGTCCGCGACGATGCTGCTGCCAGCCGGATGGTGGTGCCATCGCGGCCGTACGCGGGCGTTCCAGATACAGCCAGGCGTCGGCGGCCAGCCAGGGCGGCAGCGCCGCCAGCGTCGGCTGCCACAGATCGGCGGCGAACGGCGGATCGAGCAGCACCAGATCGAAACACGCGCTCGCCGGTCGCGCCAGCCAGCGCAGGGCGTCGTCGTGGACGATCTCGATCCGGCCGCCGTCGCCGCCGCGCGCCAGCCGTTCGACCTGAGCCTGCAACATCGGCGCCAGCATCCGATGCTGCTCGATCAGCACCACCTTGCCGGCGCCGCGCGAAGCCGCTTCCAGCCCCAGCGCGCCGGTGCCGGCGAAGGCGTCGAGCACGCATGCGCCGGCCAGCATCGGCTGCAACCAGTTGAACAGGGTCTCGCGGACGCGGTCGGAGCTCGGACGCAGGCCGGGCACATCGGCCACCGGCAGCTTCGAGCCGCGCCAGCGGCCGCCGATGATGCGCACGCTGCCCTGCGCGGCCGCCGGTCGTGGCGGCTGGCGCGGCGAGGGCGGGCGATGGCCGGGTGTTACCATAAGGCGATTGTCCCGCATTCGCGCCCCATGTTCAGTTTCTGGAAGAAAAAGTCTGCCGGCACGGCCGTCGACCCGCCTGCCGAGACCGCCGTCGCACCGACCGCTGCCGACACCTCGCTGACCGATCTGGGCGCGCGCACTGACGCCGCGCCGGCGGCACCGGGCAAACTCGGGTGGCGCGAGCGCCTGCGCGGCAGCATCCTGTTCAAGGATGTGCGCGAGATCATGGGCGCCAACCCCATCCTCGGCGACGAGTTGATCGACGAACTGGAAACCTCGCTGATCACTGCCGACGTCGGCGTCACCGCCAGCCGCGAGATCGCCGAAAAGCTGCGCCGGCGCACGCAAAAGCGCGAGTTCGCCAATGCCGATGCCTTGCTCGCCGGCCTGCGCGGCGAATTGATCGAGTTGCTCAAGCCGGTGGCAGTGCCGTTGCAGATCGACGAGGCCGTCAAACCCTTCGTGATCCTCACCGTCGGCGTCAACGGCGTCGGCAAGACCACCACCATCGGCAAGCTGGCGCGCCGCTTCCAGCAAGGCGGTTACAGCCTGATGCTGGCCGCCGGCGATACTTTCCGCGCCGCCGCGGTCGAGCAGCTGAAGATCTGGGGCGAGCGCAACGGCGTCGCCGTGATCGCCCAGGGCAGCGGCTCGGATGCCGCTTCGGTGGCTTTCGACGGCATGCAGGCGGCGCGCTCGCGCGGCATCGACATCCTCATCGCCGATACTGCCGGCCGCCTGCACACCCAGGCCGGGCTGATGAACGAACTGGGCAAGATCGGTCGCGTGCTCTCGCGCCTCGACGAGCGTGCGCCGCACGAAGTGCTGATGGTGATCGACGGCACCACCGGCCAGAACGCGATCTCGCAGGTTCGCCAGTTCCACGCCGTGGCGAAGGTCACCGGCCTTGCCGTCACCAAACTCGACGGCACCGCGCGCGGCGGCGTGCTGTTCGCGCTGGCGCGCGAGTTCGGCATCCCGATCCGCTTCGTCGGCCTCGGCGAGCGGCTGGAGGATTTGCGCGTGTTCGATCCGGAAGCCTTCGTCGACGCCCTGCTGCCCGAATCGTTGGGCGGTTGATGGGCGAGCGCGACGCCGTTCCGCTTCGCCGCCGACGCTGGCCGCGCTGGCTGGCAGCCTTCGCCGTCGTGCTGCTCGCGCTCGTCGCGACCGCGGCCTATCTGCTGCAACCGGCGCGCTTGACGACGTGGTTGCTGGCCAACGCCGGGCAAAGCCTCAAACTCGATCTGCGCACCAGCGGGCCGGGCCACTTCGCGCTGCGACCGGGTTTGCGGCTGACCTTGCCGGGCCTGAGCGTGACCGATCCGGCCAGTGGCAAGCGCCTGCTGCGCGCGCAACGCGTCGATCTGGCCCTGCCGTGGGACACCCTGCGCGGGCGCAGTGCAGCCATCGGTCGCATCGAACTGGTCGCGCCCGACATCGACCTGCAAGCCTTGCAGGCCTGGCAGGACAAGCAGCCGCCGAGCACGCAGCCGCTCAAGCTGCCGACCATCCGGCGTGGCGTGGCGATTTCCCATGCCAGCGTGCATGGGCGCGGCTGGAGCCTGTCCGATCTGGACGTGGCGCTGCCCCGCTTGGGCGATGGCCAGCCATTGCAACTGAGCCTGCGCGGCACATTGCTGCGCGATCGGGTGTCGTCGCACTTTTCGGCGAAAGCCAGCGCGAGCCGCATCGCCGGCGTCGGCCAGGGCCTGCGCATCGACGGCCTTGCCATTGCGATGCAGGCCGATGGCGCGCTGCCGTCGGTGCAGGCGAGCGGGCACGTGCTGGCCAGCGATCGCATCGATGTCGACTTGCATGGCCAATTCCAAACCTTGCCGATCGCGTGGACGAAGGCGATCGATTCGTCGTTCGCGTCGCCCGGCGACACGCCGTTCACTTTCAATCTTCTCCACACGCCGACGACCCTGCTCGCCACCAGCACATCGTCCAACGCCGGCTGGCAATTGCGCGCGCAGGTAGGCGATGGCCTGCGGCAACCGCAGCTGTCGGTGCAGGCGCAGGCCAACGGCGAGGTGCTGATCGACGCCAGCCTCGACGCGAAACTCAGCCGCTGGCCCGATGCCTGGCCGGGGTTGCCGGCCGGGTTGGGCCGGGATGCCGCCGCCTTGCGATTCCGCGCCGAATACCACGGCCCGTTGTTGCCGCCGCAGCCCGTCGCCTTCACCCTCGAGCGCGGCGCCACCCGCTTGCAGGGCCGCACGAAACTGGCCGATCTGCGCGCATGGATCCGCGGCGGAATCGTCACCCTCCTGCCGCCGCTGCAAGGCACCCTCGACACGGCGCAACTGAATGTCGCCGGCGTCCAGCTCAAGGGCGTGCACGCCGAGATACGCGATGACGCGCCGGCGGCGACTCCAGCAGGTGTCGGCAAGCCGTGAGCCTGATCGCCGCGCGCGCGCTGCGCTGGTACGACCGTCACGGCCGCCACGATCTGCCCTGGCAGCACCCGCGCAGCGCCTACCGCGTCTGGGTCTCCGAGATCATGCTGCAGCAGACGCAGGTGGCGACGGTGATTCCGTACTTCCTGCGTTTCATCGCGGAAATGTCGGACATCGCCACGCTCGCCGCGGCGCCGCGTGATCGCGTGCTGGCGCTGTGGTCGGGGCTGGGCTATTACCAGCGCGCCCGCCACCTGCATGAAGCCGCAGCGATCTGCATGCGTGATCACGATGGCGAGCTGCCGCGCGATCTGTCGTCGCTGACGGCGCTGCCGGGCATCGGCCGTTCCACCGCCGGAGCGATCCTCGCGCTGGCGCACGGGCAGCGCCAGCCCATTCTCGATGGCAACGTTCGCCGCCTGCTGTGCCGGCATCGCGGCGTGCGCGGCTGGCCCGGCGATGCGGCTGTGCTCGCCGAGCTGTGGAAAATCGCCGAAGCATCGCTGCCAGACGCACGCATCGACGACTACACGCAAGCGCTGATGGATCTGGGCGCCACCGTTTGCACGCCGACCGCGCCGCGCTGCGAGCAGTGTCCGCTGCGTGATGATTGCATCGCGCAGCGTGAAGGCATCGTCGCGCAATTGCCGCAACGTCGCCCGAGCAAGGCATTGCCGACGCGGCAAACCTGCGTGCTGATCGCATGCGACGACAAGCGTCGCATCCTGCTGCAACGGCGTCCGCGCGTCGGCGTATGGGCCGGGCTGTGGTCGCTGCCGGAAGCCGTCGACACCGATTCCGCGCAGGCGTGGCTCAGCCGCCACGCACAGGTCGGCGAGTCACGGCATCTGGCGTCGTTCACCCACACCTTCAGCCACTACCGCTTGCAAATCCAGCCGCTGCTGTGGTCGAACGTGCGCCGCCGTGATCGCATCGGCGACAATGACGATCTGCGCTGGCAAGCGCTCGCGGAAATGCGCGAACTCGGCTTGCCGGCGCCGATCCGCAAACTGCTCGAAGGATTGTCCTGATGGCCCGCAGCGTGTTTTGCGTCAAGCAGCAGTGCCAGGCCGAAGGCCTGGATTTTCCGCCGTGGCCGGGCGCGCTGGGCAAGCGTGTGTTCGAGACGATCGGCAAGCCGGCGTGGTCGCAGTGGCTGGCGCACCAGACCATGCTGATCAACGAGAACCGGCTATCGCCGCTCGATCGCGCGCACCGCGCGTTTCTCGAAAAGGAAATGGAGAAATTCCTGTTCGGCGAAGGCTCGGCGCCACCGCCGGGCTATGCGCCGCCCGGCGCGGACTGAACACCGTCGCGTCGCGGCGATCAGCGCGCCGGTGTGGCTGTCGGCGCCGCATCCGGCTGCGCCGGCGCCTGCTTTTCGTTGTCGATGTGCCGCAATTTCGCGCTGTCGACCGGGCGGATCTCGACGATGCGGCAGGGGATCGGGTTGTCGCGCACATGCACCGAATCGACACCCGACTGCACGAGATGGAAGTGCGAGTTCAGGCCGATGAACGGGTCGAAGTCCAGGCCACGGCAACGGCCGTCCAGGCGCAGCAGCCAGACGTCGCGCGGCGCGGTGAAGATCAACAGATGATCCAGCCCGATCGGCTCGAACGACGTCCAGCGCAGGAAGCGGAACGAACTGACCGGCGGCCCGGCGATCGCCCGCACTTCCGCCAACCGCTGGGTGACGGCCGGATCGGGCGGGCGATCCTGGAAACTTGCGCAGGCGGTCAACCCCAGTCCGAGCAGGGCCGGCGCAAGGACTCGTCCGGCGTGATGGGTGATGTTCATGGCGCCCTCCCTGGGCACGCGATTTGGCAAGCACGATAACGGGCATCCGGACACTGCGGCAGGTGGCCGGCGGGTGGTCGCTCAGGTGCAGTTCACCGTCACCGCCAGCGCCGTGCGCAAGGCGCGGCATCGGCGGTGATGCAGGCGAACCGGCGGAGCCTCTTCGCTGCGCGGGCCGCAAATCCGTCACCGAGCGCCCTCGCTTCGCATCGGCGCATGAACGGCGACCGCGACGCACATTGAGAAGTCGCGCGTGCGCCCCTACAATGAATGCGTCAGACGAACGCACTGCGCTCGACCGAACCGGGGGTGTCCTGGCTTCGACGGGGGTCGTGAAGTCGCCTGGTGCATGCCGAGGGGGCAGCTTTCCTCGTTAATCCAGCGGCAAACTCTAGTTGCCAACGACGACAACTACGCTCTGGCCGCTTAAGGCCTAGCCCCGAACCCACTTGTGTCCGTGCTCGTGGATGTAGGGTCATTATCACGGAATAGCCTTGGGCTGGCCGCACATCGGCCCCTGGTGAAACCAGCGTGCTGGTCCGTCGACGCGCTTCGCACGTCGTGTTGTCGCCGGACGAGAGCAAACGGCGAGCTATGCATGTAGAGCCGGGGATGAATCACCTTCGGACGCGGGTTCGACTCCCGCCACCTCCACC
>JAFEFT010000058.1 GCA_018240435.1 Pseudomonadota bacterium
GCGTCCGGCGTACTTTCCGGTTGCGATGCGGTAGGTGATCGAACTCATCCGCAGCCCGTCCATGCCATCGTCGCTACCCGCGCTGTCGGACAGGAGAACGGATTGGTCCTCGCCTTCCAGCGCGGCGGTGCCGCTGCGCGTCATCGCGTTGACCACCACGTCGGCCACCTGCCCGGCCAGCGGGAACTTCTGGTTGAAGGTGGTGGTGGTGCGCAGGCCGGCGGTCAGGTCTTCCTCGATGATCGTGCGGAAGCCCTGGAAGCCGCGGCCGGCCTGGTTGAACATCGCCTGCGCGTAGCCGTAGCGGATGCTGTGGAAACCGCCGGCGCCGCGGCTCCTTTGGCGCCACTGACGATGATTGTTGCGGCCGCTGCTACGCAAAGTCATGACCACTGACGTGGAAGGGATTTCGGTAGATCGGTAGGAATGGTGGATATCCTTAGTTCCGCAGAGTCGATCAGCGCGGCTTTGACACCGGCGGGCATTTAACATGCTGTAATGCGGGAAGACCACGAATGTCTCTAACAAGCCAACCAAATCGATTTATTTCTAACTCTTGATTGCATAACGCGCAGCGTTGTGGCCAACCGCCATATCTCCACTGTGCAATCTGGAAAAGCGGCGCTCCCTGCCCATAAGCAGTCCATTCAATCCGCGACATCATGGACAACGCCTCAATTGAAGCGGCATCTGGTGACTCTAAAATGTCGTCCAAAATTTTCTGTGCTTCGTTTACATCCAAAGCACCAGAAAAAATGTCTTTCAAGATGTCTCTGCGAGTCATAACGTGCGTCCTGGCACTGGCGGCTTGTACATCTCACCGGTCGACGGGTTCATCGAACCAAGATGACGACCATTTCGGTCATAGACCTCAATGTCGTTGTGTGTGTGATCCCATTCATAGTACCTAGTTCCCGACCCCGATCCTGATCTCTTGATTCCCTTTTTATAGTTTTCTAATTTTTTCCAAACGTCGCTTTGCTGTTTTGAAACATTTGTCTTGCGATCATTCCCACTCCCGTCATCACCATCATCTGGTGGCGGCGCTGCAGCCGAACCATTGGCCGTAGGCTGCGTAGGCCCACGAACGCCCGACGAACTTCCATTCGATGCATTCGCGTCATAGGGTCTGGCTGCGCAATACAGCGCCCCCATGCAACCGGTCGGACGATGTCCGGTGAGCATTGTGTGGACGGCATTGTCGTCCATGAACACGCCCATGAAGACAAGCACGCCTATTCCCACTTGCGGCGGAGGTGGCGGAATAGGTACGTCCACCTCGGGAAGAGGTCGTACCCCCTTTACCGTTACCCCCGGCAAATCCTTCGGCATGGGCATACCGTCGGCTGCGGCGGCTTCGCCATTGTTCTGAAACCGAGTCCCGCAATCCGGATTCATCCCGCAATATTGCTGCGTAGGTGCAGCCGATGGCTTGGAATCTCCCGTTTCACTGTGCGTGCCTTGCCGTTGAGCTCCATTCCCTTCTGATTTTGCAGCCTGCGCGTCCTTGCTCGGCGCTTGAAGCACTCTGAAATCCGAGGCCGTCATCTCCGTGCCGATGGCCGTTGCGCCGCAGATGTTCGTCCCGACGCTGGCCTCGCAATATCCCGTCGGGTCCGTCCCGCTCAGCGGATTTGCCATGAGGTAGAGGTACGGGTTCAGGCTCTGGCTGTTCAACGGGAACTGGATGAACGGATCGACGCTCAGGAACCGCCCGAGCTGGTAGTCATACACCCGCCCGTTCATGTGGATCAGCTGCACGGCATTGAGGTGCTCGTGCTCGGTGAAGCCGCGCGCCGTCACCGCCGTGCTCTGGATCTGCGCCGGCGACAGGTCCGCCCAGGTGCCCGAGCGCGGCTTGCCGAACGCGTCGCTGCCGCGCTTCTCGATCAGCGTGCCGGTGCCGTCGGCGATGGAGTCCACCGAGCCGAGGCGGTCGGTCAGCAGGTAGTTCACCTTGCGGCCGCTGGCGTCGTCGGTGATCTCGGCTTCCGTGCCGACGTACACCTTGCTCGAACCCTGGGTGATCCAGTCCTCGTAGCCGGAGTCCAGGTACACCTTGGTGCCGTCGCCGCTGCCCCACTCGCGGGTGTGCTGGTTGTCCGGGCCGTAAGCCAGCCAGATCGTCTGGCCGCCGCGGGTGGTCACGGTGGGCAGGTTGTCGTGGTCGTAGGACACCGCCAGGCCCGCGCTGTCGGAGGTCAGGTTGCCGTCGGCGTCGTAGCAGTACGTGCGCGTGCCGCCTCCGGCGATCTTCACCGACTTGACGGCGTTCGGGCCGCCGCCGCAGGTGCCGCCCGTGTACGTGTAGGCGTTCGCCGCCGTCGTGCTGAAATCCGACTTGCTGGTGAAGTTGCCCGCCGCATCGTAGGCGTAGCTCGTGCTGCCCGCGGCCGCGCCGGCGCGCACCGCCGAGGTCATCCGCATCAGCGCGTCGTACTGGTAGGCCTCCGTCGTCTGGGTGGTGTTCAGCGCCTGCTGCGTGAGGTTGCCGTAGACGTCGCTCTGGTAGTTCAGGTGGCGCAGGGTCGTGCTGCCCTGCTTGTAGGCGATGCTCGTCACCTCGCCCGTGGTGGCGCGATACACGCGCTTGTCCTGGATCAGTCCGGTGGCGTCGCTCAGCGACGCCCCACCCAGTACGGCGGTTGTCGGGTTGCCGCGCGCGTCCACCGCCGCGACCTGGCGGTAGACCGTGCCGTCCACCGGGTTGTAGCTGGCGATCGCGTGGCCGTAGGGGCTGTACCAGGTCGCCACCGCCTCGCCATTCGGGTAGCCGATCGACTTCGGGCGGCCGTAGTAGCCGTCGTAGGCCACCGTCTCGGTGTAGTCCTTGTAGCTGCCGGCGGCGATCTGCTGGTGGGTGTCGGTCTGGCTCAGGCGCGCCAGGCTGTCGTAGGTGTAGGACTGGCTGCGCTCGACGACGGCGTTCACCGTGCGCTGGCTGGTCGCGACCTCGCCCACGCCGTTGGCCGGGTCGTAGCTCCAGCTGTCGAGCACGTTGTCGGCCACGCCGTCGCCGTTCTCGTCCACGTGGGCGAAGCGCCGGACGGGCCGGCCGAGCACGTCGTAAGTGGTGGTGGTCACGACGCCGCGGGCGTCGGTCTGGGTCAGCACCTCGCCGAGCGCGTCGTAGCCGAAGCTCCAGGCGCCCTGGTTGGGATCGTTGACGCTGCTGCGCTGGCCGATGGCGTCGTAGGCGGCCGTGGTGACCGCGTTCTTGGCGTCCTTCAGGGCCAGGGTGTGGCCGGCGCCGTCATACCAGTACTGGGTCCGACCGCCGAGTGCATCGATCGTCTCCATGTAGCGGCCGAGGCTGTCGGTCGTGCGCGTCATGTTCAGGCAGTTCGACCCGTCGGGGTCGGCCGTGCCGCACACCTGGATCGCGGTCTGCAGGCCGCTGTAGGCGTACGTGGTCACGAGGTCGCCGCGACCGTCGTCGGCACCCTTGGGCACGATCTTCTGGGTCACCCGGCCCATGGTGTCGTACAGGTAGGTCGTCCAGAACTGGCCCGAGGGCGAGGTGTAGGGCGTGGACTGCTGCTTCACGCGGCCCAGCGCGTCGTAGATCGTCTGGACCAGCGGCAGGCTGCCGTCCTGCTCGCGGGCGCCCACGAGGATCGCGCGGCCATACAGGTCGTAGGTGACGATCTTGGTCGGCGCGCCATCCTGCACCGTCGTCGCCTGGTACACCGCCGTGGCCATGCCTCCGCAGCCGTTGCACCAGGCCAGCGCCGTCTGCAGGTCCGGCTGGCGCTGGACCGAGTCGCTGGTGCCGTGGAACTGCGTCCTGACGAGCTGACCGAAGGCATCGTAGGTCATCAGGGTGCGCAGGCCGTTGGCGTCGACCGTCAGCGTCGGCTGGCCGTCGCGCGGGCTAGCGGTTACGGAGCTCGTCTG
This sequence comes from Pseudomonadota bacterium, assembly GCA_018240435.1. GTDB lineage: Bacteria > Pseudomonadota > Gammaproteobacteria > Xanthomonadales > Xanthomonadaceae > SZAS-103. Next base: position 3,898 of record JAFEFT010000058.1, read on the forward strand.
CATCAGCGCATTCGTGGTCGAGGCCGGGAAGTAGCCGTCGGCGCTGTAGCCGATCGTGCTGGTGCGGGTGCGCTGGTTGCCGCCGGCATCGACGTCGCCGCTGGCCACGACCGCCACGGCACTGGGCAATCCGTAGCTGGGCGTCGGGTAGGAGTACGCCGTCGCGATCTGCTGGTTCGCCACGCCGGCCTGCACGGTCTGCGTGGCCATCGTCCGATCGGCGTTCCAGGTGTAGCTCGCCGTGGTCGTCTGGACCGGGTTGCTGCTGCCGGACGGCAAGGGATGGTTCGCGCCGTTGTAGGCGATCTTGGTGACGACGGTCGTGCTGTTGAGCTTGCCGATCCACCACGTCGAGGTGGTGTTCGTGAAGCTCGAGGACGTGTTCACGCAGCGCTGGTTGACGAAGGTGCGGAAGCCGTCGGTGCCTCCGCCGGCATCCGAACTGATCACGGTGTGCTTGAGCAGGTTGCCGTAGGCGTCGAAGCCGGACGTGGTCGCGATCGTCCCGGAGCAGTTCGCGTCGTTCGCGTTGATGTCCTGCACCAGCCCGGTCTGCTGCGGCGCGCCGCTGGACTGCAGGGCGACGGTGGGGTCGAAGCTGTAGGTGTCCTTCTCGTCCAGGAACGGGAACTTCACCACCGTGCTGCCGTTCTGCGGCGTGCAGGCGCTCGTGTCCGTGCGGTCGGCGCGGTTGCAGCGCCAGGTGTAGACCTCATGGCGGATCGGGGCGTCGGTGCCGCTGCGCGTCATCGCGTTGACCACGACGTCGGCCACCTGCCCGGCCAGCGGGAACTTCTGGTTGAACGTGGTCGTCGTGCGCAGGCCGGCGGTCAGGTCTTCCTCGATGATCGTGCGGAAGCCCTGGAAGCCGCGGCCTTGCTGGTTGAACATCGCCTGGCCGTAGCCGTAGCGGATGCTGTGGAAGCCGCCGACGCCGTCGCTGGTGGACATGTCCGAGACGACCGGCATCGAGGTGGTGAAGTAGACGTTGGCCGAGTCGATGTAACGCTGCGCCGGGTCGCTGGGGATCGAGTACAGCGGCGTCTGCCCGGCCGTGCGGCCGGCGGCGCTGGATAGCGGGTAGTAGGTCCATACCGTCTGGCCGCCCATGCCGTCGGTGGCCATCGACATCAGGTCGGGCAGCTCGGGCGTGATGCCGTCGGGGTTGGCCTGGCCGTTCGGGCCGAGGTTGTCGTTGACGAACGGGCCGGCGGGGGGGCCCCCAAAGTTCCCGGCGCCGGAATGGACCGGGTAGCCGCCCGGCAGGGTCGACGGAAAGCCGGGGTCGGTGTCGGGCACGCACTTTCCGAACCGGCATTGCACGTGGGTGAAGCCGCTCTCCAAGCCGTTGCCGAACAGGCTGCCGCGCACGTTGCTGTAGCCGCTGACTTGCGCGGTGACCTCGTCGACCCCACGGAACTGGTTGGGCCCGGTCTGCACGAAATGCAGCGCATTCATCTGGTACGAGCTCTGGTCCTGGAACCCCAGGCCGATCCAGTACAGATCGCGGATGTCCTGACCTGCAATGCTCGACGGGGCGATGCCGCCAGGGCAGCCATAGTAGAATTCCGGCTCACCGCTGCTTCCGTTGTGGGTGTATTGGTTGCAGATCAGCGCCGCGTAACTGTTCGGGTACAGGAGTTCCTTGCGCCCGTCCCCATCGATGTCGCTTACCTGGAAGCGGGACGCGTACCACGGCTGCCACACCTGGCTGCAGGTCGGATTCATCGGATGGCTGCTCTGGTCCACCGCGCAGTTCGCCGTTCCGCTGTGGCTGCCGGTGAAGATGCGGGGGCCGAACCCGCTGCCGGTCCCCAGCCGGATGACCCACTCGCCTCCCTGACTGGATTGGTATGGTGGCGCGGCATTGATGAGGTCCTCGATGCCATCGCCGTTGACGTCCATCCACAGCGTCACGCCCTGCGGATAGTTTTCGTAGGCATTCAAGGGGTCGCTGGCCGGGAAGAAGTTCCCGTATGGCACCTCGGTGTAGCTCAGGCCGCCGGACGAGCGGTGCGCCATGAGGATCGAGGTCAGGTGGACCGTTCCGGGGTCCGACCCTGCGGAGTAGAAGGACACCACGATGTCGGGCAATCCGTCACCGTCGATGTCATGGATGCTCGACAGGGTTTCGCCGTACCACAGCCCGCCCTGAACGACCTGCTGCGATGCCAGGCAGGCCGAGGCCATCTCCGGGAAGCTGGCCGGCAGGCTGGGATTCCCCGGGTTGGCCACGTTCCGGTAGACGTGGACCTGCGTGCGGCAGGAAGGCGTCGAATTCAGCGTGGTCGTGACGATGTCGGGACGGCCGTCGCCGTCCATGTCGCGGACCGCATACAGTCCGCCACCGGAAGTCGGATAGAAGCCCGTGACGCCCGTATCCCACTGCCTCGTGAAGGCTTGTGCAAACGTGGTGGCCGTGCCCGGACCGTCCCAGAAATACACGAACACATGGTTCGTCGACGAATCGATCGTCACCATGTCGTTCTTGCCGTCGAGGTCGAAATCGGAGGCCGATTCCGGATCGGAGAACGAGTACGGCCCGACGCCTGGAACCGCGCTGAGGTCCAGCGAGGTCTTGATGCTGCGGTCGGGATTGAGGGAGATGAGGTAGAAATTCCGGCTCGAGTCGGTGCCCAGGTTGGCCAGGATCTCGTGGTTGCCGTCGCCGTCGAAGTCGCCCACGATGCTGTTCACCGTGAGCAGCTGGTTGGAGTTGGGATCGGCGTTCAGCGTCGCGGCGTGGAACGCACTCTGCATCGGGCCCTGCTGCCACGCGAAGGTGGTGGGCTTGCGGCAACTCGGACTGCCGGCGAGGTAGGCGCATTCGGTCACGCTCTGCAGCAGGCTGCGGTGCGTGCTCTGGCTGGTGACGTAGGACAGCTGGTAATTCCGGACCTCGTTGTTGGAGTCGCTGCTCGGGCCCGCCCATGTACTCACCGATGCCAGTCGCTGCGTCTGCATCGTGAGGCCGCCGGCGAGATAGGACGACGACACGTCGTTGTCCGTACCGCTGCTGGGCCGGGGCTGATAGGTCAGGTGGACGCTGCGGTCGCCGTCGGTCGAGCCGGAACCGGTGTAGAACACGTCCGTCAGCAGCGACTCGCCGTTGCCGTAGCTCGTGAAGCTGTAGCGCACGAAGTTGCCGACGCGGTCTTCCTTGCGCGCCAGCATCCAGGTGAGCGGCGTGCCTGCTCCGCCCGGGATCACGCGCGCCGGGTTGACATCGGTCGCGTTGTTGCCGTACCACAGGATGTCGCCGGACTTCGTCTCCACCTTGAAGTAGGTGCTCGCCGACTGCAGGTCGCCGCCCAGCTGGGTGACGCGCGCGAAGGAATCAATCTCGGTGTCGTACGTGGTGCCCGATTGCCCATACGTGCCGGCGGTGGCGACGAGGCGCTGGCCGTCGAGGCACAGCTTGTCGGCGTTGGTCAGCGACACCGGAGTGATCTGGCCGTCCTGCTCGAGCGTCTGCGGACAGCGGTGGAGCGAGGACAGCCCCGAGAGCGACCAGCCCATGCCGGCGATGCCGTTGCCGGAACGGCTGCTGTAGGCGAGCGCCAGGTCGGGCTGCATGCCGGCCCGGCCGGGCGGCAAGGCGATCGGAATGGTGTACGTCGCCGAACCACCGGAGGTTCCGCCCGTTCCTGCCAGGCGACCCACGGTCGGATCATGCGCCGGCAACTCGCCGGACAGCGACTGCACCGGCTGGTCGGAAGCCACCGCCGCCGTCCTCTGGATGCCCAGCGAGCGCAGCAGCGCCCTGCCGTCGCCCTCGATCGCGGCAAGGGCCTTCTGGGCGCCTCCGTGCTGGGCGGCGTAGAGCACGGCCGCAGACGCCACGCACAGCATCGCGGCGCCAATCCTGGTTCGCATGTGGTTTCCCCTAGTAAACGATGAAGCTTCGCGTCGACAGACGCGAGGGTGGGCATGGTAATCGGATTGCCGCGCGCCTTGCCACCTTCGGTTTAGGCACCCGACATTCCTGCACGGAAGCATCTGGCTTTCCATGCGAAAGGGGCCGCAGCCCTCCTTTCCGCCTCGCTTGCCGCAACCGGTGGGTCAGGTCCCGACGGACTCTCCGTCCGCAGGCACGGTCGCCGACAGCCGGATGCGCCGCTGCTTGTCGACTTCGAGCACCTTGACCTCGACAGCGCCGCCTGTCTTGAGCTTGTCAGAAACCTTCCCGACGCTAGCTTGAGATCTGCGAGACACGCACGAAGCCATCCTCACCCCGGACGACCGCCAGGCCCTTGAATCCAACGTGCGGATTCCGGAGCGGAACTCGATCAAATTCTTCCGCAAGCGCCTGAACACCCTCTTTCGGGTGTCCGGCAGCCGGTCCGGCGACATGTCGCACGCCCCTCCCCTCGGGGGGAGGCGCACGGAAATGCTGGACCCCGACTTCGCTGGGTCCAGCGGACTCATTGACTTCGACGGCTCCGCAAGGGAACCGAGGCCGACCATCGACCTCGTCCGCTCGCGGTGCCTTATTGCATCGGCCGCGCTTACGCCCCGACCGCCTCACCATCCGTCAGCGCCTTCATCGACAGGCGAATGCGGCCCTGCTTGTCGACCTCGAGCACCTTGACCTTGACGACGTCGCCTTCCTTGAGCTTGTCCGAGACCTTCTCGACGCGCTCGTTGGAGATCTGCGAGACGTGCACGAGGCCGTCCTTGCCCGGGGCGATCGTGACGAACGCGCCGAAGTCCATGATCTTGGCGACCTTGCCCTCGTAGATCCGTCCCGGCTCGACGTCCGAGGTGATCTGCTCGATGCGCGACTTCGCGGCCTGGCCGGCGATGGCGTTGACCGAGGCGATGACGATCGTGCCGTCGTCCTGGATGTCGATCTGGGTGCCGGTCTCCTTGGTGATCGCCTGGATCACCGAGCCGCCCTTGCCGATCACTTCGCGGATCTTGTCCGGGTGGATCTTCATCGTGATCAGGCGCGGCGCGTACTCGCTCATCTCCGGGCGCGGGGCCGACAGGCCCTTGGCCATCTCGCCGAGGATGTGGATGCGGCCGGCTTTCGCCTGCGCCAGCGCCACCTTCATGATCTCCTCGGTGATGCCGTCGATCTTGATGTCCATCTGCAGCGCGGAGATGCCGTTCGCGGTGCCGGCGACCTTGATGTCCATGTCGCCGAGGTGGTCCTCGTCGCCGAGGATGTCGGAGAGCACGACGAAGTCGTCGCCTTCCTTGACCAGGCCCATCGCGATGCCCGCGACCGGCGCCTTCAGCGGGATGCCCGCGTCCATCATCGCCAGCGACGAGCCGCAGACCGAGGCCATCGACGACGAGCCGTTCGACTCGGTGATCTCCGAGACGGTGCGGATCGTGTACGGGAAGGCTTCCATCGTCGGCATGACGGCCTGCACGCCGCGCTTGGCGAGGCGGCCGTGGCCGATCTCGCGGCGCTTCGGGCCCATCATGCGGCCGCACTCGCCGACCGAGTACGGCGGGAAGTTGTAGTGGAACAGGAAGCGGTCGTTGTCAAGAAAGATGTC
>JAFEFT010000059.1 GCA_018240435.1 Pseudomonadota bacterium
CCGACATTACAAACAAGTCCGCCGAGCATCTGCACTTCGTTCTCGACGCCGCGGGCAACCGCACCGAGGAGGACTACTACAACTCCAGCAATGTGATCAAACACAAGGTCCTGCGCGACTTCGATTTGCTCGGTCGATTAAAGGACACGAAGAACGCCTATGTGACGCCTGCGTCGCTGGCGATGAGCTACTTGTACGACGGTAACGGAAATGTCAAGACGGCGACTGACGGACGCAACCACGTCACCAGCAACAATTACGATCCACGTAATCGCTTGGTCCAGGCCGAGGAGGACTCAGCCGCGGGAGGGCTGAACGTCTTCACGACGTATGTCTACGACACACTAGACCGGCTGAGGGACGTGCAGGACCCGCAGGGACTTCATACGGCCTACACCTTCGACGGTCTTGATAACCTGAAGCAGCTTGGCAGTCCCGACACCGGAGTGACGACCTACGGCTACGACAGTGCCGGGAATCGAACCAGCCAGACTGACGCTCGTAACACGCCCTCAGCGTACACCTACGACGCGCTCAACCGGCCTACAGGGGCTACCTTTCCGAACACGCCCTCGCTCAATGTGACATACACGTGGGATACGCCGGCGTCCGGTTGCGTGTCGCCGAACCGCTTGTCCAAGGGTTACCTGTCCACTGTCGTCGATTCGTCCGGCTCGACGACCTTCTGCTATGACCGTTTTGGCGACACGACTCTCAAGACCCAGACGATTTCTGGGGCGTCGTTCCCAGTCTCTTACGCCTGGAACCGTGATGGAAGGCTGAATTCCGTGACGGAGCCGAACGGGACATTGGTCTCGTACCTTCGCGACAACAGCAACCGCATCATAACCGTCCAGTACAAGCTTGCCGGTCAGTCAAGCTTGTCCACACTCGTAAGCTCCGTCGCCTACAACCCATTTGGCTCCCCGAGCAAGATCAACTACGGCAACGGTCGTGCCTTGTCCCGCACCTACGACATGGACTACGTGATCAAGAGCGTGGTCGATGCTTCCACCGTTGGCGACGGACTCAACTTGACCTTTGGCCGAGACGCCGTCGCCAATCTGACCTCGGTCAAGCTCTCGTCGACTGTCGGAAACGTGCTCGTTTACGACGGGCTGAACCGGCTAAAGCAGGTCAACGACCTGAGCAGCAACCCCCAGTGGCGCTATACGTACGACGGCACCGGCAACCGCCTGAGCGAGCAGCAGGGGACGCAGGCGGTTGTGAGGTACACCTACCCGACGACCAGCCACCATCTGATTGCTGTGGGATCGACCCAGCGTGGCTTCGACAACGCGGGGAACACGACGAGCATCGGAACCGGCAGCGGCGCACTCGGGTTCCATTTCGACGACACCGATCGCATGGACCAGTTCCTTGTGGGCGGTGTGCTGGCCAAGCAGTACTTGTCGAATGCCTTCGGCCAGAGGGTGATGAAGAGCAAGGCGGGCGACACAACCCAGACGATCAAGTCGGTCTTTGACGAACAAGGCCACCGACTTGGCGACTTCAATTCTTCCAACGCGACAATTGAAGAGTACCTATGGATGGATGATTTGCCGATTGGCGTGGTCGACGGACCCTCCAATTCGGTGAAATACATCGAGCCGGACCATCAAGGAACGCCCCGCGTCGTCGTCGATCCCGGGAGCAACGTTGCGATCTGGAACTGGTCCATCTTGAACGACCCCTTTGGACAAGGGCAGCCGGTCAATCTCAACGGCTCCACGTTCTCGTTGGGTCTGAGGCTCCCGGGGCAGATGTACGACGCCGAGAGCGGCATGGCCTACAACTACTTCCGCGACTTCGACGCGGCGAGAGGTCGCTACCTGGAAAGCGACCCGATCGGGCTCGGCGCTGGCACCAGCACCTACGCATACAGCTACTCAAGTCCAGTCGTGTTCCGCGATGCCGCCGGGCTCAATGGGGCAATCGCCCTTCCGGTTCCGGCGGGTGGCCTGGCGACAGGCACCGGTGCTACGAGCGCAGGTGCGGGAGCGGCGGGAGCTGGTGCGGCGGAGGCAGGTGGAGGCATAGCAGCTGCCGGTGCCGGAACAGTAGCGATCGCGGTGACTGGCGCAGCGGTCGCCGGGTACGCGACCGGAACAGCCGCGTACCCGTACATCGAACCTTACCTCAGCGCGGGGTTGGATCGCGTTTGCCGCGCAAAGACGGACGATTGCGCGAGGGAGTGGGAAGAGGCTTATCGGGAGTGCAAGAAGCAGCTGTCGAAGCCCAATCCCGCGAGAGGGATCACCGGAGGTTATCGGAATTTGCAGGACTGCGCCCGCGGTTTAGTTTCAGAGCGCTGTGGCGGCAATCCAGTGAGTCGTTGACATGGACGCCCAAGCCTATCGACGTGAAGCAGAGTCCCTCCTGAAGCAAGACAGGGGAGAAGAGGCCGTTGCTCTCTTGACCAAAGCAATCGACGAATGGCCCAGCAGTGAAGAGCTGGTGTCGACGAGGGCGTACGCTTTCGCACTTGCAGGTGACCACCGCGCGGCAATCGAAGATCTGAATACCGCGCTCTCACTGGCCCCGATCCCGGAGCCGTGCCTGCTCTTCGATCGCGGGCGCTATCACCATTTGTCCGGCCAATTGAAAGAGGCAGAGTCAGACTTCAAAAGGCTGATCGCGATCGAACTCGATGCCGGCGACACCTACTACTCCGATATGGCTAGGTTTTTCCTGGCTGCGGTTTTGCTCGATCAGGGCTCAGCAACTGAGGCATCTACCGTGCTGCAGCAGGTGCCCAGGGACATGCGTACCTATCATGGTCAATTCGGACTCATGACGTTCACTACGCTCGAGACCAGGGCTGGGCGTATGAAGTCGGCGGGATAGATGCAGCAGTAGAACGTGATCACGGTACCACCGCGACGCCATCACGATCCCGAATCAGGTGGGGGCAGTTCCGCCGGGGCGCCCTTGCCTCGCTCGGTTGCCCATGGCGTGGTGGAGCACTTTGACCCGGCCATGGGTGGAGCAGTTTGGGTGGCCCTCAGGGCGATGCGTGGATCGGCCCGGATGGATTGTGGAAGCGCGTGCAGGTGGCCGAGGAGCTGGCGGCGCGCGCGTCGCGTGGGCTGCAACCGGAAAACGTCGCGCGCGATGCGCTCGGCCCGCGATTGCAGGCATCCACCGCGCAAGCCATCGCTCGTGCCGACTCGCCGCAGCAGGCAATGACGCTGCTGCTGGGCAGCCCCGACTTCCAGTGGAGAATCTGACATGGCCACTCGCCGTCAATTGCTCAAGACGATGGCGCTCGGTGCCGCGACCTTGACCCTGTGGCCGCGCGCGGCGTGGTCGTGGCAGGCCGGATCGACTTCGCCGCCGCTGCTGTTGGTGGTGATGCTGCGCGGGGGTCTCGATGGCCTGCATGCGGTGCCGCCGATGGGCGATGGTGCCTGGGGCGCACTGCGCGGAACGCTGCCGTTCGCGCCCGGCGATGCCAATGCCAAACCCATCGCGATCGATCGCGATTTCGCCCTGCATCCGTCGCTGCAATACGCCGCCGAGTTGTATCGGCAGAAGGCATTCATGCCGGTGGTGGCGGTCGCGCCTCCGTATCAGGGGCGCTCGCATTTCGAAGCGCAGGACTGCGTGGAAAACGGCAGCGGCAAACCCAACGGCGCGCCCGACGGCTGGATGAATCGCTGCGTCGGCAATCTGCGTGGCGGCGAAGGTCTGGCGCTGGCGACGTCGATGCCGTTGATCATGCGCGGCAGTGCCAAGGTCAGCACCTGGTCGCCGCCATTGCCGACCGGCATCAACGACGATCTGCTGCGGCGTATCGACACGTTATATGCCGAGGATCCCCACCTTGCCGAAGCGTGGTCGCGGGCGATAGCGCAGTCGCACGATGAAGCGACGATGGATGTCGATGAATCGATGGGCGGGTCGAACAGGATGGCGATGGGTAACAAGGCAGCGCTCACGGGTCGCGCGGGCGGCGGCAAAGGGAAGCCAGGCTACGGTGGCGGCTTGCCGGCGATGATGGCCGCCGCCGGCAAGTTCATGGCGCAGGCCGATGGCCCGCCGGTCGCGTTCGTCGAAGACACCGGCTGGGACACGCATGCCGGCGAAGTGGGCACCTTGCGCGCCAAACTCAGCCAGCTCGACGATGGCTTGAAGGGCTATCACGCAGCGATGGGTGCGGCGTGGAATCGCGCCGCGGTGGTCGTCGTCACCGAGTTCGGCCGCACCGCGAAGATCAACGGCACCGGCGGCACCGATCACGGTACCGGCGGCATGGCCTTTCTCGCCGGCGGGGCCATCGCTGGCGGCCGTATCGCCGGCCACTGGCCGGGCCTGTCGACGCAGGATCTCAACGAAGGCCGAGACCTGCGCGCCACCACCGACATGCGCGCGCTGTTCAAGGGATTGCTGGCGGCGCACGTCGGAATGCCGAGCAGCGTGCTCGATAGCCGAGTGTTCCCCGACAGCGCCAATGTGCGGCCGATGGAGGGGTTGGTGCGTGCCGGCGCGACACGAACGGCATGAGTTGCGCTCCCTCCCTTTCGTGCAGTGAAGGGGAGGGCTGGGAAGCGGCTGCGATCCCCGTGACGCCCCGATCACCGATCCCGCAACACCGCCATCTCGCCCAGCGCCAGCAACTCCGCACCGGCATTGCCCAGCGGTGCCAGTGCCTCGCGCATCGATGTGGCCAACGCCGCCAACCGCTGTCGCGAAGCGTCGACGCCAAGCAATGCGGGAAAGGTGGATTTGCCCTGCGCGGCGTCCTTGCCGGCGGTCTTGCCCAGTTGCGCCGAACTGCCTTCGACATCGAGCAGGTCGTCGCGGATCTGGAAGGCGAGGCCGAACGCCGTTGCGAAATCGTCCAGTCGGCACAGCATGGTCGCCTCGGCTCCGGCGCACAGCGCGCCCATGCGCACGGCGGCGCGGAACAAGGCACCCGTCTTCAATGCGTGCATGTGTTCGAGTTCGACCAGACTCTGAGTTTGTCCGGTCGCGCCAAGGTCTAGTGCCTGCCCACCGCACATGCCGGCGGTGCCGCTGGCGTGGGCGAGGGTGGCCAGAAGCTCGATGCGCAGGGCGGCACCGGCAGCGGCCTCGACCAGCACCGCGAAGGCCAGTGCCTGCAAGGCATCGCCGGCGAGGATGGCGGTGGCTTCGTCGAAGGCGACGTGCACGGTCGGGCGGCCGCGGCGCAGGGCGTCGTCGTCCATCGCCGGCAAATCGTCGTGGATCAGCGAATAGGCGTGCACCAGTTCGACCGCGACGGCGCTGGCATCGAGCGCATCCTCGTGGGCGCCGCAGGCGACCCCGGCGGCGTAGACCAGTTGCGGGCGGATGCGCTTGCCTTCGCCGAGCACGGCGTGGCGCATCGCCGCGTGCAGGCGTTGCGGGCGCTGCGCCGCCACCGGCAGGCAGCGCTGCAGCGCCGCGTCCAGCCGCTCACTGCGGCGCTGCAAGGCATGCGCGAACGCTTCGCCTGGATGGGTGGCGATCGCCGCCATCGTTCAGTCCGAGTCGGCGACGAACGGCGCGGCGGCGTCGGGATTGCCCGGATCGCCCAGCAATTTCACCCGCAGTTCGGCCTGCTGCAATGCGTTTTGGCACTGCCGGTACAGCGCGACGCCGCGCTCGTAGGCCTGCAGCGAATCATCGAGCGACAGCTCGCCTTGCTCCATGCGCTGCACGAGTCGTTCGAGCTCGTCGATCGATTGTTCGAACTGGGCGACCACCGACGTCGCCGGTTCGATTTGCGGTTGCGTCTTTTTCGCCATGGCGGCAGTTTGGCCGCCGCTGGCATGAGGGTCAACCGCCATCCTCGGCGCCCGACCAGCGCAGGGCCGCGCCGTGGCTGCGCAGCCATGCATCCAGGCGTGCCGAGACGATGGCATCGCCGGCCGCAAGCAATTCGCCATCGGCGGCGTACAGCAAGGGCAGGCGCGCGCGCAACCACGGCGGCACACCGCGATCTTGCAGAACGTGTTTGACGGCGTGATGGTGTTGCCGGCCGGGCAAGCGGATGCGTTCGCCGCCAAGGCGCGGGCGCACCGTCAGCGGTGTATCGAAGGCATCGGCACCATCGAGCAGCAAACGCCCGCCGTCGGGCAGCGCCAGCGGCGTCCGGCCATCCCAACGGGTGCTCCATCCAGCAGGAAATGAAGCCGACTCGCGACGGCCATGCAGGCCATCGCGCCAGCGCTGCACGATGAGGCCATCCCAGTGCGTGCAGGCGCGTGCATCGTGGCGCGCGGCCAGCAGATCGCGTTCGATGGTGGCGAGCAGGCGGCCCGGCGGCGCACTGCCGTGCAGCTCGATCAGCCACGCGCGCAGGATGCGGGCGCGCGCCGCGCGCGGGTGCGCGCGCAGGCGGGCGATGTCGAGCACGTTGGTCGCGACCTGCATGCCGGCCAGTTGCGTTGCCGTGAGCGCCCGCAGCGCCTGCGCCTGTTCGGCCAGCAGCCCGGCGCTGCGGGCGAGATTGCCGGCGGCCTGCGGCCAGCGTTGCGTGAGCTGCGGCAGCACGCGATGACGCAGGAAATTGCGGTCGAAGTCGATGCCGGCATTGGATGGATCATCGATCCAGCGCAGCGCATGCGCCAGCGCATAGGCGTGCAGCGCATCACGCGGCACGTCGAGCAGTGGCCGCCACAGATGCAGCGATCCCAACCGCGAACGTCGTCGCATCGCCGCCAGACCCTCGCCACCAGCACCGCGCAACAGCCGCAACAGCACGGTTTCGGCCTGATCGTCGCGGTGATGCGCCAGCGCCAGCACTTCATCGGGCTTCAACTCGCGGAGGAATGCCTGCAGCCGCGCCGCGCGCGCGGAGCCCTCGGGGCCGCGATGGTCACCGTGATCGATCTGGATCCTCACGATGGTCAGCGGCACGTCCAATTCGGCGCAGAGTGATTCGCAATGTGCCGCCCAGGCATCGGCATCGGCATGCAGCCCGTGATGGACATGGATCGCGCGCAGACCGCGTTCGCGTGCGGGCGATGAACAGCGCAGCAGGTGCAGCAGAACCGTCGAATCCATGCCGCCGCTGAAGCCGGCGACGATCTTGCTGGCAGGAAACGGCAGCAGCGCCTGCTGGCATGTGTCGCAGGCGAGCCCCTCCCCCCTCGCGGGGGAGGGGTTGGGGAGAGGGGGCGAGTGCCGGGATGCCACGGCGCAACGCCCGTCCCGAACTCCCTGCGCTGCCGCGTTCCCCTCTCCCGGCGCTGCCGCGCCACCCTCTCCCGCGAGGGGAGAG
>JAFEFT010000005.1 GCA_018240435.1 Pseudomonadota bacterium
CTCTCGGTGTCGATGGTGAACATCACGCCGGCCGCGCCGAGGTCGGAGCGCACCATGCGCTGCACGCCGGCCGACAGCGCCACGTCGGCGGGCGCGAAGCCCTTGTGCACGCGGTAGCGGATGGCGCGGTCGTTGTAGAGGCTGGCGAAGACTTCCTTGACCTTGCGCACGACATCGTCGGCGCCGGTGACATTGAGGAAGGTCTCCTGCTGGCCGGCGAAGCTGGCGTCGGGCAGATCCTCGGCGGTGGCCGACGAGCGCACCGCCACCGCCGGCGCATCGATCCCGGCACGTTGCGCGAGTTGCGCATAGGCGGCGCGGATGTCGTGGTCGAGTTCGGGCTGCAAGGGCGCGTCGATCACCCAGCTGCGAATCTGCGCGCCGGCGGCGGTGAGCGCGGCCACGTCCTCGACGTCGAGCATCGCGAGCTTGTCGTAGATGCGCGCATGCAGGTCGTTGTGGGCGATGAAGGCGCGAAAGGCATCGGCGGTGGTGGCATAGCCGCCCGGAACCGATACGCCCAGATGCGCCAACGCGCCGATCATCTCGCCGAGCGAGGAGTTCTTGCCGCCGACCTGGTGCAGGTCGGACAGGCGCAGGTCGTGCAGCCAAAGGACGTTCGGGCTCAAGGCAGGCTCCGGAATGGGCGACAGATGGCCGGGCCGAACCCGGCAAGCCCGTCATTTTACCTTCCCGGCCGCATTCGATGGGCGATTGCTGATGGCAATGGCCGCTGGCGACATGACCAATCACCGCCACGGGCGGGCCAGTGGCGGGCGGCGAACGGGTAAAATGCGCGCCTGTGCGCCGATGCGGTGGTGTGGCCGATGATGATCGATGACATGGTGACGGTGGCGACTCCCGGCGATTCGGCGACCGACGAACGATTGGTGTTCTACATTTCCGACGGCACCGGCATCACCGCCGAGACCATCGGCCACAGCTTGCTGACCCAATTCGCCGGGCTGCGCGTCAACACCCAGCGCTTCTCCTTCGTCGACACGCCCGACAAGGCGCGCGAGGCGTTGCGCCAGATCAAGGCCGCCTGCGGCGAGCGCGGTGTGCGTCCCATCATCATCAGTTCGGTGGTCGAAGAAGCCGTCACCGCCGTGCTGGAGCAAAGCGGAGCGCTGATCCTCGATGTGTTCGGCCCGTTCATCGGCCGCCTCGAAGCCGAACTCGGCCAGCAGCGCGCGCGCCACGTCGGCCACGCCCACGGCATGGTCGATTTCGCCGCCTACGAGGCGCGGATCAATGCCACCAATTACGCGCTGACCCACGACGACGGCGGCAACGTCAACTACAACGAGGCCGACCTGATCCTCGTCGGCGTGTCGCGTTCGGGCAAGACGCCGACCTGCTTGTATCTGGCGCTGCATTACGGCGTGCGTGCGGCGAACTATCCGCTCACCGACGACGATCTCGAGAATATGGATCTGCCGCGCCGGCTGGTACCGTTCCGGCGCAAGCTCTACGGCCTGACCATCGACCCCGAGCGCTTGCGTCAGATTCGCCAGGAGCGCAAGCCCGACAGCCGTTACGCGACGATCGCGCAATGCCGCAAGGAAGTGGCCGCCGCCGAGTCGCTGTTCAAGGCCGAGCGCATCCCGGTGCTGAGCACCACGCATACCTCGATCGAGGAAATCGCCAGCAAGGTGATGAGCGCGCTGGGCATCCAGCGGCAGTTGTTCTGACCCCGGCGACGACGGCCGGCGTCGAGGTCGCGCGCGCCGGCCGCCGCGACCATCGTGGCGCCGGAATCTGTTGCGCATCGGAGCGCATGAGTGTGCGACGTGCGGCGGCGTCTGGCAAGCATTGCACGACGCCAGCGGACGCGCCTAGCATCGGCCCATGCACACCATCGTTCGCCGCCATGAAACGAGCCTGCGCATCCCACGGATGAGCCGTTTTGCGTGGATGATGGCGCTGTACGCCGAGAACCATCAGCGCGTGCAGCGCCTGTTCGCGCCGGAGTCGCTGGCTGTCGGCAGCTACCTTGCGGTCGGTCGCGACCACATGGAACTGCGCGTGGACGTGATCGAGCATCACCGCTACACGATCGAATTGCGCCTGTTCTATCCGGCCTTGCAGGCGCCGGCTGGTGGACAGCCCGATCCGATCGCCTGGGTGCGCCACTACCGCGACACGCGGCAGGCGGAAGTCACCCACTGCCACATCGGCCCGCACTGGCAGGACGTGCTGGGCCTGCATCCGACGCTGGGCAGGCTGATCGACCATCGCACCCGGATGAACGTGTTTTTCAGCAAATGGCTGGAATATCTCGGCGAGCAGGGGCATGCGCCATCGTTGATCCGCCGCCGCGGCAGCCTGGCCAGCGTGGCCTGAGAGGCGGTGGGTTCCTGGCTTCGACGGCGTGCCCGGGCATGAGCCGGACGCGATGCGGACGGTTCCCGCCGGAAATCGAAACAGCTCGGACTCCGCGCCCACTGCATCGAACGGCGAGTCGTCCGCGCGTGGATGCCGATTGCATGCAACTGGCATTCGTGGCGCCGATGCGCCAGCATTCGTGGCCACGTCGTGGCGGCAGGCGTTCGGCTCGCGTCGCCGGCAAGTTCGCACTCATCGCAGGAATCGGCTCATGACCCATGCTCCGCAATTGCGCGTTCCCGCGTCCTACATGCGTGGCGGCACCAGCAAGGGCGTGTTTTTCCGCTTGCACGATCTGCCCACGGGCGCGCGCGTGCCCGGTGCCGTCCGCGATGCGCTGCTGCTGCGCGTGATCGGCAGCCCCGATCCCTACGGCAAGCAGATCGACGGCATGGGCGGCGCCAGTTCGAGCACCAGCAAGACGGTGATCGTTTCGCGCAGCGCGCGCGCGGGCCACGACGTCGATTATCTGTTTGGCCAGGTCGCCATCGATCGCGCTTTCATGGACTGGACCGGCAACTGCGGCAACCTGTCGGCGGCGGTCGGGCCGTTCGCCATCGCCGGCGGCTTGATCGACGCGACGAGGATTCCGCGCGACGGCCTCTGCACGGTGCGCATCTGGCAGGCCAACATCGGCAAGACCATCATCGCCCATGTGCCGATCACCGACGGGCAGGTGCAGGAGACCGGCGACTTCGAGCTCGACGGGGTGACGTTTCCGGCGGCCGAGATCGTGCTCGAGTTCGTCGAGCCGGCCGATGAAGGCGAGGGCGGGGCGATGTTTCCAACCGGCCAACTCGTCGACGATCTCGACGTGCCCGGCATCGGCCGTTTCAAGGCGACATTGATCAACGCCGGCATCCCGACGATCTTTCTGGATGCGGCCGCGCTGGGTTACAGCGGCACCGAATTGCAGGAAGCGATCAATGGCGACGCTGCCGCGCTGGCGCGATTGGAGACGATCCGCGCGCACGGCGCACTGAAGATGGGCTTGATCGCCGACCTCGCGCAAATCGCCGGCAAGCAGCACACGCCGAAGCTTGCTTTCGTCGCGCCGCCGGCCGATTACGTCGCGTCCAGCGGCAAGCCGGTGCGTGCGGCCGATATCGATCTGAACGTGCGCGCAGTGTCGATGGGCAAGCTGCACCACGCCATGATGGGCACCTGCGCGGTGGCGATCGGCACTGCCGCGGCGATTCCCGGCACCTTGGTCAATCTGGCCGCCGGCGGCGGGCCGCGCGAGGCGGTGCGCTTCGGGCACCCGTCGGGCACGCTGCGCGTGGGCGCGCAGGCGCGCTGCGTCGAAGGCGTCTGGCAGGTGCAAAAAGCGATCATGAGCCGCAGCGCGCGGGTGCTGATGGAAGGCGCGGTGCGGGTGCCGGCGGACGTACTCGACGGTTGACGCCCGCACGGCGACGGAAGGAGTGTCGATGTCCATGCAGGCCACCCGCGATGCCACCCGCCCGGCGCCCGATCCGGAAATGATCGCGATCGCCGATTACGTCAGCGACTACCGCATCGACTCACCGGAAGCGTGGGACACCGCGCGCCACATGCTGCTCGATTCGCTGGCCTGCGCCTTGCTGGCGTTGCGCCATCCGGCCTGCGTGGAACGCCTGGGGCCGCTCGTCCCCGGCGCCATCCTCGCTGGCGGCGCGCGCGTGCCCGGCACCGGTTACGAACTCGATCCGGCGCAGGCCGCCTTCAACATCGGCGCGCTGATCCGCTGGCTGGATTTCAACGACACCTGGCTCGCCGCCGAATGGGGCCACCCATCCGACAACCTCGGCGCGATTCTGGCGGTGGCCGACTACCTCTCGCGCAAGGCCGAGCGCGAAGGCGGCAAGCAGTTCACCGTGCGCGACGTGCTCGGCTGGGCGATCAAGGCGCACGAGATCCAGGGCTGTTACGCGTTGCGCAACAGTTTCAATCGCAGCGGGCTGGATCACGTCATTCTCGTGCGGCTGGCGTCGACGGCGGTGGCCACCGCCATGCTCGGTGGCAGCCGCGCGCAGATCGTCGACGCGATTTCACATTGCTGGATCGACAATGGCCCGCTGCGCACCTACCGCCATGCGCCCAACACCGGTCCGCGCAAGAGTTGGGCGGCCGGCGATGCCTGCCGGCGCGCCGTCGTCCACGCGCTGAGCGCGGTGCGCGGCGAGGGCGGCTATCCCAGCGCGCTCAGTGCGAAGACCTGGGGGTTCTACGATGTCGTTCGCAGCGGGCAGCCGTTCGTCTTCGAACGGCCGTTCGCCAGTTACGTGATGGAAAACATCCTGTTCAAGATCAGCTTCCCCGCCGAGTTCCACGCACAGACGGCCGTGGAGTGCGCGCTGGCCCTGCATCCGCAGGTCGCCAACCGGCTCGACGCGATTCAGAGCATCGCCATCGGCACGCAACAGGCCGGGATGCGCATCATCGACAAGACCGGGCCGCTGGCCAACTACGCCGATCGCGATCATTGCATCCAGTACATGGTCGCGGTGCCGTTGATTTTCGGTCGACTGACGGCCGAGGACTACGGCGACGCCATCGCCGCCGATCCGCGCATCGACGCCCTGCGCGCAAAAATGTCGGTGACCGAAAATCCGCGTTTCACCGCCGATTATTTCGATCCGGGCAAGCGCGCCATCGGCAATTCGCTGCAGGTGTTCTTCAGCGACGGCAGTGCCACCGAGGTGGTAACGATCGACTACCCGATCGGGCACCGGCGTCGCCGCGACGAGGGCATTCCGTTGCTGTGGGGCAAGTTCGAGGCGGCCGTGCGAGCTTGTTTTGCGGCCGGTCAAGCCGCGGACATACTTGCCATGGCAACCGATCCGGAACGCTTGGACAACTTGCCGATCCAATGGTTCCTGAACGGATTTGCGAGGAACTGAACACTGGCTTGCAGTTCCCGGACGAACTTGTTAGGCTCTCGTTAACAACACGGAGATTCTGGTGTCCGGCTGGCGAATTCGAGTCAGCCCAAGGTTGCTCGGTGTTGAAGAAGTTCGGGGTTTCCGCGTCGCCTAGCCGTCATCTACACCCTCAAGGAGTTCCAAATGAACAAGAAGATTCTCTGCCTTGCCCTGTTCGGTGCGATGGGTCTCGTGCAGACCGCCATGGCCCAGGATTTCGACGACCGCTGGTACTTGGCCGGGTCGGTCGGTTACAACTTCCAGGACAGCAACCGCGACAACTACAACGCGCCGTTCGGCATGATCGGCATCGGCAAGCCGCTGACCCCGAACTGGGCGGTCGAGCTGAACTTCAACAGCCAGAACCCGCGCGAGAACAACCCCGACAGCGGCATGCACTGGCAGCAGTACGGCGTCGAATTCGATGCCCTGTACCACTTCCGCAAGGACGGCCGCACCTGGAACCCGTACATGCGCGCCGGCTTGGGCTGGCAGCACAACCGTGAAGGCTTTTTCCTCGCCGGCGTGCCGATGCACCACACCAGCGACAACATCGCCGCCGTGTTCGGTGTCGGCCTTGAAGCCAAGTATGGCCGTTACGGCATCCGTACCGAGGTGGGTGCGCGCTACGACGACATGAACAACAGCGTCAACTCGCCGTCCAGCAGCAGTTTCGTCGATCTGCTGGCCTCGGTTGGCGTCACCGTGGCGCTCGGTCCGGAGCCGATGAAGGCGGTCGAGCCGGCCCCGGCGCCGGCGCCGGTCGTGACCTGCGCCGACAAGGACTCCGACGGCGACGGCGTCAACGATTGCAACGACAAGTGCCCGAACACGCCGGCCGGTACCACCGTCGGCCCGGATGGCTGCCCGGTTCCGGTCACCATCGACCTGCGTGGCGTCAACTTCGACTTCGACAAGTCCAAGCTGCGTCCGGATGCGGTGGCCATCCTGAACGAGGCGGTGGCGGTGCTGAAGAAGTATCCGGAACTGCGCGTCGAAGTGGCCGGCCACACCGACTCGATCGGTTCGGACGCCTACAACATGAAGCTCTCGGAGCGTCGCGCCAAGGCCGTGTACGACTTCCTGGTGCAGAACGGCGTCGATGCCGGTCGCCTGATCGGGCCGCATGGCTACGGCAAGACCCGTCCGATCGCGCCGAACACCAACCCGGATGGTTCGGACAACCCGGCCGGTCGCGCGCAGAACCGTCGTACCGAGCTGAACGTGCAGAACTGATCCAGACGTTCACCCTGCGTCATCGGAAAGCCCGGCCTCGCGCCGGGCTTTTCGATTTCAGCGCGCAAGATCGGCAAGCAAGTTGCGCCGGCACGCTCGTCGGCGATTCCACGCATCGCCTGCCGGCAGCCACGGTCGATGGGCTGACGGCACGCCACGACCACGCGGGCTGGACGCAATGAGGCGGCCGCCGGTGGCTGAGGCTGCGCTGATCGAAGTTGCGCTTGCCGGCCCGTCGCTTCATGCCTACACTGCGACGCAGGCTCCCGTTGCGAGGTTTTCATGCGCGTCTCATCGGTGCTGATCGCCGCCCTGACCCTGCTGGCCGCGCCGTTGGCGATCGCCGGCCCGGATTGCGCCAACCGTTCGCTGCCGCAGGCCTTGCCGATGCCGGCCACGCTGTTGCCGCCGCTGAGCCGTGAGCTGCCGCTGGCCGATCATTCCCTGGGCATGCCCGATGCCCTGTTCTCCACGGTGGGCGACGACGCACAGGCGGTGGATATCGTGCTGGCGCGCCTGCGTGCGCAGGCATGCGCTCCGGCCGTGGCGGCCGGTGCAGCGACGGGCCCCGCAGCCGGCTATGTCCCGCGGACCAAGTGGGACAATACGCCGTATCGTTTCAACGCCGGCGGCAACGGCAAGAAATTCACCGCAGCCGACTTCGATGCCTGGATGCAAGCCAATGGCATCCACGTCGCCAAGGGCGTTCCGCAACCGGTCGCGGCGCCGGCTGCCGATGCGCCGGCCGCAGCGCCGGCTGCGCCGCCCAAGCCGTAGCCCGGCGGCGGCGCTTGCCGGGGTGGTTCGGTGGCGTGCGTTCGCCGCCGCCGATCAGTGCGGATGCCACTCCACGTCCAGCGCCTTGGCCACGCTCACCGCGGTGCGCAGGCCGTCTTCGTGCGAGCCATATCGCCAGTAGGCGCCCGAGAACCATGTCCGACGCTGGCCGTTGATCTTCACCCGCTGGTTTTGCGCGTCGATGCTGGCGCGATTGAAGACCGGATGCTGCAATTGCATGCTGGCGATGATCTTCGACTGGTCGATCTCGTTGCTGCGATTGAGGGTGAGGATGATCGGCTCGGGCGTGTCGAGTTTTTGCAGGATGCTCAGGCAAAAGCTGACCGTGCAGGCGGCCACCGGTCGCGCCGGAACATGGATGTTCCATGACGCCCATGCCCGCTTGTTGCGCGGCAGCAGGCGGGCATCGGTGTGCAGCACCGCGTCGCTGGGCTGGTAGGCCATGGCGCCGAGAATCTTCGTTTCCATCTCGCTGGGGTCGGCCAGCAGCTTCAGCGCCTGATCGCTGTGGCAGGCCAGCACGACCTGGTCGAAGCGTTCCTCGCCGTGCTTGCTGGTCACGCGCACGCTGTCCTCGTCGCGGTTGATGCGCAGCACCGGCGTGTTGAGGCGCTCTTGGACTTTCCAGTCCTTGCGCATTTCCTCGATGTAGCGCGTCGAACCGCCGACCACCGTTCGCCATTCCGGCTGCCGGGTCGCCTGCAGCAGTTTGTGGCTGCGCATGTAGCGGATCAGGTACTTGCCGGGAAGCTCCAGCACCTGGGTCGGCGACGCCATCCAGATCGCGCTGACCAGCGGCACGATATGATCTTCGATGAACATCGGCGAGTACTTCTGCTCGCGCAGGTAGTCGCCGAAGCTGGGGCCGGCGCCTTCCGACTCCAGCAGATGCGGCGCCTCCTTGTTGAAGCGCTTGATCTCGGTCAGCATCTTCAGGAACTTCTGATCGAGGAAATTGCGCGGGCGCGCCAACAGGCTGCCGATGTTGCTGGTGTTGTAGTCGATGCCGCTGCGGCCGTCCTGGACGGCCACCGTCATCGGCGCCGGCTGGCTGGCGATCCCCAGTTCGTCGAGCAGACGCTTGAACAGCGGGTAGTTCTCGTTGCTGTAGGTGACGAAGCCGGTGTCGACGTGGAAACTGGTTCCATCCATCGTCACCTTGTGGGTCTGGGCGTGCCCGCCCAGGCGATCTTCCCGCTCGAACAGCACCACTTGATGGTCGGGGTCTTTCGAAACAAGCCAGGCGGCTGCCAAGCCGGAAATGCCGCCGCCGACGACTGCGATCCTCATGCAAATTTCCTCATCACGCACCTGAACGGTGGATCATGAAACACGCGCCCCCCGACACGTGCCGACAAGAACCGGTATTTTAGCAGGATGGGCGATTCGTGATGGGCTTCACGTACCGACGCCGCCGCGCCGTGCCTTCCGCAGGCGCGAAACCCGGGCATGATCCGAACGCAGGTCGCCCGGATGACGTGCAGGTGGACCGCTCGTCGAACGGCGCTGGCGAAGGGCGCCGCCAGCGCCAGGCGCCGCCGGGCGATTCGCGCCCGCGCGACGGCGCTGCCGGTCGGCATGGGCTGGCGCGGGTGATCGCAAAGCTGGGCGTCGCCTCGCGCACCCAGGCGGCGGCGTGGGTCGTCGCCGGACGGGTGGCCGTCAACGGCCGCGTGCGCCACCAGCCCGAGTTCCCGGTACGGCAAGGTCACGATCGCATCCAGATCGATGGTCGAGCCGTGCAGGCGGTCGAACGCATCCATGTCGCCTTGAACAAGCCGCGCGGGCTGCTGACCACGGCTGCCGACGAGCGCGGGCGCGATACCGTCTACCGATGTCTCGATGGCGCCGGCCTGCCGTGGCTGGCGCCGGTGGGCCGTCTCGACAAGGCCAGTGAAGGCCTGTTGCTGCTGAGCAACGACCCCGAGTGGGCGGCGCGGATCACCGACCCGCAGACCGGGCCGGACAAGACCTACCACGTGCAGATCGATGCCATCGCCGACGCCGCCATGCTGCAACGGCTGCGCGATGGCGCCGACTGCGACGGCGAGCGGCTGGCGGTGAAATCGGCGACGTTGTTGCGTCACGGCGCCCGCAATGCATGGTTGGAAATCGTCCTCGACGAAGGCCGCAATCGCCAGATTCGTCGCTTGCTCGCCGCGCAGGGCATCGGCGTGCTGCGCCTGGTGCGGGTGGCGATCGGAACGCTGCGCCTGGGCGATCTGCCCAAAGGCGGCTGGCGGCATCTGGCGCCGGCCGAGGCCGATGCACTGGCGTCGCGCACGCAGGCGCCGAGATGAGACGCCTCGCCTTCGATCGCGGCTGCCGGCGCACTTCGAGCCGAGGTCATCCGTTGCAGGATTCGTGGGCTCCATAGCCACGCAGCCGCTGGTAGCGTTTCTCCAGCAGGAGATCGCGGTCGATCGCCAGCAGCGCATCAAGTTCGCGCATCAGCACGCCCTTGAGACGCTCGGCCATCGCCTGCGGATCGCGATGGGCGCCACCCAGCGGCTCCTTGACGATCTTGTCGATCAGGCCCAGTTCGAGCAGGCGCGGTGCGGCGATACCCATCGCCTCGGCGGCATCGCGCGCCTTCTCGGCCGATTTGTAGAGGATCGAGGCGCAGCCTTCGGGCGTGATCACCGAATAGGTGGCGTATTCGAGCATCAGCGTGCGATCGCCGACGCCGATCGCCAGCGCGCCGCCGGAACTGCCCTCGCCGGTGACGGTGCACACGATTGGCACGCGCAGTTGCGCCATCTCGAGCAGGTTGCGCGCGATCGCCTCGGACTGCCCGCGTTCCTCGGCGCCTACGCCCGGATAAGCGCCTGGGGTGTCGATCAGGGTGAGGATGGGGATGTCGAAGCGCTCGGCCAGCTTCATCAGCCGCAGCGCCTTGCGATAGCCCTCGGGCTTGGGCATGCCGAAATTGCGGCGGATCTTGGTCTTGGTGTCGCGGCCCTTCTGATGGCCGATCACCATGACGCTGCGACCATCGATGCGCGCCAGGCCACCGACGATGGCGGCGTCATCGGCGAACGCGCGATCGCCGGCCAGCTCGTGGAATTCGTCGCAGATCAGGCGCAGGTAGTCGAGCGTGTACGGGCGCGCCGGGTGGCGGGCCAGTTGCGAGATCTGCCAGGCGCTGAGATTGCGGAAGATTTCGCCGGTGCGCGTGCGCAATTTTTCCTGCAGCCGATGGATTTCTTCGTCGATGTCGACCGCCGGGCCGTGGCTGGCGTGTCGCAACTCCTGGATCTTGCCTTCCAGTTCGGCGATGGGCTGTTCGAAATCGAGGAAGTTCGGGTTCATGCGGGCGGCAGCGGGCACCGGAGGCCGGCGCGGGACGGAAAGGATAGCCCGCTACGGCCGTCAGGGCGAGCCGGGATCGGCCGCCCAGGCCGGCACGATGCCCGCGCCGGTCGAGCCGAACGCCGCCCGTTTGCACTATGCTGGCCGGGCGCAAGGACGTCCGGGGAATCGTTCCGTGTCGAAAGTGCCGGTACTGACGCTCGCCGAAAAGAATCTGGTCATGCACACCGTGACCTGGGTGAAAACGGTCAACGACTCGCGCCCGGCCGGGACGCCGCCGAGTTACCCGTTGTCGGTGGACATCGACAGTTCGGCGCTGTTCAAGCGTATCCGCCAGGGGCTGGCGCCGATGCCGTGGGCGCCGCCGACGCGCAACGGACAGCCGGCTTACGAGCTGGTGGAAAACGCTCGCGATCGCCATCTGGTGCAGCCCGGCGGCGAACCGGGAAGCGGCGATGGCGTGCTCATCGATGGTGCGCGCTGGCATCTGCTCGCGGCCGACGCCGGCCGGCGCCGTTACCACCTCGCGTTCGGGCGCTGGCCCATTGCCTATTGCCTGCAGGGCGTCGATGTGCGGCGTTGGCCCCAATTGCCGGCCGACCTCGACGAAGGCTCGCCACACGAGGTGATCCGCTTCGCCGATGGGCGTCTGGTCGCCAAGGAACTGGTGCGCCGCACCCGCGACGACGTGGTGACGCAATGGTGGCTGCAATGCGTCAGCCCGCTCGACGAGCGCGTCTACCTGCATGCCGAGCGGCTGCCGCTGGATGATCCTGATCATTTCCGACCCACGCAGGTGCATCGCACCCGCGACGGCGTGGCGCAGGTCTTCACCAGCCCGCTGCGGCAAGGCGCGACGGTGTTCTTCGCCGTCGCCGGCGATCCATGGACGCGCATCACTCGTCATGTCGCCGTGCGTGCCGAGGCGGCGGCCGATCTGCCGGCGCTGCTGGCGCGCTTCGACGACGGCCAGTCGCCGCTGGATTTCCTGCCGCAGACCGGTGCCTGGCAGGTGTTCGAGATCGATGCCCGGGGCGAACCGTGGTCGGGCTGGCGATGCGATCGCCGCCAGTGGCTGTTGCCTGCCGAGCTGTCCGCAGGCTGAAGCGCCGTCGTTGCCGGTCAACCGCTGGCGATGGCTGGCGTTGTCTGCGCGTGCCCCTGCTGCGAAGGGCGCATGCAGCCAGACCGCTGCCGTTTCGCTCCACCTTCCGCCCACTCAGGAATCAACCATGCACACGTCTTCCAAGCTTCGTTTCAGCGTGATCGCCGTCGCCGCGACGGCCTTTCTGGCCTCTGCGGCCGCGTTTGCCCAACAGCAGGACCCGGTGCCCGGCCACCCCCGCGTCAATGAGGTCAACAATCGTCTGGACCACCAGCAAGAGCGCATCGACAAGGGTGTTGCCGATGGCCAGATCAATGCCAGGCAGGCCGCGCGCGACGATCGCCACGACGCCAACATCGCCCGCCGCGAAAGTGCCGACGAGGCCCGGCACGACGGTCACCTGACCAAGCGCGAACAAAAGCACCTGAATCATTCGCTGAACCACAACAGCCATCGCATCCACCACCAGCGCCACGGTTGATGGAATGACGCGTGGCAGGCGGCGTCAGGCGCGCCACGCTCCGCCTGGAACACCCGCGTCACGCGCCGGGCGGCATGGCCTGCCCGGCGCGGTTTCCCGGCTCGCATTGACACCGCGCTCTGGCGTGTCCACGATCACCGCGTTGCCGGGCTGCGAGGCGATCACTCGACATGCGTGCGCCTGCGTGCTTTACCACCCACACCGTCGTCAACCAACCGCCGCCACTGCCGGTGCACGACGCATGGGCAGCCGACCGGCCGCTGCGCGAGGCGGTGGCGCGCGCGGGTGGGGCATGGGCGCAGGCCGAGCTGTCGGCCTATGGCCAGCGCGTCGGCGGCGACTTGCCTGAACTGGCGCGGCTGGCCAATGCACAAAAGCCGCAACTGCGTACGCATGATCGCTACGGCCATCGCATCGACGAGGTGGAGTTCCATCCGGCGTATCACCAGCTGATGGCGGCGGCTGTCGCGGGTGGCGTCGTCAATTTTTCCTGGCGCCACCGCGACCGTGCCGGCGCCCACGTCGCCAGGGCGGCGCTGGCATGGCTGCACTACCAGACCGACCACGGCAGCAGTTGTCCGCTGACGATGACGCACGCCTGCGTGCCGGCGCTGCAGCAGGCGCCCGAACTGGCGGCGGCGTGGCTGCCGCGCATCCTTGCCCCGCACTACGACCCTCGCCATGTGCCGGCGTGGGACAAGCCCGGCAACACCGTCGGCATGGGCATGACCGAGAAGCAGGGCGGCTCGGACGTGCGCGCCAACAGCACCCGCGCCACCTCGATCGGCGACGGGATGTACGAGCTGGTCGGGCACAAGTGGTTCCTGTCGGCGCCGATGAGCGATGCCTTCCTCGTCACCGCGCAAACGCCGGCCGGCGTGGGCTGCTTCCTGCTGCCGCGCTTCGCGCCCGATGGCACCCGCAACGGCATGCGCCTGCAACGGCTGAAGGACAAACTCGGCGACTGGAGCAATGCCAGCAGCGAGGTGGAATTCGCCGGCGCGCTGGCGTGGCCGGTGGGCGAGGAAGGCCGCGGCATCGCCACCATCCTCGACATGGTCGGGCTGACCCGGCTGGATTGCGCGGTCGCCTCGGCCTCGCTGATGCGCCAGGCGCTGGTGCAGGCCTTGCATCACTGCCGCCATCGGCATGCCTTCGGGCAAGTCCTGCTCGAACAGCCGTTGATGCGCGGCGTGCTCGCCGATCTGGCGCTGGAAGTCGAAGCGGCGACGGCGCTGGCGTTCCGCATCGCCCGTGCCGTCGATGCCGCGGCGCGCGATGCGCACGAAGCGGCACTGGCGCGCATCGCCACCGCGATCGGCAAGTACTGGATCTGCAAGCGTGCGCCAGGCTTCGTCAACGAAGCGCAGGAGTGCCTCGGCGGCGCCGGCTACATCGAGGAATCGCTCATGCCGCGGCTGTATCGGCAAGCGCCGGTGAATTCGATCTGGGAAGGCAGCGGCAACCTGCTGTGCCTGGACGTGCTGCGGGCATTGCGACGCGAGCCCGAATGCCGGCAGGCGTTGAACGACGAACTGGCGCGCGTGCGCGGCCAGCATCCGGCGCTCGATGCCGCACTGGCCGAGGTCGCGCACCTGCTCGCCGCCGATGCCGACGCCCAGCAGGCGCAGGCGCGGCGGCTGGTCGAGCGATCGGCGTTGTGCCTGCAAGCCGGATTGCTGTTTGCGGCAGGCCTGGATGCCATCGCCGCGAGTTGGTGCGCCAGCCGGCTGGGCGGTGAGGGCGGGCTGGTGTATGGCGCCTTGCCGGTCGACGCGCCGCAAGCGCAGTTGCTGATGCGGGCGTGGGACGGCGTGGCTTGATCGGCGCGGCTCGATCGGTGTGGTTCGATCGACGCGGCTCGATCGGCGTGGCTTGAGTTGCGCGGCTTGATCGGCGCGGTGAGTGGTCGGGCTATGATGCACCGACGTTCATCCGAATCTTTCTGATGTCGCCTGCCGAAACCTCCAGCGAGATCGTCCCGTTCTGGCACCGCCTGCGCGCAGTGATGCTCTATCCCGCGCATGGCAGTGCGCTGGCGGCGATCGTGTTGCTCGGTACGGCGCAGGTGCTGCGCATCCTGCCGGTCGGCGGCGGCATCATCGGCCTGCTGGCGACGGTGGCGATGTACCGTTACGCCTTCGAATGTCTGCGTTCGACCTCGGAAGGTTTCATGAAGCCGCCGGAAGTCGGCTTCGGTTCCGATCGCGATCTGGGCTGGCGCTTCGTCGGCTTGATCTTCGTGTTCGCACTGATGTTCGTGGCCAGCGAACATTGGCTTGGACGCGGTGGCGCCATCGCGGTGGCGATCGTGCTGGCGGCGTGCACTCCGGCGGCGACGATGGTGCTGGCGATCGACCAGAGCCTCGGCCAGGCGCTCAATCCACTGCGCTGGCTGGCGGTGATCGCCGGCATCGGCTGGCCCTATCTGGCGATGTTCGGCGTGTGCGCGGCGATCCTGATGAGCGAAGGCTACGCAGAGGGCTTCGCGGCGCGCTGGCTGCCGTTGCCGGTGGCGCTGATCGCGCTGGGCATCATCGCCAACTACGCGATCACGGCGCTGTTCCATCTCATGGGTTATGTGCTCTACCAATATCACGAGGCGCTGGGGCTGGAACCCGTGACGGCGCAGCTCGGGCCACGGCGGGTGGTGGTGGTCGATCCCGATCAGGAAAAGCTCGATGAGGCCGCGGCGATGGTGCGCGACGGCAAGCTGGCCGAAGCCATCGATCTGCTGGCCACACAGCTGCGGCGCGGCGCGTCGGCGGCCGTACACGGCCAGTACCGCAAGCTGTTGCAGGCGGCCGGCGACGATGCCGGCTTGCTCGCACATGGCCGCGAGCGCATCGCGGTGTTGATCGAGCAGGACGATGCCCGGGCTGCGGTCGAGTTGCTGCGGCAATGCCAGGCGATCGATCCGGCGTTCGCGCCGGAAGCCGCCGTGCACGTCACCACCGTCGCGCACATGGCGGCGCAGCAGGGGCAGGCGCAGGCCGCGCTGCAGGTGCTGGACGGCTTCGATGATCGCTTTCCCGGCAGCCAGTATCGGGTAGTCAACGGCCTGCTCGCCGCCGACCTGCTGCACGAGAAGCTGGGCCGCGACCCGCAGGCGCGCGAGTTGCTGCTCGCCCTGAAGGCGGCGCTGCCGGGCGATCCCTTGGCCGCCGAAATCGATGCCCGCCTGGCCCGCATCGAGCGCATGATCGCGGCGACCGCGATCAAGTCGCCGCCGGTTCAGCCCTGATCGAGCAGGAAACGCGCTTTGCCGGCGTGGCGGTCGCCGGGGAATTGCTGCAACAGGAATTGCAGTCGCTCGCGGCGGGCGGCGCTGCCCTCGGGCGAGCGCAGCGCCAGTTGGAACCACGCTGTCGCCAGCTCATCGTCGCCGGGGGTGGCCGCGATCTGGCAGCGCAGCAGGCGTTCGCAGGATTCGTCGTCGCCAGCGTCTTGCAGCGCCGGCAGCACGCCCAGCAGCAGCGCTCGTGGCAGGCGTGGCGCATTGCCGCAGGCTTTCAGGTAATCGTCGCAGACCGACGCCAGTTCGCGCGCATCGGCAGTCGCGGCCGAGGCGAATGCGCGCGCGGCGGCGGCATCGACGGTGGCGATCGAACCGTGGTAGCGGGCGCAGCGATACAGCGCAAGCTGCACCCGCCACTGGTTCGGTCGCGCCTGATCGAGCCGCAGCAAAATCGCGCGCGCCTTGTCGATGTCCAGTTGCCCCAGCAACTGCTGCGCCTGCGCGAAATCGTCGTCGTCCCGGACTTGCCGCTCGACGCGCTCGTCTTCCTCGACGAACGCCCGCCGCACGCGGCCGAGGCGGGCGAGCACGAACGCCATCGCCATGCCCGCCACCAGGCCGCCGGCATGGTCGGCGTAGTCCACCCGCGAGCCGGTATCCAGCCACGGGTAGACCACCAGCCATGCGAACCAGAAGCCGAGCACGACCAGTGCCGGTACCTTGACGTAGTCGAACACCACGAACGCCCAGTAGAACACCCGCACCTTGCGCCGCCCCCAGATCACCGCATAGGCGCCCATCAGGGCGGCAATCGCTCCCGAGGCGCCGACCGAATTGCCGTCGCTGCCCCAGTGCCAGCCCAGCGATGCCAGGCCGGCGACCATGCCGCCGAGCAGGTACAACGCCAGAAACGGGCCGTGACCGAGCGCGCCTTCGACCAGCATCCCGACCACCAGCAAAAAGATCATGTTGCCCAGCAGGTGATCGACGCCGCCGTGCAGGAACATCGCGCTCAGCAGGCGGCCCGGCTCGAAGCGGGAAAAGCGCAGGGCATGGGCGCGGGTGAAGGCGCGGTCGAGGATGGCGTCGAATCGCGCGCGCTGCTCCTGCCACGCGGCATGGCGCGGATTGGCCGGCGTGATCACCCGGTCGGCATGCAGGTCGGCCAGAAAGGCGCCGTCGGATTCGATCTGCGCCAACCGTTCGGGCGACGATGCAATGCCAGGAGTGGCTGCTGCCGGAGCGGAGGTCGGGGCATGGCGCTGGCGCCAGTCGAGATAGGCGGGAAACTCCAGCGCCGGCAATTCCGAATCGAAGTAATACGCCTGGGCCTGACGGTAGATCGCGGTGTCGCCCGATTGCAGCACGGCGAACACGAACACGTTGGCCAGCACCAGCAGCAGGGTCAGCCACGGGAAGTTCTTGCGCGTCCAGCGGCGGTGCAGGGGCAGGATCAGCACGCAAGGCTCCGCGATCGTGGTGCCGTGGCCAGTGTAATCGGCATTGGCGATCGAGGCGCAACGACCCGCATGCACTCAAAATGATAATCGTTAACGATTGTCGCTGCCGGCGGCGCGCCCTTCGCGCGAAAAAAAGTGCAATGCATCTTCGACTTGCGTCATGCAGCAGCGAAACCGCGTGAGTTCTTGCTAAACTTCGCCGGCTTCGCCGCGCCTGCGGCTTCCCTTTGATCGAGACGCGCCATGCTGGGCGAATACCTGCCAGTGCTGTTGTTCCTGATCGTCTCCGGCGGCATCGGCGTCGCCTTGCTGATCGCCGGCGCGCTGCTGAGTCCGAAGAAGCCCAGCGCGGAAAAATTCGCGCCCTACGAATGCGGTTTCGAAGCCTTCGAAGACGCGCGAATGAAGTTCGACGTGCGCTATTACCTGTTCGCCATCCTGTTCATCGTCTTCGACCTTGAAATCGCCTTCGTGTTTCCGTGGGCGGTGGTGTTCCGCGATCTTGGCGTGTTCGCCCTGGTCGAGATGGGCATCTTTCTCGGCCTGCTGGTGCTGGGCTTTGCCTACGCCTGGAAGAAGGGGGCGCTGGAATGGGAGTGACGCTATGCAGCGCTGGCGCGCGGGGTGTCGCGTGTCGACGTGCGCTTGATCGGGAAGCCGTGGAGTTCGCATGGGCCTGAAGGACATCGCCGAAGACCTGATGTTCAATCCGACCCCGGTGGGGCGGGTCGACGACATCTTGCGCACCGACGAGAGCAATCCGCTGGTCGATCGCGGCTTTGCCGTCACCAGCATTGACGCCCTGGTCAACTGGGCGCGCACCGGCTCGCTGTGGCCGATGACCTTCGGCCTGGCGTGCTGCGCGGTGGAAATGATGCACGCCGGCATGTCGCGGCTGGATCTGGATCGCTACGGCGTGGTGTTCCGGCCCAGCCCGCGGCAGTCCGACGTGATGATCGTCGCCGGCACCCTCGTCAACAAGATGGCGCCGGCACTGCGCAAGGTCTACGACCAGATGCCCGAGCCCAAGTGGGTGATCTCGATGGGTTCGTGCGCCAACGGCGGCGGTTACTACCATTATTCCTATTCGGTGGTACGCGGTTGCGACCGTGTGGTGCCGGTGGATGTCTACGTGCCGGGTTGTCCGCCGACCGCCGAGGCCCTGGTCTGGGGCATCTTGCAATTGCAGAAGAAAATCCGTCGCACCAACACGATCGCCCGCTGATCCCGACCGCAACCGACCATGTCCGAGTCCGCCAACGCCCTCGTCGATCGCCTGCGCAGCCACTTCGGCGCCCGCGCACTGGCGCTGCATGTCGCCCACGGCGAGGCGATGCTGGAAGTCGCCGTCGCCGATTGGCTGCCGGCCTGCCGCGAGCTGCGCGACCGTTTCGATTTCGAGGTGCCGATCGACGTCTGCGGGGTCGACTACCTGACCTACGGCGGCGATGAATGGGAGACGGTGGCGGTCACCTCCGAAGGTTTCTCGCGTGGCGTCGAAGGGCGCGGCCCGGGCCGCTTCGCCTGGGGTCAGACGACCACCGAGCTGGGGCCGAAGAAGGATCTCAACAACGTCGCGCCCGAGGCCGAAGCCAGCGGCGGTCGTTTTGCGGTGGTGCTGCACCTGCTGTCGCTGCGCAACAACCAGCGCCTGCGCGTGCGTTGTCGCCTCACCGATGCGGCGATGCCGGTGGTCGCCTCGCTGGTGCCGGTGTGGCCGGGGGTGAACTGGTTCGAACGGGAAACCTTCGACCTGTTCGGCATCGTTTTCGAAGGCCACCCCGACCTGCGCCGCATCCTCACCGACTATGGTTTCGTCGGGCATCCCTTCCGCAAGGATTTCCCGCTGATCGGCAACGTCGAGGTGCGTTATGACCCCGACAAGAAGCGGGTGATCTACGAGCCGGTGAGCTCGGTCGAGCCACGGGTGAACGTGCCGCGCGTGGTGCGCAACGACTCGCGCTTTCTCACCGCCGCCGCTGAAGCGGCGCAAGGCAGCGAGGTGCGCAAGTGAGCGCGGTGGCAACTCCGGCGACGGCAGAATCTTCGGTGCGTGGCGCCGAAATCCGCAATTACACGATGAACTTCGGCCCGCAGCATCCGGCCGCGCACGGCGTGCTGCGACTGATCCTGGAGATGGACGGCGAAACCGTGATGCGCGCCGATCCGCACGTCGGCCTGCTCCATCGCGGCACCGAAAAGCTGGCCGAGTCCAAGCCGTTCAACCAGTCGATCGGCTACATGGATCGGCTCGATTACGTCTCGATGATGTGCAACGAGCACGCCTACGTGCGCGCCATCGAGAACCTGATGGGGATCGAAGTGCCCGAGCGGGCGCAGTGGATCCGCACGATGTTCGACGAGATCACCCGCATCCTCAACCATTTGATGTGGGTCGGCTCGAACGGCCTGGATCTGGGCGCGATGGCGGTGATCCTGTACGCCTTCCGCGAGCGCGAAGAACTGATGGACTGCTACGAAGCGGTCTCCGGCGCGCGCATGCATGCGGCCTACTACCGCCCCGGCGGCGTCTACCGCGACCTGCCCGACACGATGCCGCAATACCGGCAGTCGCCGTGGCACAAGGGCAAGCTGCTCAAGAAGTTCAATGCCTGGCGTGAAGGCTCGCTGCTGGATTTCCTCGAGCACTTCACCGCCGATTTCCCGAGCAAGGTCGACGAATACGAAACCCTGCTCACCGACAACCGCATCTGGAAGCAGCGCACCGTCGGCATCGGCGTGGTCAGCCCCGAGCAGGCCAAGGCCTGGGGCATGTCCGGGGCGATGCTGCGCGGCTCGGGCATCGAATGGGACCTGCGCAAGAAGCAGCCCTACGCGAAATACGCCGAGGTCGATTTCGACATCCCGGTCGGCGTCAACGGCGATTGCTACGACCGCTACCTCGTGCGGGTGGCGGAGATGCGCCAGTCCAACCGCATCATCCAGCAGTGCGTGAAGTGGCTCAAGGCCAATCCCGGCCCGGTCATCGTCAAGAATTTCAAGGTCGCGCCGCCGTCCCGCGAAGAAATGAAGCAGGACATGGAAGCGCTGATCCACCACTTCAAACTCTTCAGCGAAGGTTATTGCGTGCCGGCCGGCGAGACCTACGCCGCCGTCGAAGCGCCCAAAGGCGAGTTCGGCTGCTACCTCGTCTCCGACGGCGCCAACAAGCCCTTCCGCGTGCACCTGCGCGCCCCCGGTTTCGCCCATCTGTCGTCGATGGACGCGATCGTCCGCGGCCACATGCTCGCCGACGTGGTGGCGATGATCGGCACCTATGACCTCGTGTTTGGCGAGGTGGATCGGTGAAGCCCGTGAATCGTGAATGGTGAATCGTGAAATCAAAACACTCAGCTATCGATGGGTTGACCTGCTGGATGGGCGCTGCTGTCTTCCGGCCGGTTTTTGCGACTGCTTCCGACCCCTTGGGCGCAGCTTCGCGCATTGAACGATTCACGATTCCCGATTCACGATTCACGCGCGACCGGCAGGGAGCGCACGCATGAAAGCCACCGGCAACTTCGCCACGGCCCGCGACGCCGACCCGATGGTCGTGCTGTCCGCTGCCGTGCGCGCGCACATCGATCACTGGCTGAGCAAGTTCCCGGACGATCGCCGCCGCTCGGCGGTGATCCAGGGGCTTTTTGCGGCGCAGCAGGAGCACGGCGGCTGGCTGACCGACGAGATCATCGCCGCGGTCGCCAACTATCTCGGCATCCCGCCGGTGTGGGCCTACGAGGTCGCCACCTTCTATTCGATGTTCGAGCTGCAACCGGTGGCGCCCAACAACGTTGCCATCTGCACCAACATCAGCTGCTGGCTCAATGGCGCCCAGGACATCGTCCGCCACTGCGAGGAAAAGCTCGGTTGCAAGCTCGGTGAATCGAGCCAGGACGGACGCATCTACCTCAAGCGCGAAGAAGAATGCCTGGCCGCCTGCTGCGGCGCGCCGATGATGGTGGTCAACGGCCATTACCACGAAAAGCTCACGCCCGAGCGCGTCGATGCCATCCTCGATGCGCTCACCCTCGACGGCCCGGCCCACGGCCACGACGGACATTGACGATCATGGCCTACGGACCTGCCCCGCAAGAGCACAACGTCTGCTACACGACGTTGCACTTCGACCAGCCCTGGATCTACGACAATTACGTCAAGCAGGGCGGCTATCAGGCGTGGGCGAAGATCCTGCGCGAGAAAACCCCGCCCGAGCAGATCATCGAGACGGTCAAGACCTCGGGCCTGCGCGGCCGCGGTGGTGCCGGCTTCCCGACCGGCCTGAAGTGGAGCTTCATGCCCAAGGGTGCCGGCGTGCAGAAGTACATGCTGTGCAATTCCGATGAGTCCGAGCCGGGCACCTGCAAGGATCGCGACATCCTGCGCTTCAACCCGCACGCGGTGGTCGAGGGCATGGCGATCGCCTGCTACGCCACCGGCGCCACGGTCGGCTACAACTACCTGCGCGGCGAGTTCCACCACGAGCCGTTCGAGCACTACGAACAGGCGCTGCGCGATGCCTACGCGCACGGCTGGCTGGGCAAGAACGTGCAGGGCGCCGGCGTCGATGTCGATCTGTATGCCGCGCTCGGTGCCGGTGCCTACATCTGCGGCGAAGAAACCGCGCTGATGGAGTCGCTGGAAGGCAAGAAGGGGCAGCCGCGCTACAAGCCGCCGTTCCCGGCCAATTTCGGCCTGTACGGGCGCCCGACCACGATCAACAACACCGAGACCTTCGCTTCGGTGCCGGCGATCCTGCGCAACGGCGCGGCGTGGTTCCTGAATCTGGGCAAGCCCAACAACGGCGGCGCCAAGATTTTTTCGGTGTCCGGCCACGTCAACAATCCGGGCAATTTCGAAATCCGCCTCGGCACCCCGTTCTCCGAACTGCTGGCGATGGCCGGTGGCGTGCGCAAGGGTCGCAAGCTCAAGGCGGTGATCCCCGGCGGCTCGTCGATGCCGGTGCTGCCGGGCGAGACGATGATGGGCCTGACGATGGATTACGACAGCATCCAGAAGGCCGGCTCGGGCCTCGGCTCGGGTGCGGTCATCGTGATGGACGAGACCACCTGCATGGTGCGCGCCTGCCAGCGCATCTCGCGCTTCTATCATGCCGAGTCCTGCGGCCAGTGCACGCCCTGCCGCGAAGGCACCGGCTGGATGCACCGCATGCTCACCCGCATCGTCGATGGCCGTGGCACCCTCGAGGATCTGCACACCCTCAAGGCTGCCGCCGGCCAGATCGAAGGCCACACCATCTGCGCCTTTGGCGAAGCGGCGGCATGGCCGGTGCAGGGCATGCTGCGGCATTACTGGGACGAGTTCGAGTTCTATATCCGCAACGGCAAATCCGTGGTGGATTCGCAATTGGGCGCAGCCGCATGAACGTGGAATTTTCGTTCGCGGATCGAGAATCGGGAGCCGGGAATCGGGAATCGAAAGAGCCGAGGCTCTCGCTTGTCCGATTCGCGATTCCCGATTCCCGATTCCCGGCCCCATCGGGAGCTATCCATTGAGCGCACAACCCACCCCCACCACTGCGCCCGCAGCCGCGCCTGAGGGGCACGTCACCATCGAGATCGACGGCGTCGCCCTGCACGCGCCGAAAGGCTCGATGATCAT
The DNA here is from genome assembly GCA_018240435.1 of Pseudomonadota bacterium. Classification (GTDB taxonomy): domain Bacteria; phylum Pseudomonadota; class Gammaproteobacteria; order Xanthomonadales; family Xanthomonadaceae; genus SZAS-103. The sequence goes on from JAFEFT010000005.1 coordinate 22,541, forward strand.
CCAGGCCGCCGACAAGGCCGGGATTGCCATTCCGCGTTTCTGCTATCACCGCAAGCTGCCGATCGCGGCCAACTGCCGCATGTGCATGGTCGAGACGGAAATGGGCGGGCGCATGGTGCCCAAGCCGGCGCCGGCCTGCGCCACCCCGGTGGCCGATGGCATGAAGGTGTTCACCCGCTCGCAGCGCGCCTTGAGCGCCCAGCGCAACGGCATGGAATTCCTGCTGATCAACCATCCGCTCGATTGCCCGATCTGCGACCAGGGCGGCGAATGCGAGCTGCAGGATCTCTCGCTCGGCTACGGGCGCTCGGTGAGCCGTTTCGTCGAGCGCAAACGCGTCGTCGCCGACGAGGATTTGGGCCCGCTGGTCGCCTCCGAGATGACCCGCTGCATCCATTGCACGCGCTGCATCCGGGTCACCGCCGAAATCGCCGGCACCTTCGAGCTGGGCGGCATGGAGCGCGGCGATCGCCTGCAGATCGGCACCTACGACGGCAAGCCGCTGACCACCGAACTGTCGGGCAATGTCATCGACGTCTGCCCGGTCGGCGCGCTCACCAACAAGGTCTTCCGCTTCCGGGCGCGGCCGTGGGAATTGATCGCGCGCGAGGCGATCGCGGTCCACGATGCGCTCGGTTCGAATCTGTTCGTGCACCTGCGGCGCGGCGAGGTGCTGCGCGCGGTGCCGCGCGACAACGACGCGGTCAACGAATGCTGGCTGTCCGATCGCGACCGCTATTCGCATCAGGGGCTCTACGCCGCCGACCGTGCCAGCGTGCCGCAGGTCAAGGACGGCGAGGGCGTGTGGCGCGAATGTTCGTGGGACGACGCCGTGCTGCACGCGGCGGAAATCCTCAATGCCAATCGTGGCGACGGGCTGGGCCTGCTGGTGCATCCGGCCACCTCGAACGAGGAAGGCGCGTTGCTGGCACGGCTGGCGGCAGGCCTTGGCTGCGGCAACATCGACCACCGCCTGCGTCAGCGTGATTTTGCCGATGCGCCGGTCGCCGAGCCGTTCGCGATGCCGGTGGCCGAGGTCGAAAACGCCGACGCGATCGTGCTGATCGGCTGCAATCCACGCACCGAGATGCCGTTGCTGGCGCACCGCATCCGCACTGCGGTCAAACGCGGTGCCAAGGTCTACGCCATCAACCCGGTCGATTTCGATTTGCTGCATGCGCTGGCCGACCGTCGCATCGTCCGCCCCGGCCAGATCGCCGCCGCCGTGCAGGCGATCGCCGATGGCGACGACGAGATGATCGACGCGCTGGAAACCGCGCAGCGGGTGGTGCTGATCGTCGGCGAAATCGCCCAGGCGCACCCGCAGGCCTCGCGCATCCGTGCCGCCGTGCGCGGCCTGGCGGCAGCGTGCGACGCGAAGGTGAATTGCATTCCGCTCGGTGCCAACGCCGTCGGTCTGGCGCGTTCCGGTGTGCTGCCGGCTGGGCGTGACGCGCGGGCGATGCTGGTGCAACCGCGCAAGGGCTATCTGCTGTATGGCATCGAGCCGGGGCTGGATTTTGCCGACATCGCCGCCGCGCGCATGGCGCTGGGGCCGGCCAAGGTGGTTGCATTCAGCCACTTCGCCTGCGAGTCGACGCGCGCGCTGGCCGACGTGATCTTGCCGATCGGCATGGTTCCGGAAATCGACGCCACCCTCACCAACGTCGATGGTCGCGAACAAGCCGTCGCTGCCGCCGCCAAGTTGCCGGGGCAGGCGCGACCGGGCTGGCGCGTGTTGCGTGCGCTCGGTGCGCATCTGGGGCTGGCCGGTTTCGAATTCATCGATATCGCACAACTGCGCGCGGGCATCGACGGTGCAGCCGTCGCCAGCGGCTCGGGCATCGCGCCGATGCCGGCGGCGGGCGAGGGCCTCGAACGCATCCTCACCACGCCGATCTACCGCGGCGATGCGCTGCTGCGCCGTGCCCCCGCCTTGCAAGCACATTCGCAGACCAAAGCGCCCTGCGTGGTCTTGCATCCGGCCGATGCCGCCGAGACCGGGCTTGCCGCCGGCGCGATGGCCAAGGTGTCCGACGGCAATGGCACCGCCACGCTGCCGGTCGAGCTGTCGGCAAAGATGGCGCGCGGCGCGGTGTGGATCGAGTCCTGCCACGCCGCCACCGCACCGCTGGGGCATGGCTTGCTGCAGGTGAAACGCGCATGACGCTCTTCGATCCCATCCGCGAGTTGTTTCTCGCCTACGGCACCGCCGGTCTGGTGGTGTGGACGCTGGTGAAGATCCTCGCCATCTGCGTACCGGTGATCGTGGCGGTCGCGTTCTACGTGTTGTGGGAGCGCAAGCTGATCGGCTGGATGCACGTCCGCCACGGGCCGAGCTACATCGGTCTGCGCGGGCTGCTGCAGTCGTTCGCCGACGTGTTCAAGATGCTGTTCAAGGAGCCGGTGATCCCCACCAACGCCCAGAAGGTGTTGTTCCTGCTGGCGCCGATCGTGGCGCTGGCACCGGCGCTGGCGGCGTGGGCGGTGGTGCCGTTCGACGATGGCGTGGTGCTGTCCAACGCCAATGCCGGCTTGCTGTACCTGCTGTCGATGACCTCGATGGGCGTGTACGGCATCATCCTCGCCGGCTGGTCGTCGAACTCGCGCTACGCGATGCTCGGCGCGATGCGCTCGGCGGCGCAGATGGTCAGTTACGAAATCGCGATGGGCTTCTCGCTGGTCGGCGTGCTGATCGCCGCCGGCAGCCTGAACCTGTCGGACATCGTCCACGCCCAGTCCGGCCACTGGGGCGCGGCCAACTGGTTCGCCTGGCCGCTGCTGCCGCTGTTCATCATCTACTTCGTCTCCGGCGTGGCAGAAACCAACCGCGCGCCGTTCGACATGGCCGAGGGCGAATCGGAGATCGTCGCCGGCTTCCACGTGGAATACTCCGGCTCGGCGTTCGCGATCTTCTTCCTCGCCGAATACGCCAACATGATCCTGATCAGCTTCATGGTGCCGGTGTTGTTCCTCGGCGGCTGGCTGAGCCCGGTGCAGGGCATGGTGGACGCGCACGTCTCGCCGCTGGTCGACTGGATCTGGAACGGCGGCTGGCCGTGGCTGCTGCTGAAGATGGGCTTCTTCGCCAGCACCTACATCTGGCTGCGCGCGACCTTCCCGCGCTATCGCTACGACCAGATCATGCGCCTGGGCTGGAAGGTGTTCATCCCGATCAGCCTGGGCTGGATTTTCGTCACCGCGATGCTGGCGTGGTTCGGTGTGATCGGCGGAGGAATGCAGGCATGAGCCGCATCGTTTCCTATCTGCGCAGCCTGCTGCTGATCGAACTGGCGGCCGGCATGTGGCTGACGCTCAAGTACTTGTTCAAGCCCAAGTACACGATGATCTATCCGATGGAGAAGATCCCGCAGTCGCCGCGCTTCCGCGGCCTGCATGCGCTGCGCCGCTACCCGAACGGCGAAGAGCGCTGCATCGCCTGCAAGCTGTGCGAAGCGGTGTGTCCGGCGCTGGCGATCACCATCGATTCGGAGCCGCGTGCCGACGGCACCCGCCGCACCACCCGTTACGACATCGATCTGTTCAAGTGCATCTATTGCGGCTTCTGCGAAGAATCCTGCCCGGTTGATTCGATCGTCGAAACCCACATCCACGAGTACCACTTCGAAAAGCGCGGCGAGAACGTCGTGACCAAACCGCAATTGCTGGCGATCGGCGATCGTTTCGAGAAGGAAATCGCCGAGCGCCGCGCCGCGGATTCGACGTACAGGTGAGCGCATGAACTTCCCCGATCTTGCTTTCTACCTGTTCGCCACCGTCGCCGCGCTGTCGGCGCTGGCGGTGATCAGCGTGCGCAATACGGTGCACGCCGCGTTGTGTCTGGTGCTGTGTTTCTTCAACGCCGCCTGCCTGTGGATCTTGCTGCAGGCCGAGTTCCTCGGGCTGGTGCTGGTGCTGGTCTACGTCGGCGCGGTGATGGTGCTGTTCCTGTTCGTGGTGATGATGCTCGATCTCAACGCCGAAAAACTGCGCGAAGGATTTGCCCGCTATCTGCCGGTGGGTGCCACGATGGCGCTGGCGATGGCGGTGGAAATGCTGGTGCTGCTGCGCGCGCACGGCCCGGCGCAGGCGGTGATCCCGGTGGCCGATCCGGCGGCGAAGGCGGGCACGAACAACACCGCGTGGCTGTCGCAGGCGCTGTTCTCGCAATACACGCTGCCGTTCGAGGTCGCCGCGCTGATCCTGACGGTGGCGGTGGTGGCGGCGATCCTGCTCACCCTGCGCCGGCGCAGCGGCGTCAGGTCGCAAGACCCCGCGCAGCAGGTGCGCGTACGCGCCGCCGATCGCGTGCGCCTGGTGAAAATGGCGGCCGAACAGCCCGCCGTCGACAAGCCCGCCATCGAGGAGATCGCCCGATGAGCACGATCACGTTGAATCATTACCTCGTGCTGGGCGCGATCCTGTTCGCGATCGGCGTCGCCGGCATCGTCATCAACCGCAAGAACCTGATCGTGCTGTTGATGTCGATCGAGCTGATGCTGCTCGCCGTCAACATGAACTTCGTGGCGTTCTCGCGCTTTCTCGGCGATGCCGCCGGGCAAGTGTTCGTGTTCTTCATCCTCACCGTCGCCGCTGCCGAATCGGCGATCGGTCTGGCCATCCTGGTGACGTTGTTCCGCAATCGTCGCGACATCAATGTCGCGGAAATAGATGAACTCAAGGGCTGAAGGCCGATCATGTATCGCGGGATGGTCAAGTTACTGGTACCGACGCCTGCCTATGGCCGGCGCTTGGGTTTTGCCCGTCATTCCCGCGAAGGCGGGAATCCACGGGTCGCAGGAGGCTACCCGGCACGAGTGGATCCCCGCCTTCGCGGGGATGACGAGCAAGAGTTGCTCGCAGTGACCCGCTCGCCATTTCCCGATCCCCGTTTTCCGCAATGCGGAGCGACACCGTGATCTCGCAAACCACATTGCTCATCATTGCCCTGGCGCCGTTGCTGGGCTCGATCGTCGCCGGCTTTTTCGGCGGCAAGATCGGCCGCGCCGGCTCGCATACCGTCACCATCGCCGGCGTGGCGATCAGTTGCGGCCTGTCGATGCAGGTGCTGTGGCAGTTGCTGCACGGCACGCCGAGCTTCAACGCCAACGTCTACACCTTCTTCGACGCCGGCGGCATCTCGGCGCATGTCGGCTTCCTCGTCGATCATCTCACCGCGATGATGATGGTGGTGGTCAGCTTCGTCAGCTTGCTGGTGCACATCTACACCATCGGCTACATGGCCGATGACGACGGCTATACGCGCTTTTTCAGCTACATCAGCCTGTTCACCTTCAGCATGCTGATGCTGGTGATGAGCAACAACTTCATGCAGTTGTTCTTCGGCTGGGAAGCGGTGGGTTTGGTGTCCTACCTGCTGATCGGTTTCTGGTACACCAAGCCGACTGCAATCTTCGCCAATCTCAAGGCCTTCCTCGTCAATCGCGTCGGCGATTTCGGCTTCATCCTCGGCATCGCCGGGGTGCTGCTGTGGGCCGGTTCGCTCGATTACGCGCAGGTGTTCGCCAAGGCACCGGCGCTGGCGCAGATGCACGTCGAGATCCTCTCCGGCCACGTCTGGGCGGTGCCGACGCTGATCTGCATCTGCCTGTTCATCGGCGCGATGGGCAAGTCGGCGCAGGTGCCATTGCACGTGTGGCTGCCCGATTCGATGGAAGGCCCGACCCCGATCTCGGCGCTGATCCACGCCGCGACGATGGTGACCGCCGGCATCTTCATGGTGGCGCGGATGTCGCCGTTGTTCGAGCAATCGCAGATGGCGCTGGACTTCGTGTTGTTCATCGGTGCGACGACGGCCTTCTTCACCGGCCTGATCGGCATGGTGCAAAACGACATCAAGCGCGTGGTGGCGTATTCGACGCTGTCGCAGCTGGGTTACATGACGGTGGCGCTGGGCTGCTCGGCGTATTCGGTGGCGGTCTACCACCTGATGACGCACGCGTTCTTCAAGGCGCTGCTGTTCCTCGCCGCCGGCAGCGTCATCATCGGCATGCATCACGAGCAGGACATGCGCAAGATGGGCGGCCTGCGCAAGTACATGCCGATCACCTACATCACCTCGCTCATCGGCACCCTGGCGCTGGTCGGCACGCCGTTCTTCGCCGGTTTCTATTCGAAAGACAGCATCATCGACGCGGCGAAGATCGCCTCCGAACACGGCGGTGGCGTGCAGCACTACGCCTATTGGTGCGTGTTGCTGGGCGTGTTCGTCACCAGCTTCTACAGCTTCCGCCTGCTGTACATGACCTTCCACGGCAAAGAGCGTTTCCGTGATGCCCACGACGACCACCATGGCCACGATGCGCACGGGCATCACGGCCCGGTCGAGCCGCATGAATCTCCGTGGGTCGTCACGTTGCCTCTGATCCTGCTGGCGATCCCTTCGGCACTGATCGGCTACTTCACCGTCGGGCCGATGCTGTTCGGGCATTTCTTCGATGGCGCCATTACCATCGATGCCGCGAAGCATCCGGCCGTCGCCACCATGACCGAGGAGTTCCACAACGCACTGGCGATGGGCTTGCACGGCTTCGCGGGGCTGCCGTTCTGGATCGCCTTCTCCGGCTTTGCGCTGGCGACGTACATCTACCTGCTGCACCCGGCACTGGCCGGCACCTTCAAGCAGAAGCTGGCGCTGCCGGCGCGCATCCTCGAAGAGAAATTCGGCTTCGACAGGCTCTGGATCGACGGCTTTGCCGGCACCGGCGTGCGCCTGGGCAAGCTGCTGTGGAAGGCCGGTGACGCCACCGTGATCGACGGGGTGATGATCGACGGCACCACCCGCTTCATCGGCGGCACCGCGGCCGTGCTGCGTCGGCTGCAATCGGGTTACCTGTACCACTACGCCTTCGCCATGATCGTCGGCCTGATCGCGCTGCTCGGCGTCGTGCTGCGCTGGCCGGCCTGACCGGCGACATCGAGGAAGTTCAATACGCATGGATATCTTTCCCACCACGATGCCGCTGTTGAGCCTGCTGATCTGGCTGCCGATCGTCGGCGGTGCGCTTGCCCTGGGCCTGGGCCATCGCCCGTCGGCGATGCGCTGGTTTTCCCTGTTCATCGCCGTGGTCGGCGTCGTGCTCGGTGTCGAGCTCTGGCAGGGCTTCCAGATCGGCGGCGCGGCGATGCAGTTCCGCGAGCTGCACGCGTGGATTCCGACTTACGCCATCAACTACGCGCTGGGCGTGGACGGCATCTCGATCGCGCTGATCGTGCTGACCAAGATCGTCACCGTGCTGGTGATCGGCGGCGCGTGGAAGTCGGTGACCACGCGCGCGCATCAGTACATGGCATCCATCCTGATCCTCGACGGGGTGATGACCGGCGTGTTCTGCGCGATGGACGCGATGCTGTTCTACGTGTTCTTCGAGGCGATGCTGATCCCGATGTTCATCATCATCGGCGTCTGGGGCGGGCCGCGGCGCGTCTACGCCAGCCTGAAGTTCTTCCTGTACACCTTCCTCGGCTCGATCTTCATGCTGCTCGGGCTGATCTACCTGTACATCAAGTGCGGCAGCTTCGACCTGGCGGTGCTGCGCAACGTGCAGTTGACGCTGGGCGAGCAGAGCTGGCTGTTCTTCGCCTTCCTGATCTCGTTCGCGGTCAAGGTGCCGATGGTGCCGGTGCATACCTGGTTGCCCGACGCCCACGTCGAAGCGCCGACCGGCGGCTCGGTGATCCTGGCGGCGATCATGCTCAAGATCGGCGGGTATGGATTCCTGCGTTTCTCGCTGCCGATCACCCCCGATGCCAGTGATCACTGGGCGTGGCTCATCGTGGCGCTGTCGCTGATCGCGATCATCTACATCGGTCTGGTCGCCATCGTCCAGGACGACATGAAGAAGCTGATCGCCTATTCGTCGGTGGCGCACATGGGCTTCGTCACCCTGGGCATCTTCATCGGCCCGGCGCTGGTGCGCGCATTCGCGCATCCGGCGGCGGCGCAACTGGGCATGCAGGGCGCGATGGTGCAGATGATCTCGCACGGCTTCATTTCCGGCGCGTTGTTCTCGTGCGTGGGCGTGCTCTACGACCGCCTGCATACGCGCAAGATCGCCGACTACGGTGGCGTCATCAACGTCATGCCGTGGTTCGGCGGCTTCTTCGTCTTCTTCGCGATGGCCAACTGCGGCCTGCCGGGCACCTCGGGCTTCGTCGGCGAGTTCATGGTCATCCTCGCCTCGTTCCAGCGCAGCCCGCTGATCGCGCTGGGGGCGGCGGTGACCCTGATCCTCGCCGCGGCGTTCTCGCTGTGGCTGGTCAAGCGCATCGTGTTCGGCGCGGTCGGCAACGATCGCGTCCGCACCATGTCAGACATCGACCTGCGCGAGGCGCTGGTGCTCGGCGCGTTCGCCATCGGCGTGCTCATCGTCGGCATCTATCCCAAGCCGTTGACCGACCTGATGGCGCCGGCCGTGGCCCAGCTCAACGTCGACATGGCCGCCAGCAAGCTGCCGCACTGAAGGAACCCTGACCCATGCCGACCTTGGCCGACCTGCTGACCCTGCGCCCCGAACTGGCGGTGCTGGCCGGCGCCTGCCTGTTGCTGCTGATCGACATGTTCGCGCGCGAACGGGCGCGGGCGGCGCTGTCGTGGACGACGATCGCCTCGCTGCTGGCGGCGGCGTGGCTGGTGACGAAAAACGGCGGCTTCAGCGGCGCGCCGGCGGCGCTGTCGTTCAGCGGCATGTTCGTGCGCGACCTGCCGGGCGACGTGCTCAAGTTCGTGATCTTGCTGGTCAGCGTGTTCTGCGTCGTGTACGCACGCACCTATCTCGCCGATCGCCGACTGTCGCGCGGCGCGTTCCACATCCTGCTGCTGTTCGCGGTGCTGGGCATGATGCTGCTGGTGTCTGCCGGCAGCCTCGTCAGCCTGTACGTCGGTCTCGAACTGCTGGCGCTGTCGTCGTATGCGCTGGTGGCGATCAGCCGCGATTCGGCGATCAGCTCCGAGGCGGCGATGAAATACTTCGTGCTCGGTTCGCTGGCCTCGGGCATGCTGCTGTACGGCATGTCGATGGTCTACGGCGCCACCGGCTCGCTCGATCTGGCGACGATCCAGACCTTCGCGCAGGCCGGTCACGACCACGTCATGCTGCTGTTCGGCGTCGCCTTCCTCATCGTCGGCATCGCCTTCAAGTTCGGTGCCGCGCCGTTCCACATGTGGCTGCCGGACGTCTACCAGGGCGCGCCGACGGCGGTGACGGTGTTCATCGGCTCGGTGCCCAAGCTGGCCGCATTCGGGATGGCGTGGCGACTGCTCGCGGTCGGCGTCGGCCCGCTGTGGCCGCAGTGGCAGCCGATGATCGCTTGGCTGGCGGTGCTGTCGCTGGCGGTGGGCAACGTCATCGCATTGGCGCAGACCAGCCTCAAGCGGATGCTGGCGTATTCGACGATTTCGCATGTCGGGTTTCTCTTTCTCGGCCTGAGCAACGCCCACGCCGACGGTTACGCGGCGGCGATGTTCTACGCCATCTCCTACGCGCTGATGGGCGCGGCCGCTTTCGCCAGCTTGCTGGTGCTGTCCGACCGCGGCCACGATGCCGATGCCATCGACGACTTGCGCGGGCTCAACGCCCGCCACCCGTGGCTGGCCCTGCTGGTGCTGCTGATCATGGCCTCGCTGGCCGGCGTGCCGCCGCTGCTGGGCTTCTGGGCCAAGCTGGCGGTGCTGCGCGCGGCGATCGATGCCGGCATGCTGTGGCTGGCGGTGGTCGGCGCGGTGTTCGCGGTGATCGGCGCGTTCTACTATCTGCGCGTGATCAAGGTGATGTATTTCGACAAGCCCGACGATCAGCCGGTGGCACCGATCCACGCCGATGGCGACCTGCACTGGATGCTCTCGGTCAACGCCCTGTTGCTGCTCGCGCTCGGGCTGGCGTGGAATCCGATCATGGCCTGGTGCATGCAGGCGTTCGGGGCCTGACGGCGAGCGGTGGTCGTCTGCCGGCACCTGCGGTCAACACCTCAGCCTTGCCGTCGTTCCGGTATCCCCGGTGGCGGCCCGGACTGGGACAGGCCGTGCCGGATCACGCGATCGCGACCGTGGCGTTTGGCTTCATACAACGCACTGTCGGCCTGTGCCAGCAGCAGGGTCAGGTCGTAGCCAGCGGCGCGCGCCGAGGCGATACCGAAGCTGGCGGTCACCGGAAATTCCGGCCCGCCCGGCGAACCCTGCAATGCCGCGATCTGCGCCCGCATCGCCTCGGCGATGTCGGCGGCGCGTTCGGGAATGGTGTCGGGCAGCAGAATGCCGAACTCCTCGCCACCCAGCCGGCCGAAGATGTCCACCGAGCGCAGGTGCCGCTGGCAGGCGGTGACTGCGGCCTTGAGGGCGAAGTCGCCGGCGGCGTGGCCGTGGCTGTCGTTGATTTGCTTGAAGTGATCCAGATCGATGGCGACCAGGCTGGCTTCGCGCAGTGATTTGCGGCAATACCGCAGTTCCGCTTCGGCGCACTCGATGAAGTACTGGCGATTGTGGATCTCGGTCAGGCCATCGCGGCGCGCCAGTTTCTGGAACTTCAACTGCGAGCGCCGCGTGCGGTAGGCATACAGGCCGAGCGAGGCGAGCACCACCACCAGCAGGGCGATGCCCAGGCGCACCGCCAGCAGGTTCCTGGCATCGACGGTGCGCTTGAGCTTGAGCACCTGGTTCTGCTGGGTGAGGGCGGCGATCTGCGCCTTGCGTTGCTGCACCTGCTGGCGAACCTGCTGAAAGGCCAGCGCACGCGCGCTGACGTCGCTGAGATAACCCTTGTCGGCGGCGGCGTACTGTTCGAACCAGTTCAACGCGCCGCGGCTGTCGCCTCGTTGCTTGGCAACCTGATAGAGCACGTCGAACGCATCGACCAGACCGGAGGTGATCTGGCCGGGAATCCGTTCGCGGGTTGCGGCGAGAGCCAGAGTTTGCGCGGCGTCGAATTCGCCGAGGGCGAGATGGCTTTTGGCGAGTACGGCATCGAAATTCGAGGTCAACTCGGCATACCGTGTTGCCCGCGCTTCGTCGCGGTGGCGAGCGAGCAGGGCAAGCGCATCGCCGGGTCGCTGCAAGGCCAGGTAAACCTGCGCGGCATTGATGCGAATCAAGTTGGCGTAGATGGGCTCTCGTGCCTTCGTGCAGGCATCGACGCCGGCTTGCAGACTGCCGAGAAAATCAGCGTATCGAGATGCGTGGTAGAACCCGCGCAGACGATGCATCAAACCCTTGCAAATGACATGCGGATCGCTGGCCTGTGCCAGCAACTGGCTGGCATAGTCGATCCCGAGGTCGAACTGGCCGGCCGATATGTACATCTCCGAAGCCACGCCGATGGCCTGCTGGCGTGCCTCGGGCTCGGCGTTCGGCAGCGCCTCGATGACTTGTTGCATGCGCGCGTAGGCGGGCTCGAAGCGACGGCCGATTTCGAACACGTTGACCAAGGTCACGTTGGCCCGCAGGCGCACGGTGGGATCGCTGGCGCCGTTGGCCAGCGTCGTCAATGCGGCAACGGCGGCGGCGAAATCGCTGCGATAGGCGAATTCCCAACCGCGCAAATAGGCGAGCATTTCGCGCTGGCGTTCGTTCAGCCGCGCAGGTTGGCGTTCGATCTGATCGAGCAATGCGACGAAGGCGCCGTTGTCGGATGACTTGATGGAATCGGCGTGACGCAGTTGCGCATCGGCCTCCGTGGCGCGGGAGTGAACTTCGGCCGTTGCCGCGTTCACCGCGACCGGCATGCCGGCAAGAACGAAGACCGCAACGGCGACTCGGCGCAGTAACATGCCGGGGCCGTGGGCCGCAGTCAGGTGGCTGCGGCGACCGCTGCGCCGGTGCCGATCTCGTCTTCGTGCTCGGGCGCGTCCTCGTCCTCGTCGTCGTCATGCTTTTCGAGGGCGCAACAAATGATCGGCATTGCGCCAACGAGCTGTTCCAGCGTCCGCCGATCGCCGCCGGCAAGCGCCGCGCGCGCCGGCGATGAAAGCATCAGGCCACCGCCGACGGTAGTACCGTCGATGAGCGCCGCATGACGCATCGAGGCATCGGCTCCGACGCATTCCAGAAAAGCGATGAGGCTGGACATGGCATTCCCCTGGATGATGAAGAACTTCGAGCGTGAACCACCCCAGTTCCGAGGTGGGCAAACGTGCAGCCATCCTGCGGCCGACGGCCGTGTGATACTGCGCCAATCCCTGGGGGTCGGCAATGATCTTGCACCGACGCACCTCCGCGCCGTTGCAATCCCGGTTTTCAATCCTCGTTCCGCAGCCGGCGCTGCACGGCGGCGGCCAGTTGCTCGCGGCGGAACGGCTTGCGCAGCAGTTCGAATCGTGCCGGCGTCGCCGGTCGCATGCGCGCCTGGCTGTCGTCATAGCCGGAGGTGAGCAACACCGGCAGGTCCGGCCGCTGCTGGCGAGCGACGGCGGCGAGCTCATGGCCGTCCATGCCGCTGCCGAGCATCACGTCGCTGAACAGCAGGTCGATGTCCGGATGTTCGGCCAACTGCGTCAGCGCTTGTTCGGCGTTGGCGCAGGTGTGCACGCGATAACCCAGCGAACGCAGGAAGCCGGCGGATATGTCGCGCACCGCCGGCTCGTCTTCGACGACGAGGATGGTCTCGCCGGCACCGTTGCCGATGCGCGCGGCGCTGGTGTTGGCGGCGGTCGCCGCCGCCGTGCGCGCCACCGGCAGCAGCAGATCGACCCGGGTGCCGTAGCCCAGCTCGCTGTCGAAGCGCAGCAGGCCGCCGCTCTGGCGCACGAACCCGTACACCATGCTCAGGCCCAGGCCGCTGCCGCGCCCGCTCTCCTTGGTGGTGAAGAAGGGCTCGACGGCGCGCGCCAGGGTCTCGGGTGTCATGCCGTGGCCGGTGTCGGCGACCGCGATCAGCACGTAGCGACCGGGCGGGAGCTCGGCGCCCGGCTCGTCGTCGGGCAGCGTCCGCGCCTGTGCCGACAGCGTCAGTTCGCCGCCGCGCGGCATCGCGTCGCGGGCATTGATGGCAAGGTTGACCAGGGCGGTATCCAGTTGCACCGGATCGGCCCAGGCCGCCGGCAAATCAGGCTCGCATTGGACCTGGATGCGCACCGACTCGCCGAGTGTGCGCGCGAGCATGCGCTCGAGTTCGACCAGCATCGCCACCACGTCGACCGCCTGCGGGTTGAGCCGCTGCCGCCGCGCGAACGCCAGCAGCTTGCTGGTCAGTTCGGCGCCTCGCGCCACCGAGCGCAGCGCGCTGGCGATCAATTCGCTGGCGCCAGTCTCGGCCGGGTATTCGAGCTCGAGCAACTGCAGGCTGCCCGACATCACCGTCAACAGGTTGTTGAAGTCATGGGCGATGCCGCCGGTGAGCTGTCCGATCGCTTCGAGCTGCTGGGCGTGGACGAGCTGTTCTTCGCTGCGCCGGCGTTGCAGCAAGGTCGCCAGCAGGTGCGCCACCGATTGCAGCACATGCAAGGTGTCGTGGTCGAAGCGGTGCGGGATGGCCGCCATTGCCACCAATGCGCCCATCGGTTGCTCGCGGTCGAGCAGGGGCACCACCACGCCGCCGCGTTCGGCGCTGCCGCCGGCCATCAACAGGCTGCCGGCCAGCGCCGGGCCGGCCTCGCCGATCGCCAGCGGGTTGCCGCGCGAGAGCGCCTGCCAGGCCTGGCTGTGCGGCTCGGCCAGGTCGCTGGCGATCCGCTCCCACTCGTCGGGCAGCCCGGAGGCGGCGCGCACCTCGATGCCGCCGCCGGCGCGGGTCATCGCCAGCACCACCGACTGCACCTGCAACTGTTCGGCCAGCAGGCTGGGAATGGCCTGGATCACGCTCTCGCTGTCGGATGATTCCACCGCCAGTTGGCCCACCCGTGCCAGCAGCGCGTCGTAACGCGCGCGCAGCAGCGATTGCTGGACGCGCCGGGATTCGGAAACGTCGCGGATCGAGGCCAGAAATCGCGTTCCGCTCTCGCTGTCGAAGGGGCTGAGCGCGATCTCGACCGGAAAGCGGCTGCCGTCGAGCCGTTGTCCGGTCAGCGATTGCTCGGTGTCGCCCATCGGCCGAATCCGCGGCCGCGCCATGTAGCCGGCGGCGTGATGGCGATGCCGCTCGCGCGCATCGTCGGGCACCAGCGCCTCCACCGGCAGGCCGTCCAGACCATCGGGCGGATATCCGAACAGCGTCTCGGCGCGGGCGTTGGCGGCGACGATCCGGCCGTCGCGATCGACCACCACGAGGGCATCGGGAATGCTGTCGAACAGGGAGGAAAACACGCGCCAGTCAGTCCGTTCGTACCGTCGACGCCAGGCGGTAACCGACGCCGCGGATCGACTGGATCAAGCGCGGCCGTGCCGGATCGGCCTCGATCTTGCGCCGCAGCCGCCCGATCTGGACGTCGATGGCGCGGTCGAACGGGCCGGCATCGCGGCCGTGCAGGGCGTTCATCAGCTCGTCGCGGCTGAGCACCTGTTGCGGCCGTCGCAACAGCGTTTGCAACAATTCGAACTCGCCGTGGGTGAGATCGACGTCGCGGCCGTCGCGATCGATCAGGCGACGCGCGCCCGGGTCCAGCGACAGGCCGTCGAACTGCAAGCACGCCGCTGGCGCCGGCGGCGCCGCCGATACGCGTTCGCCGCTGCGGCGCAGCACCGAGCGGATGCGCGCCAGCAGTTCGCGCAGGTCGAACGGCTTGGCGACGTAGTCGTCGGCGCCCAGCTCCAGCCCGACGACGCGCTCGACCGCCTCGCCGCGGCCGCTGACCACGATCACCGGCACCTGCCATTGCCCCTGCAGCAGGCGCAGCAATTGCAGGCCATCTTCGTCGGGCAGGCCCAGATCGAGCAACACCAGCGCCACCGAGGCGCGCTCGGCGAAGGCGCGCACCTGCGCGCCGCTGGCGGCCGTGCTCACGCGCAGGCCGTTGCCGCCCAGGTAACGGGCGAGCAGCTGCGCGATCTGCGGATCGTCCTCGACGACCAACACGTGCGGATGCGGGGCGGGGAGGGCTGCGGCGTCCAACGGCATCGGCGATTCTCGCGACCGGTGCGCGAAGCGTAACAGCGCGGCTTGCGCGCTGCACGAGGCACCCGAGGCACCGCGATGGCGTTGCCATTGACTCAGGTCAAGTCAATCCCGGCCGGTCATCGGCATCATGGCGCGCCGGCCCGCGGGGAGTGGGGCGGCGTTCGCGACAAGATCGCCGTTCCGCGCATGCACCGGACCCTGCCATGAGCCCAGCCATGACTGCCGACACCTACAACGACAAGGTCGTCCGCCAGTTCACCATCGCCACCGTGTTGTGGGGCGTGGTGGGCATGACGGTCGGCCTGTGGATCGCCGCCGAGTTGTACTGGCCCTCGCTCAACATGGGCATTCCGTGGTTGAGTTACGGCCGGCTGCGGCCGCTGCACACCAACGCGGTGATCTTCGCCTTCGGCGGCTGCGGGCTGATGGGCACCAGCCTGTACATCGTCCAGCGCACCTGCCATGTGCGGCTGCTCTCCGACCGGCTGGCAGCATTCGTGTTCTGGGGCTGGCAGGCGGTGATCGTCGCCGTTGCCATCACCTTGCCGCTGGGCATCACCCAGAGCAAGGAATACGCCGAGCCCGAGTGGCCGATCGACCTGCTGATCACCGCGGTCTGGGTGGCCTATGCGGTGCTGTTCCTGGGCACCATCGCCCGCCGCAAGGTCAAGCACATCTACGTCGCCAACTGGTTCTACGCCAGTTTCATCATCGCCATCGCGCTGTTGCACCTGGTCAACAATGCCGCCGTGCCGGTGACCTGGACCAAGTCGTATTCGGCCTACACCGGCGCGGTGGATGCGATGGTGCAGTGGTGGTATGGCCACAACGCGGTCGGCTTTTTCCTGACCGCGGGCTTTCTCGGGATGATGTACTACTTCGTGCCCAAGCAGGCGCAGCGACCGGTGTATTCGTACCGGCTGTCGATCGTCCACTTCTGGGCGCTGATCGCGGTCTACATGTGGGCCGGCCCGCACCATCTGATGTTCACCGCGCTGCCGGACTGGGCGCAATCGGTGGGCATGGTGTTCTCGCTGATCCTGCTGGCGCCGAGCTGGGGCGGGGCGATCAACGGCATCCTCACGCTGTCGGGCGTCTGGTACAAGCTGCGCACCGATCCGATCCTGAAATTCCTCGTCGT
The DNA here is from genome assembly GCA_018240435.1 of Pseudomonadota bacterium. GTDB lineage: Bacteria > Pseudomonadota > Gammaproteobacteria > Xanthomonadales > Xanthomonadaceae > SZAS-103. Next base: position 38,684 of record JAFEFT010000005.1, read on the forward strand.
CGCCATCTCGTTCTACATGATGTCGACCTTCGAGGGGCCGATGATGTCGATCAAGACGGTCAACTCGTTGTCGCACTACACCGACTGGACGATCGGCCATGTCCACGCCGGCGCCCTGGGCTGGGTGGCGATGATCACCATCGGCTCGGTGTACGCGATGCTGCCGCGCATGCTCGGGCAGCAGCAGATGGCCTCGATCCGCGCCATCGACCTGCACTTCTGGCTGCATACGCTGGGTGTGGTGCTGTACATCAGCGCGATGTGGATCTCCGGCGTCACCCAGGGCCTGATGTGGCGCGCCACCAACCCCGATGGCACGCTGACCTACAGCTTCGTCGAGGGCCTGAACGCGACTTACCCGTATTACCTGGGCCGTTTCGCCGGCGGCGCGCTGTGCCTGTCGGGGATGCTGGTGATGGCCTGGAACACCTTCAAGACCTGGCAGCGCGCGCCCGAGTCGTGCGCGGTGCCGGTGCTCGCCCCGGACCTTGCGTCCGCCCGCGCCTGAGGCCGCTGCCATGAGTGACCATCCCCACGCCAAGGTCGAGACCAACGTCGGCCTGCTCGCGGTGCTGATCGCGGTCGCGATCTCGTTCGGCGGCCTGGCCGAGATCGTGCCGCTGATGTACCAGTCCGAAACCATCAAGCCGCTGCCGGGCGTCAAGCCGTGGCCGGCGCTGGAACTGGCCGGGCGCGACGTCTACGTGCGCGAGGGCTGCTACGGCTGCCACTCGCAGATGGTGCGCACCCTGCGCTTCGAGACCGAACGCTACGGCCATTACTCGCTGGCCGGCGAATCGGTGTACGACCGTCCGTTCCAGTGGGGCTCCAAGCGCACCGGCCCGGATCTGGCGCGTGTCGGCGGCCGCTATTCGGACGATTGGCACCGCGCCCATCTGATGAATCCGCGCGATGTCGTGCCCGAATCGAACATGCCGGCCTTCCCCTGGCTGGCGAGCACGCCGGTCGATGGCGATCTGGTCACCCGCAAGCTCAAGACGCTCAAGTCGATGGGCGATCCGTATACCGATGCCGATATCCGCGGCGCGGCGGCAGCAGTGGCGGGGAAGACCGAAATGGACGCGCTGATCGCCTACCTGCAGGATCTGGGGCGGCACGCGCCGAGGGGGGACTGACATGATCTCGGGAATCATCAGCTCGATCCTGCTGGTGCTGTTCGTCGTCGGCTGGGCCTGGGTATGGAGCCCGCGGCGGCGTGCCGAATTCGAACGCGCCGCGCAGATGCCCCTGCACGACGACGGCCCCGACGCCCGGGAGGACGTGCCATGACGACAGGATGGTCGGTCTACGTCATCTTTCTGGTGACCTTGAACATCGTCGGCTGCGTGTGGTTGATCTGGTGGACGGCGCGGCGCTCGCCCGGCGACCCGGCGCCCACCGACACCGGCCACCTCTGGGACGGCGACGTCACCGAGTACAACAAGCCGATGCCGCGCTGGTGGATCAACCTGTTCTATCTCACCATCGTCTTCGCCATCGGCTATCTGATCGTCTATCCGGGCCTGGGCTCGTATGCCGGCACCTTCGGCTGGACCTCGGCCAGGCAGCACGCCATCGACAAGGCGGCCGAAGATCGCAAGCTCGAAGCCACCTTCGCCGCCTACGCCGGCAAGCCGATCGACGTGCTCGCTCGCGATCCGGCGGCGGTGCGGCTGGGTCGCTCGATCTTCGCCGAGAATTGCGCCGCCTGCCACGGCTCGTCGGCGCGCGGGGCGATCGGCTATCCGAACCTGACCGACTCGACCTGGCTGTGGGGCGGCAGCCCCGATCGCATCCTCGAAACGATCCAGCACGGCCGCGAGAACATGATGCCGGCCTGGGGCAGCGTGCTCACCGGAATGGGTGGCGGCAACGCCGTCGACGAGGTGATCGCCTACGTGCGGGTGCTCGGTTCGAGCGACCACTCGCTGGTCAACAACACCCTGGCCGCGCAGGGCAAGCCGATGTTCGACAGCATCTGCGCCGCCTGCCACGGCCCGGAAGGCAAGGGCGATCCGGCGCGCGGCATTCCCAACCTCACCGATGCCGACTGGCTGTACGGCGGCAGCAACGAGGATCTGCGCAAGAGCATCAGCGACGGCCGCCACGGCCAGATGCCGGCGCACCTGGGTATCCTCGGCGATACCCGCACACGCCTGGTCGGCGCGTATGTCTGGTCGCTGTCGCATGCGGCCGGCGCGACGGCGCCCGCGGGGGCGTCACCTGCGGGATCGTCGCCATGATCGGGCCGCGCAGCGACGAACCTCCGCCGCGACCGCTGGCGCAACGGCTGGGCGCGATCCTCTGGCCGAGCTTTTTCGCCGCCGGTGTGTGCACGATGGTGTTCTTCGCCTTCGTCGACCCGCTGGCGCTGCGCGACATGACCTTCCCGGAATTGCAGATCAGCCGCGAACTGGGCTACAGCATCGGCTTTTTCATGTTCTGGGTGGCGACCGCCAGCTCCAGCCTGTTCACCTGGATCCTGCTGCGGCCGGCATCGCGGTTCAATCCGCCATCGCCGCGAGGGTAGAGCGCGGTGGCCGGCAAATCGATCCCCATCGAAGTCGTCGCCGAAGGCGGCAACAGCCTGTACGCCAGCGAGCGCAAGGTGTATCCGCGCGACATCGACGGTCGCTACCAGCGCCTGCGCAAACTGGCCGTGTTCGTGCTGCTGGGGCTGTTCTACGGCATGCCGTGGCTGCACTGGGGTGGCCGCCAGGCGGTGCTGTTCGACTTGCCGGCGCGCAAGTTTTACGTGCTCGGCGTGGTGTTCTGGCCGCAGGATTTCGTCTTCCTGGCGATGTTGCTGATGATCGCCGGCTTCGCGCTGTTCTTCTTCTCGGCGCTCGCCGGCCGCCTGTGGTGCGGCTACGCCTGCCCGCAGACGGTGTGGACCGAGGTGTTCTTGCGCATCGAGCATTGGTGCGAGGGCGACCGCGCGCAGCGGATGCGTCTGGATGCGGCGCCGTGGTCGGCCGGCAAGGCGTGGCGCAAGGGCAGCAAACACCTGCTGTGGCTGCTGCTGGCATTGTGGACGGGTTTCACTTTCGTCGGCTTCTTCACGCCGATCGCCGAACTGGCGGCGCGTGCACCCCTGCACTGGAGTGGCTGGGAAGCGTTCTGGATCTTTTTCTACGCACTGGCGACGTGGGGCAACGCCGGCTTCCTGCGCGAACAGGTGTGCAAGTACATGTGCCCGTATGCGCGCTTCCAGGGCGCGATGTTCGATCGCGACACCCTGATCATCGCCTACGACCCGATGCGTGGCGAACCGCGCGGGCCGCGCCGGCGCGGCCTGGCCTCGGTGCTCGAGCGTGCCCGCGGCCTGCTCGGCGTCGAGCAGGCGTACGATTACGCGGCGCGCGCTGCGCATGCCTCCAGGCTCGATGCGGCCGGAACCACCGCCATCGTCGACCGTGCCGCCAGCGTGCAGCCGTTGCCGAAATTCGCCGCCGAGGAATTGGGCGATTGCATCGACTGCACGATCTGCGTGCAGGTCTGCCCGACCGGCATCGACATCCGCAACGGCCTGCAATACGAGTGCATCGCCTGCGGCGCCTGCATCGACGCCTGCGACGACGTGATGGGCAAGCTCGGCTATCCGCAGGGGCTGATCCGGCACACCACGCAAAACGCCGTCGATGGCCGGCCGACGCGGGTGGTGCGGCCGCGGATGGTCGTCTACGCCTTGTTGCTGCTGGCGATGCTGGTCGGCTGGGGCTGGGGCGTGAGCCATCGCAGCCCGCTGATCGCCGAGGTGCTGCGCGATCGCAACGCGCTGTATCGCGCCCTGCCCAACGGCGGCAGCGAGAACGACTACAGCCTCAAGATCGTCAACAAGTCCGATCGCGCGCAGCACTATCGCATCACCCTGCGCGGCGATGCCGGCATCGCCCTGACCACGACCAGCACCGAAGTGGCAGCCAGGGCCGAGGAAGTGCTGACGGTGCCGTTGACGGCAGCGGCCGGCGCCGCAGTGCATGGCCGCCACGAAGTGCAGTTCGTGGTTGGCGCCCGTGACGGTTCGGCCAGCGCGGTCGTCAAATCCACCTATTTCGGGCCGCCGCCATGAGCCGTTCCGGGGGCGATCGCCAAGACGCGCCGGAGCCGGTTGTCGCCGTTGCCGCCTGGCGCGAGCCGATGGTGTGGCTGATCGTCGGCTTGCCGCTGGCGTCGATGGTGTTCGCGTTCTGGCTGTTGTGGGCAGCGGTGCATACCGACGGCAACGACGACCTGGGCGAACACGTGCAGCGTACCGGCGAGGCGCAGGTGGCCGACCTGGGGCCCGATGCGCGCGCGCGCGAACTCGGGTTGGTGGCGGTGCTGCGGGTGGACGGCAAGGGCGTCGACGTCTATCCGGCGCAGGGCGGCTTTCCGCGCCAGCAGGCGCTGACGCTGACGCTGCGCCATCCGACCGACGCCAGGCAGGATCGGAGTTTGCAACTGCCCGCCAGCGCCGACGGCTGGCGCGCCAGCGCCGCCATCGGCGATGGCCACGACTGGCTCGCACAACTGACGCCGCGCGACGGCCACTGGCGGCTGCGTGGCCGCTTGCGCGCCGGCAGCCATTCGGTACGGCTGGAGCCGCTCGTCGGCGGGCCCTGATGCGATGGACATGCGCACTCGCATGGCGTGTTTCCACTGTGGTGAGGCGATCGCCGCCGACTCGGTGAGTGCGCGCATCGGCGATGGCGAGCGCGATTTTTGCTGCGAAGGCTGCGCCGCCGCGGCGCGCTGGATCGCCGGCGCCGCGCTGGGCGACTACTACGCGTTGCGCAGCGCTCCGGCCACGCGGGTGACCGCCAGCGGCGAGGACTACCGCGCCTGGGATCATCCTTCGGTGCTCGCCGAGCACGCCGCGGTGGTGCCCGGCGGCCGCGAGATCGGCCTGCTCACCGACGGAATGCGCTGCGCCGCCTGTGCGTGGCTCATCGACCATGCGCTGCGCCGCGAACCGGGTGTGCTGGACGTGCTCGCCAACGCCATCACCGGCCGCATCGTGCTGCGCTGGGATCCGGCGCAGGTGGCGTTGTCGCGCCTGCTGGCGCGGCTGGACACGCTCGGCTACCGGCCCGGCCTGGCCGGCGAGCAGACACGCGAGCGGCGGCGCGCCGAGGAACGCCGCCGCAGCCTGCTGCGCATCGGCGTGGCCGCCTTCGGGGCGATCCAGGCGATGATGTTCGCCGAGGCGCTGTACTGGGATCCGCACGGCACGATGGCGATCCCCACCCGCGATTTCTTCCGCTGGCTCACCTGCCTCGTCGCCACCCCGGTGGTGCTGTATGCCGGCGCGCCGTTCCTTTCCGGGATGGCGCGGGAACTGCGCGGGCGCCGGCTCGGCATGGATACCCTGGTCGCCGGCTCGATCCTGCTGGCATGGGCGGCGAGCGTGCAACAGACCGTGGTCGGCGGGCCGCATGTGTGGTTCGACGCGGCGGCGATGTTCGTGCTGTTGCTGCTGCTGGCGCGCCTGCTCGAACAGCGCGCCCGCGCGCTCGCCGGCGCCCGCGTCGAGGCGATGGCGCGGGCGCGGCCGGCGCTGGCATTGCGCGAGTGCGGCGATGGCCGGCGCGAACGGGTGCCGGTTGGCGAGCTGCTGGCCGGCGATGTGGTGGCGGTGGCCGCCGGCGAGGCGGTGCCGGCCGATGGCGTGCTGCGCGATGCCGCCGCGTGCTTCGACGAATCGCTGCTGACCGGCGAGTCGCGGCCGGTGCGCCACGCGCCCGGCGAACCGGTGCTGGCCGGCAGCGTCTGTCGCGAAGTGCCGGCGCGGATCGAGGTCACCGATACCGGCGCGGCGACGCGATTGTCGCAGCTGCTGCGGCTGGTCGAACGCGCCCAGGCGACGCGGCCGCGACTGGCGCGGCTGGCCGACCGCGTCGCCGTCGCCTTCACCTGGCTGCTGCTCGCCTGTGCCGCGCTGACTTGGTGGTGGTGGCGTGGCCACGACCCGGCGCGGGCGCTGGAAACGACGCTGGCGGTGCTGGTGGTGAGTTGCCCGTGCGCGCTGTCGCTGGCGATTCCGGCGGCGCTGACGGTGGCGCACGGCGCGCTGGCGCGGCTGGGCGTGCTGGTGGTCGGCAGCGAGGCGCTGGCGACGCTGGCGCGCGTGGATCGCATCGTGTTCGACAAGACCGGCACCCTCGCCAGCGGGGCGGCGCAATTGCAGGAGGTCACCACCTTCGCCGGCTGCAGCCGCGAGCGGGCGCTGGCGTTGGCGGCAGCGCTCGAGCGCGACAGCACGCATCCGCTGGCGCGGTTGTTTGCGCCGATGGCTGCCGGGCTCGTGGCGACCGACCTGCGCACGCAGCCGGGGCAGGGCGTCGAGGGGCGGATCGATGGCCGCCGGTGGCGCATCGGGCGGGCCGACTTTGCCGCCGGCGGCGCCGACGATGGCGCGATCTGGCTCGGCGATGGCGGCACCGCGGCAGCGCGGTTCACCGTGCACGAGCAGGTTCGCTACGACGCCGCGACGACGGTCGCGCAATTGCGCGCGCAAGGCATCGCCGTCGACCTGTGCAGCGGCGATGCGCGCGAGGCAGTGCAGCGGGTGGCGACGAGCGTCGGCATCGCCGCACCGCTGGCGCGGCAGTCGCCCGAGGACAAACTGGCGCACGTGCGCGCGGCGCAGGCGCGAGGGCAGGTGGTGGCGATGGTCGGCGACGGCATCAACGATGCGCCGGTGCTGGCCGGCGCCGACGTGTCGATCGCGATGGGCGAGGGCAGCGCGTTGGCGCACCGCGCCGCCAATGTGGTGCTGCACGGATCGTCGCTGCGGCGCATTGCGCAGGCGATCGCGTTGGCGCGACGCACGCGCCGCATCGTGCGGCAGAATCTGGCATGGGCGATGGCCTACAACCTGGCGGCGATACCGCTCGCGGCCGCTGGCATGATCGGGCCGTGGCAGGCGGCGCTGGGCATGGCCGCGTCGTCGCTGCTGGTCACCCTCAACGCGTTGCGAGCCGGAACCAGGACGCCTGCCGATGACTAGTCTGCTGTTGCTGGTGCCGGTGAGCCTGGTGCTGCTCGGATTGGCGATCTGGGCGTTCGTGTGGGCGGTGCGTGGCGGTCAGTTCGACGATCTGGACGCGCCTTCGATCGACGTGCTGCGCGACGATCCGGCCACACCCGGCGATGACGATTGACTGGCTGCCGCTGACCGCCGCCAGCCTCGCCGGCGTGCTCGGCGGCGCCCACTGCGCTGCCATGTGCGGCGGCATCGCCACCGGTTTCGGCGCCGCCGGCGGTCGCTCGCGGGCATTGGCGCATGCAGTGCAGGCCAACGCCGGGCGCATCGCCGGTTACGCGCTGGCGGGCGCGGCCGTTGGCACCATCGGCCACGGCGTGCTCGGGCTGGCGCGGATGCCGGTGCTGATCGTCGGCCTGCGCGTCGGCCTCGGCGTGGCGATGATCGCGGTCGCCTTGCGGGTATTCGATCGCACCCGCAGCGGCCTGCTGACGGCGCCGGCGCAGGCGGCATGGCGCTGGCTGCAACCGCTGCAACGGCGTCTGTGGCCGCCGCACACGGCGGCGCGCCGCATCGGCCTGGCCGTCTTGTGGGGCTGGATGCCGTGCGGGCTGAGCACCAGCGTGCTGGCGATCGCATGGATGCAGGCCGACCCGGTGCAATCGACGTTGACCATGGCGGCGTTCGGATTGGGCACCTTGCCGGTGATGCTGCCGCTGACGTGGTCGGGCGCGCGCCTGGGCCGCTGGCTGCACACCGGCCGGCGCCGCCAGGCCGCGGCCTCGTTGCTGTTGCTGGCCGGCATCGTCACCGCCGCCTCGCCGTGGCTGATGGCGGTGCCGGCGCTGCATGGCGTGCTCGGTGCGCTGGGTTGCGTGCGCTGGCCGGCGTGAGCGGTTTTCAGTCGGCACGGATGCGGCGTCGCGGCGAAGCAGCCAGCGATCGCGCACGGGCCTGCCGCGGGGCGCCCCGGCTTCGAAAACAGGCTTGATTCAGGTCAAGCCGACGCTGCGGTGGCTTGGCGATGCTGCCGACATGCGGGCGGCATCCGCTGCCGACGCCGATGACGATGACGATGACGACGCCGATTGTGGCACCCCTCACCGCAAGCCGCCGCCACCACCGTCACCCGGGACGATCCGATGACCCAACCGTTGCCGACCATCGAACTGCCGCAACTTCGCAATGTGCCGATGCTGTGCAGCCGGGCTGCGATCGAGCGTTATCTCGACGATTTCCCGGCGTTGCCGGCCGCCGCCGATGACGTGCTCTGGCCCGATCCGGCGCAGCCGGCGCCGGTGGTCGAGGATGCGCAGGCGGCAACCCTGCGCTGGGCGCGCGAGCTCAAGGTGCCCCTGCTCAGCGCGGCCGACGTGGCTCCCGATGCCGAAGCGCTGGCGCAGGTGCCACCGGCGACGGCCAGGCGCCTGCGCGCGGTGCCCTACCTGATCCACAAGGGCCTGCTGGCGGTGGCGATGGAAGATGCCCGCGATCACACCGCGTTGCAGGAGCTGAATTTCATCTCCAATTTCCGGATCGTGCCACTGGCGGCCAGCGGCAAGGTGATCCGCGATCGCATCGCGACCTCCTACGATCGCACCGAGGATCTGGCGATGGTCGCCCTGCTCGGGCTGGATGCGACCGCCTCGGCCGATGCCGTCAGCGAGCACAGCGCTGAGCAACTGGCGCAAGAGCAACCGGTCGTCCGCCTCGTCGCCGAAATGATCGCCATCGCGCTGCTGCGGCGCGCTTCCGACATCCATTTGCGGCCCGGCGAACACGGCACCGACGTGCTGCTGCGCATCGACGACGAGCTGGTCGCGATCCGCCGCATCCTGCCGGCGCTGGCACCGGCGGTGGTCAGCCGGATCAAGGTGATCGGCGCGATGAACCTGGCCGAACGGCGGCGGCCGCAGGACGGGCGCGCCAGCTATTTGCTCGACGACGGGCACAAGGTCGATTTGCGAATCTCGGTGTTGCCCACCGTCTGGGGCGAGAGCGCGGTGCTGCGCCTGCTCGACACCCGCCAGAGCCTGTGGCGGGTAGAACAACTGGGACTATCGCCGCGCGACCAGCTGCGCTTCGACAACGTCATCAGTCGCAGCCATGGCATGTTCCTGTGCACCGGGCCGACCGGCTGCGGCAAATCGACCACCCTGTACGCGATGCTGCAGGAATTGCGCAAGCAGCGCGTCAACATCCTCACCATCGAAGAACCGGTCGAGTACAACATCGCCGACGTCCAGCAGGTGCAGGTCAATCGCGCCGCCGAGCTCACCTTCGCCAGCGCCATGCGCAATTTCCTGCGCCACGATCCGGACGTGATCATGGTCGGCGAGATCCGCGACCGCGAGACCGCCGGCATTGCCGTCGAAAGCGCGCTCACCGGCCACCTCGTGCTGAGCACGCTGCACACCAACACCGCCGCCACCACCGTCACCCGCATGCTCGATCTGGGAGTCGAGGCGTATCTGCTGCGCTCCTCGTTGCTGGCGGTGATGGCGCAGCGATTGGTGCGGTTGAACTGCCGGCATTGCAACGAGCCCGAACAGCCCGACCCGCGCATCCGCGAAGCGATGGAGGTCGGCGCCGACGAGGCGTTCTTCAGAGGGCGCGGTTGCTCACAATGCGACGACCTGGGGGTGCGCGGCCGGCGCGCGGTATACGAGTTGATGGAAGTCTCGCCGCGCATCCGCAAGCTGATCGTGCCCGGCGCCGATGCCGACCTGATCCATACCACCGCCATCGAGGAAGGGATGACGTCGATCACCCATGCCGCGGTGGCGCTGGCGCGGCAGGGTCTGATTTCGCTGGCCGAGGCCTGGCGCGTGCGCGCCGAGTGAAGCGCCAGCGCCGGACACGCTTGACCAAGGTCAATGCGGCGCCGATGCTCGCGCGCAACCATGGCCGCATGTCCGAGTTGTCCGCCATCCCGCCGTTCGACGCCGATCTGCTGCGCCGCTACGACCGCCCCGGCCCGCGCTACACCTCCTATCCGACCGCGCCGCACTTCGCCGCCGGCTTCGGCGAGGACGCCTTGCGCGAGGTGATCCGGCGCAGCAACACCGATCCGATCCCGCGCCCGCTGTCGCTGTACGCGCACATCCCGTTCTGTTTCAGCCCGTGCTTCTATTGCGGCTGCAACCGCGTCATCACCCGCGATCGCGCGCGCGGTGGCACCTACCTGGCGCGGCTGGTGCGCGAGATCGCGATGGTGGCGCCGCTGTTCGACCGCGACCGCGAGGCCGTGCAGTTGCATCTGGGCGGCGGCACGCCCAATTTTCTCGACGCCCATCAGCTCGAGGAGCTGGTCGACACCATCGCTTCGCACTTCCGTCTGGCCGACGCCGCTGCCCGCGAGGTGTCGATCGAGCTCGACCCGCGCTGCGTCAAGGATGGCGACATCGCGGCGATGGCGGCGATCGGTTTCAATCGCGCCAGCCTCGGCGTGCAGGATTTCGACCCGGCGGTGCAACAGGCGGTCAACCGCATCCAGAGCGTCGAAGAGACGCTGGCCGTGGTCGATGCCTGCCGCCGGCACGGCTTTCGCTCGGTCAACATCGATCTGATTTACGGATTGCCCGGCCAGAACGCGCAGGGCTTCGCGCGCACGCTGGACATCGTCACCACGGTGCGTCCCGACCGGCTGGCGGTCTACAGCTACGCGCACATGCCGCAACTGTTTCGCCCGCAGCGGCAGATCGACGAAAGCCGGCTGCCGGATCCGGAAGCCAAGCTCGGCTTGCTGCGGCTGGCGATCGACAAGCTCTCGGCCGCCGGCTATCGCTACATCGGCATGGACCACTTCGCGTTGCCCGACGACGACCTTGCGCGGGCGCTCGAACGCGGCGGCCTGCATCGCAATTTCATGGGTTACACCACCCATGCCGAGTCCGACCTGGTCGCCTTCGGCGTCAGCGCGATCAGCCATGTCGGCGACAGCTTCAGCCAGAACCCGCGCGACCTGCCGTCGTGGGAAGCGGCGATCGATGCCGGGCGCATCCCGACCTGGCGCGGGGTGCGCATGGATGCCGACGATCGCGTCCGCGCCGATGCCATCGGGCAATTGATGTGCACCGGCCGCATCGACGTCGCTGCGCTGGAGGCGCGCCATGACATCGCGTTCGTCCGCTATTTCGGCGACGAACTGGATCGGCTGGCGCCGCTGATGGCCGACGGCCTGGTCGAAGTCGACGATGCGGCGATCCACGCGACCTCGCGCGGGCGCTTGCTGTTGCGTATCATTGCCGCATGTTTCGACCGCTATCTGCACGAGTCGTCCTCGCTTCCGGCGCGGTTCTCCAAGGCCATCTGAAACGGCCTGCGGCGGAGTCGGCATGAACAGCCAGCCGCAATGCCCGCCGCCGATCGCCGACGACGGCGACGCGCTCCATTTCTGCAGCACCTGCGCGTTCTCCGCTGCTTGCCTTGCGCACGGCATGGACAAGGCCTCGCTGGCGCAGCTGCACGTGCTGGTCGATCACGTCGGGCCGTTCTCGGAAGGCGAATACATCTTCCGCGAGGGCGATCCGTTCACCGCCATCGCCGCCGTCCGCGCCGGCACCGTCAAGACTTTCGTCGTCGATCGCAGCGGCCACGAGCAGGTGCGCGGCTTCCACCTACCCGGCGAGTTGATCGGGCTGAGCGCGATCTCCAACGCCCGCTATCCGTGCAACGCCATCGCCCTGGACACGGTGATGCTGTGTCGCTTCTCGTTCCCGCAGCTGGCGTTGCTGGCCGCGCGCCTGCCGGGCCTGCAAGAGCAATTGTTCCGGTTGCTGTCGCAGGACATCGGCAAGGCGGCGCTGCTGGCCGGCGATTTCAGCGCCGACGAGCGCATGGCCGCCTTCCTCGTCTCGCTGTCGCGGCGCTATGCCGCCCGCGGTTTTTCCGCCACCCGCATGCACCTGACGATGGGCCGCACCGACATGGCCAACTACCTGCGCCTTGCCGCCGAAACCGTCAGCCGGGTACTGCGCCGCTTCCAGGACGACGGCCTGATCGCGGTGGATCGCCGCGAACTGGAAATCCGCGATATGGATCGCCTGCAAGCGCTGGCGCGGGCGGTGTTGCGGGAGTGAGGGGATGGCTGGTCGTGCGGCCGTTGCTGCCTCATGCCACGCGCTTGCTCAACAACTCTGCCATGCGCGTTTGCCAGCCGGGGCCGGTGGCCTTCCAGGCGGCCAGCACGGTTGCCGGCAAGCGGATGGTGACTTGCTTGCGTGGATTGGCAGCGACAGGGCGACCGCCGCGCTTGACGACGCCACCTGCGAGCATGGCGTCGGTGAGCTCAGGAAGCTCGTCGTACTCACTTGCTTTCATGGCGTGCCTGTCCACGCGCGCGAGGTCGGATTTCAAGGTGCGGGCCGATGCGGGTTTTCTCACATTCATTGGCTTTCCTCATGCTGACGATGTGGCGAACTGCGCCTCGTGGCGTGTAGCCAACGACGACCAAGCGTCCCGCCAGAAGACCAAAGCAGATGACACGCGTCTCACCGTAATCGCGGCGGGCGTCTTCCCCGCCAACGGGATACTCCATCACCCCGCTTTCAACAGTGCCTCGAGCTTTGGCTTTGCCATCAGCAACCGCAGCAACTGCACGGCCGCGCCGGGCGGTGGGAAGCGACCTTGTTCCCAGTCGCGCAGAGTGGCCACGGGCGTATCGATGAGTTGGGCGAAAGCGACTTGCGACAGGCCGAGTTGGCTGCGCACGGCGCGCACGAGGGATTGTTCGGGTGTCGTCACGCGTCCTTGACGCGCATTGGCCTCGACCAGCGCTTGCCGCAGTTCGGGCAACGCATGGCCGGCGTCGCGCTCGATGGCCTTCGCGATTTTCTCGATGTCCATGTCAGATGGCCTTTTCAATGTCTTTTCTTCGAATCGTCGCGCGATCGCTTTTTGCGTAAATGGTAACCAGCAGCACGGTGCCGTCGGCAGCGAGGTTGAAATAGACAATCAGCGCGCCACCTCGCTTGCCCATTCTTGGCAGGCTCCAGCGAACCTTTCGTGCGCCATCGGCACCTGGAATCACGTCTCCCGCGTCCGGATGGTCGGCAATCCAGGCGATGAACTCGATGCGTTCGTCGTCACTCCACAATTATTCGGCTTGGCGCTGGAAGGTTGGCGTCTCGATCACTGTGCGCATGCGTCGAATATACGGGCATCCAGTATCTTGTCATGGTGCCGCCCGGTGCTGCCGCAAGGATCTGCGTGCCATCGAGTCACGCCATTGCCCCTGACCTGCATCAAGGCAGGCGTAAGCTTGCGCGATGGACAATACGCGCATGAACGCAACGTCTCCTGCTTTGTCCGCGTCGTTGACGCGGGTGCTCACCGCCACCCCGCATCGACTGCTGTTCTGCATCGGTGCGCTCAACGTGTTGATGGCGATGGGCTGGTGGACGAGCTGGTTGATCGCCACCCGCTGGGGCTGGTGGACGATGGCGCAGCCGGTGGCCTTCGCTGGCTGGATGCACGCCATCATCATGCAGTATCAAGTGCTGCCGCCGTTCATGCTCGGCTTTCTGCTGACCACCTTTCCGCGCTGGATGAACCAGCCGCCGATGCAGCGCCGGCACTACATCCCGGTCGGGGTCGGGCTGTTCGGCGGGCAGGCGCTGACGCTGGCCGGCGTGTTCGGGCATCCGCTGGCGCTGCATCTTGGCATCGTGCTCACCATCGTCGGCTGGAGCTTCGGCCTGTTCCTGCTGCTGGGCATGATCTGGCGCGAGCAAGGCCGCACCTGGCATGCGATCAGCTGCGCGGCGGCGTTGACGCTGGGGCTGGCCGGGCTGATCTGTTTCGCCTTCTACCTGCATCATCCCGGGCAGCCGCTGCTGGCATTCGCGGCGATCAAGTTCGGTGGCTTCGGTCTGCTGTTGCCGATCTTCTTCACCGTCAATCATCGGCTGATCCCGTTCTTCGCCAACAACGTCATCAAGGGTTATCGGCCGTGGCGGCCGATGTGGTTGCTGGCGGCGATGTGGGCGTTCACGCTCGCGCATCTGGCGCTGGAACTGGCGCACGCCTACGGCTGGCTGTGGCTGGTCGATGCGCCGTTCGCGGCGATGACCGCGGTGATGGCGTGGAAATGGTGGGGCCGGGGGCCGGCGCTGCTGACGGTGCTGTTCGCCGGCTTCACGTGGCTGCCGATCGCGTTGGCGATGTATTGCGCGCAGAGCCTGTGGTTTGCCGTCACCGGTGATTTCACGATGGGGCGGGCGCCGGCACATGCGCTGTTCATCGGCTACTTCGGCAGCCTGCTGGTGGCGATGGTGACGCGGGTGACGCAGGGCCATTCCGGGCGACCGCTGGAACTGGGCGCGGTTGCCGGCTTTGCTTTCGTCGCGTTGCAGGTCGTCGCGATCGTTCGCATCAGCGCCGAGTTCGTACCCGATTCCTACGCCGTCGATGCCGTCGCCGGCATCGGCTGGCTGCTCGCCTTCGTGCCCTGGGTGCTGCGCTCGGCGTGGATCTACCTCACCCCGCGCGCCGACGGCAAGCCGGGTTGAGCGTGGGCGCCGCCTTCTATCCGCAGATCAAGGATCTGCACATCGGCGCGGTGATCGCCAGCGGCCTGTTGTTCAGCGCGCGCGGCATCGGCGTGCAGGCCGGTGCGCGCTGGGCGATGGCAAGGCCGGTGCGCCTGGCCAGCTACCTGATCGACACCACGCTGCTGGCGGCGGCGGTGCTGCTGACCACGATCGTGCAGCAGTATCCGTTCGTCAACGGCTGGCTCACCGCCAAGGTGTTGTTGCTGATCGTCTACATCGGCCTTGGCACCTTCGCGCTCAAGCGTGGGCGCACGCCGCCGGTGCGGCGATGGTGCCTGATCGCGGCAATGGCGACCTATGCCTTCATTATCTCCATCGCCATCGCCCACGACCCGCGCGGCGCGCTACTGTGGATTCCGGGAGTGGCGGCATGACCGATCCGGCGCTGTATCCGTGCTTCCTTGGCCCGTATGGCGAGAACGATGGCCTGCTGGAAAAACTGGTCGTCGAGTTCCTGCGCGATCACGTCTTCTGGCGGCGCAACGTGCATCCGGAGGATCCGCCGGCGATCCCGACCAGCGCCACGCTGCGCCCGGACTTCCAGGCCTTCGAGGCGCGCCTGCGCCGCGAACTGCATGCGCTGTCGGCGGCGCTCAAGCGCTCGGTGCCGTTCCACAGCCCTCGCTATCTTGGCCACATGGTGTCCGACCTGGCCTTGCCGGGCTTGGTCGCGCAGGTGCTGGCGCTGCCCTACAACCCCAACAACGTCACCGAGGAAGCCGGGCCGGTGACGATCGATCTGGAAATCCGCGCCGGTCTGCAACTGGCGCACATGCTCGGCTATGGCGTCGACACGTCGCGCGCCGACTGCGCGTTTGGCCATCTCACCTCCGGCGGCACCGTCGCCAACTATCAGGCGCTGCGCCTGGCGCTGGCGCTGAAGGCGTTTCCGCTGGCGCTGCGGGCGGCCGACTTTCACGATCCGGCGCTGCCCGAAGACGACTACGCCGCCTTCAACCTGCATCCGCAGGCCGCGATCGCGTTGTTGCAGCGCGCCCGCGATGCCGTTGCGGCGCTGGCACCGGAGGAGCGGCGGCAGTGGCAGCAGCGCATCGAAAGTCAGCGCATCGAGCATCTGGGCCAGGTCGAGTTCTTCGCTCGTCATCGCCAGATCGCGCCACCGGTGGTGCTGGCGCCGTTGACCGCGCATTACTCGTGGAGCAAGGGCATGAAGCTGCTCGGGCTGGGCCGCGAGCAACTGCTGCAGGTGCCCGAGCGCGGAATGCGCATGGATGCGCAAGCGCTGGTGGCGCAACTGGAGCAGTTGCAGCGCGAACGGCGCAGCGTGCTGCTGGCGGTGGCAGTGCTGGGCACCACCGAGTTCGGCACCATCGATCCGATCCACGCGGTGGTCGCTGCGCGCGAACGCTTCTCCGCGCAGGGGCTGGGTTTTGCCGTGCATGTCGATGCCGCCTGGGGCGGCTACCTGGCCAGCCTGTTGCGCCAGCAGGACGGCGGCCTGCGTCCGCTGGCCGAACTGCGCCGCGAATTCACCACGTTCCCGAGCGAAACCACGCACGCCGCGATCGCCGCCATCGGCCAGTGCGACTCGGTCACCGTCGATCCGCACAAGCTCGGCTTCCTGCCCTATGGTGCCGGTGCTTTCATCTGCCGCGACCAGCGCGCGATGGGGCTGCTCTCGGAGAGCGCCGACTACGTGTTCGCCGAAGAAGGCGTCGATGATTACTTCCGTCGCTACCGACAATTGGGCCGCTACATTCCCGAAGGCTCCAAGTCCGGCGCGGCCGCCGCCGCGGTGTATGTCACCCATCGCGTCATGCCGCTGGATGCGGCGCATTTCGGGCGCATGGTCGCCGCGACGATTCGTTCGACCGAGCGCTTCATCGACCACGCCCGCCACATGAGCGAAACGACCGCGGCGCGCGTGCATGCCTGCGTGCCGTTCGCGCCCGACAGCAACCTGGTTTGCCTTGCGCTCAACCCGGTCGGCAATCGCGACGTCGCCGTCGCCAACGCCTTCGTCCGCCGCCTGTACGAAAGCCTGCGCATCCATCACGGCCGCAGCGTGCAGGAGCAGGAGTTCTACGCCTCGATGACCAGCCTGCACGCACAGGCGGTGGGTGCCGAGGACATGGCCGATCTGCTGGCCCGGCTGGATCTGGACCCGGCCACGTTGCGGGCCGGACACGACGGCGCCGATCGCCTGTTCATCCTGCGCCACACGCTGATGAATCCGTTCCTGCTCGACGACCAGAACGGCATTGACTACATCGCGCGCTACTTCGACTATCTGCAGCGTCGCTGCGGACAGTTGCTGGACGAGGGAACATCGCCATGAGCGGCGCCATCGATGACGGACGCGACTGGATCCATCGCACCTTGCACACACTCGAACGCGAGGCGCTGCGCTCGGCCGACACCCATTTGCTGCGCCTGGACTTCCCCGGCTTTGCCGACATCGCGTTTTATTTCAAGGACGAGGCCGCGCATCCATCGGGCAGCCTCAAGCACCGGCTGGCGCGCTCGCTGTACCTGTACGCGCTGTGCAACGGCCGCCTGCGCGCGGAGCAGGGCGTGGTCGATGCCTCTTCGGGCAGCACCGCGATTTCCGAAGCGTGGTTCGCGCGCCTGCTCGGCCTGCATTTCACCGCGGTGATGCCGGCCAGCACGGCGCCTGGCAAGATCCGCGAGCTGCGCGCGCTCGATGCCACCTGTGATCTGGTCGACGACCCGGCGCAAGTGGCCACGCGCATCGCCGCCCACGTCGCCGACGGCGCTTGTTTTCTCGATCAGTTCGGGCTGGCCGAACGCGCCACCGACTGGCGCGGCAACAACAACATCGCCGAGTCGATCATCGCCCAGCTCGCGCGCGAGACAAACCCGCAACCGGCGTGGATCGTCTGCGGCGCCGGCACCGGCGGCACCTCGGCGACGATCGGCCGTTATCTGCGCTATCGGCGCCTGCCGACCCGCCTGTGCGTGGCCGAACCCACGGGCGGGGCGTTCGCCGAAGGCTGGCGCCGCTGCGACCGCAGCGCCGGCGCCAGCCAGCCGACGTTGATCGAAGGCATCGGCCGTCAGCGCGTCGAGCCGTGTTTCCTGTTCGACATCGTCGATGCAGTGGAAGAAGTCGACGACGCCGCTTCGATCGCGGGCGCCTGGCTGTTGCGCGAACGCACCGGCTATCGCTATGGCGGTTCGTCGGGCACCAACCTCGTCGCCTGCCTGCGGCTGGCGGCACGCCTGCACGCAAGCGGGCAGGGCGGGGCGATCGTCAGCTTGCTGTGCGATCGCGGCGAGCGTTACGACGACACTGTGTTCGCCGCCGATTGGCTGGCCGCACACGGCATCGACATCGCGCCGTGGCGCTCGCGTTTGCAAACATGCATCGATACCGGCGCCTGGCCGCACGCCGCGGCGGTGGCGTGAAACGTCCCGAGAAAGCCCATGGAATATCACGTCCAGTTCGATCACCCACTGCCATCGCCAGACGCCATCGAGGACGCCATTCGCTGTTTCGACATGGCGGCGACGATTGCCATCGATGCGCCCGCCGGACGCTTGCGGGTGGCGACGTGGATCGTCATCGCCGACCTGCTGCAGGCGCTGGCGCAGGTCGGCGAGCCGGTACGCGCCGAGCAGGTGGTGCAACAGCCTTCGGTGTGCTGCGGCGACTGCAGCGGCTGAGGCGGCTGTCCGCCGCCACCACGGCGCCCTGATCGCCGTCAAGGCAACGCAAGGACGATCGCGCGCATACTACGCGGCGGCTCGCGCCGGCAGATGCCGCCGAGCCGACGCAATCGCCAAGTCCAAAGGAGTATCCCATGCGTATCCTGCTCGCCAGTCTCGCCCTGATCGCCTCCGGCATGGCCCATGCCGGCAACTGCAGCATCGACCTGAAGGGCGATGACGCGATGAAGTTCGACCTCAGCACGGTCACCGTTTCGGCTTCGTGCAAGGCGATCACCGTCAACCTCAGCCATCCCGGCAAGCTGCCGGCGGCGACGATGGGTCACAACGTCGTCATTTCCCTGGCCAGCGACATGCAGGGCATCGCCAACGACGGCCTCAAGGCCGGTTTGGCTGGCAATTACGTCAAGGCTGGCGATACCCGCGTGATCGCGCACACCACGGTGGTGGGTGGCGGTGGCAAGACCAGCACCAGCTTCCCCGGCAGCAAGCTCAAGGTTGGCGGCGACTACGAGTTCTTCTGCTCGGCGCCGGGCCACTGGGCGGTGATGAAGGGCAAGGTGGTGGTGGTCAAGTAAGGGATCGCCACCATCGTCGGCACCGGCCGCCGTGCGCCTGGGCGCATGGCGGCTGCTTGCGCCGAGCGGTCAGCGCGCCACGTAGCCGCCGTCGATGACCAGTTCCGAGCCGGTCACGAATTTCGCTTCCTCCGACGCCAGATAGACCACGCCCCAGGCGATGTCGTCGGGCTCGCCCAGATGGCCCAACGGATGCAATTGGTCGACGCCGCGCCGAGCGGCTTCCATGTCGGTGGCGCCGCCGGCGCGCAGATAGCCTTCGACCATCGGCGTCCAGATGAAACCCGGATGGATCGAGTTCACCCGGATGCGATCGCGGGCGTAGATCAGCGCGTCGTTCTTGCTCATCAGGCGCACCGCACCTTTCGCTGCGTGGTAGGGCGGCACGTCGCCGGCGCCAACCAGGCCGTAGATCGACGACAGGTTGATGATGCTGCCGCCGCCGGCGTGGCGCAGGTGGGCAATGGCGTGCTTGGTGCAGAAGAACACGCCCTTGACGTTGACCGCCTGCACGCGATCCCACTGCGCCTCGGTGATTTCGTGGGTGGGCTTGTCGACGCCGGCGATGCCGGCATTGTTGACCAGCACGTGCACGCTGCCGAAATGGCGGGCGACGTCGTCCATCGCCGCCGCGACCTGGGCTTCGTCGGCGACGTCGACATGCCAGTAGCGGGTGCGCGCCCCCTTGGCGGCCAGTTCCTCGCACAATCGCGCACCCGCCTCGTCGAGGATGTCGAACACGGCGATGTGTCCGCCCTCGTCGGCCAGCCGCAGGGCGCAGGCGCGACCGATGCCGAGCGCGCCGCCGGTGATGATGCAGGTCTTGCCCTTGACGCGATCCATGTTCGCTCTCCATGGTGGAATGGGTGGCAGTAGGCGCCGGCGGGTGGCGGCGCGTGTTGATGCACGTCAACGAGTACCGACGGGTGTTTCCGGATCGACGACGATGAGCAAAGCGACGAGGGCACGCAGGCGCTCGACGCGATCGCCGAGGAAGGCCGGTTGGCGGTGGCGCCGGAGTTTGCCGCCGCGGTCTACGACCTGCTGGTCCCCGGCACGGTGCTGGTGGTCACCGACGAGCCGATCCGCGCCGATGCCGGCGAGAAGGTGACGATCTTGCGTGGCGATGCGGCGCCGTCGCGGTCGCCATCCGTCGGCAGCCCGTCCGCCGGTGACGCGGATCGGCGCCGGCCTTGATCCACGTCAACATCGCCATCGCCGCTGGGTCCAGGCTGGTCGCACCGGTTGCGGAGCACAGCCATGGACCTCGACGTGCTGCTGACGATGATGGCGACGCGCAAGGCGTCGGATCTGTTCCTCGGTGTCGGCGCGCCACCGGCGCTGAAGATCGACGGCGTGCTCCAGATGCTGGAGATGCCGGCGCTGGAGTCGGCCACGGTCGCCGCCATCGCGCGCGGCATGATGGACGACGGTCAGCGGCGCACCTTCGCCGACAACCACGAGATGAATCTCACCCTCGCGCGCGAGCAACTCGGGCGATTCCGCGTCAACGTCTATCGCCAGCGCGGCGAGGTCGGCATCGCCATCCGCTTCGTGCCGGCGCGCATCCCGGGCATCGACGAGCTGCATCTGCCGATCGGCTTGCACGATCTGATCATGCAGCCGCGCGGGCTGATCCTCGTGGTCGGCGCCGCCGGCTGTGGCAAATCGACGACGCTGGCGGCGATGCTCGATCATCGTAACGAGCATCATCACGGCCACATCCTGTCGGTGGAAGATCCGATCGAGTTCCTGCATGCGCACAAGCGCTCGCTGGTCGACCAGCGCGAGATCGGCATCGACACCATCTCCTGGGGCGAGGCGATGCGCAACGCGATGCGGCAATCGCCGGACGTGATCATGGTCGGCGAGATCCGCGATCGGGTGACGATGGAGCAGGCGATGGTCTACGCCCAGACCGGCCAGTTGTGTCTGGCCACCTTGCACGCCAACAACGCCAGCCAGTGCATCGACCGCATCATCAGTTTCTTCCCCGATTCGGCGCACGCGCAGGTGTTGCTGGATCTTTCGCTCAACCTCAAGGCGGTGATCTCGCAACGGCTGCTGCGTCGGGTCGACGGCAAGGGCAGGGTGCCGGCGGTCGAATTGCTGCTGCAGACCAGCTTCGTCTCCGACCTGATTCGCGCCGGTCAGATCGAGCAACTGCGCGACGCGATGAAGCAGGGTGTCAGCCACGGCATGACCACCTTCGAAGAATCGCTGCTGCGGCTGGTCGAGGCCGGGCTGGTCGATTGGGAACAGGCGCTCGCCAACGCCGATTCGCGCTCCGATCTGGCGCTGCGGCGACGGCTGTCCGAGCCGGTGGATCTGGCGCCGAGGGACGACGACCCGAGGTTGTCGTCGAACGCGTCGGTCGACGATGCCAGCGGCACCTGGGTCGATGGTCGCACGCACGCACCGCAGCGCTGAAAGGCGCTGCCGTCGCGTCCGCAACGGCGCCGGCGACACCGGCAGACGCCGTCGGCGAAGTCTGCTAACGTCGTGGGCCGATGCCTGACCGCAGCCGCCTGCGCCTGAGTCGATTCGCCTTGCTGCTAGCGACGGGCATGGCGCCGCCTATGTCGACCCGCTGCTGGCCGGCAAGCAGGGCCGGCTCGGCCGCAGTTGGGGCTGCCCGGCACTGCGCCCCGAGGTCGCCCCGGCGGTGATCGACAGCCTGCGTAACGGCCAGATGATCTTCGCCTATTACCCCGACAGCCAATGGCTGGCACATTCACCGTTCATCGACTGCAAAGGCCGACGCGTCGCCGGCCGCTGATCGTCTTGCGAACGTCGCCATTGATCCAGAGCGGTGACCGTGGCGACCGCGTGGGCGACAGCCGAACGCAGGGAGCGATGGACGCCCCGGACGCGCCCGGCGGGCGTCTTCGACGACAGCCTGCCGCGATGGCCGTATTGGAAATTACATAATATCCATTATGCGAAGTGACTCGGCTTTCAGCAGCGGGCTTCCCGCGGGGCTGCTGGCCACCCTCCGCAACCGCAACGCTCCGTTTCCAGTCGCCTCCGGGCACAGTGCCTGAAAGTTCCACCTGCATCCGCACCCGCTGCCGGAAACATCCGGGCGCCGTCCCCGGAACAATCCGCGTTGACGCGCTGCTGGCCAGACGCGCAGAACATCATTCGAAGGCAATTGTGACACCGCGGCCGTCGATGCGCTTTCGGGCTTGACCGACCGACGCATCGCCCGCGCTCGTGTTGCGATGCGCAGAACTCGCCTGGCATCTCCGCTTCCGCGAACGCACAACCATGGGCGCGCGTACTCAGCATCCACTGTTGCCGGAAGACCCCATGGCTGGCGCTCTCGGCCTCTCACTGGATAGACTGCCCTGCACGCTCCAGGGCGGGCGTGCACATCATCGGCATCGGTCGGGAGCCGAATGAAGCGCAGTCATGCGATAGCGACGGCCATTCTCGCCGGGCTCGGTGCCGTCGTCGTGCCGATTCTGGCAGCGCTGTACCTCACCCACCGACAGAGCCTTCAGGAGGAAACCCGGCAGGCTCTGACCATTGCGCAAGAAGTGCGGCGCCGGGCGGACGAGGCCGGCAGCCAGTCCACGGATGCCGTCGACCAGGTGCTGGCGGCGCACGATCCCGAACCCTGTTCCGATGCGAACATCGCGATCATGCGCCGCA
Source organism: Pseudomonadota bacterium (assembly GCA_018240435.1). Classification (GTDB taxonomy): domain Bacteria; phylum Pseudomonadota; class Gammaproteobacteria; order Xanthomonadales; family Xanthomonadaceae; genus SZAS-103. The sequence goes on from JAFEFT010000005.1 coordinate 61,090, forward strand.
TCGACATGGGCGCGAGCTACATTCAGTTCATCGGCCATGTCGAGGGCGATCGCCTGGTCTGTTCGTCGATCGGTCGGCACGAACCGGGCATTGCCATCGGGCCGCCGACCTATGTCAGCTCCTTGGGCAATCGTGTCCGACCGTCGGTGGAATTGGCGATTGCACCCGGTACCCGGTTCTTCATCGCCGAGAAACGGGGTTATGTCGCCATCATGCATCGCGACCTGGCGATCGACGTGTTCACCGACAACCGAGAGGTCTCGCTGGGACTGTTCGCGATCAGTGCGGGCAAGCCGATGATCGCGCGCGGGCATTTCGATCCGGCCTGGACAAAGGCCTTGCGGGGACGAAAGGACGTCACCTTCTTCGACGGCGCCTACGTCGTGGCCATCGCCCCTTCGAAGCGATACGACTATGCGGCCTTTGCCGCCACGCCGGTGTCCTACCTGCGGGCGCGCGATCGCGAAGCCGCTCTGCTGATGGTGCCGGTTGGCGCCGGCGTCGGACTGCTCTTGCTGCTGTCTCTCGGCGCCCTCGCGCGTCGTCGCTTGTCGCTGCGCCATGAACTGCACACGGCTCTGCGCCACCACGAATTGTTGCTGCACTACCAGCCGATCGTCGCCCTCGACACCGGCCAGTGCGTCGGCGCAGAGGCGCTGATCCGCTGGCGCCGACCGGACGGCCGCTTCGTTCGCCCCGACCTGTTCATTCCGGTCGCGGAAGAATCCGGGTTGATCCGTCTGGTCACCGCCCGCGTGATCGAACTTTTGCGCCAGGATGCGCCGGCGGTACTGGAACGGTTCCCGGGTTTCCGGTTCAGCCTCAACCTGTCCGCAGCCGACCTGCATTCGGATGCCATCGTCGCGACCCTGCGCGGGCTCGCGACGGCACCTGGCTTCACGCCGCGTAATCTGCACGTCGAGATCACCGAGCGTTGTTTCATCGACCTCGAGCGCGCCAAGGCCAATGTCCGGACCATTCGCGATCTCGGCATCGAGGTGGCCATCGACGATTTCGGGACGGGTTTTTGCAGCCTGTCCTACCTGCACACGTTCCAGGTCGACTACCTCAAGATCGACAAGTCCTTCGTCGAAACCATGGACACCGGTGCTGCGTCCAGCCAGGTGGCCACCCACATGGGGTCACTTCAGAAAACGGAAAATAAAGCACGTTAAGCCGGTTGCAGCGGTCGTAGCGGCCTGAACTTGCCCGCGCCGATGTTGGCGCTGCTGCACCAGAGGTAATCGCCGGTCAAGTTGATGTGCTCCCAGCCGAGCGGCGACAGGTACTGCAACAGCGCGGCATCAACGGCGTGGCCGTGGCCACGCAAGGCATTCGCGGCCCGCTCCAGGTAGACGGTATTCCACAGCACGATGGCCGCCGTCACCAGGTTGAGGCCGCTGGCCCGGTAACGCTGCTGCTCGAAACTGCGGTCGCGGATTTCGCCCAGTCGGTTGAAGAACACGGCGCGGGCCAGCGCGTTTCGGGCTTCACCCTTGTTCAGCCCGGCATGCACGCGGCGGCGCAGTTCCACACTTTGCAGCCAGTCCAGGATGAACAGCGTGCGCTCGATGCGCCCCAGCTCACGCAGGGCGATAGCCAGGCCGTTCTGGCGCGGATAGCTGCCGAGTTTGCGCAGCATCAGCGAGGCCGTCACCGTGCCCTGCTTGATCGAGGTGGCCAGCCGCAGGATTTCGTCCCAATGGGCGCGGACGTGCTTGATGTTGAGCGTGCCGCCTATCATCGGTTTCAGCGCGTCATAGGCGGCATCCCCCTTCGGGATGTAGAGCTTGGTGTCGCCAAGGTGGCCAAGTTTGACCAACGCCCAAAAATAGAAAGTTACGGAATTTCGCCGGGGCTGCCTATCCCCTTCCGCTCTCCGGTCCGAATGCCGCAAGACAGCCGCATCTAGCCGTCTGCTCGGCTTTGATCGCGACCTTCGGCCTGGCGCCTGGAAGCTGGCTGACCGCAACGTTTTTCGCGCGACCTATTTGTCTGGCGGGATCTCTTTTCGTTCCGAACCAGTGGTTGGCTCTGTCAGCAGCTTTGCGCGCTCGAGTTCCTGGTAGAACGCGATCGTCGCGCCGCTAGGCTTGCGGTGCAACGGTCACACCGGCGTCCTCCAACACACGGCGGATGGCATCCAAGTCGTCGACCTGCAGCGCCATGAGGATGGCGTTCTTGCTGGCCAGCAAGCCCGGATGCTTGATGACGAGGTGGTGCAGTGCCACCAGACGCTGCAGCCGTTGGGCTCGGCGGCCGCTCAACGCGATCGGATACAGGTCTTCCAGGCAACACCCTTCGGATAGATCCAGAAACTGGGTCAGTAAGTCGGACGGAACGCCCAGGGCGGCCACAGCCCCTTGGCCTTGTTCCAGTAGGTTGAACAGCACCGCATGCTCGATCGGATTCGGTTCGGCAATCTGCGCAGGGCCGGGCTGGTAGGGTCCGGGCTCCGCCGATACCGGCATGGCTGCCACTTCAGGCAGGAGTTGGTCGATCTCCGCATCGATGGCGGCGACGTCGCCGCCGTCCGGACCGAACGTCGGCCGCCACGTGAGCGAGCCTGATCGCTCAGCCAATACGTGGCCAGACCGCGACGCGCGCAGGAGCCACTGCATTTCGTGGTCGTGATCGTGTTCGGGAAGGAAGGCCTCGAATAGGATGTCGCCTTCCGTGCACTCACGCCATTTGATCATCGATCGAGGACCTTCAGGACGTGTGTTCGGCGTGGCGGGCGTGCTCAAGAGGACCCATGCCAATCGGACTGGTCCAGTAGCTTTCGCCGAGCCGGCTGGCCAGCAGGAAGGCGCCGGCGAACGTGCTGACTGGTTGGGTGTGATGACGGTGAAAGGTCGGGATCGTCGACCCCGAGCGCACATCGCGATCGAGTGCGGAAGCCAACGTCCGCTCAATTTCGCGTTCGGCCAGTCCAGGCTGGCCGCCGTGGCGCAAGAAAGAGGAGGCAACGTTCTTCGCCGCCCACCACATCAGCGCGCACCCTTGCCCGATACTGCGCTGGGCAAGGATCGGACCCAGGGAGGGTTCGGCCGTCATCGCGATGGCAGGATCTAGGCGATGGCTCGACAGGGCGTAGGCACCGAACGCGAGACATTCGGCCTTGGCCAGCGCAAACCAGGCATCGAGCAGGATCTCGAGGTTGCGAGGCGTCGGCGTCAATTCGTCTAGGTAGCCCTTCAAGGTTAGCGCCAACGATCCACGGGTCGTGTCGCTCCAGCGCACTGCCCAATCCGCTTCCTCCAAGTCCATTCGGTCCCAGTCCGAATCGGCCAAGGTGGCGTCCAGACGCAGCCGCCTGGGGCCGGCTGGTATGAGCACGCCCGTCTCCAGCAGCGCCAGGACGATGCGCTGGCGCAGGTCGACATGGGGCGCCAGTCGGCCGCCGCGGCCGGTCAGACGACGCAGGTGATAGAAACCAGGATCAGCGCCGGCCTGCAGCATCGCCAGCAGCGCCATGGAGCCAAACGTCCCCAATTCGGCCACCTCGACGTAGGGCGGTCCGAATGGGGCTTCGTGCGAAGCAGAAAGGCGCGGTTCCAAGGGCATGTCCCGACCGAACCTCTCAAGAGGTCGGTACCGGCGCCTTGCCGGCGAGGATCGCCCCCACGTCGGGCGCCTCGTGCTTCTTGAACATCCAGCTCGCCTCCACGGACACGTGGCCGTCCGGATACTGGGTTGGGTGGAACTCGGTGATGCCGAGCGATCGCGAGAAAAGCGTGACGCGATGATCATTGGTCAGATCGATCGCCACGACTTCGCCGGCATCGTGTTCAAACGCCACGGCGATGGGCCCATCGGGTGTCGAGTACCAGTAGATCGACCACAGGTAGTAGCTCGAAATCGGATTGCCGTAGCCATCGAACATCTTGTTGAGCAACGTGTCGTCCACGGTGCGCTTGAGCGGGAAGAGCTGACCGGTGTCGATGTTGAGCAGCGCCAGATCCGAGTCTTCGCTCTTTCCCGCAATGGACTTGATTTCGTGGAACACCGAGTGATTGGCGCCGCGAGCTCGGAAGATCGCCACAACGTGGGTCGTGCCCACGTCACCGCGCTGATAGCCGAACAGCGCGAAGCCCGGCGGCAAGGGGATGGTCTGCAGCGCCGAGCCTGGGCGATAGCGGAAGACGTTGTCGATTCTGGCCATCAGAAGCCCGTCGTCCAGCATAAAGATCGATTGCCCGGCCACCGTGCCGCCCTCCGGCGGTGTGAATTCCCAGCCGTTGGCCCGCGTCTGTTCCAGCGTACCGATGGTGACGGGCGCCGCGAGCGAATTGGCGTTGGTGGACCGAACCAGATAGTGGTCCGGCTGGCCGGATCGAACCATGTAGGTCATTGCTCCGGTGGCACGGTTGCCCGCGAACATCTGGTAGGCATAGCGGCCACCGCCTACCGGGAAGGCGAAGGGGCTGCCAGCCGGGTCGACCCAGGATCGGCCATTGACCAGAAAGCCGCCGAACGGATCGCTGAAGGTCGTTGGCCTGGCGACGTCGGATTTTGCGACGACCGGGCTAGCCGGACTGGCGGAGGGCGGAGCCGCCACGGTGGCAGGTGCCGCGGCCGGTACGACAGGCTGCGTGGCGCCAGCTCCCGCTGCCATTCGCATCATCGTCAGGTTTGTCGCCATGCTGCCCCGCATCAAGCGAAACTTGCGCAGCATGGCCGCTTCCTGTTCCGGGGTCATGTCCCCCAGTCCCTGCGCTTTCCACTGCTTGCGTACGGCCAAGAGCATTTGCTGCTCTTCGGCCGTGGGAGGGGGCAGGTCTTGTGCCGATGCAGCAGCCGGTCGGGCCGGATCCAAACCCGGATCACCAGCAGATTGGGCAGGCGCGATCAAGGGGATCGCTGCCAAGAGCGCAGCGCAAACGACCAGCCGTGGCATGGATGTCATCAACATTTTCCGAGGCGGGGGGAGACCGGGCGAATGCGGGCGCTATCCGGGACCTGTCGGATCGGGCGCGGTCGCCTGCCGATGCTACGATTTTCGTAGTATCCGGATCAAGCGAAACTGGCGATGTTCGCCGCTCCACCTCGTTGGGCGGCGATGTCTCCATCCTTTTCCCGCGGCAGTCCGTTTCCTCGCCGGCTCAAGCAGGCCCGCAAGGCGGCCGCCTTGTCTCAGAAGCAACTGGGCGTGCTGGCGGGCATTGATGAGTTCGTGGCCAGCCCCCGGATTAACCGCTACGAGCAGGGAGTCCACCAGCCCGATTTCGATACGGCCACCCGCCTGGCAAAGGTTCTGCGCGTGCCGCTCGCATACTTGTTCGCCCAGGACGACCGGCTGGCCGAGATGATCTTGGCGTTCGCCGCGCTCCCAAAGCGGCAGCAGGAAGCCTGGTTGAGGTCGAAGCCGGCGGGCACGGACGCGGCCTAGGGCTGCTCCTGGCAACCCTTTTCGCTGATGCTTTTGGTCCCGATCGCGTAGGCGAAATAAGATCTCCCCGAAGTGCACGCGGGTTGACTGAGCTTTCGTTTCCGTCAGGCTAGAGGCGACGAAGAACACCGACGACGACGCCCTCGATCGAAAAGTCGCTGCCTTCGTCGATGAATCGAGGGACGTGTCGTGGGTTGGCCGGCTTCAGGACAATACGTCCGCGATGAAGGTGCAGCCGCTTGACGGTGATCTCCTCGTCGATGCGCGCCACGACTATCTCCCCATGGTCGGCCGTGGAAGCCAGCACCACCGCAATCAGGTCGTTGTCCAAGATGCCAGCGTCTTTCATGCTGTCACCTTGCACTTGTAGCACCACGTCCGGCGCACGACGGAACAGGTCGACGGGGATCGCGACCTCGTCCAATCGGTTTTCGATCGCCAGGATTGGAGTGCCCGCAGCGACACGCCCAATCACAGGCACGAGCGCCTGCGCAGATTCAAGAGCCTCGGATGGGCCCAATGTGAGGCCTCGTGCACCAGGGCATCGAATGAGATGGCCCAGCTTCTCGATCGCGACGATGTGCTGCTGCGCCGTGGCCCGATTGAAGCCGAAGTGCTGCGCGATCTCTCCGCGGCTCGGCGGCCGCCGCTGCTCCGTGAGGAATTCGCGAACATACGCGACGATTTGTCGCTGCCTTGCGGTCAACGGCCGGGCGGAAGAGGGTTTTGCGCGTCGCGCACGGGCTACCATACAAATGTATGGTACTATATCGACGACAAAATGGCGCTTGATGCGTCTACGCTATCTCCACCTGTCGGATCCCTACGCCATGGCGACGCAATCGAAGATCGAATGGACGGACCGAACCTGGAACCCGACTGTCGGCTGCACGAAGATCAGCCAGGGATGCAAGAACTGTTACGCCCTGGACATGGCAGAACGACTCAAGGCCATGGGTGTGGAGGCCTATCGCCAAGGATTTCGGCTACGCATTCTGGAGGAGCGGCTCTCCGAGCCGCTCGATCGCAAGAAGCCGACTATCTATTTCGTGAACTCGATGAGCGATCTTTTCCACGAGAAGATCCCGCACGAGTTTCTCGATCGCGTGTTCGACGTGATGGCGCGGACACCGCAGCATCAATACCAAATCCTCACCAAGCGAGCTGATCGGCTCGCAGAGTATTTCCGGGCGGGACGCAAGCCTCCATCCAACGCCTGGTTGGGCGTCTCGGTAGAGAACCGCAAGCAAGGTGTACCTCGGATCGATTTGTTGCGGGACATCCCGGCATCCATCCGCTTTTTGTCGTGCGAGCCCTTGTTGGAGGATCTGGGCCGGCTCGATCTGTCGGGAATTCACTGGGTCATCGTCGGTGGCGAGTCCGGCTCCAGGGCCAGGCCGATGGATGCGTCGTGGGCAACCCGAATTCGACGGCAATGCGAAGCGCAGGATGTGTGCTTCTTCTTCAAGCAGTGGGGCGGATGGGGTGCCGACGGCAAGCGTCGATCCAAGGCCGCGAACGGGCGTATGCTCGATGGCAAGACGTGGGACCAAATGCCGGCGGGATTCCAGCTCACGGCGTGACGCCTCCCGTTCGCAAGGGAGGTCGCGTGCGGGGATACGACTGGAGCAAAGGGCAGCCGCCCCTGCTCGACGAGCACAGTGCCGCCAAGCACACGGTGCTGCGACGGTACGTCGAAAACTACATCCAGATTCTTTGCTGCAATCCCAAGCGCACCGAACTGCGTCTCACGGTCGTCGATGGTTTCTGCGGCGGCGGCGTGTTCCTGGACAAGGACGCCAACCTGCTCCCGGGGTCGCCATTGATCCTGCTTGAAGCCTTGCAAAAGGGCCGCGCCGAGGTTCCCAGTGAAGCTGCTTCATCTCGTCGTTGGCGCGCATGTTGTTGGCCAGATGCAACAGCCAATAGCCTCGTCGGCTCTTGCGGGGAATGATGAAGAACGGCGTGGCGAAGGAGGCGCCAGTGCGCGGGAAGACTTCCTTCAAAAACAAGGTCTGGATGATGTGTTTGGCACCGTCTTCCTCTTCTTTGATCGAAGCGAGGTGTTCGGCCGTGACAGCTGCGTCAAATCCCGCCTTGGCCAGGACCTTCTGGTAGAGATCGAGGGTGTTGGGAGACGCGAAATTTACCAACGTATCGATCGCCACGGTCAAGACAATCTCCGCCTTCGGAAAGGCGGCAAAGATCGACTGCATGACTGGCAGCGACGCATCGGAAAAACCGTACTGGTCGAGCACAAAGAGAATCCGCGGCGACGAGCGTGCGCCGCGATAGCTGGCGATCAAACGGGCCGCGGCTTCCTGGAAATCGAGGTTTGCGACGTGAATCTGCGGTTGCCATTCCCCGACGCCCGCCGCCGGCAGATGGCGACGCAGCATGCCGATCGCATGGTGGCTGATGTCGTTGAGATGCAACTGGGCGTGCAGCTCGAAGGATTGCTTGATACCCAATTCGGTGCGTCGGCGTCGAGACCAAGAATCATTTCATGCACTTCGGTCACGAAGGTATTGGCATCCTGGCCTTCGATCCGCTACGCCTGGTGGATACGAGCCAGTCGACCTTCGACTTTGGCGATTTCGCACAGCAGCGCAGCCAGGACGCGCTCAAGCTCGACCTGCCGCGACTAATCACGAACGAATTTCCCGACGGGACGACGATCCGGTCGCTGCTCGCGCGCGTGGCCAACGACTCCCCGGCTACAGCCGCCATGGTGCGCGAACAGGTATTCTCGCTCGGCCAGGATCGCGAACTGGACGTCCGAACCATCCATTGGCGGCAGCGCAAGAACGCGCAGTGCTTGCATGCCGATGATGAGATTCACCCTCGACGACAGTTCACTCTCATCTGACGCTCGCGAGGAAGCCGTGGCTGCAGACAAACTACCCGCCGTTTGGCCGCTCGACCCCCACACGCGTGCCAAGCACGTCATCCTCCACAAGTACCTGCATGCTTGGCTGCCGATCATTGCGCACCACAACAGTCGCGTGCTCTTCTTTGACGGCTTTGCCGGCCCGGGCATCTACGCCGGCGGCGAGGAGGGTTCGCCTGTGATCGCGATGCGCGCCCTGATCGAGCATGCGCACCTCGCGAAGATCACCGCTGAGGTCCATTTCGTATTTTTCGAGGCCGACCCCAAACGGGCTGCAAAACTGGCCGAGGTTGTCGAACCGTATCGCGCCAAGCTGCCGCCGAATGCATCCTGTTCGGTACATCACGGCAGCTGTTCGGAATTGTTGCGCGAACTGCTGGACTCGCTTGACGCCAACAAGCGTCAGCTGGCGCCCTCGCTGGTCTTCATCGATCCGTTCGGTGTGTCGGACGTGCCGATGACGTTGGTCCGACGCATCCTGGCCACGCGCAGCTGCGAGGTGATGATCAATTTCATGATCAGTTATGCGCATCGGTTCATCGCGACCAAGGAATTTGAGCCGCATTTGGATGCCATTTTCGGAACACCGACCTGGCGACAGGGTCAGGCCATGGCCGGACCGCAGCGCATGGCGTTCCTTCGGCAGCTCTACCTCTCGGAACTGTCTCGGGCCGACGTCTCGGGGTCGGCGCGCTACGTTCGAGCCTTCACGATGTTCGACAAGGTCAACAAGCCGATCTACGACCTGGTGTTCGCGACCAACCATGCGGTAGGCATCGATCGCATGAAGGACGCCATGTGGAAGGTCGATGCGGCCGGCGGCGAGCGGTTTTCGGACGCCACAGACCCGGAGCAGTCCACCCTCCTGTCGGCGCCTGACGTGCATGATTCGGGGCTCATCCACATGCTCCGGACCACGTGCGCCGGACAGACTTTGCGGTGGCGCGACGTCGAAGAGCGCGTTCGCCTGTCACCGTTCCGGGTCTTGAAGCGCCCGATCCAGAAAGCGGCCAAAGATCCCACGCAAGGGATCACGATCAAGTCCTCTAGCAAGGGGATCAGTGACGATGCGGTTATTTCTTTCGCCTAACGGTATCTTCTCGGGAAGCAAGATACGGTGCACCTTTCAGAGATCGAAGCACCACGTTTTTCCTCCAAAACAGATTGCCTCAACGTTCGCGCGAACGAATCGAGCCACGTATTGAGGTCTCCTATGTAGGCATTGATGCTCAAGTCGCCCGCTGCAAACGTCAACGATCGTCGCTGAGCAGCGTGTATGCCATGGGGTGCATGACCAAGGGCCCCTTCGAGAGAACAGCAGTTCGGGATCGCTTGAGGATTAGCTGGACGGGGCTTGTAACTCCCCTAGACTAAGGCAATCCCTAATCGGCGTCGCCCACATGGCCTTGAAAGAGCGTCTGAACGAATTCGTCGGGTGGTGGCGACAGCACGTCACCGGGGATGAGCGCGGCGAGGCGCAGATCTTCCTCGACCACTTCTTCGAATCGCTGGGCCATTCAGGCGGATGCCGCGCGGCCGGCGGAACACTGGAAGAACGGATTCGTGGTGGTCGCGGGCGCGCGGTACGATTCGCCGACTACGTCTGGAAGCCGGTCGTTCTGATCGAGATGAAACGGCGCGGCACAGATCTGCGCCGGCACTACGAACAGGCCTTTGCGTACTGGACACGGTTGGTTCCGAACCGACCGCGTTACGTAGTGCTGTGTAACTTCGATGAGTTCTGGGTCTACGACTTCGAGACACAGGTCGACGACCCTATAGACAAGCTACGTGTCGAGGACCTGCCGACGCGCCCGGGTCCGATCCTGTTCCTGTTACCCAAGCCCGAGACCCCAGTCTTCGGCAACGATCAGGAGGCCGTCACCCGCGAGGCCGCAGACCTGCTGGCAACCTGTTTTCGGTCTTTGCAGCAGCGCATCGGTCAGCCGATCGCGCAGCGCTTCACTCTGCAAATGCTAGTTGCGCTATTCGCCGAGGATATCGGGCTGCTGGAGCAGTACTTTGTCACTAGACTGCTGGATGAGTGCTCTCGTCCCGAAGATAGCTACGACCTTCTCGGAAACCTATTCGCTGCGATGGCTGAGCGCGGCCGAACCCCAGGTGGTCGATATCGCGGTGTGGACTACTTCAATGGCGGCCTGTTCGCCGAGCCGGCGCGCGTCGAACTGATCAGCGAAGAGCTCGAATTGCTGCGCAGTGCCGCGGCTAAGCGGTGGTCGCAGGTGCGACCAGAAATCTTCGGCACCATCTTCCCCCGTTGTCACGATAGTTGTC
>JAFEFT010000060.1 GCA_018240435.1 Pseudomonadota bacterium
GTCAGATCAAAGGCCTCTGCTCGAACGATTCTGCATGCACGATTCACCATTCACCGCTTACTTGATGATCTTCGCCACCACGCCGGCGCCGACCGTGCGGCCGCCTTCGCGGATCGCGAAGCGCAGGCCTTCTTCCATCGCGATCGGGCTGATCAGCGACACCGTCATCTTCACGTTGTCGCCCGGCATCACCATCTCCACGCCTTCCGGCAACTGGCAGGCGCCGGTCACGTCGGTCGTGCGGAAATAGAACTGCGGACGATAACCCTTGAAGAACGGCGTGTGCCGGCCGCCCTCTTCCTTGGAGAGGACATACACCTCGGCCTCGAAGTCCGTGTGCGGCTTGATCGAGCCCGGCTTGCACACCACCTGACCACGCTCGACGTCGTCGCGCTTGGTGCCGCGCAGCAGCAGACCGACGTTGTCGCCCGCCTGGCCCTGATCGAGCAGCTTGCGGAACATCTCCACGCCCGTCACCGTCGTCTTCTGGGTGTCGCGCAGACCCACGATCTCCACTTCGTCGCCCACCTTGACGATGCCGCGCTCCACGCGACCGGTGATCACCGTGCCGCGGCCGGAGATCGAGAACACGTCCTCGACCGGCATCAGGAAGGGCTTGTCCAGCACGCGAACCGGCTCGGGAATGAAGCTGTCCAGCGCATCGACCAGCTTCAGGATCGACGGCACGCCGATCTCGCTCTGGTCGCCTTCCAGCGCCTTGAGCGCCGAACCCTTCACGATCGGCGTGTCGTCGCCCGGGAACTCGTACTTGCTCAGCAGCTCGCGGACTTCCATCTCCACCAGCTCCAGCAGCTCGGCGTCATCGACCATGTCCGCCTTGTTCATGTACACCACGATGTACGGCACGCCCACCTGACGGGCCAGCAGGATGTGCTCGCGCGTCTGCGGCATCGGGCCGTCGGCAGCCGAGCACACCAGGATCGCGCCGTCCATCTGCGCCGCGCCGGTGATCATGTTCTTCACGTAGTCGGCGTGGCCCGGGCAATCGACGTGCGCGTAATGGCGCGTCGGCGACTCGTATTCCACGTGCGCCGTCGAGATCGTGATGCCGCGCGCCTTCTCTTCCGGCGCCGCGTCGATCTGGTCGTACGCCTTGAACTCGCCGCCGAAACGCTCCGCGCCCACCTTCGTCAGCGCCGCCGTCAGCGTCGTCTTGCCGTGGTCCACGTGACCGATCGTGCCCACGTTCACGTGCGGCTTCTTGCGCTCGAATTTGCCCTTGGCCATTTGCGTAACTCCGTAAATCGTGAATGGTGAATCGTGAATTGTTGAAAGCGGGTTTCGTGGAGGGTGGCGGAATCGTGAGCGGCTCTGGCCATTCACGATTCACGTTTCACCATTCACGCGTTCTTCGTGATGACCGCGTCGGCGACATTCTTCGGTGCCTCGGCGTAGTGGTCGAACTCCATCGTGAACGTGGCGCGGCCCTGCGACAGCGAGCGGATGCTGGTCGCGTAGCCGAACATCTCGCCCAGCGGCACCATCGCGTTGATGGTCTTGCCCGATGGCGTGTCGTCCTGGCCCTGCAACAAGCCACGCCGACGGCTCAGGTCGCCCATGATGTCGCCGACGTATTCTTCCGGCGTCACCACTTCGATCTTCATCATCGGCTCCAGCAGCACCGGATCGGCCTTGCGGAAGCCTTCCTTGAAGGCCATCGATGCGGCGAGCTTGAACGCCATTTCCGACGAGTCGACGTCGTGGTACGAACCGAAGGTCAGCCGCACCTTGACGCCCACCACCGGGAAGCCGGCCAGCGGTCCGCTGGTGATCGTCTCGCGCAGGCCTTTCTCCACCGCCGGGATGAATTCCTTGGGAATCACGCCGCCGCTGATGTCGTTGATGAACAGGAAATCGTTCTCGACATCCTCGTTGGTGCGGTCCGCCTCGTTCATCGGCGACAGCTCGATCACCACGTGGCCGTACTGGCCCTTGCCGCCCGACTGCTTGGCATGCTTGTAGTCGGACTTGACGTCGGACTTGCGGATCGTCTCGCGGTAGGCGACCTGCGGCTTGCCGACGTTGGCCTCGACGTTGAACTCGCGCTTCATGCGATCGACGAGGATCTCCAGATGCAGCTCGCCCATGCCGGAAATGATCGTCTGCCCGGACTCTTCATCCGTGCGCACGCGGAAAGAAGGGTCTTCCTGCGCCAGACGACCCAGCGCCAGGCCCATCTTTTCCTGATCGGACTTGGTCTTGGGCTCGACCGCCATCGAGATCACCGGTTCCGGGAACACCATGCGCTCCAGGGTGATGACCTTGTCCTGCGCGCACAGGGTGTCGCCGGTGGTGACGTCCTTCAGGCCCACCGCCGCGGCGATGTCGCCGGCGCGGACTTCCTTGATCTCGTCGCGCTGGTTGGCGTGCATCTGCAGGATGCGGCCGATGCGCTCCTTCTTCGACTTGACCGGGTTGTACACCTGGTCGCCGGAATTGAGCGTCCCGGAGTAGACGCGGAAGAAGGTCAGCGCACCGACGAACGGGTCGGTCATGATCTTGAACGCCAGCGCCGAGAACGGCTCGGTATCGAGCGCCTTGCGGCTGTCTTCCTGCTCGTCCTCGTCGATGCCCTTGACCGGCGGCCGGTCGGCCGGCGACGGCAGGAAGCGGATGACCGCGTCGAGCATCGCCTGCACACCCTTGTTCTTGAAGGCGGTGCCGCAGAACATCGGGATGATGTCGCACGCCAGCGTGCGCGTGCGGATGCCGGCGATGATTTCCTCGTTGCTCAGCTCGCCGCCTTCGAGGTACTTGTTCATCAGCTCTTCGCTGGACTCGGCGGCGGCCTCGACCATGAACTCGCGCGCAGCCTTGCACTCGTCGACGAGGTCGGCGGGAATCTCGCGCAGCTCGAATTTGGTGCCCTGGGCGGCGTTGTCCCAATGGATCGCCTTCATCAGCAGCAGGTCGACCACGCCCTCGAACTTTTCCTCGGCGCCGATCGGCACCTGCATCGGCACCGGCGAGGCGCCCAGGCGCGACTTGAGCTGGCCGACGACCTTTTCGAAGTTGGCCCCGGTGCGATCCATCTTGTTGACGAACGCCAGACGCGGCACCGAATACTTGCTGGCCTGCCGCCACACCGTCTCCGACTGCGGCTGCACGCCACCGACCGCGCACAGCACGAACACGGCGCCGTCGAGCACGCGCAGCGAGCGCTCGACTTCGATGGTGAAGTCGACGTGCCCGGGGGTGTCGATGATGTTGAAGCGGTGCTCCTGGAACGACTTGTCCATGCCCGACCAGAAGCAGGTCGTCGCCGCAGAAGTGATGGTGATGCCGCGCTCTTGCTCCTGCTCCATCCAGTCCATGGTGGCCGCGCCATCATGCACCTCGCCAATCTTGTGATTGACGCCGGTGTAGAACAGGATGCGCTCGGTCGTCGTCGTCTTGCCCGCGTCGATGTGGGCCATGATGCCGAAGTTGCGATAGCGCTCGATGGGAGTGGTGCGGGCCATTTCAGGTACCAGAAGACGGATGACAGAGGACGGAGGACAGAAAGGTGTTCAGTAGTCAGTATTCAGCAAGCAGGAGCAGAAAACAGGCGAAGGGGCAATCCGGTGATTCAGCAGTCTCGCAACCGACGACTGTTGACTGTTTACCTTCTGTCCTCTGTCTTCCGTCTTCCGTCCTCTGATTACCAGCGGAAGTGCGAGAACGCCTTGTTGGCCTCGGCCATGCGGTGCGTCTCTTCGCGCTTCTTGACGGCGCCGCCGCGGTTCTCGGAGGCGTCCATCAGCTCGGCGGCCAGCTTGCGCGGCATGGTGTTCTCGCCGCGCTTGCGCGCCGACTCGATCAGCCAGCGCATCGCCAACGCCATGCGGCGCGAGGAGCGCACTTCGACCGGCACCTGGTAGGTCGCACCACCGACACGGCGCGACTTGACCTCGACCGCCGGGGCGACGTTGCCGAGCGCCTTCTCGACCAGTTCGAGCGGGGCGGGATTCTTCACGGCGATGGTATCCATCGCGCCGTAGACGATCTTCTCGGCAACCGACTTCTTGCCGCTCTGCATCACCATGTTGATGAAGCGCGCGACCATCTCGCTGCCGTGCTTGGGGTCGGGCAGGATCGTACGGACGGGAGCAGAACCTTTGCGGGACATGGGCAAACCTGATTTGGAAAGGAACGTGTCGTGCGTGGTGTCTTGTTGCGGGCCGGACACAGCGCCCGGCTTTCATCGTTGCTTCGTCACTTGCCCTTCGGGCGCTTGGCGCCGTACTTGGACCGCGACTGCCGGCGCTTGGTCACGCCGGCGGCGTCGAGCGAACCGCGCACGGTGTGGTAGCGCACGCCGGGGAGATCCTTGACGCGGCCGCCGCGGATCAGCACGACCGAGTGCTCTTGCAGGTTGTGGCCTTCGCCGCCGATGTAGCTGATGACCTCGAAACCGTTGGTCAGTCGCACCTTGGCGACCTTGCGCAGGGCCGAGTTGGGCTTCTTCGGCGTCGTGGTGTAGACGCGCGTGCACACGCCGCGGCGCTGCGGGCAGTTGGCAAGGGCCGGCGAGGCGCTCTTGTAGCTCTCGGGACTGCGCGACTTGCGGACGAGCTGGTTGATCGTGGTCATTGAGTCGGATCTGGCAAAAGTGAAAACAAATGGCAGGCCGGAAGGTACCCGGCCTGCCAAGCAGGCAAGTATGACGCGCGCCCGACCTGCCTGTCAACCGCAGGGTCAGCGCCGGCCCTCCAGGCCTCGAACACGAGGGGCATCCTGCCCCTCATTTCGTATGTGGGCCGCCCAAGGGGGCGGCGTGATACTCGTCTTGTCGATGACCCCTATTCGGCGCCCTGCACTGGCGCCGATTCGGAATCGGCCGAGCTGGCGATCAGGATCTCCAATTCGGATTCCGTCAGCCCGCCGGCATCGCGGCGCCTGCGCTCGCTGTGGTAGGCAAGGCCCGTCCCGGCCGGAATCAAGCGGCCAACGATAACATTTTCCTTGAGCCCACGCAAGGTATCGCTGTTGCCGCGCACGGCCGCCTCGGTCAACACGCGGGTGGTTTCCTGGAAGGATGCGGCCGAGATGAACGATTCGGTCGCCAGCGAAGCCTTGGTGATGCCCTGCAGCACCGGCTCGTACTTCGCCATTTGCCCGTTGTCGTGCTCCACCCGCTCGTTTTCGTCGAGCACGCGGATGCGCTCGGACTGCTCGCCGGCCAGATAGTTGGCGTCGCCGGCATCGGTGATCTCCACCTTGCGCAACATCTGGCGGATGATCGTCTCGATGTGCTTGTCGTT
>JAFEFT010000061.1 GCA_018240435.1 Pseudomonadota bacterium
CCCCCGCCCTCGCGGGGGCAGGCTCTCCTCCCGATGGGAGAAGGATGAACGCCCCTCTCCCACCGGGAGAGGGGCTGGGGTGAGGGGCCGCAAGCCCAGGAGTGCGGCGCCTTTCAGGGCTTCCCGCCATCTCCCGCAGGTGGCATTTTCTTGTCGTCGACCTTCCCGTCGGGCGTCGGCGCTGACTCAGCGTTGGCGGCGGACTTGATCGCGGGCGCCGGCACCGCTGCGGGCTCGGCCGCAGGCTTCATCCCAGGCTCGGCCGCCGGCTTCGTCGCTGGCTTCATCGCAGGTTCGGCCGCTGGCAATGTCGCTGGCGATGCCGGCGGCGCCTTGCCCGCGCCCGTCGGTACGGCTTCTTCGGGCTTCCCCACCACCACCGTGCCTTGCCGCCGGGCGGGCGCCGGCTTGGCCTTGGCGCGGCGATCCGAGCGCGCCGGCGAATTGGCCGGCAGCATGAAATCGGGCACGCGCTCGACCACGCTGCGATTACCATCGGTGAGATAGGTGGCGGCGACGCGCTGCACGTCGGCGGCGGTCACCGCGTCGATCCGGTCGGGGATGCGATTGGCCATGGCCGCGTCGCCCCACAACGCCTGCAGGATCGCCAGATGCTCGGCGCGATCCATGAACGGTTCGAGATCATCGTACCAATCGGCCAGCAGCCGCGTCTTGGCACCTTGCAGACCGGCCGGATCGACACCGTCCTTGGCCACCCTGGCGATCTGCGCATCGACCGCCGCCAGCACGGCGTCGGCCTTGGCATCGACCTTGTGGATCACCACCACGGTATACAGCGTCGGCCCGGCGTATTCCCAGAGCGAGCCGCTGCCGGTGAAATCCTCGACCTGCAAGGCCTGCGCGCTGCCCTTGACCAGCGCCTGATACAGCCGCGAGGCATCGCCGCCACCGGCCAGCAACTGCCCGAGCACGATCATCGCCGCCTGATCGGCACTGCCGCGCGGCGGCATCTTCCAGCCGATCGCCAGCGCCGGCAGCCTGGCCAGGGCATCGCCTTCGAGCACGCGCTTGCCCGCGGTGTTCAGCGGTTCATCGACTTCGGGCAGCGGCGGCACTGGCCGCGCCGGGATCGCGCCGAAGTATTTTTCCGCCAGCGCGAAACCCTGCTCGGGGGTGACATCGCCGGCGATGCCGAGCACCGCGTTGCCCGGCCCGTAATAGTCGCGATGGAAGGCGCGCACATCGGCCACCGAGGCGCGGTCGAGGTCGTCGAAGCTGCCGTAACCGTCGTGGCCGTTTTCCCAGCGCGAGAATGCCAACTGCGGCAGATCGGTCGTGGCGAACCCGCCATAGGGCTGGTTGAGCACGTTGACGCGGATTTCTTCCTTCACCACGTCGCGCTGGTTATCGAGACTCTCTTGATCGAACGCCAGCGTCTTCATGCGGTCGGCTTCCAGCCACAGCAGCGGCGCCAGCGCCGACACCGGCGCGCGCTCGACATAGCTGGTGAAATCCGGGTGCGTGGAGGCATTGTTGTCGCCGCCACCATCGCCGATGACGCGATCGAACACTCCGGCCGGTGCATCGGGCGTGCCTTCGAACATCAGATGCTCGAACAGATGCGCGAACCCCGCCCTGCCCTTCGGCTCGCTGCGGATGCCGACCTTGTAGACGACGCTCACGCCCACCGTCGGCGAGCTGTGATCCTCGGACACCACCACCACCAGCCCGTTGGGGAGTTGGCGGGTGGCGATGGGCAGCGTCCAGTGATCGGCAGGCGCGGCCGTGGCGATCGTCAGATGGGCGGCGATCATGACGGCGACGGCACTCCGGAACGAAGGAAACGAAGGCATCCGGAGATGGTAGCAAACCCGGCCGTTGCGGCCCGGCGCGTGATGGCTGCGATCTTGCCCTTGAGAACCAGACGCGCGGAGATTGGAATGTATCTACTTTTAGATGTACGATTGTCGTACAATTGAGCCACCGCCTATGTCTCTGAACTTTGAATGGGACGATGGAAAAGCCGCTTCCAACCTGACTAAACATCGGGTGTCGTTTTCGTTGGCCGCCCGCACCTTCTACGACCCGCACCGCCTTGAGCGCTACGACGGTCGCGAGGATTACGGCGAGGATCGTTTCCTCGCTATCGGTCTTGTCGATAACGTGATCTTGATCGTGACTTACACCATGCGCAGCGAGACCGTCCGACTTATCTCTGCCCGAAGGGCCAAGCGTCATGAGCAACCCGACTACTGGAAAAACCGTCAGGTTCACCTTGAACCCAAATACGCCACTGACCGCAGACGAGAAGGCGCAGCTTGCCTACCTCGCGGCGATGCCGGACAGCGAAATCGACGTCAGCGACATTCCGCCCAGCCCGCCCGATGCCGTATGGACACGCCCAGGCATCCCTTTTTCGGCCGAGAACAAGCGGCAGATTTCACTGCGGATCGACGCCGACGTGCTCGCCTTCTTTCGTGCCTCCGGCAAGCGCTACCAGACACGGATCAACAACGTCCTTCGTGAGTACATGCGCGCTCACGCACCGAAGACTTGACCCATGACGCACACCTGACATGGCATCGTCAATGTGGACACCAAGTACCCGCTCGACGCCATTTGAGAACGCCAACTGCGGCAGGTCGGTCGTCGCAAACCCGCCACAGGGCTGATTGAGCACGTTGACGCGGATTTCTTCCTTCACCACGTCGCGCTGGTTGTCGAGGCTGGCTCGGTCGAACGCCAGCGTCTTCATGCGGTCGGCTTCCAGCCACAGCAGCGGCGCCAGCGCCGACACCGGCGCGCGCTCGACATGGCTGGTGAAATCCGGATGGGTGGAGGCGTTGTTGTCGCCGCCGCCATCGCCGATGACGCGGTCGAACACCCCGGCCGGTGAATAGGGCGTGGGTGGATCCACCGCCGGTTTGGATGACCAGCCACGCCGATCACACACAATATCGTGCAATCACCCGTGCGCCCGTCCCGCATTTTCGATCGAGTGTGCGAGATGGGCGCTCGGTGGCGGTAGCGATTGACGGGGCGCGGGTGTCCACCGCCAAGGCCGATACAGGCGCGACCCAGCATCCCGGTCGCGACACCCATGTGCTGCTCTGCAGTTCGCTGCGGATGCCGATGCGGAAACAAGACGGCCGCAAGCCCGATACCCGGTTGCCGTAACCAGCCCATCGACGCCATCGGCGTTCGATGGCGCCACTCTTTAACTCGGTTTGGGGAGCCGTTGCTCCTTCAGGTTTTCTTTTTGATTCTCGGATTGCCAGCCTCGCCACTGGCATTACCACCGCCCCGGGTGAGATCACGGAGCGTGCCCAGATGCGCGAGCTGCGGCGCGGCGTAGGCGCGCAGCGGAGACGTTGTCGTGGCGTGTGCGTTCTGGACTTTCATCGATGGCTCCCTGTCAATTGAATTACATCTCGCCGCAAGCAACGGATTTTCCGAACCGGCGGTCTATCCTGTCATGCGTTCAATGCAGATACAAGTGCAGCTCGACCTGCCCGCTACCGCCTGCCAGCGGTAAAACGACGACGTTGGAACTCTGCAGCAACCTTCCTCCACCTGCCAGCAGATACCGACGCGCCCAAGCCCTCGCTTCGTCGTCGCTGGCGAACACGCCAGCAACCTCGCAGCGCCGGCCCTGACAGGTCGTCCGCGCATCCGTGATCTTCGGCCCGTCGCTCGGCATCGCCTGCATCGCCTCGCGCAGCCAGTCGTACTGCTTGCGCTCGACCTCCGGCGAACTCGGCTCTGCCGTCATCGCACTGGCCAGCTTTGCATCGACCGCCCCAGGCGCCGCAACCGCCCGCTGTTTCATCGTCTGCACACGCGACGCCGCGTTCGCGGTTGCCATCGCCCGCTGTCGCATCGCTCGTTGTGCATCGCTGAGCGCGAGTGGCGGCTGAGCGACCTCGGGTGCGGCTTGCGAATCCGCTACCACCGTCGCCGCTCGCAACTGCGCCTTCACGTCAACCAATGCGCGTTGTATCGCCGCCGTCTGCGCAGACAAATGCAGGTACAGCAGCGCGTTTCCAACCACCGCTACGGCGCCGATGAGCCAGTAAAGCCAGCGCCTGCGCGGCGACACGTTTACCACTGCAGGCGCGGATGCACCACCGATATCCATCCTCCTGCATCAACTCGGGGTGTACTGCCATTCAATGTAGAAGTCGTCGAGTTCGGCTTGCGGCGGCAGCGCACAGTTCAGGTTTGCCGGCTCCAGGAACGCGACGCCGGAGTTGTCGGCCGGCAACCACTGCAGATAAGTCTGGGACGCCGTCGGCGCAACCGGCAGCGGACCGCCCGACTTCGTCTTGGATTCCGACGCCGAGTCGTCAGCGAAACTCGTCACCAAGGTGCAAGTGAGGGTGTCATTCGTCGTGCCCATGTTGACGTAACGCTTGGCCCACACGGTCACGTTGGTGATCTGGCCGCTGGACGCGCCGTCGTAATCGGCCCAGAGATCCGCCGGCAGATTGCAGATGATGTAGGCGGTATACCGCTTGGACTTGTTGCGCAGGCGCTGTTCGGTGCGGATCAGCATGCCGTCGCTGACGTTGTCCTCACCGTGGCAGACCGCGCCGGAGTTTTGGTAGACGGAATGGGTCTGCGTCGTCGCCGCACCGACGGGTGCCGCCGCGACACAGCCGATGGCAACGACCAGCGCGCCGGTGGCGACGCTGGACAAGAACGAGCGGAACTTACGCATTGGTTGGTACTCCGAGAACGAAGGATCATCGCTTGCGCGTCACGGCACAGGGCCTGACGCCTCCCCCACCAAGCCCTGCCGCACTCGTGGTTGCGGTAGACTCGCGCCGATGATTGCCGAAGTCAAGTTACGAGAACCTGTATCTTCGCAACCCGCCGAGCCGGTACGTCATGACGGCACCGACTGCCCGCCGGCTGCCTGGGGCATCGTCGGCGAGCTCCGGTTCGACGATGCGCCGGCAAACGCGCGCGGGTGCCTGGACATGGATCGGTTCGGCGGCGGACGGCGCTGGCGATCGCCGGGTGAACGCGCCGCGGCCGTTTGCTGGGGAGGACGCAGCGGCGACCTGCACTTCATCGACGATCGCGGATTGGTGGTGCTGGCCGACGCCACGCTGTACGAGCCGGCACGCCTGGCGGCCCAACTGGGACTTGACCCCGACGAGGGCGACAGCGCGCGGCTACTGGCAGCGGCCTATCTACGCTGGGGCGCGGAGATGTGCGCTCACCTGGACGGCGATTACGCATTCGTGGTCTGCGATCTGCGCGCCGCGACGGCGTTTGCCGCCGTCGATCCGATGGGCGTGCGACCGTTGTTCTATCGTCATGAGCCAGGCAAATCATTCGCATTCTCGAGCCGCGACGACCTGCTGGCGACGTGGACCGGACTCGACCCACGAATCCCCGAGTCACGACTGCTGGAACCGTTGTTGAATCTGGAGGAATTGCGGCACTTCCGCTCGGACGTGCCGGGCTTGGCCACCTTGCAGGCCGCGCACGCGTGCCGGGCGGACGGAAACGACCTGCGGATGTGGCGCTACTGGACGGCTGGTGAGCGCCGCCCCGACATTGCCGAACACGACATCGGCGGCTGGATCGAGGGCCTGCGCGCGCAGCTTCTGGAAGCGGTGCGCAAGCGAATGGCGGACGGCGCTCGCATCGGCGTGATGTTCAGCGGAGGGCTCGATTCGGCGTCGGTACTGGCGCTGGCGACGCGCATCGCGCCGGCAGGCGAGATCACCGCCTATTCGCTGCTCGATCGCAGCCGGCCCGACTGCCCGGAAACGCGCGCGATCGACCGCACGATCGCCGCGACGGGGGCGCGACTGGTGTCGCTCGACATCGCCGACATGCAAGCGCACGTGGCCCCCAGCCTGCGCCTGCTGGCGCGGGTGCCGCGCTTCAACTTCGTCGGCAATGGCTTTTTGCCCTGCCTGTGCACGACGGCGACCGAAGCGGGCGTGGGCGCAATGATGAACGGCTACGACGCCGACTCGCTGTTCGACGAAGCCGACCTGCTGCAACGGCGGCTGCGACAGGGCCAGTATCGACGAACGCTGCACGAGGCGCGCCGGCTCGACCGCGGGCTTGGGATAGCCGACGTGGAACCACAGGTTCGACGCCTGCGGATGACGCAGTGGCTGCCGGCATGGATGGAAACGCGCCTGCGCGCGATCTGGCGGCACGCGCACGAAGGCAACAGGTTGCGTGGTTTTTTGCTGGATCGGGCGGCAGCGCAACGCCTGCACCTGCGCGAACGGCTGCGCGAATACCGCGCGTTGACGAAACGGACGCAAGATGGGCGCGGCCCTGCCTTGCCCGCATCACTGATGCAGATTCCAACCGTCATCGACGGTGTGGCGCGCTCGGAGTTGCGCTGCCGCTTCGGCGCCATGCAGATGCGCAGCCCCTTCCTCGACCGCGACCTGATCGACTTTGCGGCGTGGATCCCGCTGGAGTTGCGAATGCGCAACGGGCGAACGAAGTGGATCTTGCGCAAGGCGATGAACCCCTACCTGCCGCACGAGGTGACGTGGCGCGGCGACAAGCTGCATCTGGGATCGCACTATGCGCGCGTGCTGCTGCGGCCGGTATTGAACGGGGTGCTGCGGGATTTCGCTGGCAGTGGCCCGGCGATTGCGCCATATGTGGACCGCAAAGGCTTCGAGGCGCAAGCGCAACGCTGGCTCGATGGCGACATCGAAGCCGTCTGGGCGCTGTCGTCGTGGCTGGCGCTCGAACACTGGCTGCAACACAATCACGACCGGGTGGCATGGGGGCAGTGAGAGCGGTGCCGGCCCGTCACCGGCTGCGCGAGTGTGCGAGCAGGGTATCGACCAGCGCATCGCGTCGTTCGTAGACGCGCGGATACGACAGCGCGAACACGCGAAGGCGGCTCGCAGCCGCGGATGCCTGCTGCAACTGCGCTCGATGCTGCGCCGGCGAGGCCACATCCAGCCGGAAACCGTGGCGGATGATCGCCATGCAGGCATCCATCGGCGGCAATGGGGCGATGGTGGTGCCATCGGCATCGGCAGCCGGATCGTTCAATACGTAGATGGCGCGGACCGAGCGCGCCGGGGCCGCCACATCATCGGCCAGCGCGACGCGCTGCTTGGATGTGTAAAAGGCAATCGGCCGCCCGACCACCGAACCGCCCAAGGCCTGCGCCATGCTGTCTTCGAACATGCGCAGGCTCGGGTAGGTAGGCAATGCATGAACGCTGGATCGGGCCACATCCAGCACCACGCAATCGTCCGACAACAAGGCGTGGCCGCGTTGCATGAAGCTGGCAACCAAGGTGGACTTGCCCCAGCCGCTGTCGCCCAGGAAGAGGATGCATTCGTCGTCGACGCACACCGCGCCGGCATGGACGACCAGATCGCCACGCTCGCTCAGCAGACGCGGCAGTGCCTGGTCGATGAGCATGTGTTCGATGGCGTCGGCATCGACATGCGGCAGGTGTTCGACGGCCAGATCGCATCCTTCGACATCGATCAGGAAGTCGCACATCTCGTACATGCGCAGGCGATAGCGTTTTTGCTCGCGGCGAACTCGCATCGTCGCGCCGCCATCACCATCGTCCCAGGTGAACAGCCAGGACTCGAAATCGGGCAATCGCGCGACTGGCGCAACGTCGCGGATGCGGATGAGCGGCCCGCCCCACGGCGATGGCGCCGGCAGGAGATTGCGCAACGGAAGCACGGAATCCACCGCATGATCGGCGAAGTGCGACAAGGGGTTTCGCGTGCCGATTTCCGTCATTCCGGGACGACTCATGTTGGTGGTTGGGCCTGCTTGCGGCACCGGCGCCGACGGCATCCGTGGCGCCGATGCGCTTGCACCCGCCCAACGGCACCGACGGCCGTCATGCCGAGCCTGCTAGCATGGGCTGGATGGAACGCCATCTTACCGACGAACGCTCACCACGGGGATGCCTTGCGGCGGCCCTGCGCGGGGAGGCGCCCGATTGGGCCGTGTGCGCGGCCCGGGGCGATGTCGATTGGCTGCACGTCGCCCGACTGGAAGGCGTCGGCGCCCTGCTGCATGCCATCGATGGCACCCGCGGGCTGCCGCAAGAGGTCGTGGCGCAGTTTGCTGCGTTCGCAAAACAGCGCATCGCCGCCGAGATGCTCGAACACGCCGAAGTACGGCGCGTGGTGCGCGCGCTGGCTGCCGCAGACGTGGCCTGTCTGTTGCTCAAGGGCACGGCGCTGGCCTACTCGGTCTACCCGGCACCCCACCTGCGCCCGCGCTCGGACGTGGATTTGCTGTTCCCCGATCAGGCGACGATGCTGCGCGCCTGCGAGGTGCTGGCGGGCATCGGTTACGCGGCATCGCAGGTGCCCGACGCGAGCCTGATCAGTTACGAAAAAGGCTTGCACCGCACCACGCCAAGTGGCTATGGCCATCATCTGGACATGCACTGGAAGATCGCCAATCAGGCATTGTTCGCCGATGCCTTGCCGTGGGACGAACTGGCCGCGGCCGCCATCGCCTTGCCGGCGCTCGATCCGGTTGCGCGCGCACTGTCGCCGGTGCATGCGCTGCTGCACGCCTGCATGCACCGCATCTCGCACCTGCCCTGGGATGACGATTCGGGCATGAGCGGTGATCGGCTGATCTGGCTGTACGACTTCCACCTGCTGGCGCAACGGATCGACGGCAAGGGTTTTGACGACTTTCGTCGCATCGCCGGCGCGCAACGGCTGGCCGGCGTCTGCCTCGACGGGCTGCGCGAGGCGCAACGTGCCTTTGCCACGCCGCTGCCGGAAGGCTTGCTCGACGATCTCGCACGTTCGGCACGCAGCGAGCCCTTCGATGCCAGGCGCGCCCGCACCCGCTGGTACCACGAATGGCACAACATTCGCGCGTTGCCTGCACGCCGGCGACTGGCATTCATGCGCGAAAAGCTTTTTCCCAGCCGCGCCTACATGCGCGAGCAGTATCCGGTGGACGGCCCGCTCAGCCTCGCCCTGGCCTATCTGCGCCGGCTCGGCAATGGCGTGCGGATGACGGTGCTGGGGCGGCGCTGAGCGGCGTTTGCCATTCGTGATACGCCTTCGCTCGGGGCGAACCGGGCCGCCGGAACCGCGACATGGAGCGGCCCGACTCCCTCCCCCGCTTGCGGGGGAGGGCTGGGGTGGGGGCATCGGCGGCCCAAAGCGCCCCCATCCCGACCTTCCCCCGCAGGCGGGGGAAGGAGTGGCGCGCGGGCGTTGCGAGGTTTCGCGGCGTGGTCACGATCCACGAAATTCGCGCCATGGCGTCGAAGCCGGGTGCTTGCGGGTTGCCGGTGGCCGTTCATGGTTCGACAGGCTCACCACGAACGGCTTTCGGTATCACGAACGGCTTTGGGCACCACGAACGGCCTTGGGCGCCGTCAACGGCTTTCCGCCAGGCACCGCCAGCCGAGCCTTCAGGCCACGATGAACGTGGCGCTGTAGCGCAGCACCATCGCGTCGTGGCTCAGCAGGCGCATCGGCTCGTGCAGCGCTTGCGCTACCAGCAGGCGATCGAATGGGTCGCGGTGCAGATCCGGCAGGTGTTCGACCGCCGCCGCGTGCTCCGGCAGCACCGGTAGCAGCGAGAAGCCGGCCTCGCGAAACCACGCGAGCGCGCGCGATCCGCTGATGGGCATCACGCCACGACCGAGGGCGTGCTTGATCGAAATTTCCCAAATGCTGGCCGCGCTGACCCACACGCCGGATTCCGGCGCGACGATCAGCTCGCGCGCGGCCGCGCCCAGCCGAGGGCTGTCGGCGATCGCCCACAGGGCCACGTGCGTGTCCAGCAGGAGGTTCACCCCGCGCGATCCACGCCGAACAGCCGCGCCACCTCGTCGTTGCAGGTGTCGATGTCGGCTGGCACCCGGAACTTCCCCTTGGCGACGCCGAGGCGACGCGCAGCCGGCGCCTTTTCGATGGCCAGCAGTCGTGCCGCCGGCCGGCCGTTGCGGGCGATGATGATTTCATTTTCCTGCCCCGAAGCCACGCGTTCGACCAGCTTCGAAAGCGAGGACTTGGCTTCGAGCATGTTGACCTGACTCATGGTCGTTCTCCCACCATACCTGGCCAGACTAGACCAACTGCGATCTGACGGCAATGACTTGCCCGGCCACCGGCTCGTCAAGCAATACGCACACGCTCGGCAACCCGAAGGCCCAACTCCCTCCCCCGCTTGCGGGGGGGGGTTGGGGTGGGGGCAATGCGAGGTTTCGAGGCGCGCGCTGACGTCGAAGTACGTCCCGGGCGCAACCCGCATCCCTACCCCGCATCGCTGGCAAACGCCAGCACATGTCCATCCGGGGTGAGCGCGTAGGCGGCGGCGTGGCCCCAGCTGCGCGGCGCCAGCGGGCTCAGTTCGCGGGCTCCGGCGCGCAGCGCGCGGGCGTGGGCGGCGCCGGGGTCGGCGACCAGCAGGTACAGCTCGGCGCGGGCGATGGCGGTATCCACCGCCGGGTCGGGCAATGCCGAACCGAGCAGGCGGCGGATGCCGGCGGCCGGCATCAGGCCCAGCACGGCGCCGCCGGGCAGGTCGAATTCGCTCATGCCCGGCACGTGCAGGCGCGGCGCCCGATCGAGTGCAGCGTGCCAGAACGCGCTGCTGCGATCCTGGTCGGCGACGTACAGCACGAAATGGGCGGCGATGGTCATGGCGGAGGTCTCGCGCCGTCAACGGTGCACGGCGCCGGAGGCGATCCAGTGGCTGCGCAGTGACAGCAGTTGCAGGATGAACATGATCGTCCAGATCGTCAGCCCGGCGCCGAGGAAGATTTTCGGGATGAAGCCGAGGAAGCCGATCCCCATCGCTTCGGTCATGCGCAGGGTGCTGACCGCGTACATCCCGACCGGGAACACTGCGCCCCAGTACTGCGGATCGTAGCGGAACGGAAAGCGCATGATGCCGTGCCGCCAGACGGCGAGGATCACCAGCATCGGGATCCACCACGTTCCGGTCGCCCAATAGAAGATGGTGAAGCCCTTCATGAACGGCAACAGCGACGCCAGATACGGCGCGTGCGGCGCGTTGAGGATCAGCAGCGAGCCGGCCAGGGTGGAGATCGCCATCGCCCCCATGTTGATCCAGTACGGCGGCGACAGGTCGGCCGGCGAGAAACGGAAGAAGGTGTAGCGGTAGAAGATCAGCGACATCATCCAGATGTAGAGCATGCCGCCCCACAGCCACATCGACAGCGCGAAGAAGTTCAGTTCCAGCCGCAACGGTTGCGGCACGTGCACCGAGATCAGCGCGCCGAGCACCGCCATCGATTGCGTGGCCACCACCGCCAGCAGCCAGCCGCCGTTGATGCCTTCATCGAGCGCCGGCTTGTTCTGCTTGACGGTGAGCACGGTGAAGATGGTGTAGGTGAATACCAGCCACGCGAACAGGCCCAGACAGCCCAGCGCGATCGCCAGCGGCAGGCTGCCGCCGATCAGCAGGCTCTGGCTGCCGAGAATGCTGCAGGCGGCGACGAAGGTGAAAAAGCCCGGCCCGCGCAGGTGGTCGGACAGGTCGGCCAAGGCGCGGCGGGTGTGCCAGATCGCCCGCGCCAGCGCCAGCGCGCAGATTACCGCGAACAGCAGCCAGTTGATCGCGAACAGGATCTGCGGCACCCACGGCACATGCAGCAGGTGCGCGCCCAGCGACAGGATGCCGGTGGCCATCACCATGCTGAAATAGCCCGGCGACATCGTCTCCAGCGCGGTGCGCAATTGCGGCAGCAACGGTGGCGTCACGATGTGAAATTCCTGATGGACACAGGGATCGGCAGCCTAGCGGTGCGGCCGCGGCGGATGTTTGACGTGGATCAGAGAGGCCGATGGTACGTCCGATTACAGTGCCGATCCCACCGTGCCGGGCCGCCATCGCCATGTCCAACCTTTCCGAGACCACCGCCGAACGCATCGAACAGGTACGCGTGCTGCTGCACCGCGAAGACCCTTCCGCGCAGGTTCGGCCCAGCGACGAGCCCGGCTCGATCGAAGTCGCCAGCATCCTGCCGCACGCGCGGGTGAGCGCGATCTTGCACGACGTCTTCGGCGCGTCGGCCACCACCGCCAGCGACGACGACTGCTGCGCCGACGAGGCCGACGGCGAAGGCTGCTGCGGCTGCTGCGGGCACTGAGGCCGCACGGGCGCGGCTTGGCGCCCGCGTGCTCGACCGCGCTCAGGCGGGCTTGGGCGGCAGCGCCTGTACGCGCTCCCACAGCGCACTCACCCGTGCCGCCACCGCTGCATCGGGCACGATCGCCTCGCTCCAGGCGCGGCTGGTTTCGCCGGGCAGCTTGCGGGTGGCGTCCAGCCCCATCTTCGAGCCCAGGCTGGGCGTCGGGCTGGCGAAGTCGAGGTAATCGATCGGCGTCTTGTCGATCAGCACGGTGTCGCGCACCGGGTCGACGCGGGTCGAGATCGCCCAGATCACCTGCCCCCAGTCGCGCACATCGATGTCGGCATCGGTGACGATCACGAACTTGGTGTAGGTGAACTGGCGCAGGTACGACCAGATGCCCATCATCACCCGGCGGGCGTGGCCCGGATACTGCTTGCGGATCGCCACCACCGCGATGCGATACGAACATGCTTCCGGCGGCAGGTGGAAGTCGACGATCTCCGGGAAGATCCGGCGCAGAATCGGCACGAACAGCTCGCCCATCGCCATCGCCAGGATCGACGGCTCGTCGTGCGGGGCACGGCCCATGTAGCTGCCGTGGTAGATCGCGCCACGGCGCAGCGACATCCGCTCGATGGTCAGCACCGGAAAGTGGTCTTGTGCATTGTAGTAGCCGGTGTGGTCGCCGAACGGGCCTTCCAGCGCCGTATCGTCCGGATGGATGTGCCCTTCGAGCACGATCTCGGCGCCGGCCGGGGCATCCAGTCCGGTCAGCGTGCTGGGCCAGACGCGGGTGCGGGCGCCACGCAGCAGGCCGGCGAATTCGTATTCGGACAGATCGTCCGGCACCGGCGCCACCGCCGCCAGCATCGTCGCCGGGTCGCAGCCGATCGCCACCAGCACCGGGAACGGCCGGCCGGGATGAGCGGCGCGGAAATCGGCGAAATCGAGCGCGCCGCCGCGATGCGGCAGCCAGCGCATGATCACTCGGTTGCGGGCGATCACCTGCTGGCGGTAGATCGCCACGTTCTGCCGGCTCTGGCGGGTGCCGCGGGTGACCACCAGGCCGAAGGTGATCAACCGGCCGACATCGCCGGGCCAGCAGCGCTGGATCGGCAGCCGATCCAGATCGACCTCCGCGCCGGTCAGCACTTCGTCGAGGAAGGCGGCATCGCCGCTGCGCTGCGGCGCCACGTGCGCCAGCTGCGCCAGCTCCGGCCAGGTCTGCAAGGCCTGGCGCAGGCTCGACGGCCAGCGCGGCTGCTTGAGCGCGGCCAGCAATTCGCCCAGCTCGTGCAGCGACGCCAGCGGCCGCCCGCCCAGCGCCGCCTCGATGCGCTGGCGGTGGCCGAACAGGTTGCCCAGCAGCGGATGCGCCGAGCCCTTGGCCGCGGTCATCAGCAGCGCCGGCCCGCCCTGGCGCAGCACGTGCAGGCACAGCGCGGTGCTTTCCAGCTCCGGGTCGACCGGCGCATCGACGCGACGCAGGCCGCCGCTGCTTTCGAGCGATTGCAGGAAGCCGCGCAGGTCGTGGAAGGGCATGGGTGACGATTCCGTTGCGAGCGCCGCCGCTGCCGGGCTGCGATGGCGGGGCCGCAAGGGCGCAAGTGTGCGCAGGCGACGCCGGCGCCACCTTGATCCACGTCAGCGCCGATCGTCGGCGCGATCAGGCGGCGACGTCGGGTTCGCCGGCTTCGGCAGCCAGGCCCAGGAACTGCCGCTCGAATTGTGCCGCCGGCATCGGCCGGCCGAACAGATAGCCTTGCAGCTGATCGCAATGCAAGGTGCGCAGCAGGCGCCGTTGCTCTTCGCTTTCGACGCCCTCGGCGACCACCTTCAGCCCCATCAAGTGGGCGATGTTGATGATCGTCGACACCAGCCCGAGGCCGTTGGCGCTGCCCAGCATGTCGACGACGAAAGCGCGATCGATCTTCAGCGTGTCCACCGGCAGCCGCGACAGATAGCCGAGAGAGGAGAAGCCGGTACCGAAATCGTCGATGGCGATGCTTGCCCCCAGCGCCCGGATCGAATGCAGGGCGTCGATATGGGCCTGAGCGTTGTCCATGATGACGCTTTCGGTGATCTCCAGTTCGATGCCCTCGGGCGCGCGGCGGTCGCCGCCGAGAACGCTGGCCACCTCGGCCGCGAAGCCCGGGTCGCGCAATTGCAACGGCGAGACGTTGACGGCGATGCGCGGCGCCACGACGCCGGCATCGCGCCAGCGCAGGTAATCGGCCACCGCCTGCCGCAACACCCAGCGCCCGACCTCGTGGATCAGCCCGGTCTCCTCCAGCACCGCGATGAACGTGCCCGGCAGCACCAGCCCGGCATCGGGATCGTGCCAGCGGATCAGCGCCTCGCAGCCAACCAGGCGGCCGTCGGCAACCGCCACCTTGGGCTGGTAGTACAGCTCGAACTGGCCGCAATCGACGGCGACGCGCAAGCGCGCTTCCAGCGCCAGCCGCTCGGCCACCCGCGCGGTCATCTCGGCGGCGTAGAAGACATAGCGCCGCCCGTCCGCCTTGGCCTTCTTCAACGCCGCCTCGGCCTTGCGCAGCAGCGTCTCGGCATCACCACCATCCTCGGGCGCCAGCGCCACCCCGACCTTGACCGCGATCCGCAGCGGATTGCCATCGACCTGCAAAGGCTCGCGGAATACTTCATCGAGCCGTCGTTCGAGGTAGCGCGCCACCTGCTCGGCGTTTTCCATGCCGTGCGCGAACACGCCGAAGCGATCCTCGCTGGTACGGCAAAAACGGCTGGAGTGGGCATCGTCGAAGATGCGGAAACGCTGCGCCACCAAGCGCAGCACCTCGTCGCCGGCCTTGCGCCCGAGCGCTTCGTTGATGGCGCGAAAGTGCTCGATGTCGAGCGCGAACACCGCCGTGTGCCGGGACGGATCGGGCTGCGCCAGCAGGCGCTGATGCAGGCGATCGGCCCATAGCGAGGCGTTGGCCAGGCCGGTCAGGGCGTCGTAACGGGACAGGTAGATCAGCTGGTCGGTCTTGGCGATGTGATCGATCGCGAAGGCGATGTCGCCGGCCAGCTCCCGGAGCAGGCGCATCTGCTCGTCGTCGAAGCAATCGCGCTCGGCCGAATGCAGCACGAACACGCCGATGACCTCACTGCCCAGTTGCAGCGGCAGCGCCGCCCGGCTGGCATGCTGCGGCGCTTCGGCCGCCGAGCCGCCCGCCGAGCGGCGATCGATGCATGGCTGCGCGCTGCGCACCGCGCGCGCCACCAGATCGTCGTCGCCGGTGAATTCGGCGTGCAGCGGGAAGTCTTCGCCCAGGCTGTCCAGCCAGCCCGGCGCGCTGCTCGCCGAGGCCTCCGGCACCACCTTGCCGATGCCGCGATCGACGCGGCCGATCCACGCCAACGCATAGCCGCCTTGTTCGACAGCGATCGTGCAGGCGTGTTCGAACAGGTCCTCGCGTCGCTGCGCACGCACCACCAGCTGATTGATCGCGCTCAGCGTCGCGTACAGGCGATTGAGCCGCTCGATCTGCCGCTGCGCGCGCTGGCTTTCGCTGATGTCGCGGATGATCGAGGTATAGAACAGCCCGCCGGCCGAGGCATGGCGCGAGATCGACACTTCCAGCGGGAATTCCTCGCCATCGCGTCGCCGCCCGTAGACCGTGCGCAGGGCGCCCATGTGGCGGGTGGTCTGGCCGGAACGCCCGTAGTGGTCGACCTGCTGCACGTGCGCCTGGCGATAGCGTGGCGGGATCAGCAAGTTCAGCGGCTGCCCGCGCAACTCGTCGGCGCGATAGCCGAACATCGCCTCGGCGGCCGGGTTGGCCAGCACGATGGTCTGCGCGGCATCGACGCAGACGATGGCGTCCATCGCCGCATGGACGATGCCGTCGAGCCGCTCGCGGCTGTCCTGCATCGCCTGCTGCAATCGCTGCTGCTCGCCCAGGTCACGCGCAGCGACGGCGACGGCGACGCCGCGGCCATCGCCATCGTCCACGCGCAGCCAGCGCGCTTGCAACCACTGGATGTCGCCCTCGGCACCGACCACGCGCAGGGCGAGGCTCACCTCCTCGCCGGCGACGGCACGCGCGACCGCCGCCAGCGCGGCGGCGCGATCGTCGGCGTGGATCGCCTGCGCCCAGTCGATGCCATCGGCGCGCAGGCGCGGCCCGTCCAGCCCCCAGCACGATGCCTGTGCGGCGCTGGCATACAGCACCCGCCGGTCGCCGGCATCGAGCAGGAACGCCAGCGCGCCCACCCGCCGCATCGCCCGCAGCAACAAGGCGTCATCGACTCGCTGCACGTCCTTGCTGGCGTCGCCCATGCCCACCCCTTCGCGGGAAACCTGCATCCAGCCGTTGAAATCAGGATAATTCCGACCGCCATTCCGGAAAACCGACCGCCGCGCCGCAGAACGGGCCCCGCCCGCTCGTCGACCGCGATCATCCTCCCCGACGATGCGCGATCACCTCGAATCATTGCATGAATCGCCCTCCCGCCGCCCCTGCCCCGCTGATGATGCACGACACCGCGATTCCGTCCCGCTCGCCCGCCAGCACGCCGCCGCCAGCCGTGGCGTGGCCGTCGATCCAGCGCCTGGTCGCGGCCGACATGGCGGCGGTGGACGCGCTGATCCGTCGGCGGCTGGCGTCCGAGGTGGTGCTGGTCAACCAGATCGGCGAGCACATCGTCGCCGCCGGCGGCAAGCGCCTGCGGCCGATGCTGGCGGTACTGGCGGCGCGCGCGCTGGGTTACGACGGCGTCGATCACCATCAACTGGCGGCGATCATCGAGTTCATCCATACCGCCACCTTGCTGCACGACGATGTCGTCGACGAATCCGACCTGCGCCGCGGCCGGCGCACCGCCAACGCGCTGTGGGGCAACGCGCCCAGCGTGCTGGTCGGCGATTTCCTGTATTCGCGCAGCTTCCAGTTGATGGTCGAACTGACACAGCCGCAGGTGATGGCCGTGCTCGCCGACACCACCAACGCGATCGCCGAGGGCGAGGTGCTGCAACTGCTGCACGTGCGCAATCCCGACACCGACGAGGCCGCCTACGACCGCGTCATCGAACGCAAGACGGCGGTATTGTTCGCGGCCGCCACCCAGTTGGGCGCGCTGCTCGCCGGTGCCGACGAGCGCATCCAGCAAGCCCTGCACGATTACGGGCTGGAGCTGGGCTTCGCCTTCCAGATCGCCGACGACGTGCTCGACTACACCGCCGACGCGCAAGCGCTGGGCAAGAACCTCGGCGACGATCTCGCCGAAGGCAAGGCCACGCTGCCGCTGATCCACGCCCTGGCCCATTGCGACGACGCGACGCGCGCGATCATCCGTCACGCGATCTCCGCGGGCGATATCGACGCGATGCCGACGATCCTGCGCGCGATCGTCGCCAGCGGCAGCCTCGACTACAGCCGCGCCAAGGCCGCCGCGCACGCCCGCCGCGCGCAGCACGCCCTGCACTCACTGCCTCCCTCGCCGTGGGTCGATGCCCTGCACGGGCTGGCGCGCTACGCCCTCGAGCGCGATCACTGACAACGGACCTCGTGCTGACTGAACCGTTCGCGGCGAGAAGTCCGTTCGCGATCGAAAACTCGTTCGCGCTGGAAATCCCGTTCGTGCCGGAAATCCCGTTCGTGCCGGAAATCCCGTTCGTGCGGGAAATCCCGTTCGCACCGGAAATCCCATTCGCACCGGAAAACCCATTCGCACCGGAAAACCCGTTCGTGCCGGAAAACCCATTCGCACCGGAAAACCCGTTCGTGCCGGAAACCCGTTCGCGCCGGAAATCCCGTTCGTGGTGAGCCTGTCGAACCATGAACGGCCAGCGCCGACACCCCATTTGCAACGAGAAACCCGCTCGTGCCGGAAAACCCATTCGCACCGGGAAACCCGTTCGTGCCGGAAACCCGTTCGTGCCGGAAATC
>JAFEFT010000062.1:0-285 GCA_018240435.1 Pseudomonadota bacterium
CAGGCATTGCTCGACGCCGCCGAGTCGAACTTCGCCGTCGTCGGCGTGTTTTCCGATCGCGCGAGTGCACCGGCGCTGGAGCGCGCACGCAAAGCCGGCGTGCTGACGGTCGCGCTCGATCCGGCGGTGCATCCCTCGCGCGAAGCCTTCGATGCCGCCCTGTTCGATGCCATCGATGCAGTCACCCCCGACCTCGTCGTCTGCGCCGGCTATCTGCGTATCCTCGGCGCTGCGGCGATCAGCCGCTACGCCGGGCGCATCATCAACATCCACCCCTCGCTGCTG
>JAFEFT010000062.1:353-2501 GCA_018240435.1 Pseudomonadota bacterium
TGCCGGCCCGCTGATCGCGCAGGCGCGAGTGCCGGTATTGCCCGGCGATACTGCGACGGAACTGGCCGAGCGCGTGCTCGCCCGCGAGCACCCGCTGCTGGTCGCCAGCGTGCGATTGATCGCTGGCGGGCGCTGCTTGCAGGACGGTTCAGCCGTGTTCGTGGATAGTCAGCCGCTCGCCGCGCCTTTGCAATTGGGCGCGGACGACCAACTCATGCGCCCCGAGGAGCCCCGTCGATGAAGCTGCCGATCGCATCCACCATCGTCGCCATCGCCCTGCTGGCCAGCGGCGGCACCCAGGCCGCCGGTTTGCAAGCCTTCACCGCGCAATATCAAATGCAGCGCAATGGCAGCCTGGTCGGCGAGGCGACGTTCCGCCTGCAATCCACCGCAGATGGCTGGGAATACGACCAGTCCACCCGCGGCACGCATGGCATGGCCGCGCTGGCCGCGGCCAACGTCGACGAGCGTTCGAGCCTGCAGGTGATCGATGGCGTGCTGCAGTTGCGCAACTATCGATATCGCATGTCGACGCTGGTGAAATCATCGGTTCGCACCGTCGATGTCGACCCGGCGGGCAACAGCATCGTCATCCGCGACAAGAAGCACGTGCAGAGCTTTCCGATGCAGGCCGGCGTGCTCGACCCGAACTCGGTGACGCTGGCGATCGCCCAGGATCTNNCTCGCAGCCGGCAAGCGCGGCACGCTTTCCTATCCGGTCGCCACCCGCAGCAACGTCGAGACGCAGCGTTACGTCGTCGGCAAGCAGCAGGTGTTGCAAGTGCCCGCAGGTTCGCTGCGCACCATCGTCGTCACCCGCCTGCGCGACACTCCCAACGGCCGCGTCACCGCGTACTGGTTCGGCCTCGACAACGGCTACCTGCCGGTGCGCATCGTGCAGAACGAACCCAATGGCGAATCGTGGGTGGCCAGCCTGGTCTCCGCATCGCGTTGAAACGGCGCCCGCTGCGGGGCCTGGGCTTCACCGCGCCGATTTGCGCCAGTACACGCCGGTCCAGTCGATCGTGTGCATTTCTTCGCTGATGCCATGCGCTGCCCGGTAATCGGCAACCGCCTTGCGGCAGCCGTCGAGCGCGTAATCGTCGATGATGCAAAACCCGCCCGGCGCAAGCTTCGGGTACAGATTGACCAGGCCATCCATGGTCGATTCGTACATGTCGCCGTCGAGCCGCATCACCGCCACTTTCTCGATCGGCGCGGTCGGCAGGGTGTCCTTGAACCAGCCCTTCAGGAACACCACCTGCTCGTCGAGCAACCCGTACTTGCGGAAATTGTCGGCAACCTGCTCTTGCGAAACCGCCAGGAAGCGATGGATGTGATGGGTATCGCGGCGGTCTTGCGGATACTTGTCCTTGTCCGGTCGCGGCAGCCCTGCGAACGAATCGGCAACGAACACCTTGCGATCAGCGACACCGCAGGCAGCCAGGATGCCGCGCGCGAGGATGCAGGCGCCACCGCGCCACACGCCGGTCTCGATGATGTCGCCGGGAACGCCCTCTCGCAGCGCGGTCTCGATGCACATCTGCAAGTTGTCCAGACGCTTCATGCCGATCATCGTGTCGGCCAATCCCGGCCAGATCATGCCGTCCTCGCGCTGTTCGCGCGTGAAACCGCGATCTTCGAACAGCCGGTATCGGCTCAGCGCCAGCATCTTGCCTGCGATCGCGACCGCCGAACGCGTCAGCAAGCCACGACGGTAGGCGAATGCTTCGGCCGGCACCGGCGGCTCCGCCCACAATGCAAACGACAGCGTCTTTTTCAAAAGGTCGAGGTAGAGCTGCTGCGGTGATGAGCTCATCGGCGCAAATTTCCCGTTGAAGGCCACGAATCAGCGTTCGTGGCGAGAGATCAGTTCGGCAACCGCCGGATGCGGGCACCCAGCCCACCGAGTTTTTCCTCGATGTTCTCGTAGCCGCGATCGATGTGGTAGATGCGATCGACCGTGGTTTCGCCGCGCGCGACCAGCCCGGCCAGCACCAGCGAGGCCGAGGCGCGCAGGTCGGTCGCCATCAACGGCGCCCCGCTCATCGTGGTCACGCCGTGACAGATCGCCGAATTGCCTTCGACGCGAATGTCGGCGCCGAGACGCTGCAATTCCTGGATGTGCATGAAGCGGTTTTCGAAGAT
>JAFEFT010000063.1 GCA_018240435.1 Pseudomonadota bacterium
GCAGCACCCGCCAGCTCCACGAGCATGTTGCGACCGCGGCGGCTTGCGGGGTGTTTGCACCAAGCACGGACATCCAGAGCGCGCGGTTGGATTCGCCATCCACCGTTTGCTGCCCCGCGTGTCGGCGCCTGACGATCCGGTTCGCATCGTCCCGGATCGTTTCCCGATGCTCTCAACTGGGTCCTTCGTCGTTGCCTGAACTCAAGAGTGGTGNNNGGGGGGGGGGGGGGGGGGCAACGGTTGCCGGAAGCGCCCCCATCCCGACCTTCCCCCGCAGGCGGGGGAAGGAGTTGCATGCCAGCGTTTCGGAGTCTTCGGGACGCGCAGACGAACGAGCCTTGTTCGCCCAAGTCGAGAGCGTTGGATCGCTTCCCCTGACAGCGCTTCCTTGCGGCCGAAACTCCGTCCTCCGTGCGCGGGGGCGGGAACGGACGATCAGGCGCCGCGCCGCTACCGGCATGCATTGCGGGTCATGACGCCCGGGCATGTGATCAGCGCCAATGGTTCGCCGCGACACGATCCGCCGCACGCTGCCGATCGCTTATCATGACCGGCCACGCGCCGCTGGCGCGCTTTTGCTTCCGGATCCGTTCACCATGCCCACACCCGCACTGGCGGCGGGCGCCGCCGCTCGTCAGGCCGCGCCGCGCTGGATCGTGCTCAAGTTCGGTGGCACCAGCGTCAGTGCGCGATCGCGCTGGGACACCATCGGCGCGCTGATGGCCGAGCGCGCGGCCAGCGAACAGGCGCGCGTGCTGACCGTGGTGTCGGCGCTGTCGGGCATCACCAATGCCTTGCAGGCGATGCTCGATGCGCACGGCGATGACGAGCGTTGCGCCGCGCAAGCGGCGGCGATCGCGCAACGTCACCGCGATTTTGCCCGCGACGAATTGCACCTCGATGCCGACGCAGTGCTCGGCGAGCGGCTGCGAGTTCTCGATGCATTGGCGCACGACTCGCGTCGCTGCGAATCCGCACTCGACTGGCAGGCCGAGGTGCTGGCGCAGGGCGAATTGCTGTCGTCGACGCTGGGCGTGGCGTACTTGCGTGCGCAGGGCGTCGATGTCGACTGGTTCGATGCGCGTGAGGGCCTGCGCGCGCTGGCGTTGCCGAATCAGAATGCGTGGGCGCGGCGGCTGTCGGTGTCCTGCGCCGCGAAACTCGATACGGCCTTGCAACAGCGCCTCGCGCACGGCGCGCGCCTGCGCATCACCCAGGGCTTCATCGCCCGCCACGACGACGGCGGCACCGCCATCCTCGGGCGTGGTGGTTCGGACACCTCGGCTGCGTACTTCGGTGCCTTGCTCGGCGCGCAGCGGGTGGAAATCTGGACCGACGTGCCGGGCATGTTCAGCGCCAACCCGCGACTGGTTCCCGACGCGCGCCTGCTGTCGCAACTGGATTACGAGGAAGCGCAGGAGATCGCCACCACCGGCGCCAAGGTGCTGCATCCGCGCAGCATCCATCCCTGTCGCGACGGCGGCGTGCCGATGCGCATCCTCGACACCGGCAACCCGGCGATGGCCGGCACCGCCATCACCCGCGGCACGACGCCGGTGCCGGGCGTGAAGGCGATCAGTTCGCGGCGCGGCATCGTGCTGGTGGCGATGGAAACCATCGGCATGTGGCAGCAGGTGGGCTTCCTGGCCGACATTTTCGATCGCTTCAAGCGGCATGGACTGTCGGTGGACTTGATCGGCTCGTCCGAGGCCAACGTCACCGTGTCGCTCGATCCCTCCGACAACCTGGTCAACTCGGACGTGCTCGAAGCGCTGTGCGCCGATCTGGCCGAAGTCTGCCGCGTGAAAGTCATCGCGCCGTGTGCCGCCATCACCCTGGTCGGGCGCGGCATGCGCTCGCTGCTGCACAAGCTCGGCGCAGTGTGGGAGGAATTCGGTCGCGAGCGCGTGCATCTGATTTCGCAATCGTCGAACGATCTCAATCTCACTTTCGTCGTCGATGAAGCCTTGCTCGATCAGGAGGGCGGTCACGGCGTGATGGCGCGCCTGCACGCGCTGCTGATCGCCTCGGGGGCGATGCCGGTGGACGAGGCGGCGGTGTTCGGGCCGAGCTGGCGCAGCCTGCAAGGCGCAGCGCGGTCGCGCGCACCCTCGTGGTGGCAACACCATCGCGAGGCGTTGCGGTTGTTGGCCGGGCAGGGCACGCCGCGCTACGTCTACGATTTGGCGAACGTGCGCCAGCGCCATCGGGCGCTGGCTGAGCTGGACGCGATCGATCGCCGCTTCTATGCGCTCAAGGCCAATCCGCACCCGGAGATCCTGCGCGCGCTCGCGGCCGAAGGCTGCGGTTTCGAATGCGTCTCCGGCGGCGAGCTGGCGCATGTGTTCGCGACCCTGCCGGGCCTCGATCCGTCCAGGGTTCTGTTCACGCCGAGCTTTGCCGCGCGCGATGAATACGTCGAGGCGATGGCGCGCGGCGTGCACGTCACCCTCGACAGCCTCGTCCCCTTGCAGCAATGGCCGGAATCGTTCCGTGGTCGGCAGATCATGCTGCGCATCGACCCTGGCTATGGCCACGGTCATCACGAAAAGGTGCGCACCGGCGGCAAGGGTGCCAAGTTCGGACTGGCGCTGGATGCGTTGCCGGGCTTCCTTGATGCCGCCCGTGCCATCGACGCGCGCATCGTCGGCTTGCACGCGCACATCGGCAGCGGCATCGGCGAGCCCGCGCACTGGGCCGACGTGTACGCGCGGCTGGCGGCGATCGCCGACGGCATTGGCACGGTGGCGGCGATCGACGTCGGTGGCGGCCTCGGGATCGCCTACGAGCCCGACGCCGAGCCATTCGACTTGCAGGCATGGAATGCGGCGCTGGCGCAGGTGAAGGCGGCCTGTCCGCAGTACGCGCTGTGGGTCGAGCCGGGGCGCTGGCTGGTCGCTGAGTGCGGCGTGTTGCTGGCGCGGGTGACGCAGGTGGTCGCCAAGGCGGGCGTGCGTCGCATCGGCGTCGATGCCGGCATGCACACCTTGCTGCGGCCGGCGCTGTACGGATCGTTCCATCGCATCGTCAATCTTTCGCGGCTAGGGGATGAGGACGTGTTCGACGTGGTCGGCCCGATCTGCGAAAGCGGCGATGTGCTCGCGCGCCGTCGCCGCTTGCCCGCTGCCACCGCCGAGGGCGACGTGCTGCTGATCGCCGACGCCGGCGCCTATGGCGCGGTGATGGCGTCCAATTACAACCTGCGCGGGCTGCCGACCGAGAGCGTGCGCGACGACGATGCCGCGACGACCCCGGCCATCGTTGCCGGAGGTGCGCCATGACCACTTTTCAACGCGATCGCATCA
This sequence comes from Pseudomonadota bacterium, assembly GCA_018240435.1. Lineage (GTDB taxonomy): Bacteria > Pseudomonadota > Gammaproteobacteria > Xanthomonadales > Xanthomonadaceae > SZAS-103. The sequence goes on from JAFEFT010000063.1 coordinate 3,306, forward strand.
CCGTGTTTCGATTCGTGCGCTGCAATGTCGATGCGGCGACCGGCGTCGCGCGGCTGGTGTATGCCTTCGATGATGGCGAGGAGCTGACCGAGACCATCACCATCTCGGGCGCGCCTTTCGTGCTGGATGGCACCCGCGCCGAAGCGGTCGAACGCGCCCTGCGGCTGCTGCACCTGATCGCCGGCGTGAGCTATTACAAGGCGGCGGTGCCGCGACAAATTCGCATCGACGAGTATGCGATCGATGCCGAAACGGCAGGCCTGCTCGACTCGATCTACGAGAATGGACTGGGCGAGTTTGCGTATCGAAACGGGCTGGACTTGCGCGGACGGATCCGGTTTCCCGCAGACTCATCCGCATCGCAGCCTTCCACTGCCAGCGCGGGAAAGACAAAAGCCGAAGCACCGTCCGGAGGAATCCTTCCCCCGCCCGCGGTAGCAGGTCGGGATGTGGGTGTGGCCGCATCGGCGCTCGTCGCCATCGGCGGCGGCAAGGATTCGCTGGTGACGATCGAGGCGCTGCGCGCCGCCGGCGTGGCGCAGACGGTGACGTGGATCGGCGCCTCGCCGCTGATCGCCGCCTGCGCCGCGCGCACCGGGCTGCCGACGCTCAACATCAGCCGCCAGCTCGCGCCGCCGTTGTTCGAATACAACCGGCAGGGCGCGTACAACGGGCATATTCCGGTCACCGCAATCAATTCGGCGATCCTCGTGCTGGCGGCGGTGCTGCGCGGCGACGATCAGGTGGTGTTCTCCAACGAACGCTCGGCCAGCTACGGCAGCCAGATCCTCGACGATGCCGGCCGCGTCGTGGCGCAGGTCAATCATCAGTGGTCGAAAGGCTGGGCGTTCGAGCGCGACTTCGGGGCGCATGTGCAAGCGCACGTCGCCGCCGACGTGCATTACTGTTCGGCGCTGCGGCCGCTGTCGGAGCTGGCGGTGGCGCGGCAGTTCGCGCGCAGCGATCGTTACGACGCGCATTTTTCAAGCTGCAACCGCAATTTCCACATCCTCGGCGAGCGCTCCGCCAACCGCTGGTGCGGGCAATGTCCGAAGTGCCATTTCGTCTTTCTCGCACTGGCGCCGTTCATGCCCAAGCCGCGACTGGTCGGCATCTTCGGTCGCAATCTGCTCGATGAGCCATCGCTGGCGGCGGGCTTCGATGCGTTGATCGAATACCGCGACCACAAGCCGTTCGAATGTGTCGGTGAAGGCCGCGAGGCGCGCGCGGCGTTCACGGCGCTGGCGCAGCGCCCGGCGTGGCGCGAGGATGCGCTGGTCGCGCGCTTCGCCGACGAAATCGCGCCGCAGCTGGGCAGCGACGCGCCGGCGCTCGATGCGCTGCTGGCGCCGCAAGGCGAACACCGCATCCCTCCCGTGATTTGGGAAAAGCTGCGTGCGCATTTCGGATCTTGACGGCAAGCGCGTCGCGCTGTGGGGTTGGGGCCGCGAGGCGCGCGCCGCGCACGCAGCCTTGCGTTCGCGCTTGCCAGCGCTGACGCTGACCGCGATTTGCAGCGAGGCCGAGGGTGCCGACGTGCGCACGCTTGGCGACCCGCTGTTGCAGCCATCGTCGCAAGCCGATGCGGATGCGTTGTCGGCGTTCGATGTCGTCGTCAAATCGCCGGGCATCAGTCCGTATCGTGATGAGGTCGCAGCCGCGCGCGCGCGTGGCACGGTGTTCATCTCCGGCACCGCGCTGTGGTTCGCCGAACGTCCCGACGCGAAGGTGATCGCGATCACCGGCACCAAGGGCAAGAGCACGACTTCGGCGATGACCGCGCACATCGCGCGTGCGCTGGGCGTGCGTACGGCGCTCGCCGGCAACATCGGCCTGCCGTTGCTGGAATTGCTCGACGCCGATGCCGATCTGTGGGTGGTCGAACTGTCGAGTTTCCAGACATCCGATGCGGGATCGTGCGAGGTCGGCGTCGTCACCAATTTGTTCGAGGAACATCTGGACTGGCACGGCTCGCGCGAACGTTACGCGAGCGACAAGCTCCGGTTGGCCGATGCCGCGCGCACTCTGATCGTCAACGGCGATCAACCGGAATTGCTGGCGCGCACCGCCGCGCACCCGCATCGGCTGTGCTTCGGCGGTGACGATGGCTGGCATCTGCACGGCGAAAGCCTTTGCCGTGGCACCGACGTGCTCGACGCCGGCCTGCGCGCGCTGGCGCATCTGCCGGGCCGGCACAACGCGCTCGATGCCTGCGCGGCGCTGTCCGCGCTCGATGCGCTGTTTGCATTCGATGCATCGACGGCGCGGGCGGCGGTGCGCGCGCTGGCAAGCTATCGGCCATTGCCGCATCGCCTGCACCTGCTCGGATCGCACGATGGTTGGCACTGGATCGACGATTCGATCAGCACCACGCCGGAGGCGACGCAGGCGGCGCTGCGCAGCCAACACGGCCGTGCGGTGACGGCGATCCTCGGCGGTTTCGACCGCGGCATCGACTGGACGGACTTCGCCGCCTTCGCCCTGCGCTGGCCGTCACTGCAACTGGTGACGCAAGGCGGCAACGGCGCGCGCATCGCCGCCGTGCTGCGCGAGGCCGGATTTCCCCCGGCGATGTTGCAGGAAGTCGTGACGCTGGCCGAGGCGGTGGCGGTGGCAAGACGCATCACCCCGATAGACGGAGTCATCCTGCTGTCGCCGGGCGCGCCGAGCTTCGACCAGTTCAAGGACTACGCCGCGCGTGGCCGCGAGTTCGCGCGCCTTGCCGGCTTCGACCCGGCCCTGATTGCAAACATCCAGGGCATGGGCATCGCCTGATTCGCGGCGGCGTAGACTGGATGCGTCGATCGTCCGTCACGGAGTCCGCCATGTCGCGCCTTGCCATGAAATTCGCCGCTGCCGTGCTGGTGGCTGTTGCTGTCGGTGCATCCCCCGTCAATGCCGCGATGCGCAGCGAGGCGGTCAGCTGGAAGGACGGCGACACCACGCTCGCCGGCTATCTGGTCTGGGACGACGCCAGCGCCGGCAAACGTCCGGGCCTGCTGATGGTGCCGAACTGGCGCGGCGTCAACGCCACCGCGCTGGCCAAGGCCAAGGCCATCGCCGGCCACGATTACGTGATCTTGCTCGCCGACATGTTCGGCAAGGGCGCGCAGCCGGCCGACGACAAGGCGGCGATGGCGGCCGTGCAGCCGTTCTACGCCGATCGTGCGCGCATGCAGCGGCGCGTCAATGCGGCATGGAATGCGCTCAAGGCCGATGTCGGCAAGGCGCCGATCGATCCGGCGCGGCTGGGCGCGATTGGCTTTTGCTTCGGCGGCTCGGCGGTGCTCGACATGGCGCGCAGCGGAGTGGCACCGAGTTTGGGCATCGTCACCTTCCATGCGGCCCTGCATCCGGGCGACCCGCGCATGGCCAAGGCGATCACTTCGCGATTGCTGGTGCTCAACGGTGCCAACGACCAGGGCGCGTGGAAAGACACTGAGCCGTTCTTCAGCGAACTGCGCGCCAGCGGTGCCGACTGGCAGTTCGTCAATCTCGGCGGCGCGGTGCATTGCTTCACCGAGATCGATGCCGATTCGCCGGGCTGCAAGTACGACGCCCGTGCCGCCCAGCGCAGCCTGCGGACGATGCGGGAGTTCTTCGCCGAGGCGCAGGGCAAGCACTGACGCAGCCGGCAGGACGATGGTTGGGCTGCGATCTGCGCCAGGCCGGCGCGATCACTTCATCGCTACCGCGTCGGTGGTCGTGGGCAGGCCGACCTTGCTGCAGAACGCGGCAAAGCGCGGGTCGGTGCGGAAGCGCAGAATCAAGGGGTCGTAGAGCAGAAACTGGATGCCGGGATCGCGCACGTTCCACGCCCGATCCAGCCACAGAAACGTGTTGTCGGCGTCGCCACGCAGCGCGTACACCTCGGCGATCTGGTAGGGCGCGTTGTCGCGGTCGTTGTCGATCAAGGTTTGCAGAGCGGCATCGGCCGTCGTGCGGTCGACGCCGATCTGGGTTGCCAATGCCAGTTCGATCCGCTGCCAGTTTGGCGCGGGCTCTTGCTGCGCGGCGGCCAGTGCCGCCCTGGCATCGCCGCGCAGGATCGCCAGCACGGTGGGGCGCTCGTGGTACCAATCCGCGCGCGGCTGCAACTCGATCGCCTTGGCGCTGGCCTGTTGCGCGGCATCGAGCTGGCCCAGGCCGGCGAGCTGTCGGCTCAGCCAGTTGTAGCCGGTGGCGTTGTATGGATCTGCGAGCAGCGCCTTGCGGGTCACGGCGGCTGCCGACTGCACATGACCCAGCGCCGCGTAGACGAGGCTCAGATCGATCAGAACGGCAGCGTCGTTCGGCGCCAGCTTCGCGGCACGCTCGTATTCGGCCTGCGCGCCCGTCCAGTCGAAATCTGCAAACAGCAACTGCCGGCCCCGCGCCACATGCGCCAGCGCCAGATCCGGCGCCAGTGCCAGCGCCTTGTCGGCCGCCGCCCGCGCCTGCGCATAACCTCGTTGTTGCGCCTCGCCGGCGAGATAGGTGCCCGACAACCAGCTCCAGGTTACCGATTCTTGCGCGTAGGCCGCGGCGTAGTGCGGGTCGATGCGGGTAGCATCGGCGTAAGCCGCGATCGCCTTGCGGGCATCGGCCTGGGTGACCCGCGCATCGAGCAGCTTGCCCTGCTGGTAGGCCTGCCACGCCTGCAAATTGCCGCCGGGCGGGCGCTCGCTTTGCGCCGCTGCGTAGCGTGCAAGCAGTCTGGTTTGCAGGGCGGCCGATACGGACTGGGTGATCTCGTCTTGCAGCGCGAACAGGTCGGCATAGGGCCGGTCATATTGCTGCGACCAGACGACGCTGCCGTCGGCCGCATTCACCAGCGTCGCATTGATCCGAACCTTTTCGCCAAGCCTCTGCACGCTGCCTTCCAGCAGGTGGGCGACGCCGAGCTTGCGTCCGATCACCGCGCTGGAATCGGTCGAGTTGCGAAACTGGAATGCCGAATTGCGGCTGATCACCTTCAGGCCCTGGAACTGCGAGAGCGAATTGATCAGGTCTTCAGACAGCCCGTCGGAAAAATACTGCTGGCCGGCATCGCCGCTGTCGTTGCTGAACGGCAGCACCGCCACCGACTCCGGAGCGCTGGCAGCGGGCGCGTCGCGATGGACGAAATAGCCCGAGGCCAGCAGCGCCACCGCCACCATCAGCACGCCGATGATCGCCCGATCCAGCTTCCGCCCGGTTTGCCGCGCCGTCGATTCGCCCGGGGTCACTTCGCTCTCGCGCACCAGCCCGTGCGCGGTCCATTCGTAGAACCACGAGAACGCCATCGCGAACGGGAACCCGATCGCCGCGGCGATCAGGAACCAGCGCGTCGCCCACTCGGGCAAATCCAGTGCCGGGCTGAGCTGCGAGATACCCTGTGCCAGCGCCCACACCGCGCCGACGTACAGCACGGCGGCGCGCAGCACGTTGCGGCGCTTGAGCTCGGCGAAGAAGGACATGCGTTCTGTCACGCGCCATGGATTTTCGCCGGCAGCAGGCCGGTGATCGCGCCGGAGTGTAGCCAATTCGTTGCGACACGGGGCGGCTGGCGTCGGCGGTGGCCAAGGGACGGTGATCTTTTCGGCGGGAAAGCGTTTGCGGTCGAGGCGACGCCTTGCCGATTGCCGCCGTGGCGACGGGCTGGGCGGAACGCCGGGGTTGCGATGCTGCCGTTCCGGTCAGGCGGGTGCGGCTGCGGTATTGAAATGGGTTGGTGGGGGCTGGCCGTTCATGGTTCGACAGGCTCGGCGCGAGCGGGATTTCCGGGCACGAGCGGGTTTTCCGGTACGAGCGGGTTTCTGGTTGCGAATGGGGTGTCGGCGCTG
>JAFEFT010000064.1:0-857 GCA_018240435.1 Pseudomonadota bacterium
CAAGTCGGTGTTCGTCAACACGCTAGCCACCATCCTGGGTGATTACGCGACCAACGCGCCGATGGACACGTTCATGGAAACGCGCACCGACCGGCACCCGACCGATATGGCGGGACTGCGCGGCGCGCGCTTCGTGGCGGCCATCGAAACTGAACAGGGCAAACGCTGGGCCGAGTCCAAGCTCAAGAACCTCACCGGTGGCGACAAGATCTCGGCGCGCTTCATGCGCCAGGACTTCTTCGAGTTCTTCCCGCAGTTCAAGTTGTTCGTGGCGGGCAACCACAAGCCCGCCATTCGCAACATCGACGAGGCGATGAAACGCAGGCTGCACCTGATCCCTTTCACGATCACCGTGCCGCCCGAGCGCCGCGACAAGAACCTGCAACAGAAGCTCCTGGCCGAACGTGACGGCATCCTCGCGTGGGCCGTACAGGGCTGTCTCGACTGGCAGCGCCACGGACGACTCTCTCCACCGCAGCGCGTGGTGGACGCGACGGAGGAGTATTTCGAAGCCGAGGACGCCCTGGGCCGCTGGCTCGATGAGCGCTGCGTGCGCGAGCCCAACGCCAAGTCGCTGACCGCCGAGCTGTTCAACGACTGGAAGCTGTGGGCTGAAGCCTCTGGCGAGTTTGTCGGCGCACAACGCCGCTTCTCCGATCTGCTCATCACGCGCGGGTTGGACAAATGGCGCAACGGGATGGGCGTGCGCGGGTTCCAGGGCATTGGCCTCAAGCACCCGCCGACCCCTGCCTACACCCCCTACGCGGACGACTGACCCCCATGAAAACCACGCGGTCTGACGCAGCTGACGCAGTTTGTCGTAACTCCTACGCGTGCGCGTGTGCGCGCGCCTCATG
>JAFEFT010000064.1:963-2567 GCA_018240435.1 Pseudomonadota bacterium
CCGCAGCGCTTCGAAGGCGGCGGAATGCGCTTCCTGCGCTTCAAACGCTGGCTCACCGAACTGAAGGCCATCACCAGTGACATCGACTGCCTGCACTTCGAGGAGGTACGTCGCCACGTCTCGACCGATGCTGCCCACGCATACGGCGGTTTCCTTGCCACGCTCACGGCGTGGTGCGAGCACCACCAGATCCCGTACCAAGGCGTGCCTGTCGGCACGATCAAGAAGCACGCCACGGGCAAGGGCAACGCTGGCAAGGACGATGTGATCGCTTCCGTCACCGCGCGCGGGCACGCGCCGGTCGACGACAACGAGGCCGATGCCCTGGCGCTGCTGCACTGGGCGATCCAGCATCACGACGACGGCCAGGAGGTGTGACGTGAAAGTTCCCACACCGCAGTACCGCTGCCCCCTCGGGCGGCTGCAACCTCAAGCCACGGATCTGGATGCGATCAAGGAACGTGGCTGGCATGACCAGCGCATCCTGGTCGTCTCCGCTGACGACGACCGTCTCGACTGGATGGAGCGTGAACTGGTGCGCCAGATCGGCGAGCGCCTCTACGGTGCGGGAGGACGACGCCATGGCTGACCGTCGCAACGCGTGGACAATCGAGGACGTAGCCGTCCGCTTCGAAGAGGCGGCCAGCACTGCACGCCGTTTGCCACCCGTTCGGGTGCAGGGCTACTTCAACTGCTGGCCTGCGATCAAACGCATGTCCTGGGAAAACCTCGGCGCGGAACCGACGGTCTACCGCTTTCCTCCCGCCCCTGCTACCATCGAACGGATGCTGGAAGTCATGCGCTGGGTCCAATGGCTGGAGGAGGAACACAGGCACTTGGTCTGGATGCGGGCCAAGCGCTACGGGTGGCGGGACATCACGATCCGCTTCGCCTGCGACCGCACGACGGCATGGCGGCACTGGCAGCGGGCATTGCAGACGGTCGCCGACCACCTCAATGCAGCACACGTCGATGTCACGGTGCGCACACAGTGAATACGCTCCGCGCAGCGAGACTTGACGAGGGATGTTCCAAAAACGTGAGCAATTTAGGGTAATGCTTGCCGTGTTTGTCCTCGCCTTGCCGTGTTTGTCCGTTTCGAGGCCCTGCAACCCTGCAACAAAACGGGCCGGTCGGGGGTAGTATTTCAGCTATCTTCTGGACAGAGGTAACGGCAGAGGGAGCAACCCATAAATCAACGGGTCCTTCCTGGCCAAAAACCAATGCGGGGGGCGCGAGCGCGGCGCTTTTTTAGCGTCAGGGTGCGAACCAAGGTTCGCACAGTTCGCAGTTCGCACCCCGCCAGTTCGCACCAACCCCAAAAACCCGCCCACGGTTTGTCGTCGGCGGGTTTTCTATTTTCAGGACACCATCTTTGAATACGCTCAACGTCGAGTACCGCAAGGTCGAGGCGCTGATTCCCTACGCCCGCAATCCGCGCACACATTCCGATGCGCAGATCACCAAGATCGCCGCCAGCATCGTCGAATATGGCTGGACGAACCCGGTCCTGGTTGATGGCGACAACGGCATCATCGCGGGCCACGGTCGTTTGGCTGCCGCACGCAAGCTGGGGCTGGATCAGGTGCCGGTGATCGAACTGG
>JAFEFT010000065.1 GCA_018240435.1 Pseudomonadota bacterium
CGGGTTTCGCGGTGTGGTTCGACGGGCTCACCACGAACGGGCTTCGCAGCGTGGTTCGACAGGCTCACCACGAGCGGGTTTCGCGGTGTGGTTGGGCAGGCTCACCACGAACGGGTTTCGCGGTGTGGTTCGACGGGCTCACCATGAACGGGTTGTGCGGCGGAATGTTGCCGCCTCATGACCGCAGGTTTGCTCGCAGGTGGAGTCGTGCAAGCCGGCGGCTGGCATACTGGATATTCGTGGGGAGAGTTCCGTGTCCCGAGTTCTGAGTTGCGAGTTCTGAGTTGCGAGTTCAGAGCCGGCAACCTCGCAATCAGGAACTCACATCTCCCACCCCAGAACTCCGAACTCCGAACTCCCCCTCGTGATCGACCAGCCCACCTTCGACCAGCTCGCCGCTGCCGGCCACAACCGCATCCCGATCGTGCGCGAGGTGCTGTCCGACCTCGATACGCCGCTGTCGGTGTATCTCAAGCTTGCTGACGGGCCGCATACCTATCTGTTCGAATCGGTCGAAGGCGGCGAGACCTGGGGCCGCTATTCGATCATCGGCCTGCCGGCACGGCGCACCTATGTGTTTCGCGGACATCGACTGGACGTGTGCGAGTTCGGCGACGTCATCGAGTCGCGCGAACTGATCGATCCACTCGCCGAAGTCGAAGCCTTGCGCGCGCAGTTTCGGGTGCCGCAGATGCCCGAATTGCCGGCCTTCACCGGCGGCCTGGTCGGTTACTTCGGTTTCGAGACGATCGCCTGGGTCGAGCCGCGCCTTGCGGCTGACAACGGCAAGCCCGATCCGCTCGGCACGCCCGATGCACTGCTGATGCTGTCGGAAGAAGTGGCGGTGTTCGACAACCTCAAGGGCCGCCTGTATCTGATCGTGCATGCCGATCCAGTACAGCCGCAGGCCTATGCGCGGGCGCAGCGACGACTCGACGAACTCGTGCATCGCCTGCGTCATTCCGGGCGCAGTTATCCCGATGTGCTCACGCCGACGCCGCTGGTCGAGTCCGATTTCATTTCCGGCTTCACCGAGGAAGGCTACAAGGCCGCGGTGCGCAGCGCGCAGGAGTCGATCCGCGCTGGTGAGGTATTCCAGGTAGTGCTGTCGCAGCGGCTGTCGGTGCCGTTCCGGGCGCGTCCGGTGGATGTCTATCGCGCCTTGCGCGCGCTCAATCCATCGCCATACATGTATTTTCTCGATCTCGATGGCACCCAAGTCGTCGGCTCGTCGCCGGAGATTCTGGTACGTCTGAGCCACGACGACGCGGGGCAGGGCACGGTCACGGTGCGGCCGATCGCCGGCACTCGTCCGCGCGGCAAAACGCCATCCGAAGATGCGGCGCTGGAAGCCGAATTGCTGGCCGATCCGAAAGAGCGCGCCGAGCATCTGATGTTGATCGATCTGGGCCGCAACGATGTCGGCCGCGTCGCCGTGCCCGGCAGCGTGCGCGTCGGCGAGCAGTTCGTGATCGAGCGTTATTCGCACGTCATGCACATCGTCAGCGAAGTCACCGGAACCTTGCGCGCAGGATTGAATTACACCGACGTGCTCAGGGCGGCATTCCCCGCCGGTACCGTCAGCGGCGCGCCGAAGATTCGCGCGCTGGAATTGATCGGCGAACTCGAACCAATCCGCCGCAACATCTACGCCGGCGCGATCGGCTATCTCGGCTGGTGGGGCGATGGCGACACCGCCATCGCCATTCGCACCGCGGTGATCCACGACGGGCGGCTGCACGTGCAGGCCGGCGCCGGCATCGTCTACGACTCCGATCCGGACAAGGAATGGCAGGAAACCATGAACAAGGGCCGGGCCCTGTTCCGGGCAGTGGCGCAGGCGGCCGCCGGGCTGTAAAGTGCTCGCGTCGGCAGGCTGAACGGAAGGCAGCGACTTAACTTTCCGTCATCTTCCGGCAAGCCCGGGGCGTCCTCCCCGGGCGCATCGTGTATGCACGCCCGGATGGACACGCAAGTCCTGGCGGCAAGGCAAGTCCAACCCAACCTTCTGGAGTCCACCATGATCCGCACCGCTCTGATCGCTCTCGCCCTCGTCGCTTTCGCTGGCACCGCTTTCGCCCAGGACGCCGCTTCGCCGGCCGCTTCCGAGGCCGCCAGCACCGCCGCCGCTCCGGCCGCTCACCACGCCAAGAAGCACCACGCCAAGAAGCACCACGCCAAGAAGAAGGCTGCTGCCGCTTCGGGCGCCGCCGACGCCGCTGCCGCTCCGGCCGCTTCGTCCGCTTCGGGCAAGTAATCGCGCCGCGGCCGTCACGGCCGCTGTCGATTGCCAGCAACACCTCACCGCGCCGGCTTGCCGGCGCGGTTTTTTTTGTGCGCCCGGCGCATGACGGCGGTCGTTCCCGGGCCCGGCCACGGTGTCCGTGCGGGGACGCGGTATCCTAGCCCGGTTACCCGTACGGAGGCCGGATGCGCATCCTGATCGTCGAGGACGACCCTCATACCGCCAGCTTCATCGTCAAGGGCCTGAGCGAGGATGGCCATACCATCGACCAGGCCGACAACGGTCGCGATGGTTTGTTTCTGGCGACCACCGAGTCCTACGATGCGATCGTTCTCGATCGCATGCTGCCTGCGCTCGACGGCTTGACCGTGTTGCGCACCCTGCGCGGGGCCGGCAATACCACGCCGGTGCTGGTGCTGACCGCGCTGGGCGATGTCGATCACCGTGTCGAAGGCTTGCGCGCCGGCGCCGACGATTACCTCGTCAAGCCCTTTGCCTACGCCGAATTGTCGGCGCGCCTGGACAGCCTGCTGCGCCGGCGGCAATCGTCCGGTGCCGAAACCACCGAGTTGCGCGTGGGCGATCTGGAACTGAACCTGCTCACCCGCGAGGCGCGCCGCGCCGGCAAGACCATCGAATTGCAGCCGCGCGAATTCCGCCTGCTCGAATACCTGATGCGGCAGGCCGAGCGCGTGGTCACCCGCACCATGCTGCTGGAGGCGGTGTGGGATTACCACTTCGACCCGCAGACCAACGTCATCGACGTGCACATCTCGCGCCTGCGCCAGAAGATCGACCGCGGCCACACCCGGCCGCTGCTGCATACCGTGCGCGGCGCCGGCTACCGGCTCGGGCTGCGTGAGTAATCGCCGCCGCCGTCGGCACGCGGTCGCCAGCCGATGAGTGGCATCGTCCGCCGACTGACCGCGCGTTCGACCAGTGCGCGGCTGGCATTGGCCGTCGGCGGCTTGTTCCTGGCCTCTTACCTGCTGCTCGGCGCCGGCGTCTACGCCGCCGTCTCGGCGATCTTCGCGCAGGATCTGCACGAAGTCATCCGCCTCGACAGCGCCGATCTGGTCGAGCTGTATCGGGAATCCGATTACGCCGGCCTGCGCACCGAAATCACCGAGCGCACCGCTGCCCCCGACGACGACAATGCGGTGTACGAATTGATCGATCCGGCCGGCAACCTCGTCGCTGGACAGTTCGCCAGCCTGCCGGTGATCGCGCGCAGCGGCGACGGCTGGGTGGAGTTTGACGAAAACTCTCCCGATGGCCGCGTCCGCGTCGTCGCCCGGCTGAAGAAACTCAAGGACGGCAGCATCCTGCTGACCGGGCGGCGCAGCCACAATCAGGCGCGTTTCGAGGCCCTGGTGCGCAAGACTTCGTTGTACGCGCTGCTGGCGGCGGCCGGCCTGGGCGGCTTGATCGGCTGGCTCACGGCGCGGCTGGTGGCGCATCGGCTGGAGAGCACCTACGACATCACCCGCCGCGTCGGCGCCGGCGAGTTGACCTTGCGCATTCCCGAGGACGGCAGCAGCGACGCCTTCGATCGCCTCGCCAAGCGCATCAACGCCATGCTCGACCGCATCCAGGAACTGCTCGACGGCGTCCGCCACGCCACCGACCACATCGCCCATGACCTGCGCACGCCATTGACGCGGCTGCGCAACCGCCTCGAAGACATGCGCAGCCGCCGCGCGGCCGCCAACCACGGCGCCAGCGACCGTTTCGCGAACGAGCTCGAAGAGGCGACCGCCGAGACCGATCAACTGCTGGCAACCTTCGCCGCCTTGCTGCGTCTGACCCGCATCGAGGCGCAAACCGCGCGCGCCGACGATCCGTTGGTCGAACTCGAGCCGCTGGTGCAGGACGCCGCCGAACTGTATGCGCCGATCGCCGGCGAACGCGGCATCGCGCTGGATGTGCGCACGGGCCATTGCAAACTGCGCGGCGATGCCGACCAGTTGTTCCAGCTGGTCGCCAACCTGCTCGACAACGCCCTGAAATACGCCGGTCGCGGCAGCCGGGTCAGTCTTGATCTGCACGACGACGGCCACGCCGTGCGCATCGTCGTCGGCGATCATGGCGCCGGCATCCCGGAAGCCGACCGCGAGCGCGTGTTCGATCGTTTCGTGCGGCTTGAAGAACATCGCGGCTCGGCGGGAAGTGGCCTTGGCCTGAGTCTGGTGCGCGCCATCGCCCACCGTCACGGCGGCACCATCAGCCTGGAGGACAACGCGCCGGGTCTGCGCGCGGTGGTGCGCCTGCCGCATGCCGGTGCGCGTGGTTGATCGCCGTGCGCCTCGGCCGATCCGGCCCGCAGTCAGCTAGCTGACGATCCGCCAAACGGTGCGCCGGGTGGCCCGGCGCGGCTAATCGGCCATTCATCGCCGTCCGCGCACGCTGCGACCACATCGAGCAAGTCCGGCACGGACGCCTTGCCCGGCAACCATTTCCCGACGGAGGCGACATGAACATCACCAGCAAACTCGCGGCACTGGTCGTGTGCTGCGCCGGCGCCGTGGCGCTGGCGCAACCGGCCCGCGCCGACGGCTTCAGCATCGGTTACCACAGCGGCGGCTGGGGCGGGTGGCACCATTCCGGATACAGCGTTTCGGTCGGTGTCGGTTCGGGTGGGTACGGCGGCGGCTACTACGCCGGTCCGGTGTACTACCCGCGCCCGGCCTGTTATTACGACTACTACGGCTATTACCGTTGTCCGGTCTACTACGGCGGTTATCGCGGCCCGGTGGTGCGCGTGGGGTATTGGGGCGGCTGGCGCGGTGGCTGGTACGGCGGCTGGCGTGGCGGTGGTTGGTATCGCGGCGGTTGGCATGGCGGACACGGCTGGGGCGGGTATCCATCGCCGCGCCGTTGAACCGGCGCAGACCGCCCGGCAACGACGCCTGCCCGGACGACGCCTGCTCCGGCAGGCGTCGTTGTGTTTGCGGCCCGGGCCCGGGCCGGTTGCGGTATCGTGGCGATCCTGCCGGAGCCGCCGATGCGCTCACCCGTCGAACCCGACCTGCGCGATCTCGATAGCCTGAGCGCCGCTCGCGAACTGCGCCACGGCAGTGACGAGCAGATCGCCGCCGCGTTGCAACAATTGCCGTTGGGGCAGGCGCAGAAGGTGCTCCAGCGGCTCGACCCGGCGCGCCGCGAGGCGATCGATCGCGCCGATATCCACCACGACCTGCTGCTCGGCCACGCCTACCCGGATGGCACTGTCGGCCGCCTGCTGGAATCGGCGCCGGCGATCTTTCCGCCCACCGCCAGCGTCGGCGATGTCATCGAGACCCTGCGTGACGTGGTGCGCCAGCGGATGGTGGTCTACGTCTTCGTGGTCGATGCCGCAGGCGTCCTGCGTGGCGTGGTGGCGTTCCGCGAGCTGGTGTTCGCCGCGCGCACGCAGGCGCTGGCCGAGGTGATGGTGCGCGATCCTTTCTTCCTCGTGCCGACGATGCCGCTGGTGGAGGCGATGCACGAGGTGGTGACGCGACACTACCCGATCTATCCGGTCTGTGCCGCCGATGGCCGCCTGCTCGGCATGGTGCGTGGGGCGTCGCTGTTCGAGCAGCAGGCGTTCGAGATCTCGGCGCAGGCCGGCGCCATGGTCGGTGTCGAGAAGGAAGAACGGCTGGCGACGCCGTGGCGGCGCAGCTTCCTGTTCCGCAATCCGTGGCTGCTGGTCAACCTGCTGACGGTGGCGATCTCGGCGGCGGTGGTCGGCCTGTTCCAGGATTCGATCAACAAGATCGTGGTGCTGGCGGTATTCCTGCCGGTGATGGCCGGGCAATGCGGCAACCTTGGCAACCAGTCGCTGGCGGTGGTGCTGCGTGGCGTCACCCTGGGCGAGCTGCGCGGCGTGGGCGTGCGCTCGATGGTGCTCAAGGAGGGCTGGCTGGGATTTCTCAACGGCCTCGTCTCCGGCGTGCTGGCGGCAGCGGCGATCTACTGGATCGCCGACGCTCGCCACGAGCCCGGGCTGCGGCTGGCAATCGCCACGTTGGTGGCGATGGTCGCCAGCTGCGCGCTCTCGGGCATGGCCGGCGCCGCCATCCCGTTGCTGCTGCGCCGTTTCGGTGCCGACCCGGCGACCGCTTCGGGCATTTTCCTGAGCACCGTCACCGACGTGCTGAGCATGGGCCTGTTTCTCGGTCTGGCGACCTTGATGATCTGACTTGCCGATGGCCGTGCCCGGGGCGCTGTCGTGTTGCAGTGCAGCGCGCAATGCCCGCGCGGATTTGCCTATGATGGCACCCCGCCGCATGAGGATTGGGGAATCCTGGCGGGGTCGCAAGGGGAGAGGGCACAGACCCGCAGGCGTTCAGGCGCCTGCGGGTCTGTGTTTTTGCGGGGTTCGAATTTGCGCGCCGGCGGCGGTGAACCCATCGCCCGTCGGCATGGAACAATGCCGGCATGGATCCATCCTTGCCTGAAGCCATCGTCCGCTTGCTGGCGCAGCGCCGCCAATCGCTCGCCGACGTGGTCGCGTCGGCGCCGCTGCCGGCGGCGTTCGATGCGCTGCTGATCGCCAGCGACTTCGCCGCCACGGTGCTGCGCGAGATGCCCGATGCGTTGGCGCTCATGCAAGGCCCGCCGCTGCCGCCGCCCACGCTCGACCCGGCGCTGCCCACGCAATGGCCGGGGCTGTTGCGACGCTGGCGCAAGCTCGGCTCGCTGCGCCTGATCTGGCGCGACGTCGCCGGCCTGGATGATGTCGACGCCACCTTGGCCGGCGCCAGCGCACTCGCCGATGCCGCCATCGAAACCGCCCTGGGCGCGGTCGAGGCGCAGGTCGCCGCCGCGCATGGCGTCATCCGTGATGGCGATGGCCAGCCGCAGCGCATGGTGGTGTTCGGATTGGGCAAGCTGGGCGGCGGCGAGCTGAACTTTTCCTCCGACGTCGATCTGATCTTCGCCCATGAACACGGTGGCAGCAGCGATGGCGCCCGGCCGCTGGACGCCGATGCCTACTACGCCCGCATCGGCCAGCGCCTGATCCACCTGCTCGACGAGGTCAGCGCCGACGGCTTTTGCTACCGCGTCGACATGCGCCTGCGGCCGTTCGGCGGCGTCGGCCGGCTGGCGCTGTCGTTCGCGGCGATGGAGCAGTACTACCAGAGCGAGGGCCGCGATTGGGAGCGCTATGCCTGGATCAAGGCGCGGCCGGTGGCCGGCGACCGTGCCGCCGGCGAACGGTTGCTGGCGACCTTGCGGCCGTTCGTCTATCGCCGCTATCTGGACTACACCGCGCTCGATGGCCTGCGCGAGATGAAGGCGGCAATCGCCGCCGACGAGCGCCGCGAACTGGCCGATCACCTCAAGCTCGGGCCGGGTGGCATCCGCGAGATCGAGTTCCTGGTGCAAGCCTTGCAACTGATCCGCGGCGGCCGCGAGCGCGCCTTGCGCACGCGCTCGCTGCTGCCGGCGCTGGCCGCGCTGGCCGCCGGCGGCCATTTGCCGGCCGCAACCGCGACCGCGCTCGCCGGTGCGTACCGCTTCTTGCGTCGCATCGAAAACCGCGTGCAGATGTTCGCCGACCAGCAGGTGCACGCGCTGCCAGCCGACGCCGTTGCCGCCCACCGCATCGCCGTCGGCCTGGGCCATGCCGGCCTCGCCGCGCTGCGCGACGAGCTGGCGTGCCAGCGCGCGCAGGTGGCGGCGGAGTTCGAACGGCTGCTGGCGGCGCGTCGTCGCGGCGCCGGTTCACCCACGGCGTTGCACGAATATTGGCTGGCGTTGCCCGATGGCGGCGACCCGCAGGCGCTGACCGACGCCGGCTTTGTTCGCGTCGATGCGCACGATGCCAGCTTGCGCGATTTCGCGCGGGCGCCGGCGGTGCGCCTGCTCTCGGCGCGTTCGCGCGCGCGCCTGGACAGGGTGTTGCCGCGCCTGCTGCGCGAAGCCGGCGCCGGTGCTGGCGCCGATCTGGCGTTGCCGCGACTGCTGGCGTTGCTCAACGCCATTTCCCGCCGCGGCAGCTATCTGGCCTTGCTCGACGAGCAACCGGCGGCGGCATCGCGCCTGGTCGAAGTGGCCGCGCGCAGCGCCTTGCTGGCCGAACGCATCGCCGCCCACCCACTGCTGCTGGACGAATTGCTCGACGTGCGCGCCGAAGGCGCGGCGCCGACCCGCGCCAGCCTTGCCGATGAATGCGCACAGGCGCTGGCTGCCGTCGCGGCCGACGACATCGAGGCGGGCCTGCACGCGTTGACCGAGTTCCGCCAGGGCGCCGCCTTCCGCATCGGTCTGGCCTTGCTGCGAACGCGCGTCGACGCCACCGCGGCAGCGGCGCAACTGGCGCAGCTGGCCGAGGTGGTGCTGACGGCGGTGCTGGCGCTGGCGCGCCGCGCCAGCGCGCGCGGCGACGGCGATGACGATGGTTTTGCCGTGCTCGGCTACGGCAGCATCGGTGGCGGCGAACTGGGGTTCATGTCCGACCTCGACCTGGTCTTCCTGCATGGTGGCGGCCACGATGGCGATGGCGCACGTCGTTGTGCGCGATTGGCGCAGAAGCTGGTCAGCCTGCTCGGCACGCTGACCCCGGCCGGAACCTTGTACGAAGTCGACGTGCGGCTGCGCCCGGACGGCGCCAAGGGCTTGCTGGTCGCCAGCCTCGACAGTTTCGCCGACTACCAGCGCCAGCGCGCATGGACATGGGAGCACCAGGCGCTGGTGCGCGCGCGCGGCATCGCCGGGGCGCCGGCGACACTCGCCCGTTTCGAGGCGATCCGCGCCGAAGTGCTGTCGCGGCAGCGCGATGCCGCCGCCGTGCGCGCGGAAGTGTCGGCGATGCGCCGGCGCATGCGCGCCGAGCTCGATCGCAGCGGCGGCGATCGTTTCGATCTCAAGCAAGGCCAGGGTGGGCTGGTCGATCTGGAGTTCGCGTTGCAATACCTCGTGCTCGCATCCGCGCATCGGCACCCGTCATTGCTGGTGCCGCGCGCCAGTCCGGGTTTGCACGCCGCCGCCGGCGCGGCCGGCCTGCTGCCGCCGGCCACGTGCGCCGCGCTGGCCGCAGCCCACGCCGGCCTGCTGCGGCGCGCGCTCGACTGCACGCTGGATCGCCGCCCGCGGCTGGTGGATCGCGATACCGGCATCGACGCGGCGCGGGCTGCCGTCACCGCGGCGTGGCGGGAGCTGGGGCTGGAGGACGGCTCGCGCATGACCTGATTGCGGGCGCGATGGTGTTCCGGTGCTCGCCGTTCGTGGTTCGACAGGCTCACCACGAACGGATTCGGGGGAGAGCGGTTGCGGGGGAGAACGGTTTGGGGGTGCACGGTTCGGGGGAGAACGGATTGCGGGCGGTGTGGCGTCTCGATGGGCGCGCTGTGGGTGGATTCCGGGCGCGATGGTGTTCCGGTGCTCGCCGTTCGTGGTTCGACAGGCTCACCACGAACGGTTAGGGGGAGAGCGGTTGCGGGGGAGAACGGTTTCGGGGGAGAACGGTTTCGGGGGTGAACGGTTTCGGGGGTGAACGGTTTCGGGGGTGAACGGTTTCGGGGGAGAACGGATTGCGGGCGGTGTGGCGTCTCGATGGGCGCGCTGTGGGTGGGCGTTGCGCAAGAGTCTTCACGCGCAGGCGACGAGCGATCTTGTGGTTCGCGGTGCCGGTGCCGGCGTCGTCAGGCAAGCATCGCGCGCACCCGGGCGGCCACTCGTGGCAGTTCGTGCAGTGCGGTGGTTGGTTGCAGGTGTGCTTGCGCAAGCAGCGGGCGTGCGGCGCCGAGGCGCAGCAGGCTGGCGATGAACGCGGCGTGCTTGCCGCGGGCGAGTTCCGGGCCGGCGATGCGCACGTCGGCGCCGGTCGCGGCGGCTTCGCTGAGCATGTTCACCGAATCGGGCGAGACCACGATGCGATCGGCATGCGCGAGCAGCCCGGCGTAAGGGTTTTCGCCGTCGTTTGCGGCGAGCCAGCGAATGCCGGGAATGATGGCGCCATCGGGTGCAGCGTCGGTCTGAAAGGCGCGCCGCACCGCCGCCATCAACCACGCCGGCGTGCGTCGTGAGGCGCACACCGACACGCTGCCGCCTTCGCGTGCATGGATGGCGCGCAACGTGGCCAGCGTCCGTTGCCACCACGGTGCATCCAGCGGCGCATTGCCAATCGGGCCGCCGAGCAGCAGCAGCGTGCGCGGGGTCGGCAACGTCGCCAGCGCGGGCGAGTGCTGGCGCGCGTTGGCCAGCCAGTGCGCGTCGACCTCGTGCAGGCTGCCGAGCACGGTGATGACATTGGCGCCGCGGCAGCGGTCGTGTTCGGGCACCACCAGCACATCCCAATGATCCGGCGGCAGTCGCGGGTCCAGGATCTGCACGACGCGTGCGCCAGCCTCGCGAAGCAGGCGAGTCGCCAACGCGCCGAGTCGGCCGCAGCCGATGGCCATACGCGGTGGTTGCGCCAGTGCCACACGGAATTCTTCGCCGAACGCACGCTCGCTGCAGGGCAGTCGTCGTGGCGCCGCCTGCCGCCACGGCGAGCGCGCGTGCAGGCGCCAGAGGCGAGGTTCACCGGATGCCGATCGCGCCGGTGCGGCTGCCGTTGTGGCCGTCGCCAAGACCCCGTCGGGCGCGGCCAGCGCCCGCGCCAGCGCCAGTGCCTGCCGCTCGTTGCCGGCCGCGCCGTCGGTGACGACCCAGATGCTTGTGGTCATGCGTGCGTTCTGGCGGCGAGAAGGATCGTTGTGGCGTTGGGTATTTCATCGTGCGAGGGCAAGGTTACACTGCCCCGTTCTGGCTCGCGGCGCCGGCCGCCATCGCTTCTGCCCATCTTGTCGAGGATCGCTTCGATGTCCCACGCTGTCACCGCATGCGTCCGCACCAGCCTGTTCGCGGCTGCGCTCGTGTTCGCCCAAGGCGCGATCGCCGCCGCCGTGCCGTACGCGATCGACCCCAACCACACCCAGATCCAGTACACCTACACGCACATGGGGTTCTCGCACATCAGCGGGCGTCTGAGCGGCGTCGAAGGCGATTTCCTGTTCGACGCCCAGGATCCGACCCGGTCGCAGATCCAGATTCATGTGCCGGTGAGCAGCATCTCGGTCGGCGTGCCGGCATTGGACGAGGAATTGCACTCGGAGATGTTCTTCGACGTCGCCAAATACCCGCTGGCGACGTTCAAGAGCACCACGGTCACCCGTACCGACAAGGATCATCTGGCAGTGTCCGGCGAGCTGACCATCCACGGCGTCACCAAGCCGGCAACGTTCGAGGTGACCATCAACAAGATCGGCACCCACCCGATGCGCGGGGTGCCGGCGGTCGGCGTCGATGCCACCACCACCATCAAGCGCAGCGATTTCGGCGTCAGCAAGTTTGTGCCCGGCGTCAGCGACGAGGTGGTCATCCACGCCACCATGGAAGCCTACGCGCCGAAGGCGAAGTGAACTTGCGGGCCGCGTGTTTCTTGTTTGTCCATGCGTTCGACTTCGGGTGAGCTTGCGATCATGGTATTGACAAGACGTTCACACGATCGCGGCCACGCTCGGCTGGAGTGGCTCGACAGCCGGCACACGTTTTCGTTTGCCGATTACCACGACAAGTCCTGGATGGGCTTTGGCCCGCTGCGGGTGATCAACGAGGATCGGGTCGCCCCCGGCGGCGGCTTCGCACCGCATCGCCATGCCAACATGGAGATCCTTTCGTACGTGATCGCCGGTGGCTTGCAGCACCGCGACAGCATCGGCAATGGTTCGGTGATCGTGCCCGGCGACGTGCAGCTGATGAGCGCCGGCAGCGGCATCGAACACAGCGAGTTCAATGCATCGAAGGATGTGCCGGTGCATTTCCTGCAGATCTGGATCCAGCCCGATCGCCTCAACGCGAAACCGCGCTACGCGCAGGAGCATTTCCCCGTCGAGGCGCGGCGCGGCCGTTGGCGCCTGCTCGCCGCGCCGGACGGCGGCGATGGCTCGCTGCCGATCCGCCAGGACGCGCGGGTGCATGCGACCGTGCTGGCCGCCGGCCAGGCGCTGTCGCACGCGCTGGCGCCGGGACGGCGGGCGTGGCTGCAGGTGGTCGCCGGACAGTTGCGGCTGGACGACGGCACCGTGCTGGGCGCCGGCGATGCCGCCGGCATCACCGGGGCGTCAGCGATCGCACTGACCGCCAACGCCGACTGCGATGCGCTGTTGTTCGATCTGCCGTGATCGCCGCCGCGCCCGGCGGGTACAATGGCGCCATCCGAACGATCGCCCGCGCCATGACCGCCCAGACCCACACGCCGGACATCCACGCCAACGCCGAGAAGCGCTACGAAGTACGGCGCGCCGATCTGCCGGTTTCCTGCCCGTTGCCGTCGATGGCGCTGTGGAATTCGCATCCGCGCGTGTACCTGCCGCTGGAGCAGGATCGCCAATGCGAATGCCCGTACTGCGGTGCGCAGTTCGTGTTGATCGACTGAACCCGCGGCGGCGGTGGCGCGCTCGCTCACCGTCGTGCAATTGCTGCCCGCGCTGGATGCCGGCGGGGTCGAGCGCTCGACATTGGAAATCGCCGCTGCGCTGGTGGCCGCTGGACATCGCGCGATCGTGGTGTCGGCTGGCGGGCGGCTGCTGCCGGCGCTGCGTGCCTGCGGGGCCGAGCACGTCGCGCTGGCGATCGGCCGCAAGTCGCCGCTGAGCCTGCGCCATGCGCGCACCCTGCGTGCCTTGTTTCGCGAAACGAATGCGGACATCGTGCATGCCCGCTCGCGGCTGCCGGCATGGATCGCGCGCGCGGCGCTGCACGGCCTGCGCCAGCAGCCGCATTTCGTCACTACCGTGCATGGGCTCAATTCGCCGGGACGCTACAGTGGCGTGATGGCCGGTGGCGAGCGGGTGATCTGCGTGTCGGCGGCGGCGCGGGAGCATGTGTTGCGGCATTGGCCCAGGACCGATCCGGCGCGGCTGGTGGTGATCCCGCGCGGCATCGATCCGGGCGTGTTTTCCGGCGAGCGTGATTCAGATCCAGCATGGCGCGCGGCGCTGCACGCGCGGCATCCGCAACTCGACGGCGGCCGCCTGCTGCTGCTGCCGGCGCGCGGCACGCGCTTGAAAGGGCACGCGCAGGCGCTCGCACTGGTGCGCACGCTGCGCGATCGGGGCGTCGACGCGCGTCTGCTGCTGGCCGGCGTCGTGCAGGAAGGGCGCGAGGATTACCTGCGCGAACTGCGTGAGCGCGCGACCACGTCGGGATTGCGCGATGTCGTCGCCTTCAGCGAACCGCTCGATCGCATGCGCGAGATATATGCCGCCGCCGATCTGGTGCTGCAACTGTCGCAGCGGCCCGAATCGTTCGGCCGCACCGTGCTCGAAGCGCTCGCCTGCGGTCGGCCGGTGCTCGGCTGGGATCACGGCGGCGTCGGCGAATTGCTGCGTGCGTTGTATCCGCAAGGCGCGGTCGCCGCCGGTGATGCGCGTGCGCTGGCGAGCCGCGCGCAGGAATTGCTGCTCGCGCCGCGACCGTCCATCGCGCTGCCGGATCGTTATACGCTTGCGCGCATGCAAGCCGATACCCTGGCCCTGTATGCCGATCTCGCCAGCCGTCCCGCCTGAGGCGCACGCGGCCGGCGGCCAATCCGTGCGCGTGCGCTGGGCGCCGTGGTGGCTGCTCGCCAGTGTCCTGCTGTGGCCGTGGCCGGCACCGGCCAATGTCGCGGTGGCGGCGGGCGCGATTGCGGTCACCTCGTGGCTGGGGTTGCGCCGGTTTCGCGGCGGCGATGCGTTGCTCAGCCGCGAGGCGTGGGCGCTGAGTTCGGCGCTGTTCTTCAGTTACTGGTTGCCGCAGTTGTTTTCCTGCATCGGCGCCGTCGATGGCCGACGGGCGCTGTACGAAGTGCTGGCCGACCTGCGCTTCTTGCCGCTGGTATGGTTGGCGGCGATCGCCGTGCATCGCGGCCGCGACCGCCGCATCGTCTACGCCGGAATCGCCCTGATCGCCGCGCTGTGGGCGCTCGATGGGCTGGTACAGGCGCTCAGTGGGCACAGCCTGGGCGGTGCCGCCAATGTCGAGCCCGGCAGCGGCGTGATCCGCATCAGCGGCATTTTCGGCGCCCACCATCCGCACCTCGGGCAGGCACTGGCGAGCCTGGCGGCGTTCCCGCTGGGCTGGGCGGGGCGGCGGCTGGGCAGCGCCGGCTGGCTCGCCGCCGCCGCGTTGATTGGCGCGGTGGTGGTGCTGTCCGGCTCGCGCGCGGCGTGGCTCACTTTCGTCCTCGTGCTGTTGTTGGGCGGCTGGCGCTTGCTCGGCTGGAAACGGCTGCTGGCGGCATGCGCGGTCGGGGCACTGGGCATCGCCGCGCTGGCCGCCGTCTTCCCGAATGAATTGCACGAGCGCATCGCCCGCAGCGAGGCGTTGTTTGCCGGTGGCCGCGACAACCTGGATGTCGCCAGCAACGGGCGCGTGCGAATCTGGGCGGCGGCGCTGTGCATGGCGCGCGAACATCCGCTCACCGGCGTCGGCGTGCGCGGCTATCGCGATGCCTACGCGCAGTGCGCACCGGTGATGGCGACGCCGCCGCCGTGGGGCGAGGGTGGCGCCTTGCACGCCCACCAGATCGTGCTGGAAGTGTTGAGCGAAACCGGCCTGATCGGTTTGTCGCTATGGCTGATCGGCGCGGCGCTGGCGATTCGTGCCTGGCGTTGTGCCGATGCGCCGGCGCGCGCGCGCGCGGCGATGCCGGCGCTGGCATTGGCGGTGACGGTATTCCCGCTCAACACCCATCTGGCGTTCTATTCGAGCTTCTGGGGCGGGGCGCTGCTGGTGCTGGCCGGCCTGTACGTCGGTGCGCTGTTCGGCGAGGAGCCGCCGCCAGCGGCCACGGCCGCATGAGCCGCGTCGAGCCGTCGCCGCCGCCGGTCAGCGCCGTCGTCACCACCTTCGACAATGCCGCCACGCTCGACCAATGCCTGTCCTCGCTGGCGTGGTGCGCCGAGCGCGTGGTGCTCGATTCGGGTTCGCATGACGACACCCTGGCGATCGCGCAGCGGCACGGTGCGCGCATCCACCAGCAGCCCTTCGCCGGTTACTCGGCGCAAAAACAGGCGGCGATCGACCTGGCGCGGCACGATTGGGTGCTGTTGCTCGATGCCGACGAATTCCTGCTCGCCGAGGCGGCACCGGCGATTGCCCGCGAACTGGCCGCGCCACGTGCCGATGGCTATCGCCTGCCACGCTACGAATGGCTGTTCTGGCGCTGGGTGGATGCTCGCTGCGCGCCGAACTGGCAACTGCGGCTGTTCCGTCGCTCGTGTGCGCGCATGAACGCGGTGCCGGTGCACGCCGAGCCGGCCGTGCGCGGCCGCGTGCGCGACCTGCACGCGCCGCTGCGCCATCGCGGCGAGCCGGACATCGCCGCCCGGGTGGACAAGATCAATCGCTACAGCAGCGGTCTGGTGGCGCACAAACTCGCCCGCGACGAAGGCTGGGTCGGCCTGCGGATGGTGTTCTATCCGTGGCTGGCGTTCGTGCGCATGTATTTTTTCAAGCGCTATTTCCGCAACGGCTGGGCCGGCTTCACCGCGGCGCGCATGCACGCCTTCTATGCGTTCCTGAAGTACGCCAAATTGCACGAAGCGCGGCGCGGACGGCAGCGATGACGATCACGCGCGGCTTTCCTGCCGCACGGGCATTGCCATCGTGGGCGTGATTCTACGTTGGCCGCGCATCCGAGGGAAAACGGGCCGCCCCGCGCATTTGCTCGCTGCCGTGGCAATGAACGGTCGGCGGTTCGATCCTCAAATGCGGAATCGAACAGGCCGCCATTTCGTCATGAATGGACGGAAATGGGCGTCGGAATGGCCCATGCCAGCTTCTGCATGGGTGGGCCGTCGGAGTTCCGTTTTGTCGTCGAAATATTGCATTGAACGAATAAACGGAACATGCTCCGATCCATGCTCGCCGACACCCACACCCAGCGCGTCCTCGATCTGGCCAGCCAGAAGGGGCTGCTGCGCGCCAGCGATCTGGACGCCATCGACGCGCCCCGGGTCGTCCTGACGCGCCTGACCGCCGCTGGGCTGCTGGACAAGGTCGGGCGCGGTCTTTACCGCCTGCCCAGCCATCCGGGTTCGGAGTACGAAAGCCTTGCGACCATCGCCACGAAGGTGCCGCAGGCGGTGTTTTGCCTGCTGACCGCACTCCAGTTCCATGAGCTGACCACCCAGCTTCCCCGGCAGATCTGGATCGCCATGCCGCGCGGCAGTCATGTCCCGCGCATCGACTACCCGCCGATCAAGATGGTGCAGATGACGGGCGACGTCTACGCCGAAGGCATCGAGACGGTTGAGCGCGATGGCGTGAAGCTGCGCGTGTATGGCGTCGCCAAGACCGTGGCGGACTGCTTCAAGCATCGCAACAAGATCGGGCTGGACGTGGCGCTGGAGGCGCTGAAGGACGTGCGCGCCAAGCGCCGTGCCACGGCGGATGACCTGTGGCGCTACGCGAAGATCTGCCGCGTCGCCAACATCATGCGCCCGTATCTGGAGGCCATCGAATGAGCCCCAATCTGGCCGCCTCCGTCCGCGCCCGCCTGCTCGATGCGTATTTCGGCCCACCGTGACCGCCCATTTCGCTAAGCCGTGACCGCCCATTTCGGTAAGCCGTGACCGGCCATTTCGCTAAGCCGTGACCGCTCGTTTCGGTAAGCCGTGACCGGCCATTTCGGTCGATCGTGACCGATCCGAGGCGTTCCGATTCGCCGGCTGAGTTCGTTGTGCATTCGTTCAACGCCCCGGCATCCTCCCCGATTTTCGGAGCGAGCGATGCCGACACAGCGAGTGGCCATGCACAAGATCAAGGAATGTCTTCGACTCAAGCTCGATAGCGGTCTGCCGCACGAACGCATCGCGCGTTCGCTGGGGTTGTCCAAGGGGGTGGTCAGCAAGTACGTGGCCCGTGCGCAGGAGGCCGGGCTGGACTGGGCCGCGATCGCGGTGCTGGACGACAGCGCGATCGCGGCGCGGTTGTGCGTGGCGGCGCCAGCGGTGCGCGGCGAGCGCGCTGCGATCGATCTGCCGTGGGTGCACCGCGAGTTGCGCCGCAAGGGTGTGACCTTGCAACTGCTGTGGCAGGAATACGGGCAAGCCCAGGCGGATCGCCCGACCTATCGGTACACCCAGTTCTGCCAGCACTACCACGACTACGCCGGCTCTGCATCACTCGACGGTGAACGAACTGCTGCGCTTGACGCTGCTGGAGCCTGCCATCATCCAGAGCATTCTGGCCGGACGGCAGCCCCGGTGCATGAGCCTGCTCTGGTTCCAGCGCAATCCGCTGCCGACGGACTGGGTGGCGCAGCGGGAGGTAGTGGCGGGGTTTGATGCTTGACCGACGGCCTTGGTTGACAGCGAACCTGCGCGCGCAAGTAGTTGATTTTACGAACACACCATCTGCGCCTACCCGCAGACCAAACAGAGAATAGAGACGGCTCTGGCCGAGAAAGCGGCCGATTTAGGGCGTTTCGGCTTGTGGCCACCCGCAGTAGCAATGGCCAGAACCCCGCGCCACGCGGGGAATCGCGCAAAGAAAAAGGGCCCGGAGAAAACCCGAGCCCTTGTGGTTGGTGGTGCTAAGGCGACCGCACGCGGCCGACTAAGCCTGCTACTGACATTTTATCCAACTTTTTAGCGCGCATGGGCGGGAGTTGGCCTTGACGGCCTGCGTTTTCGCTTGCCAGCAGTGGGCTTCAGCGCCTTCATCGTCACCTTTTAGGGAGGCAACGATGAACCAAGAATTCCTTTCCGAAGTGGATCTGGCCGCCCGCTGGGCGATGAGCAGCAAGACCTTGACTCGCTGGCGCAGCGCTCGGCGCGGCCCACCCTTCGTCAAGCTGGGCAAGATGGTGCGCTACGCGATGAGCGATGTCCTCGAGTTCGAGCGCAATGGCCTGCGCAAGCCCCTTCCAAAGCCGGTGCCTGAAGTGCCTGCCCCACAGGACAGTGGGCCTCAGTTGACCGTCCGTGACGTCGTGGCAGGCCTGAACCTTGGGCACTCCGATGTCACGGCTCCCGAGAGGAGCGCTTCCTGACAAACACCGGTCTGCTGCAGTGTGGCGCTGCGGACAGCGCAAAGAGTGGATGGAATTGGGTGACGAAATAGTTCCCCGCTACAGGCGGTGACTCAATCTAGATGTGGCGATGGAGGCAATGAAGGATGCGTGGCGGACGCGCAAGACGTCGATGGACGGGCTGTGGCGCTACGCCACCCGCTTGGCATCTGGTCTGCCCGGGCTTTCTATGGCAAAATCGGCAAACCTTGGCAATCGCAATTCAACAACGGCAAAGGCTGAGCGATGGCAACCGCTGACGATGAAATTCTGACTCTGGACGAAGTCGCCGCCTACCTGAAGGCCGGGCGACGCACGGTCTATCGCCTCGCCGCCAACGGCCAGATTCCGGCATTCAAGCTGGGAGGTACATGGCGCTTTCGTCGCACTGAACTGGATCGCTGGATTGCAAACCGTATCGACACGCACGGCCAATCCAAATCCGACGGGGGCGATTCGTGAGCAAGCCCATTCCTCAAGGTATTTCCAGCAACCCGGTACTAGATAGGCTTGAACGGCTGGTCGCAGAAGTGGGTGATCTTCAAAGCAAGTTGATCCTGCTGGTGGGCAACGGTGGCAAGACCAAACTCCTGCGCTCACTGGGCGAGCGGCTCCAGTCTCTGCCGGTGAATGTCGGCGCAAAGCTGGGGCAACGCCTTGCCGCCACCCCGGTGTCGGAGCGTGGCTTCTCGACCAACGAACTGTTGCGCGACATCACGGACAGCGCGCGCAGTGACCTACAACCGCGAACGCTTCGAGGACTTGGTATCGGCGGCGTGGGATTTGGTCATCATCGACGAAGCGCACCGCATGGGCGGCAGCACTGAGCAGGTGGCGCGCTACAAGCTGGGCGCGGCGCTGGCGGAAGCCTCGCCCTACCTGCTGTTGCTTTCGGCCACGCCGCATCAGGGCAAGACCGACCAGTTCATGCGCTTGATGCAGTTGCTGGACAGGGAGGCCTTCCCCGATGAAGGCAGCGTGAGCCGCGAGCGCGTGCAGCCCTTCGTGATCCGCACCGAAAAGCGCGCCGCCATCAATGCCGAAGGCCAGCCGCTGTTCCGGCCCCGGCTCACGCGCTTGCACGCGGTGGCGTGGCAGGCGCGGCACGCGGCACAGCAGCAGTTGTACGAAGCCGTGACCGACTACGTGCGCCACGGCTACAACCAAGCGCTGGCAGCCAAGCAGCGCCACGTCGGCTTTTTGATGATCCTGATGCAGCGGCTGGTGACATCCAGCACGGCAGCGATCCGCGCCACGCTGGAAAAACGCCAGACGGTACTGGATGCGCCGCCCGCACAGACGCGACTGTTTGAACACCTCGGCGACGAGGAATGGGCCGATCTGGACGGTGAAGCACAGGTGGATCTGGCCTTGCAGGCGGAAGGTTTCGAGCGTGAAAAGGCGGAAGTTGAAACGCTGCTTGCGCTTGCGCGCGCCACCGAGGCAGCGGGCACCGACGCCAAGGCCGAAGCGCTGCTGGAGCTGGTCTACAAGCTGCAGCAGGACGAAAACGACCCCGCACTCAAGCTGTTGATCTTCACCGAATTCGTGCCCACGCAGGCGATGCTGGCGGAGTTTCTTTCCAGCCGGGGTTTTTCGGTAGCCACGCTCAACGGCAGCATGGACATGGAAGCGCGCACGCGCACCCTGCAGCAGTTCGCAAAGGACACGCGGGTGCTGATTTCCACCGACGCGGGCGGCGAAGGTTTGAACCTCCAGTTCTGCCACGTCATCGTCAATTTCGACATGCCGTGGAACCCGATGCGCATCGAGCAGCGCATCGGGCGCGTGGACCGCATTGGGCAGAAGCACGTCGTGCGCGCGCTGAACTTCGTGCTGGAAGACACGGTGGAGCACCGTGTGCGGCAAGTGTTGGAAGAAAAACTGGGCGTCATCGCCGAGGAGTTCGGCGTGGACAAGGCGGCGGACGTGATGGATTCGGCAGAGGTGGAGCCGGTGTTCGACGCGCTGTTCGTGCAGAGCCTGCAACACCCGGAAGCCATCGAACAGAAGGCCGACAGCGTGGTGGCGCAGTTGCGCGCCACGCTGGCCGAATCGACGCAGCACAGCGATCTGCTGGCCGTGCCACACGATCTGGATGCGTCGGATGCGCGCAAGTGGCGCGATCACCCGGCGCAGTTCTGGCTGGAGCGCGCCATCGTCAACGGCTTGGCGGCGCGCAGCGGATCGGCTACCAAGAACGGTGATGTGTGGCGCGTGCGCTGGGCCGACGGCAGCGAGACGCCGCAGGCGTGCTTCGACGCGCGCGCGGCGGACGAACACCCGGCGGCGGAATGGGTGACGATGGAAGACCCGCGCGCACGGGCCATCATTGGCGATGTGCCGCGTTTCGTATCTGGGCAGCCATTGCCGGTTATTCGTGTGACGGGCCTGCCGGAGTCGGTGAACGGCATTTGGTCGTTGTGGGAAGTTGGACTTGCCGCGCAGGGCGCAAGCCGCAAACGCTTCCTGCCGGTGTTCACCAATGACGAAGGTCGCTCCTTCGTGCCCACAGCCAAGCGCGTGTGGGATTTGCTGCTGACCGAAAGCGTTGCCGTGCAGTCCGTGGCGGACGCGGAAGATTCTGCGCGTTGGTTCGAGGCATCGTTCGCCGTGGCCAGCACGCAAGGCGAACCCTTGTTCGCGGCGCTGGCGGAAGAACACCGCACCCGCATCAAGGAAGAACGGGATCGTGCCACCTACGCTTTCGAGGCGCGTTATCAGGCCATCGGGCGCATTGGCCTGCCTGCCGTGCGCGAGTTCCGCCGCCGTCGCCTGCAAGCCGAGCACGAAGCGCGCTTGGCCGCGCTGGGTGACATGGAAGCCACCGTGCCCGAATTGAACGCCGTGGCGATGGTGCGGATTGACGCCAAGGCCATCAAGAACAGCGAGGCTGCGGCATGACCCATTCGTCCGGCCTGTGGCACCAGCGCATCCTTCAGCCTTTCACGGCTGATCTTTCCTGCCTGTGGGTAGCCTGCGATCCGGACGGTGTGTTGCTGGACGAAAAGCTGCTGTCGGAGTTGCGTGCCCGTGGCTTTGAGGTGATGGGTTACGACGATCCGTTCGCGTTCCGGGCAGAGTTCGAGGAGCGGTATCGCGCTGCGTGGGATGCGAATGAGCCTGCACCATCATCGGCTTTGATCGTGCATCTGCGCCACGACAACGCAGACGAATTGCCGTGGGACATCCTGCATAACGCCCGCCCGGCGGTGCGCTTGAGTCTGGCCGAACTGTTCCCCAAGCTGGCCTACGGCGCGGTGCGGCAGGTGGAGCCGGAATTGCTGGCGGCGTTGTTCGACGCCCACCAGACCGAGTTGCAATCGGCGCGTGGTGAAAACGAATCGAAGGACTTCATCCTTGAATACGTCTATCAACTGACACCGCGATCCATCCGCACGCCGGTGGATTTCTGGCGCGAGGTGCTGCGCCTGCACTTTGCCAACCGTGCTTTGCCCGAACCGTTCGCCGAGCACGTGGCGGGCATCCTGCGTGGCAAGGGCTTGTTCGCCGGGCAGCCGGTGGCGGATTGGCTGTCGTCCAGGAGCGCGCTGCTGCGCGTGGTACAGGACGCTTGGTATCGCTATCTGGAGAATCTGAAGCTCAAAGGCAGGCGCGTTGCCGAGCCTGAGCCGCCGTCACTCGGCGCGGGCAAGGTCAGCGCGGAGATCGAGATTCCCTTCGATCACACCGATGTGCGCGCCATCATTGATTCGATGTTCCTGGACGGCAGCCTGCACCCGCTGGCCGTGTCCGGCGTTCCGGCTTCGGTGCCGGGCTGGATCAGGGCGGGCATCGTCGAGGATGTCTGGTCGCAGTTCGCGCTGGCGGAAAAGAGCATCGAGACGCTTGCTGCGGCGGTGCCGGATGCAGATGCCTCGCACAAGGCATGGGGCGACTTCGCCAAACGCTATGGCGAGATGTTGAGCCGCGTTCACGATTTGCCGGGCAAGGATGGTGGCGAGCGGCTGACGAATATTCGGGAGCGCATCAAGGCCATTCAGACCCTGTCGGACGAACGATTGCAAGCGTGGGTGGCGGCCCGCCACTACGCCGACCTGATCCTGCAACCGGCGACCAAAGGCCCGGTGATGGTGCATCACGTTCCGCGCTTCCTGCGCCAGCGCCGGAATGCGGGCGAAGCCAAGGTGGCGTTGCTGGTGTTCGATGGTTTGGCCTTCGACCAGTGGGTGCGGATCAGGGAACACTTGATCGCTCGCCAACAGCCGCTGGCTTTCGACGAGAACACGGCGTTTGCATGGCTGCCCACGGTGACATCGGTGTCGCGTCAGGCGCTGTTTTCTGGCTTGCGGCCACGCGAGTTTGAGGACTCGATAGACCACACCAGCAAGGAAGAAACCTTGTGGAAGGCGTTCTGGCAGAACGAAGGTGGCGTTGTACCCGCTGATGTGATGTACCGGCGCGCGCTGCGTCAAGTCGAGCAGCTGGATGCGCTGCAAACCGAGATCACCGACCGCAAGCCCAAGGTGCTGGGCTTGGTGATCGACGAAGTGGATGAGCGGCTGCACAAGGAGCGAAGCAAGGACGACGTGGCGTTGTGGATTGGACGCTGGCTCGACACGGGATTCGTTGAGCGCCTGTTCGCCTTCCTGCTGGGCGAAGGGTTCAGCATCTACGTCACGGCGGATCACGGCAACGTGGATGCCGTCGGCATCGGCAGGCCGAATCAGGGCGTGATTGCGGAAACGCGCGGTGAGCGCGTGCGGGTGTACCGCAGCGAATCCTTGCGTGCGGATTCTGCGGCGGCATATCCCGACACGGTCAGTCTGGAGATCGCTGGACTGCCCGCGAACTTCATGCCTCTATTCGCAGGCGGACGCAGTGCGTTCGTGGCCGATGGCGATCAGGTGGTTGTCCACGGCGGCGTGTCGGTGGAGGAATTGATTGTTCCTTTTGTGAAGGTTTCTCGCGTGAATGATGTGAAATGAATGTTTCGGCTCCCAGAATCGGTTTTGACCGGTTCATTGCTCTGGACTGGGCGACGACGGCGCTGAAGGTGCGCGCGGGCGTGCTGCCGCTCGAAACCTTGGAGGCATTGCTCGATGCCGCCGGATTGGGTGCTGCCGCGCGCACGAAAACCCGCACCGTGCTGAACCGCCTGTGGCTTCAGCCGCGCGCCGAGCTGGTGGACTACGCAAATCGCGGCGTGGCGATTTTCAATGCGAATCCCGATGCGTCAGTCGTCGCATTGCACTGGGGCATGGCCGTAGCGACCTATCCCTTCTTCGGCAAGGTGGCCGAGCTGATCGGACGCCTGTCCGCCCTGCAAGGCGATTGCGCATCCGCCGAAATCCATCGGCGCATGAGCGAAACCTACGGCGAGCGCGAAGGCACTTACCGGATGACCAACATGGTCATCCAGAGTCAGGCTGGCTGGGGCGCGGTGGATCGCGCCGAAAAGGGAAAGCGCGTGATTCGCCTGCCATCCACGACAGTGGCCGACGACGATCTTGCGCTGTGGTTGATCGAGGCGGCTTTGCGCTATGCCGACAAGCCGTTGGCGGTGTCCAGCCTGCATACATTGCCGGTGTTGTTCCCGTTCAACCTGCCGCACCCCTTGTCATGGCTGGTGTCGAACAGCACACATTTGGTTGTGCGTTCAGAGGGGCCTGGAAATCAGCTTGTTGCCTTGCGCGAGGCGGTTTAAAGATGAGGTTCGGGCCATGACGCAAGAGAATCCGTTGCCCAGCGACGAGCCGAAGAAGAACACGCTGAAGCTGCTACTTCGGTCAAAACCTGCTGTCGATGTCGAAACGGCGGCGGGGCGCATCTACCTGTATCCGCTGCGTCTGTGCGACATGACCGATTTCGAGAAGCTCGAACCCGGCAATGCGGCCAGCCAAATCAGGGCTTTCCTGCCGAGCATTGCCAGCTTGACCGTTGAATCCGACGAAGCGCCGGATCGCGTCCCGCTCGATGCCGCGATTGCAGCGGGTCTCTCGAACGACGAGATCGAGCGAATTGCTGACGCCTATACGAAATCATCCGCATGGCAAACCGTCCGCGATGGATCGCAAGAGCGGGAGCCTGTTGTGCAGGAAGCCGGTGAAACGGCATCGGCCTTTCTGGTGCGGCTGCTCAATGCCGAGGTCGAGGACTATCACCAGAGCGCGAAGCGAATGCATGAATCGATCCTTGGCTCCAGCCGGGGTCTTTTCGATCAGGTTCAAAAGAGCGCGAGTCTTTTCGATCAAGTCCGTAAGAGCACGTCGGCCTTGGGATCAACCTTGAGTGCCTACGAGGAACTGACGAAATTCACAAAGCCAGCGCCGTTAGAAATCCAGCCGATCCACACGGATCACTTCGATGCTTTGAACAGGCAGATGGCGCAGCAAGCGCGCGAGCGCGCGGAAGAGCGCGCCGAAGAAATGGAGTTGACGCGCTTGACGGGGAAGATGACCGCAGAGTCTGCCAAGACCCTTAAAGATTTGGCGGAGGCAGCAACGACCCTGATGGAGCAGATGGAC
>JAFEFT010000066.1:0-1965 GCA_018240435.1 Pseudomonadota bacterium
CGCAACCGAGGAACGAACGCCCCTCTCCCTTCGGGAGAGGGGTTGGGGTGAGGGTCCGCAGCACCCGCCAACTCCACGGGCATGGGTCGAGCCACGCCGCCGCCACTGCATACTGCTTACTGACCACCTTCTGTCATCTGTCCTCTGTCTTCCGTCCTCTGAACCAGATGCGCCCCTGCTCGCCACCCCGTATGCTGCACCCCGATCCACCCCTCGCAGGTCGAGCCGCGCCACTGCCGACGGCCTGCTGACCACCCTCTGTCCTTTGTCCCCTGACCCCAATGTCCATCAAATCCGACCGCTGGATCCGGCGCATGGCGGCGCAAAATCGCATGATCGAGCCGTTCGAGCCTGGCCAGATCAAGCACGCGGCCGACGGTCACCGGATCGTCAGCTACGGCACCTCGAGCTACGGCTACGACGTGCGTTGCGCGCGCGAGTTCAAGATTTTCACCAATATCAATTCGACGATCGTCGATCCCAAGGCGTTCGATCCGAACAGCTTCGTCGACGTCGAAGCCGACGTGTGCATCATCCCGCCCAATTCGTTCGCGCTGGCGCGCACGGTGGAATTCTTCCGCATCCCGCGCGATACGCTGGTGGTGTGCCTGGGCAAGAGCACCTATGCGCGCTGTGGAATCATCGTCAACGTGACGCCGCTGGAGCCGGAATGGGAGGGCCACGTGACGCTGGAGTTTTCCAACACCACGCCGCTGCCGGCGAAGATCTACGCCAACGAAGGCGTGGCGCAGATGCTGTTCTTCGAATCCGATGAGCCTTGCGAGACCTCGTACAAGGATCGCGGCGGCAAGTATCAGGGCCAGACCGGCGTGACCTTGCCCAAGACCTGAGCGTGACGGACCGGAACATGCCTGTCGGCGCGACGACATGCGTGCTGGCGCTGTGGATGGCGCGGGCGTGGGCGGGCCGTGGCCTGCTCGTGCTCGCCGTGCTGCTGGCCATGATGCCGGTGGCGCACGCGGCGAAGGCCGATTGCGACGGCCCCTTTGCCGTCGGCCGGCGCACGCTGGCGCTCGCCGACGGGCGCGAAATCGCGGTGTGGTATCCGGTCGCGGCGCCGCCGACGCCGGCACCGCGTGAGGATGCACCGATCGCGTCCTGCCCCACGCGCTGGCCGCTGCTGCTGTTCTCGCACGGCGTGGCCGGATGCAATGAGCAGGTGTTGTACCTCACCGAAGAGATCGCGCGGCACGGCTATGTCGTTGCCGCGCCCAACCATCGCGATGCGATTTGCGGCGTGGTGACGCGGAGGAAGTATCCCGATGCGCCCGACAGCACGCGGCCGGCGTTTCTCGATCCGGCGGCATGGACGGCCGCTGCGTGGCGCGAGCGCATGGAGGATTTGCGGCAGACGGTGCAGGTGGTGACCGCCGACGACAGGCTCGGTCGCGCCATCGATCGCCAACGACTGGGCCTGATGGGGCATTCGCTGGGAGGTTATACCGTGCTCGGCGCCGCGGGCGGCTGGAACGGCTGGGAGATCCCCGGCGTGCGCGCGGTGCTGGCGCTGGCGCCGTTCGTGCAGCCCTTGCTCGCGCATCGGCGACTGCGCGCCTTGCAGGTGCCGGTGATGTATCAGGTCGCGGCTTGGGACTTCGGCATCACCCCGGGCGTGGTCGGCGAGGGCGGCGCTTTCGCCGCCAGCCCGGCGCCGAAGTATCTGGTCGAACTGGGCGCGGCAGGGCACATGCTGTGGACCAATCTGCCATGCAACGCGTACACCACGACCACCGGCTGTCTGGCGGCGGTGGCCGAGGCGCGTCTCGTCGATGCCTATGCGCTGGCGTTTTTCGACCGCCATCTCAAGGGGTGGCCGGCGCCGTTGCTGGATGGCAAGGGTGCTGGACTGAGGGAATATCGTGCGCGGCGCTGAGGACGACGTGACGCTGGGGTGGGTGGTCGGGGGCCGGGATTTTGCGAGGGTGGTTCGACAGGCTCACCACG
>JAFEFT010000066.1:2059-21460 GCA_018240435.1 Pseudomonadota bacterium
CACCACGAACGGGGTTTGTGGGGGTGTGGTTCGACGGGCTCAGCATGGACGGTGGCCTTTGGCGAGCTGGATGCGCGGCTTGTCGTCACCATCGCGCTGGGCGAACATGGCGCGCCTGCGGTCGCGGTTCGCCGGTACATCGAGAATGATCCATGCCCATTGCCATCACCCGTGACGTCAGCGCCAGTTTGGCGCAGTGTCAGCTCTCGTTCGTCGCCCGCCAGCCGATCGACGTCGAGCGCGCCAGAGCGCAGCACGAGGCGTATCGGCAGGCGTTGCGGACGCTGGGTTGCGAGGTGGTCGCGCTGCCGGCGCTCGATGCGATGGCCGACGCCGTGTTCGTCGAGGATGTGGCGGTGGTGCTCGATGACGTGGCGATCATGACGCGTCCGGGCGCCGTTACGCGGCATGGCGAGGGCGCATCGGTGGCGACGATTCTGGGCGCCTATCGCCCCCTGCGCGCGATCGCGGCGCCGGGCACGCTCGATGGCGGCGACGTGCTGCGCATTGGGCGCCGGATCTTCGTCGGCCAGGCCGCGCGCAGCAACGCCGAGGGCATCGCCCAGTTGGCTGCGCACGTCGTGCCGTCCGGTTGCACGGTGCAGGCGGTGCCCACCCGCGATTGCCTGCACCTGAAGTCGGCGGTGACGCAAGTCGCCGACGATGCCTTGCTGATCCAGCCGCGCTGGGTCGATCGCGAGCCGTTTGCCGGCTTCCGTCTGATCGAGGTTGATGCCGACGAGGAGCATGCCGCCAACGCGCTGTGGATCGAAGGCGCCGGCGTCATTCATCCGGCCTGCTTCCCGCGGACGCGCCAGCGCTTGCAGCGTGCCGGTATCGAAGTGCTGCCGGTCGATCTGTCGGAGTTGCAGAAGGCCGAGGGCGCCACCACCTGTTGCAGCATCGTGTTCCACCATCCGCGTTGAGGCCGATGCGATGGCGGCGAGGTGCCGCGCTTCGCGTTTGCATGCAGCGTGGTGCCGGACCGTGCCGTTGCGCGCAATGGCCCCGCGGTTGATGGAGTCAGCCTGGGGCGCAGGTGTCGGCGATGGCCATTGCGTCGGCCGGGGCGACGCGCAGGGTGCTCTTGTTGCTCAGTATCAGCGATTGCGCACGGCTGGCGCCGCGCCCGTCGCAAAGGGTAAAGGTGACGTTGGATCCGGCGACGGAGCCGTCGGCCTGGATCTCGATGCGCGTGCGACCGGCGGTCGAGTGCAGGTGCACCTTGCCGGGAAGTGCGTCCTGATGGGCGAGGATGGCCTCCGCCGGCTGGCGCTCGCGGTCGCCGTCACGATCGACGAAGGCGATCCAGCCGTGGCTCCAGTCGATTCCGGCCGCGCAGTGGGCGCCGTCGCGGCTCGGGCACAGGGTGGTGCGCGAATTGGCGCTGGCGGCGCCGGTCAGCGCCGCCTGATAGCTGGCCATCAGAGCCGTGCGCACCTGCATCGCGCGGGTGGCTTCGGTGGCCGCCGACAGCGCCGGGAGCGCGAACCCGAACAGCAACGCGGCGATCAGCAGAGCCGTCAGCAGTTCGATCTGGGTGAAGCCGGCGATGCCGGCGCGGTGGCGGGTGTGCGTGCGGGGATGGCGGCGCGGCATGGCGGCGGTTCCTGAGCGGGAAGGGGCGACGTCCGTGTCGCGCGATGCATCCGTGCCGTGCTCAGGGTGGCGGGCGGGACCATGTACGACTATCAGACGCCGCCGCGATCGCGGGTAGGGCGTTTCCGACAAGCCTTGGCCAGAATCCCTGGTGCACCGCCTCCATCGCCGCGGACGTCCCATCGCACGATCGCGAGTTCCGAGTTCCGAGTTCCGCAACCAGTCGCGCTACCGCCGCGATTTATACTGGCGGGTCGCCCGCACCGCGCCCGGACATGGCCGAACGCTTCGAACTCGTCGCTCCGTACCAGCCTGCCGGCGACCAGCCGCAGGCGATCGCGCGCCTGATCGCCGGTTTCCAGTCCGGTCTGGCGCGGCAGACCCTGCTGGGCGTCACCGGCTCGGGCAAGACCTACACCATTGCCAACCTGATCGCGGCGGTGCAGAAGCCGACCCTGGTGATGGCGCCGAACAAGACCCTGGCGGCGCAGCTGTATGGCGAGTTCAAGGCCTTCTTCCCGCGCAACGCGGTCGAATATTTCGTCAGCTATTACGACTACTACCAGCCCGAGGCCTACATCCCCTCGACCGACACCTTCATCGACAAGGACAGCTCGATCAACGAGCACATCGAGCAGATGCGCTTGTCGGCGACCAAGGCGCTGCTGGAGCGACGCGATTCGGTGATCGTGGCGACGGTGTCGGCGATCTACGGCCTGGGTGACCCCAGCGAATACTTCAACATGGTGCTGCACATGGTGCGCGGCGAGCGCATCGACCAGCGCGAGCTGATCCGTCGCCTGACCGAAATGCAGTACGCGCGCAACGACGTCGAACTGCGCCGTGCCACCTATCGCGTGCGCGGCGAGGTCGTCGACGTGCATCCGGCCGAATCGGAGATGGAAGCGCTGCGGATCGAGCTGTTCGATGGCCAGATCGAGAGCCTGGCGCTGTTCGATCCGCTCACCGGGCAGGTGCTGCGCAAGCTGCCGCGCTACACGATCTACCCGAAATCGCATTACGTCACCACCCGGCGCACCGTGCTGGAGGCGATCGAGACGATCAAGGCCGAATTGCGTGAGCGGCTGGAAACACTGTATGCCGCCAACAAGCTGGTCGAAGCGCAGCGCCTGCAGCAGCGCACCACCTTCGACCTCGAAATGATGGCCGAGGTCGGTTACTGCAATGGCATCGAGAATTACTCGCGCCACCTGACCGGCCGCATGCCGGGTGAGCCGCCGCCGTGCCTTTACGATTATCTGCCGGCGGATGCGCTGCTGGTGGTGGATGAATCACACGTCACCGTTCCGCAGATCGGCGCGA
Organism: Pseudomonadota bacterium; assembly: GCA_018240435.1. Classification (GTDB taxonomy): domain Bacteria; phylum Pseudomonadota; class Gammaproteobacteria; order Xanthomonadales; family Xanthomonadaceae; genus SZAS-103. The sequence continues at coordinate 4,982 of JAFEFT010000066.1, forward strand.
TGTACAAGGGCGACCGTTCGCGCAAGGAGACTCTGGTCGAGTTCGGATTTCGTCTGCCATCGGCGCTGGACAACCGGCCGTTGAAGTTCGATGAATGGGAACGCCGCGCGCCGCGCACGGTATACGTGTCGGCGACGCCGGGGCCCTACGAGCGCGAGAAGTCGGAAGGGCAGGTGGTCGAACTGGTGGTGCGGCCGACCGGCCTGGTCGACCCGCAGGTCGAGATCCGCCCAGTGGCGACGCAGGTGGACGATTTGCTGTCGCAGATCCGCGAGCGCGTCGGCATCGGCGATCGCGTGCTGGTCACCACCCTGACCAAGCGCATGGCCGAGAACCTCACCGAATACCTCGGCGAGCACGGCGTGCGCGTGCGCTACCTGCATTCGGACGTGGAGACGGTCGAGCGCGTCGAGATCATCCGTGACCTGCGTCGTGGAGTGTTCGACGTGCTGGTCGGCATCAACCTGCTGCGCGAGGGCCTGGACATGCCGGAGGTGTCGCTGGTGGCGATCCTCGATGCCGACAAGGAAGGCTTCCTGCGTTCGACCGGCTCGCTGATCCAGACCATCGGCCGTGCCGCCCGCAACCTGCGCGGCAAGGCCATCCTCTACGCCGACAGCATCACCCGCTCGATGCGGGCGGCGATCGGCGAAACCGACCGCCGCCGCGACAAGCAGCTCGCCTTCAACGCCGAGCACGGCATCGTGCCGCGCAGCGTCAGCAAGCCGATCGCGGATATCATGGAGGGCGCGCGCGCCGAGCCGGGGGAGGCCAAGGCGATGCGCGGCAAGGCCCGCAAGGTCGCCGAGGCGGCCACGGACTACACCCATCTCGATTCGCGCCAGTTGGCGGTGCGCCTGCGTGAACTCGAACAAAGGATGTATCGGCATGCGCAGGACCTGGAATTCGAGGAAGCGGCGCGCGTGCGCGACGAGATCCACCGCCTCAAGGCCGTGCAATTGGTGTCGTGATGACGCGTGAGTCGGTCGCCGTGAGCGAGGACGGCCGTCGCGGCGTTGGCGCCGAAGGCGGGTTGCCGCCATTCCGGCACCCGTCCGCTGCCACCGTGGGGGCGCGATGAAGCGTCGTCTCGCGCTGCTGGCGCTGCTGGCGGCGCTGCTGATCGTGCTGATCGTGTTCGGCGTGCGTCACAGCGAACACTTCCTGATCGACGCCTTGCGCAACGCGCTCGGTCGCATCGACGAGATGCGCGACGACGCGCCGCTGCTGCTGATCGGAATCTATTTCGTGGCCTATGTCGTCAATGGCGCGTTGTCGTTGCCGTTCGGCGGCCTGTTGACGGCGGCCGCCGGCGCCATCTTCGGCCTGTGGTGGGGGCTGGCGATCGCGTCGGTGTCGGCTTCGGTCGGAGCCGTCGCCGGGTTGCTGGTGTCGCGTTATCTTTTTCACGATGCCGTGCAGCGCCGCTTCGGCGCGCGCCTTGAACCGATCCACCAGGGCCTGCGCGAGGAAGGCGCGTTCTACCTGTTCGCGCTGCGCATGGTGCCGGTGTTTCCCTACTGGCTGCTCAATCTGCTGATGGGGCTGACGACCATGCGCGTGTTCACCTTCTGGTGGGTGAGCACGCTCGGTTTGCTGCCGCTGGAACTGGCCTACGTCTTCGCCGGCACGCAATTGGCGACGGTCGCCAAGCCCGACGACGTGCTCTCGCCCGGCCTGATTGCCGCGCTGATCGCCGTCGGCGTGGCGCCGCTGTTGCTCAAGCGACTGGTCAAGTGGGTCGAGCGCCGCTGGTTCGCACGCGACGATCGCAGCTGACGCCGACGACACGGCCGTTCCGCCGAGCCCGGACGACGCGGGCAGAACGACAGTTCAGATACGACATTGCAACTTGCCTGCAATCGCGCCGACGACTATCATGCGCAGCCTTGTCGCGATGGTCTGGCCATCCCGATCATGGCCGGGTAGCTCAGTTGGTAGAGCAGGGGACTGAAAATCCCCGTGTCGGCGGTTCGATTCCGTCCCCGGCCACCAAACACCCATCCCGCAACACCCCTGAAACCGCGCTACGGAGCGGTTTTTTGTCGATGGCCTGGGAGTGGGGCGTTGCCATCCGTGGTCGCGGTGACGCCGGCCGATCAATAGGGTTTGTATGCCTTGCCCCAGACCGCCTGCAGCCGGCGGTCGCGGCCACAGCCGATGCGGTAGCGCTCGTAGTAGGCAGGGTTCTTCTTCGTGAATTGCTGGTGGTAGGCCTCGGCCGGGTAGAACGGGCCGGCGGCGTGCAGTTGCACGGCCAGCGGGGCATGGAACAGGCCGGATTTCTTCAGCGCATCCATGTACGCCTGCGCCTGCCGCAGTTGCACCGGATCTTGCACGAACACCACGCTGCGGTACTCGTCGCCGTGGTCGCAGGCCTGGCCGCCGACCTGGGTCGGATCGATGCGGTGGAAGTAGATGTCGAGCAGGTGCGCATAGGTCACCTTGGTCGGGTCGAAGGTGACTTGCACCGATTCGACATGGCCGGTGCTGCCGGTCGATACCTGCTCGTAGCTCGGGTTGGCGACGTGGCCGCCGCTGTAGCCGGAGATGGCCGAGATGACGCCGGGCACGTCATCGAAGGCATGCTCCATCGTCCAGAAGCAGCCGCCGGCGAAGGTGGCCACCGCTCGTCTGGCTTCGTCGACGACGTGGATGGGAATGATCGCTGGCGCAGCCTTCGACGCCACGGCGTGGCCGGACATCGCCAGCGCGGTCGCGGCGACGACGGCGTACAGGACATGGCGAAGGCGGATCGGTTGCATGTTCACGTCCTCCATGCCGGCAGTGCCTGGCCCCTGGGCACGAAGTTCAGCGCCACACCGTTGTTGCACCAGCGTTTGCCCAGTGGTGGTGGGCCGTCGTCGAAGACGTGGCCCTGGTGGCCGCCACAGCGGATGCAGTGGTATTCGGTGCGCTCCTCGAAGGCGAGGCGATGATCGGCCTTGAAGCCGCAGTGGCCGGGAATGCAGCGGGTAAAGCTCGGCCAGCCGGTGCCGCTTTCGAATTTCGCGTTGGCGGCGAACAGCGGCAGGAAGCAGGCGGCGCAGATGAAGGTGCCGTCGCGGTGTTCGGCCAGCAGCGGGCTGGTGAAGGCGCGTTCGGTCGCCTCCTCGAACAGTACCGCGTACGCCATCGGCGGCAGCAGCTGGCGCCACGCCTGTCTGGACTTGGTCAACGGCGGCACGACGACGTTGATGGCCTGGCTGGCGCTGCGCGCCAGCGGTGCCAGCAGCGGCAAGGTGGCCAGGCTTGCGATCGACCGGATCACGCGGCGACGTTGCATGGTATGCCTCCGTGGTGACGGCGGTATGCCGTTGCCGGCAAATGACGGGCGAGCGCCGCGATCCTTACGTCGCAGTCGCGGTAGCCGGGCGCGCGGTGCTCGCATGGCGGTCACCCGGAGCCCTGCCGGACCGGTCGCCGCGTGATCGATCCAGTGCCAGCCGTGCCCGGCCTGCGCGGCTGAAAAGCCACAGCCTCTCAGTGCATGTAGACCGCGGTGAGTTGCTTGAATTCCGCTTCCGAGCCGCAGTCGCGATGTTCGCCGGAGGGCAGGGTGACGTTGCAGCTGTAGGGTGAGGTGTTTTCGCGCGGGCGGCCGTCGACGCTGTGCCAGCCAAAACTGGCGAAGACGCGCCCGCGACCGTCGTAGAGGGTGATGTTGCGCCACTCGGTGCCCATCGCGGTGCGCCGATCCTCGATCCACTGGTAGCACTGGTTCAGCGCGGCGTTGAAGCGCGCCCGATGGCTGGCGCCGGCGTGCGTCGCCAATCCGAGCTTGCGAAAGCGCGCGGCGGCGGCCTGCGCACAGTCGAGTTGCGGCTGTGCGGCGCGCGCGGCGGCGGCATCGCGCTGGCGCTGGTCGTGTTCTTCGAGCACCGCGTATTGCGCGCGGAACTGCCAGTAAACCAACCCCGCCATCGCGGTGAGCACAAGCAGGGCAATGATGCGGCCGATCATGGGTGCCTCATGCGCGGGTTCCGTCGTGACCCGCCCGCTGCCCAGATTGATACGGCCGCGGTCGCCGCGCAACGGGTGGGTGAAGGGCCAATGCTCTCAACTTGGGCCGCGCTGTTGCCTGAACTCAAGAGGAATGCAAACCACAGACTCCCTCCCGCGCTTGCGGGGGAGGGCTGGGGTGGGGGCAGCGGGTGCCCGAAGCGCCCCCATCCCGACTTTCCCCCGCAAGCGGGGGAAGGAGCTGCACACCGTCATTTCGGAGCCTTCGAGAGGCGCAATGGCGACGAACGCGCCCTGTTCGCCCAAGTTGAGAGCATTGGACGAAGGGCTGGGCAGGGTCCCGGCCGTGTCCTGCCAGTGCCGGCCAGCGAATCTGCAGGCATCATATGCGTCTGCCCGGCATTGCCAAGCCGCGGTGTCTCGATCCGGATTCCCCATGCGCCTGGTCATCGTCCCTCTCCTGTCCTCGGCATTCCTGCTGGCGGCTTGCCACCGCGAGCCGCCGCCGATGCCGTCCAAGCCGTTCACCGCCGCCGGCGTCGGCTTGCGCCTGGAGCCGCCGGCGGCGCCCGACTGCAAGCCCGACACCACCTATCGCGCGGTGCTGCACTGGTCGTGGAAATCGGACTTGCCCAAGACCGACGTGCGCATCGGCTCGCCGACCGGGCCGCTGTTCGCGCGCAGCAACGACGAGGTGGCGCAGCAGGAAACCGGCAACTGGGTCAAGCCGGGGACGTGGTTCATCCTGCTCGATCGCGGCGGCGATCAGGTGCTGGGCGCCATCCAGGCCGGGCCGCAGCCCTGCCCGTAGCCGCGGTCAGTCGCCGCGGCGCCGCGGCGGTCGCGACGGCAGGGCGATCGATTCGTCGAGCCAGGCATGGATGCGTTCGCGATCGCGCGCGCGCAGCAGCGCCCGCGACTGGCGGCGCAGCCGTGCCAGGTCGGCATCGCGGACGATCTGGCGGACTTCGAGCAAGGTCGACGGGTGCAGGCTGAAATCGGTCAGGCCCAGTGCCAGCAGCAGGCGGGTGAAGCGGATGTCGCCGGCCATTTCGCCGCAGACGGCGACCGGCAGGCCGTGCCGGATGCCGACCGCGATGATTTCATGCAGCACGCGCAGGAACGCCGGGTGCAGCGGCGAGTACAGATCCGATAGCGCCTCGTTGTCGCGGTCGGCGGCGAGCATGTATTGCATCAGGTCGTTGGTGCCGACCGACACGAAGTCGGTCTGGTCGATGAAGCTGGCCAGCGCCAGTGCCGCCGCCGGCACTTCGATCATCGCGCCGATGTCGAATTGATCGGCGATCTCGTGGCCTTCGGTGCGCAGGTCGCGCGCGTGCTCGTGGACCAGCGTGCGCACCGCGACCATTTCCTCGCGGCGGCTGACCATCGGGATCAGGATGCGGATCGCGCCGTATCCGGAGGCGCGCAGGATCGCCCGCAACTGGGTATCGAACAGCGATCGCCGCGCCAGCGACAGGCGCACCCCGCGCAGGCCAAGCGCCGGGTTGGGTTCGTCGGGCTGCACCACGCCGCTGCCGTCGGCCTTGTCGGCGCCCAGGTCGAGGGTGCGGATCGTCACCGGCCGCCCGTTCATGCCCAGCACGAGGTCGCGATAGGCGCGGAACTGTTCGTCTTCGTCCGGCAGTTGCGGGCGCTGCAGGAACAGGAATTCGGTGCGATACAGGCCCACTCCGGCGGCGCCCAATGCGTGCGCCGAAGCCACGTCCTCGCGTGATTCGGCGTTGGCGTACAAGCGGATGTCGACGCCGTCGCGGGTGCGCGTGTGCGCGTTGCGCAGCTTCTGCAAATCGCGGTGCTCGCGCTGCAGTTCCGCCTCGCGGGCGCGGTATCGGCGCAGATCGTCGGCATCGGGCTCGCGCACCACCTCGCCGCTGCTGCCGTCGATCATCAAGGCATCGCCGTCGTTGATCGAAATCAGCGCATCGTGAGCGCCGACCACCAGCGGCATGTGCAGGCTGCGCGCGAGGATGGCGCTGTGCGAAAGCGTGCTGCCGGCGGTGGTGACGATCGCCGCCACACCGCGCGCCTGCAACTGCGCAAGTTCCGCCGGCCCGACGGTTTCGGTGACGAGGATGTCGCCGGCGAACCCCACCGGCGGTTCGCCGGCGCCGCGATGCAATGCCGCGCGCACCCGGCCGATGACATGCTCGATGTCCTCGCGCCGGCTGCGGAAGTAGGGGTCGTCCATGCCGTCGAACACCGCCACCAGGCGGTCGCGTTGCAGGCGCAAGGCATATTCGGCGCCGTAATGGCCGGTGCGGACCAGCGCATCGAGCCCGTGCAGCAGTTCGGGGTCGTCGAGGATCAACGCGTGGATATCGAGAAATTCGCCCAGTTCGTGCGCCAGCGCCCCGTGCAGGCGATCGCGCAGCGCCTTGAGTTCGTCGCGGGCGATCGCGATCGCGGCATGCAGGCGCGCGATCTCGGCCTCGACCTCGGTGTGGGCGATGGTTTGTTCGCGGGTGTCGATCGCGTGGGCGATGCGCAGACGGGCGCGGCCGATGGCGAGCCCGCGCGAAGCGCCTTGCCCGGCCAGCGCCTGCCGCATCAACCGCCCTCGTCGAAATTGCGCGTGAACAGGGCGACGCCGGCCTCGAGTGCCGCTGCCTCATCCTCGCCGTTGGTGCGCAAGACCACCTTGCTGCCGACGCCGGCGGCGAGCAGCAGCACGCCCATGATGCTCTTGGCATTGACCTCGCGCCCGTTGCGCACGAGAAAGGCCTCGCTGCGGAAGCCCGACAGCACCTGCACGAGCCGCGCCGAGGCCCGCGCATGCAGGCCGAGCTTGTTGGTGATGGTGATTTCACGTTCGAGCATGTTGGTGGCCGGGAATCGGGAATCGGGAGTCGGGAGTCGTGAAAGCTGTCCCACCGCTACTGAATACTGAACACTGACAACCTTCTGTCATCAGTCATCTGTCATCTGTCATCTGCCCCCCTCAGCCATCGTCGACGACCACGCCATTGCGGCCGCCGCTGGCGGCGATCCTGGCCAGTTCGTCCAGATCGTATTCGGCATGGTTGAGCACTCGCAACAGCATCGGCAGCGACAGGCCGGCGACGCGGCGCACGCGGCTGCCCCGCAGCGAGAGCTCCTTGCCGACGCGGCTGGGGGATGCGCCATACAGGTCGGTGAGCAGCAGCACGCCGTCGGCCGAGTCGACCTTGCGCAAGATGGCGCCGGCTTGCGCCAGGGCGACTTCGAGGGCGGCGTCGAAATCCAGTTCGTAGACGCCGACGATCAGCGGCAACTTGCCCAGCAGGCGCTCGGCGACGGCGCGGTGGGCGTGGCCGATGCCGGCGTGGGTGACGAGGAGCACACCGACCGCCATCGTCTACTCCAGCTCGCGGTGGAAGGTGAGCACGTCGTCGCGGCCGCCGGCGCGGACGTGGCGCGCCAGTCGTTCGGCCAGGTAGACCGAGCGATGCCGGCCGCCGGTGCAGCCGAAGGCGATGGTGAGATAGCTGCGGGTGCCGCCCTCGAAATTCGGCAGCCAGGCGTCCACGAATTCGGTGATTTGCGAGGCGAAGCGTTGCACCTCGGGCTGCGCATCGAGGAAGTCGCGTACCGCCGAATCGCGACCGGACAGGGGCCGCAGGCTGGCATCCCAGTGCGGGTTGGGCAGGGCGCGGGCGTCGAACACGAAATCGGCGTCGGCCGGCAGGCCGCGCCGATAGGCGAACGACTCGAACAGCACCGACAGTCGCGGCGTGACATGCACGCCCAGATCGGTGATGACCTGTCGGCGCAGCTGGTGGACGTTGAGCTCGCTGGTGTCGATGACCAGATCGGCCAGCGCGCGCACCGGCGCCAGCAGCCGCCGTTCGAGTGCGATCGCGTCGGCCAGCGCCAGCCCGCTGCGGCTGAGCGGATGCCGGCGGCGGGTGTCGGAATACCGTTTGAGCAGCACCTGATCGCTGGTGTCGAAGAACACCAGCTTGTGATCCAGACCGAGCGCGCCGACTGCCGCCAGCCATTGCGGCATGTCGGAAAAACTGGTCATGCGGTTGCGCACGTCGATGCCGACTGCCAGCCGTGGGTGCGGATCGTCGCCGCTGGCGGCACGACGCACGAAATCGGGCAGCAATGCGGCCGGCAGGTTGTCGGCGCAATGGAAGTCCAGATCCTCCAGCGTGCGCAGCGCGACCGACTTGCCCGAGCCGGACAGGCCGCTGAGCACGATCAACGCCGGTCGCGATGGGCTTTCCGGCACGGGGGCGGTCGCTTCGCTCATGCGCCCTCGCCCATCTGCAGGAACTGGGTGTGGCGGGCGAGGAAGGCCGCGCCCGGATCGATGCCCTTGATGCGCAGGATGTGCAGCCGCGCCGCGGCTTCCGTCAATACGGCGAGATTGCGGCCGGCGGCGACCGGCAAGGTGATCTGCGGCACCTCCAGATCGAGCACGCGGCGGCTGCCGACATCGCCGGTCAGGCGCTGCATGCCATCGGCGTTCGGGTCGCTGCGCAGTCGCTGCAGATGCACGATCAGGCGCAGGTACTTGTTGCGCTTGATGGCGGTGTCGCCGAACATTTCACGGATGTTGAGCACGCCCAGGCCGCGCAGCTCCAGCAGATCCTGCAACAGGTCGGGGCAGGTGCCGTCGAGCACGTCGGGGGCGATCTGGGTGAACAGCGGGGCGTCGTCGGCGACCAGGCGATGGCCGCGCGAGATCAATTCCAGCGCCAGTTCGCTCTTGCCCGATCCCGATTCGCCGGTGATCAGCACGCCGATCGAATAGACCTCCATGAACACGCCGTGGATGGTGACCTGCGGCGCCAGCGCGCGCGCCAGATGGTACTGCACGACGTTGAGCAGCTCGTGGCCGCGCCGCGGCGAAACCCACAGCGGCGTGCGCGCGTCCTCGGCGGCCTCGCGCAGGTCGGCCGGGCAGTCCTGGCCCTTGCTGAGGATCAGCGCCAGCGGGCTGAAATTGACGATCTTCTGCAACGTCTCCCAGCGTTGCCGGGCGTCGAGTCCATCCAGCCAGGCCAGTTCCTCGGTGCCGAGAATCTGCACCCGGTTGGGATAGATGATGTTGAGATAGCCGGCCAGCGACGGTCGCCGGGAAACGCTGGCAGCGGCGTCGATGAATCGGTTTTCGCCGGCGCGGCCGGCGATCCAGCGCAGACCGAGGCGGTCGCGCAGTTGCTCGAACAGGCGGCCGGCGGCGATCTGGTTCATGGAGACCGCCGCAGTGGGTGATGCCGCCGGTTGCCGGCCGCGATGCCGGTGGACCGAACGCCTCGTTCCGTGACCCCGCCCGGCGGCGTGCCGGGCGGGGCGGACGGGTGCCGTTGCACGGTGGCGGTCATCGCCGGCATTCAGCCGAACGACTCACTGCGGGCGGTGCCTTCGCCGCGGTGATGACGAACCTGCTTGCCCTTGTGCTTGTCGAGCATGCGGTCGAGTTTGTCGGCGAGCAGGTCGATGGCGGCGTACATGGTGTCGGCTTCGCAATCGGCGAAATGGGTGGCGCCGCGGGTGTCGATCTTGGCTTCCACCTTGTGCAACAGTTTGGAGACGCTGAGAACCACATGGATCTCGAGGTCTCCGTCCGAGTACCGATCGAGGCGATCGAATTTGGCATTGACGTAGTCGCGCAGGGCGGGGGTGACGTCGATCTGGTGGCCTCTGGTCTCGATGCGCATGGAGTTTCTCCTGCTGTGGGTTATGCGGCGCTGGGCGCCATGTCCAGAGTCGCAAGTTTCGGGCTTCGGGGGAAGGGGTTGGCGAAGACCCAATGCCCTCGATTCGGGCGAACAGGGCTCGTTCGTCATCATTGCGCGTCTGCAAGGCTTCGGAATGCAGGCGTGCAGCTCCTTCCCCCGCTTGTGGGGGAAGGTCGGGACGCGGGCGCTTCCGGCAGCCATTGCCCCCACCCCAACCCTCCCCAGCAAGCGGGGGAGGGAGTTCGTGGCCTTCACCATGTCTTGTGTCCAGGCATCGGCACGGACCAGGTTGAGAGCCTAGGGCGACGACCGGCCGCGCCACGTAAATCCATGCTTCACGGTTGTCCCTTGCCGCCGGTGCCGGCGAACGGTACCCGCGCGCCCGGTCAGCGCCGCATGCGCTCGTGCGAGGGCGCGATGCGCAGCGCCTCGCGGTATTTGGCGACGGTGCGGCGGGCGACCGGAATCCCGGCACCTTTGAGTTGTTCGGCCAACACCGCATCCGACAATGGTTTGCGCGGGTCTTCGGCCTCCACCAGGCGCTTGATCATGGCCTGGATGGCGGTGCTGGAAGCCGTGCCACCGACTTCGGTGGCGATGCCGGAGGCGAAGAAATGCTTGAATTCGAAAGTGCCGCGCGGGGTGTGCAGGTACTTGCGGGTGGTGGTGCGGGAGATCGTCGATTCGTGCAGGTCGAGTTCCTCGGCCAGCTCGCGCAAGGTCAATGGCCGCATCGCCTCGGCACCGTAGTCGAGGAATCCGGCCTGCTGGCGGACGATCGCCTGCGCCACCCGAAGCACGGTATCGGCGCGGGTGGCGAGGCTGCGGATCAGCCATCGCGCCTCTTGCAAATGACCGCGCAGGTAGCGGGCGTCGTCATGGCGGGCGGTGGCGATCAGCGATTCGTAATGGCGGCTGATCGCCAGCGCCGGCAGGTTGCCGTGCACCAGCGCGACCTTCCACAGGCCGTCATGGCGATAGGCGACGCAATCGGGTTGGACGTATTCGGGCGCGCCGCTGGCGATCTGGCCGCCGGGGCGCGGATCGAGCGAGCGCACCAATGCGGCGGCTTCCTCGGCGGCTTCGGCGGTGCTTCCGAGCAGGCGGGCGAGGGCGTCCGTGCCCTGCCGCGCCAGCGCTTCCAGATGCCCGCCGACGAGGCGGCGGGCCAGCGCCAATCCGGGCGTTTCCGGTGCCAGCATCGACAACTGCACGCTCAGGCATTCGGCCAGACTCGTGCAGGCCACGCCGACAGGATCGAAGCGCTGGATGCGATGCAGGACGGTGGCGATTTCGCTGTCACCGGCGTCAATTTCGGGGCGCAGGCCGGCGCGGATGTCGGCGAGCGATTCACTGAGATAGCCGTCCTCGCCCACCGCTTCGATCACCGCCGCGCCGATGGCGCGTTCGCGCGGGCTCAACGGTGTCAAATGCAATTGCCAGAGCAGATGGTCTTGCAGGCTGTCGGGCGCTTGCGCCGGTTCGGGAGCGCTGTCGTCGCCATCCATCGAGCCGGAATTTCGACTGCCGTGAAGGTCGGCGAATTCCCAGTCGGGTTCATCGCCAGAGGGTGCGATGTCCGCCTGCGACTCGCCGGCGGCATCGGCAGCGGGTTCAGCGGACGCCGTCGCCTCGTCGTGCGCTGTCGCAGTCGCGGGCGGCGCATCGTCCTCGTCGGCACGTTCCAGCAGCGGATTGCTCTCCAGCGCGCGATTGATCTCGCTCTCCAGCTCGGCGGTGGACAGGCTCAGCAGATGGATCGCCTGGCGCAGCGCCGGCGTCAGCGTGAGCTGTTGCCCGAGTTGGGTGGAAAGACCCTGTTTCATCGCCACCGGTTGCGATCCCTTTGCCGCTTCGGTGCCGACGCTAGAGCCGGAATTCTTCGCCCAGATAGACCCGGCGCACGTCGGGGTTGGCGAGGATGGCTTCCGGCGTGCCTTGCGTCAGCACGCTCCCCGCATTGAGGATATACGCGCGGTCGCAGATTCCCAAGGTTTCGCGGACGTTGTGATCGGTGATCAGCACGCCGATGCCGCGCTCGCGCAGGTGGCGGACGATCTTCTGGATCTCGCCGACCGAGATCGGATCGACGCCGGCGAAGGGCTCGTCGAGCAGCATCAGCCGCGGCTTGCCGGCCAGCGCGCGGGCGATTTCGGTGCGCCGGCGTTCGCCGCCGGACAGGCTGGCACCGAGCTGGTCGGCGACGTGCTCGATCTGCAATTCTTCCAGCAGTGCCGCGCGCTCGCGCTCGCGGCCCTTGCCGTCGAGGTCCTTGCGCAATTCCAGCACCGCATCGAGATTCTGCGCCACGGTGAGGCGGCGGAACACCGATGGCTCCTGCGGCAGATAGCCCATGCCCAGCCGCGCGCGGGCGTGCATCGGCAGGCCGGTGACCTCCTTGCCGTCGAGCTCGATGCGGCCGGCGTCGGCGGCGACCAGGCCGACGATCATGTAGAAGCAGGTGGTCTTGCCGGCACCGTTGGGGCCGAGCAGGCCGACCACCTCGCCGGCGTCGAGGGCGAGTGCGAAGTCGTTGACGACGGTGCGCGCCTTGTAGCGCTTGCACAGGCCGGAAACGGACAGCATCAGGGCGTCTTGCCGCTCGGCGGCGCCGTGGACGGGTCGGTCGGAAGATCGGGCGGCGGCGCTTCGGCTTTCGGTGCCGGGCCTTGTCCGGGTTTGGACTTGGGCAGGATGTGCATCGCCACCCGGCTGCCGTCGTTGCCGCTGGTGACCTTGCCGTTGTCGACGTCGTAGACGATCTTCTCGCCGCGCATCTGGCCGCGCGTGGGCTGGTTGACGAGGGCGTTGCCGGTGAGCACGGCGATGTTCTTGAGCAGGTCGTAATCGAGCTGCTGCGAGGTGGCGTACATCGGCTCGTTGTTTTCGTCGAGCTGCTTCATGTGCACCGGGTTGCCGGTGAGCACGGCGCGGCTCATTTCGCCATTCTTGCGGGTGATCACCGCCTTGTCGGAGCGGATCTCCAGCGTGCCCTGGGTCATGATGACGTTGCCGGTGAGCACGCTCACGCCGTCGTCGGACATGTCGCCATCGAAATGATCGGCATGCACGTCCATCGGTTGCTGGCGGTCGGCTTTCTTCGCCCATGCGCTGCCGGCGCAGGCCAGCGCGAGCAACGCCGCGATCACGATGACGACCGCGACGGCGCGACGGCGCGGGCGGGTGGATTCAGCGTTTCTTGACTGGAACATCGTGGAAGCTCACCTGAGAGAGCAGCTGCACGCGCGAGGTCGGCAACGTCGCGTCCATGCCGGTGCCGCGCAGTATAGAGGCGCCGCGGGAGATGGTCACAGGAAGCGGTGTGTGCGCCGTCTGCGGGTCGGGCAGGATGCTGAGCCACTCGGTGCGGAACTGGACGGGGTCCTTGTCCGGCAGCTTCGGGCCATCGAGCACGACCGCGTGCTTGAGCCGCACTTCGTCGCCATCGGAACTGACCCAGCCCGAATACGCCTGCCCGAGCCAATCGCCGCTGCCATCGTTGGCCGGAAAGCTGAAGCGCGGCTGGTTGAGGAACAACTCCTGGCTCCACGGATCGCGCGCCGCATAGGGCCCGTGCGCGCGGAATGACAGATCACCGTCCTTGTTCATCACCACCAGGCGATAGTTTTCGGCGGTGTAATCGCCGCGCGGCGGGCCGACCGCGCCCTCGGCGGCCGGCTGCGGCAGCGTGCGCCACGCCCACCACGCGGTCGCAGCGGCGATCGGCAGCAACAGCATGGCAGCGAGGGTGCGCCGCGTCATGCCGGCAGATAGCGCGCGAGGATGGCGTCGGCGTGGCCCTGCGCCGCGAGCAGCAGATCGCACAGCTCGCGTGCCGCGCCGTGGCCGCCGGGATGGCGCGTGCGCCAATGCACGCGCTCGCGCACCCACGGGTGGGCGTCGGCCGGCGCCACCGCCAGCCCGGCGATGGCCAGCACCGGCAGATCCGGCAGGTCGTCGCCCATGTAGGCGATCTGCGCGGCGTCGATGCCCAGTTGCCCGCGCAGCGTCTCGATGCAGGCGCGCTTGTCGCCGACGCCGGTGAAGACGTGTCCGATCCCCAGTTCCTTCGCTCGCGTCGCCACCACCGAGCCACCGCGCGCCGTCACCAACGCCACCGGCACCCCGTACTCGCCCAGCAGGCGCAGGCCGAGACCATCGCCGACGTGGAAGCTCTTGGCCTCGTGGCCGTTGCTGCCCAGCGTGATCCGCCCATCGGTGAGCGTGCCGTCGACGTCGAACGCCGCCAGCCGGATCCGCGCCGCCCGCTCGCGCACGTCGGCGGGGAAATCGTTGAGGTGGGAGTAGGTCATCGTGTGGCCGGGAATGGGGGATCGGGACTGCGCAGGCAGGATGCCGAAGCAAAAGGCGAAGACGGCGCGAAGGGCGGGCCGCTGATGCGGCCCGGTAACCGGTAATCGTGAGTCTTTCGGGGCGGTGAATCAATGCGGAGCCTCTTCCAGGCTCATGTGTCGTTGGAAGAGGCTCCAACTGGCACGCACGTACGGCATGACGTACGCTAGGCCCATGGCTACTGGAACATTGTCATGACCACGCTCACCGCCAGCGAAGCCCGCGCCAACCTGTACCGCCTCATGGACCAGACGGCGCAAACTCATCGTCCTGTCCTCATCTCCGGAAAGCGCAGCAATGCCGTACTCGTTGCTGAGGAGGACTGGGTGGCCATCCAGGAAACGCTCCACCTCCTTTCGGTTCCCGGCATGCGGGAGTCCATCAAGGCCGGCATGGCTGAGTCCACTGATTCATGCTCCACGGAGCTTGACTGGTAATCTGGCGGGTCGTCTTCACCAAACAAGCTCAAAAAGACGCACGCAATCTCGCATCTTCAGGTCTCAAGGACAAAGCACAGGCCCTGCTCGCGGTCGTTGCGGAGAATCCATTTCAAAATCCTCCGCCCTTCGAAAAACTCGTCGGCGATTTGGCTGGTGCTTGCTCAAGGCGCATCAACATTCAACATCGCCTTGTCTATGAGGTGGTGCAATCGGAGCACACAGTCAAAGTGCTGCGAATGTGGACACACTACGAGTAGCGGCTGACAATTCGTTCAAGCGGAAATTGCTTCGTTCCGGCAACGGCGTGGCGGAGAAGGAGCAAACCGGGACACGCATCAACCCCATGGGTTTGCTGGTATTGCGACCGTTCCCCGTCGCCCGCCCCCTGTCCTCCGAACCTCAAACCACCCTCGCTCGCAGCAAGTCGTGGATATTGAGCGCGCCGATCACCCGGCGCTCGCCATCGACCACCACCAGCGCGCTGATGCGGTGTTCTTCCATCAGGTGCGCGGCTTCCACCGCGAGGCAGTCGGCTTCGATGGTCTTGGGGTGGCGGGTCATCACCTCGGCGATGCGGGCCTGGCGCAGGTCGATGCGGGCGTCGTCGAGGGCGCGGCGCAGGTCGCCGTCGGTGAATACGCCCAGCAGGATGTCGTGATCGTCGACGACGGCGGTCATGCCCAGGCGCTTGCGGCTCATCTCGACCAGCGCCTCGGCCAGGCTCGCCTGCACGTTGACGCGCGGCACCTCGTCGCCGGCGTGCATCACGTCGCCGATGCGCAGCAGCAGGCGGCGACCGAGGCTGCCGGAGGGGTGCGAGCGGGCGAAATCCTCGCGGGTGAAGCCGCGGGCTTCGAGCAGCGCGACCGCCAGCGCGTCGCCCAGTGCCAGCGCGGCGGTGGTGCTGGAGGTCGGCGCCAGACCTAGCGGGCAGGCTTCCTCGGGCACGCTGGCATCCAGATGCAGGTCGGCCAGACGGGCGATGCTCGATTGCGGGTTGCCGCTCATCACCAGCAGGCGATTGCCCTGCCGCTTGAGCAGCGGAATGATCGTCAGCAGTTCTTCGGTTTCGCCCGAATGCGACAGCGCCAGCACCACGTCGGCATCGGTGATCATGCCCAGATCGCCGTGGCTGGCCTCGCCGGGATGCACGTAAAACGCCGGCGTGCCGGTCGATGCCAGGGTGGCGGCGATCTTGCGGGCGACGTGCCCGGACTTGCCCATGCCGGTGGTGACGATGCGGCCGCGGCAGGCGAGCATGATCCGGCAGGCGTGCGCGAAATGCGCGTCGAGGCGATCGCGCAGGGCGTGCAGGGCGCCGGCTTCGAGCTCCAGCACGCGCCGGCCGGCGGCGATCACGGTGGCGTCGGCATCGTCGTGCGGGGGCGGCTGGAGCGAGTCTGGCATCGTCGCGGCATTCCGGCTCGGGGCGCTTTGGATTAAGCTAGCGGGCTATTGTATCGCACGCTCCCGCGGCGACCCACGCAAGGGCACGACTCACGATGGACGCCGAACGGATACGTCAGTTGATCGAAGCCGGAATGCCGGCCGCGCACGTCGTGGTGCAAGGCGCGGACGGCGTGCATTTCGAGGCCGAGGTGGTCAGCGCGGCGTTCCGCGGCAAGTTGCCTGTCGCCCGTCATCGCATGGTCTACGCCACCCTCGGCGAGGCAATGGGCGGCGCGATCCACGCGCTGTCGTTGCGCACGCTGACGCCGGAGGAGGCGAAGGGCTGAGGACAGAGGACAGAAGACAGAAGACAGAGGACAGAAGGTTTTCGGTATTCAGTTTTCTGTGTTCGGGTGCCGGTCGGGCGATCGTCCGGACTCCCAATTCACAACTCACAACTCCCGGCTCCCGCCTCCCGATTCCCAACTCCCGACTCCCAACTCCCAACTCCCGACTCCCAGCTCCCGACTCCCAACTCCCAACTCCCAACTCCCGACTCCCAACTCCCGACTCCCGACTCCCGACTTCCGGCTCCCGACTCCCGACTTCCGAC
Organism: Pseudomonadota bacterium; assembly: GCA_018240435.1. GTDB lineage: Bacteria > Pseudomonadota > Gammaproteobacteria > Xanthomonadales > Xanthomonadaceae > SZAS-103. Next base: position 21,433 of record JAFEFT010000066.1, read on the forward strand.
TCCCGACTCCCGACTCCCGACTCCCGAC
>JAFEFT010000067.1:0-3465 GCA_018240435.1 Pseudomonadota bacterium
GGCACGGTGGGTGAACGTGGCAAGCGCAACCTGCGCTCCTTCGTGATCCCGCACACCCCCCCCGACGACGTGGTGCTGCCCGAGGAAGTGCAAGGACTGCGCGCCTTCGGTTCCGAAACCGAAATGGAAGCCATCGGCGGTGTCATGGCCCGTCATCTGGAGACCATGCGCAACAAGCACGCGATCACCCTGGAGCATCTGCGCATGGGCGCGCTCAAGGGCAAGATCCTCGACGCCGACGGCAGTGAGCTCGTCGATCTGTTCGACGAGTTCGACATCACTGCGCAATCGGTGTCGTTTGAGTTTTCGACGGCGGCCGACAACGGGCAAATCAAGACTGCCTGCCTGGAGTTGCTGGGCCTCATGGAAGATGGACTCACCGGCGAGTTCTCGACCGGCGTGCATGTGCTGTGCTCGACCGAGTTTTTCCGGGCGCTGACCAACCACAAGGAGGTCAAGACCGCCTACCAGAACTGGCAGCAGGGCGCGGTGCTGATCAACGACATGCGCTCGGGCTTCAGCTACAGCGGCATCACCTTCGAGGAATACCGTGGCCAGGCGTCCTTTGTGCAAGCCGACGGCACGCTGGGATCGCGCCGCTTCATTGCCGCAGGAGAAGCCCATGCCTTCCCGGTCGGCACGGTGGATACCTTCGCGACCTACTTCGCGCCAGCAGACTTCAACGAGACCGTGAACACCATCGGCCAGCCGCTGTATGCCAAGCAGGAGCCGCGCAAATTCGACCGGGGCACTGATCTGCACACGCAGAGCAACCCGCTGCCGATGTGCCACCGACCGGGTGTGCTGATCAAGCTCGTTGCCGCCTGATGGATGTCGCGACGTTGTACGAGGCAGCCCGCAGTGCAGGACTGCTGACCGCCGTCACGGTAGCTGGCACCACAGTCCACTGTGCCTTTCGTGCCCCGGACGAAACCGTGCTGGATGGTTTTGCGCTATCGCGGGACTACCAGATCGACTACCCGGCGGGGTGGCTGACGCTGGCAGCCGGGGACACGGTCGAGGTGGCAGGCAATACCTATCAGGTGCGCGACGTGCGCGCCATCGGCGACGGCACCGAGCGTCGCGCCTCGCTCTCCCAACTCTGAGGAACTCCCCATGAACTCCGTCCGCGAGCGCGTCTTGCGGGAGATCGTCACGCGCCTGGCATCTGCGATTGCCCCAACACCGGTGCTGCGCATGCCTGCCGTGCCGGTCACCCGAGAGGCCAGTCCCGCGCTGCTGTTGTTCGTTGATGGCGACAGCATCACCGCCCACGCCAACCACCTGGTCGACCGGCTGCTGATCGTCCGGCTTGCCGTGGTGGCACGCGGTGCGGATGCCTTCGACGTCGCCGACCAGGCGCTGGTCGCGGCCCATGCGGCAATGCTCGCCGACCCGAATCTGGGCGGTCTGGCCATCGCCGTGCGCGAGATCGACTGCGAATGGGAATTCGACGACGCCGACGCCGGGGCCGTCGCGCTGCCCGCCCGCTACGAAATCCGCTACCGCACCCACGCCATTGATCTCACCCAAACAGGATGAACCCATGCACATCGAACTACTGAAACCCCATACCCACGCAGGCAAGCGCCTCGCCGTGGGTGATCGCCTTGACCTGAATGACGCCAGTGCCCGCTGGTTGATCGCGCAGGGTGTGGCCAAGGCTGCTACGGCGTCCGCCACACCCACCACTGATGCCAAACCCACCCGCCGTGATGCCACGTCCGGTGTTTCCACAACTGCAGCCACCCAAGGAGACTGAACATGGCTTACTTTTCCGGACAAGGCCGCGTCTACATCGGCGCACGTGATGAACTCGGCAACCCGGCCGGACTGACCTTCGTTGGCAACGTGCCCGAGCTGAAGGTGTCGCTGTCGGTAGACACCATCGAGCACCAGGAAGCGCAGTCGGGTCAGCGCCTGACCGACCTGCAGCTCATCAAGACCAAGAAAGGCGAGTTCGCCTGCACGCTGGAAGAGCTGATCGCCACCAACCTGGCGCTCGCGCTCTACGGCACCACGACCACGATCACCCCCGGCACGGTAACCGGCGAGTTGCTGCCCAACCCAGTGACGCCGGGCAGTCTGTACCCGCTGGCCATGCAAAACGTGTCGGCGGTGCAGATCCAGGACTCGGATGCCACGCCCCAGACGCTCCCGGTCAGCCAGTACAGCGTCAATGCCAAGCACGGTTCACTGGTGGTGCTGGATGCCACGTCGGGCGGCCCGTACACCGAGCCGTTCACCGTCGATTACGCCTATGGCGCAGCGCAGAGCACGGCGATGTTCACCCAGCCTTTGCCCGAGCGCTGGATTCGCTTCGAGGGGCTCAACACGGCCGACGGCAACCGCGAGGTGGTGATCGACCTGTACCGCGTGGCCATCAACCCGGCGAAGGAACTCTCGATCATCACGGACGAACTGCTGAAGTTCGAGCTGTCGGGCCAGGTACTGGCGGATCTGACCAAGCCAGTCGGCGGTGATCTCGGCCAGTTCGGCCGTCTGGTGCTGCTGTGATGGACGGCTTCAAGACCTTCCCCCCTGAGCCTGTGGTCGTGACGCTGTCTGGCACCGCGCTGGAACTGACGCCGATCCGGCTGGGTGAGTTGCCACGGCTGCTGGCCGTGGTGCGCCCGCTGGCCGAGGAAGTCACCAGCGATCCGGACTGGATGGCGCTGCTGGGACGGCACGGCGATGCCGTGCTGGATTTGCTGGCGATCACCACCCGGCGTGAACGCGCGTGGATCAACGACCTTCAGCTTGCGGACGCCGTGCAACTGGCCGCCGCCGTGTTCGAGGTGAACGCGGTTTTTTTCGTGGCGCACGTCGTCCCGGCGATTCAGGGCGCGGCCCAGCGACTCGCGCCGACGCTGCGCTCACTGACGACCTCGGCTGGGACAGTGCCATTGCCCGCCTGATCCGCGCTGGGCACCGCTTGGGCGACGTGATGGCCTACACGCTCACTCAGGCGCAAGCCTTTCTGGATGCCGACGGACAGATCGAACGGCAGCAACTTGCCCAGCTGCTCGGCATCCATGCCGTGGCGTCCCAGGGCGAGAAGCGTGGCATCGAACAACTGCAACGCGATCTCCTGAAGGACTAAAACGTGCGCCTGTCTCTGACCACCACCGGCTTGCTGGACCCGCGCCAGTTGGCGGCGTGGAGCACCGAGCGGCGTCGTGCCATCCACACCGCTGTCGCCAAGGGCATGCAATCGGGTGGGCGCGAGGTTCGTGATGCGGCACGGTCCGAGATGCGCAGTGCCTTCACCGTCAAGCGCAACAGCTTCATCTCCTCGATGGGCGTGAAGGTGTTCGACAAGAAGCCGGAGCAACTGCCTGCCTTGCTGGTCGGCAGCAAGATTCCTTGGCTCGGCCTGCACGAAAAAGGCGGCACGGTGAGCGGCAATTTGCTGATCCCGCTGCTGCCCGGGCGCATCGGCCCCAAGCGCTTCAAGGCGGTCAT
>JAFEFT010000067.1:3496-4919 GCA_018240435.1 Pseudomonadota bacterium
ATCGAGAAGAACGGTCGCGTGCTGCTGATGGCCGAGAACATCAAGGAGAACGCATCACAACTCAATCGCTTCAAGCGCGCTGAGCGTGCCCGTACCGGCGCGAAACAGATCAAGCGTGGTCAGGAAATTCCCATCGCCGTACTGGTCAAGCGCGTCGATCTGAAACGGCGGCTGAATCTGGCGGGCGGCGTGCAACGTGCGCTCCCTGCCTTGGCGCGGGCGATTCAACAAGAACTGGACAAAGTCTGATGGCAAGCAATCGTGCCCAAATCCTGATCAGTGCCGTCGACCAGACCAAGACCGCCTTCGATTCGATCAAGCGGGGTCTGGGTGGCCTCACCGATACGGCCAAGAGCGTCAACGGTGTGCTGGCCAATCTCGGTGTGGCTGTCTCAGTGGCGGGCCTGACCGCAATGGTTAAATCGGCCATCGACACTGGTGACGCACTCGACGAGATGTCGCAGCGTGTGGGCGTCAGCGTCGAGACCCTGTCGGTGTGGAAACCGGCAGCCGAGCAGTCCGGTGTTTCGGGCGAATCGTTCGAGAAGGGTCTGCGCAAACTCTCCACCACGATGCTGGAGGCTGCGACCGGATCGGAAGATGCCGCTCGCGGATTCTCCGCCGTGGGTGTCGAGTTCAAGAACCAGGACGGCACGCTGCGCGCCACCGATCAGGTACTGCTCGATCTGGCCGAACGCTTCAAAGCTATGCCCGACGGCGCGGAAAAGACTGCGCTGGCCGTGCAACTGTTCGGCAAGTCGGGAGCCGAGCTGATCCCGTTCCTGAATCAGGGGCGCGACGGCATCAACGAGCTGGCTGCCGAGATGCAAGCGCTCGGTGTACAGATGAGCAGTGAAACGGCGGCGCAGGCGGGTAACTTCAACGATGCGCTCGACAAGCTGAAGCTGGCCACCACCAGCATCGGCAACCAGATCATCGCGTCCTTGCTGCCCGCCCTGAACGATATGGCCGGTGGCATGGTCGAGTCGGCCAAGCAAGGCGGCACACTGCGCGCGATCCTGGATGGCGTGGTGTTGGTGCTCAAGACCCTGGCCCTCGGTGCCGCCACCGTCGGCAAGGCCTTCGTCGCCTTGGGCGAGGCCATTGGTGCCGGTGTGGCGGCGGCGGTCGAGGCGCTCAAGGGCAACACCGATGGGGCCAAGGCCATCATTGCCGACCTCAAAGGCAATCTGGTCAAACGGCTGGATGAACTGGCGTCCTTCCGTGACAGCCTGTTCGACCCCAAGCCCATCGAGGTCAAGGCACCCAAGATCCAGGCCGATCCGGAACTGCTTCAACGCCTGACCAAGCCCAAGGCCGCCAAGCCTGCGCAGGACACGACCGGCGCGCAAACCACGCTGATAAAAGCGCAGCTGGACGCCGAGTTCGCCCTGCTCAGGGACGGTCTGACCCGGCAACAAAC
>JAFEFT010000068.1 GCA_018240435.1 Pseudomonadota bacterium
TACATCTGCCGCCGCGCCGGGATTCAGGTGGCCTACTGCGCCGAGCAGTTTGAGAACGACGGCTCCCCCGTGTCCACCATCGTCAAGGGCGTCAAACGCGCGATGGCGGGCGAGTACAGCCGCGAGCTGTCGGCGAAGGTGTTCGCGGGCCAGTGCCGCCTGATCGAACTCGGTTTTCGGCAAGGCGGGCCAGCAGGCTACGGACTGCGGCGCGTGCTGATCGACCAGTCCGGCTCGGTGAAGGGGCCGCTTTCGCGCGGAGAACACAAGAGTTTGCAAACCGACCGCGTGATCCTGCAACCCGGCCCAGACGAGGAAGTCGCAGTCGTGAACCAGATCTACCGCTGGTTCGTCGAGGGCAACCTGTTCGAATCGGAAATCGCCGACCGGCTCAACGTCAAGGGCATCCAGACCGACCTCGGGCGCGACTGGACGCGGGCCACGGTGCGCGAGNNATCGGCAACAACGTCTACAACCGGCGCTCCTTCAAGCTCAAGAAGGTGCGTGTGGTGAACCAGCCGGAGATGTGGATCAAGAAGGAAGGCGCGTTCGAGGGCATCGTGCCTCCCGACCTGTTCTACACGGCGCAGGGCATCCTGCGCGCACGGGCGCATCGCTACACCGACGAGGAACTGGTCGAGAAGCTGCGCCGACTGTTCCAGCAACACGGCTACCTCTCCGGCCTGATCATCAACGAGGCTGAGGGAATGCCTTCGGCAGCAGCCTACGCGCACCGCTTCGGCAGCCTGATCCGCGCCTACCAGACAGTGGGCTTCACGCCGGATCGGGACTACCAGTATCTGGAGGTCAACCAGTTCCTGCGCCGCCTGCACCCGGAAATCGTCGGCCAGACGGAGAAGATGATCACCGAGGTCGGCGGCACGGTCGTGCGCGATCCGGCGACCGACCTGCTTACCGTCAACCGTGAGTTCACGGTGTCGTTGGTGCTGTCCCGCTGCAACGTGCTCGACGACGGCCGCCGCCGCTGGAAGGTGCGTTTCGACACCAGCCTGACGCCAGACATCACCGTGGCCGTGCGGCTCGACGAAACCAATCAGGCCGCGCTGGACTACTACCTGCTGCCGCGCCTGGACTTCGGCCAGCCCCGCATTCATCTGGCTGACCACAACAGCATCGAGTTCGAGAGTTACCGCTTCGACAGCCTGGACTACCTCTATGGCATGGCCGAACGCAGCCGTTTGAGGAGAGTTGCATGACGAAGAAACACCACGCCACCGACTTGCAGATGATCCCGGTCGATCAGATCGCCGTGCTCAACCCGCGTGACCGCAATGGCCGCGTGTTCGAGGAGATCGTCGGCAACATCAAAAGCATCGGCCTGAAGAAGCCGGTCACGGTCACACCGCGCGACGATCTGGAAGACGGCAAACGCTTCCTGCTGATCTGTGGTGAAGGCAGGCTCAAGGCCTTCCGGTCGCTCGGTGAGAAGGAAATTCCGGCGTTGGTCGTCGCGGTCAACGACGAGGACGCCTTCATCATGAGCCTGACCGAGAACATTGCCCGCCGTAAATACAGCGCGCTGGAGCTGCTGGTGAGCATCAAGGACTTGAGTGAACAAGGTTACGACAAGCGCGTCATCGCCCAAAAAATCGGCCTGAGCCTCGATTACATCAAGGGCATTCTGCTCCTCTTCGAGAAAGGTGAAGAACGTCTGCTGGCTGCCGTGGAGTCCGGACGGATTCCGCTCAATGTCGCCATCACCATCGCAGGCGCGAGTGACGAAGAAACCGTGCAGGCCGCGTTGCAGGACGCCTATGAAAGCGGCCAGTTGCGCGGCGGGCAACTGATGCAGACGCGGCGCGTGCTTCAGCGACGCAATACCTTGGGCAAGACGCTGAAACACCGGCCTGCGCGCAAAGGCGCGGCAGTCACCACCTCCAGTCTGGTGCGCAACTACCAGAACGAGGTCGAGCGCCAGAAGCTGACCATCAAGAAAGCCGAGTTCACGCAGCAGCGTCTGCTGTTCGTGATCGAGGCGCTGCGGCAGTTGCTGGCCGACGAGCATTTTTCCAATCTGCTGCGTGCCGAAGGGCTGGACACCCTGCCCAAGCAACTGGCCGAGCGCATCTGGGGTGGAGGCCACGCGGCATGAGTCAACCACCACTGGGCTTCATCCCGGAGCCGATCACGCTGGCCTTGGATCGGCTTCTGCCGTCGCGCAAACCGCCGGAGGGTTTGCAAACCTCGCGCAAATTCAAGCAGATCATGGCGTCGATGGAGGCCGTTGGGTTGATCGAACCCTTGAGCGTGGGCAAAGCCGATAAGTCCACTGGCCAACACATCCTGCTCGACGGCCACATCCGGCTGCTGGCCTTGCAGCAGCTCGGCTACACCGACGCGCCGTGCCTGATCGCCACCGATGACGAAAGCTACACCTACAACAACCGGATCAACCGCATCACGTCCATTCAGGAGCACCAGATGCTCCGGCGTGCGGTCGAGCGCGGCGTCACGCCCGACCGACTGGCCAAGGCGTTGAACGTGGACGTCAGCCAGATCCACAAGAAGGTGAGCCTGCTCGAAGGCATCTGCCCGGAAGCCGTCGAGATGCTCAAGGATCAGCATTTTTCTGCCAACCTCGGTGCGGTGCTGCGCAAGATGAAACCCACGCGGCAGGTCGAATGCGTGGAACTGATGCTGACCGCCAACAACATGACCGTCGCCTACGCCGAGGCATTGTTGGCCGCGACACCACCGGCTCTGCTGGTCAGCGAAAAACGCCCCCGCAAGCTCTCCGGCGTCACGGCGGAACAGATGGTCAAGATGGAGCGCGAAATGGGAAATATCCAGAATCAACTGAAGCTGGTCGAAAAATCCTACGGTCAGGACGTGCTGCTTCTGGTGCTGGCGCGCGGCTACCTCGGCAAGCTGGTCGGCAACAAAGCCGTGCTTCGCTATCTGTCGCAACGCCAGCCGGACGTGCTGACCGAGTTTGAAAACATCGTCCAGACCGTGGCGCTGGACGGCAAATGACGAATGCGCCGGATCGTCGATGACACCACGTCATCTCACGGAGCATCACCGCAGGACGCCACC
>JAFEFT010000069.1 GCA_018240435.1 Pseudomonadota bacterium
CCACCAACATTTAAAAAACCAACCACTCTCGGTTGGTTTTTTTTTGCCCGTTTCCCCCAGTGCTGGCGCGGGTTCGGGCCTTGCTGCGAAGGACGCCGCCGCTCCGGATACCCCGGTTTCGGGCCGTTTTCCGTTCTCAGATGCCGCCCATTCTCTGTTTCTGCGAAGGAGGACTTCGCACCCGACCCAGCACTGGCGCGGGTTTCCGTCGGCTTGTTCGTCAGGAAAACCGCCCTGACGCGGGCGACCCGACCCCGGACGGGGCTACTCGTTGACGATGGGGCGAACGTCCCAGACGATGGGTGTTCCGGGCCGATAGACCACCTCGTTGCCGTGCTTGATGCTGGCCTTCAGGTGTTCGGCCAAGGGCTTATCGTACTTCTCGATCTGCTTGATGGCACGGTCGATGGCGTTGCGGAACGCGTCCCGGACGTTCTTCCGCTTGTCCCCAGCCTTGCGTTGCCGTCCTCCGAGGCCTTTTCCGCCTTCCATCGCCTTGGTCAGGAAGGCCATTTCCTTCTCGATTTCCTCAATGCGGGCGTGGTCATCGGCATCGCGCGCCTCCTCAATCTCGCCCAGCAACTCGCGGGCGCGCTCCCGCCATTCGCTGAGAGCTTGCCTGTCTGCAACGTCTCCCGCATCGCCCAGAGGCACGCCTTGGGTCACTTGGAAGCCCTCCTCAATATCTTCCGGTGCCACTCCGGTGTTGGCAGGTAGATCAATGGCGTTGGCCGCGCTGCCAACGGCGATCTCATAGACCGATGCCTCCCGATCCGGGAACGCCAGCAACAGGTTGATGTACTCGGCCCCCTTGTCCACGCCCTGGATCAGGATGGTGTGCCGTCCCCGGCCTTGGAACCGTGCCTCCCAGACGCCGCCACGCTTTCGGAAGATGTTGTCTGGCAGCTTCTCAGCCGAGACCACGGCAGGCATTGAGATCACCGAGCCGGATTCATAGGCCGTCCGAAGCAGGCAGTCACCGGGAAGCGTGCGTTCACGAATCTCCTTACTGTAGCGACTGAGCAGATCATCCAACGCCCCCATCACCTCGTTGGAATGGCGCTTGTAGAGATCGAATACCCGCTGCGCGGCCTGCCCAGCTTTGTCGTAGTTCAGATACTTGAAGACCCGGCCCACGTCGGGGTAGCTGGTGACGAACTGAGCCACGTCCGTGAGACCTTTCACCTGATTGGCTCGCTCCAGATAGGCCGCTGCCATGATCTTGTCGACGTTCTTCTTCTTGTCTTGGGCGTCGCGGCTTTCGGTGAACACGTCGAACTTGTAGTGTTCAGTCGGGTCGTGCTGATCAGCCTTGGCAGCGAGAACAGCAAATCGGCGGTCGATGCATTGGGAGCAACCTCCGCAGTGGGTGTGCTGGTTCGTCATCTCCCAGGTGTGGGTGCAGGTCATCGAATGCTTGATCAGGTCATGGCAACCCGCGTCGGTGATGACCTTGACGACGTCGGCCTTCGTTTTCCAGATGTAGGGATTCTCGACGGCGAAGGGCTCGCCAGCGACCAGCGTGAGAATGTCCTGAAAGCCTTTCATCACCCTGGGATGCGTAGTCCGGGTTGCGCGGCCACCGACTACTTGGGCACATACGGGTAGGTTCAGGCTGATCACGCCGTTCTCGTAGAAGCGAACACTCTTGAGGCCGAGCATCTTGGCAATCGTCGCGCCGATGGAGACGTACAAGAATGACCGGCTGCGCTGGGTGTACTCGTGATTCAGCTCTTTGGCCTTGTGAACCCGAACGGTAATGCGATGCGGCAGGTTGTCGTCAGCTTTCTGAGTCAGCATCTCCTCCAGAGTGCGATGGCGCTTGTCGAGCTTGGTGGTTGATTTGTGGGTGACCAGGAGCACGCGCCGTTTCTGGTTCACAACCTCATCGATTGCCCCTGCCAGAGAATCCAGACCGCCTGAGAACATCACCACCTGTTCCGGCATCCCGTATATCTGCTGGGTGTCGTTGAACCCGAGGTACTCCTGGAACTGATGATCCTGGTCGAGTTTGACGAAGTCGAACTGGTACTGGTCGTCGGATAGAAACCCGAGTGTCGAACACAGCGTCTCCCGTACCTCCGCGCTGTTCCAGAAATCCGGATTGCGCACCGGAACAACGAAGTGCAGGTCGCGCCGCCAGCCATCACCGAAGGTATCGACATCGTCCGCGCCGCGCCTGATCACCTGATCGGCGCTGTAGACGTAGGTGGCGATCTCCAGCAGGTCGTGGAACAACGGAGGTACGCCACGAAACATCTTGGTGTGGACGTCTTCGATCCGCAGAGTGATGTTGCCGTGCCCGGTCTTGCCAGAGAGCCGCAGCCGCAGATCGCGCAAGGGGTCTTCGCTGATACCTTTGGCGGATGCGTTGCCGCACAGAACGTATCGTTTACTTTGCATCGCTGCGCGCTCCCGCCTTCAACTCGTCCTTCATTTTTTTCAGCGCATAGCCCGCGAATCCGTCCGACGATTTTCTAGAGATGTCGCCGCCCTCGTGGTATCGGTGTTTTGAGAACCACTCGCTTGAAAACTTCTCGACGATGACCGACGCCTCTCTGGTATGTGTTTCCAGCGCCGCATTGAACTGAGCAGACTGATTCATCGTCGCAAAGCGCATTCCATCGCCAAGTTGGGTGTTGACGACCTTGCTCAGAAAATACTGCAAGCCTTCATTGGACAGCCGGGCAAAGAATCGCCGGGAGAAGTCGCCAAACTCCTTCGGTTTTCCCAAGTCCGCGAGCGCCGCCCGCATCGTGTCCGGGTCGGACGAAAAGAGTGATTGCAGCTTGGGTGCGAGAACATCGTTGACGGCACCGACGATGGCCCTGTTGGCAAGGCCGCCGAGGTCGGATCGCTGGCCGTTGCCCTCTACACGCCGATCCAGTGCTTCGGTGATCGCCGTGGTCACATCGATGAGGGAAGGATCGGCAGGTAGATGGATTCCCGCTGCCGCAAGGTGCTGGTGGATATCGGGCTTCTTTGCGGCAATGGCCATCTGGGTCATCAGCCAGACGGCCTCGGTGTAGCCAACATCACCCATCACGAATGAGAAGGCTTTCTCGGCCGCCGTGATGGTGGCATTGGCAATTTGGGACACGTCGGCACCGGCAGCAATCAGCGCGACGACTTCCTTCCACGCCTTCGTTCTTGGCAGTACCCCGAGCCGAACATGCCCCATCCAGGATTCCCCTCAATGAAATCAAAGCATCGTGGTCACTCGTTGCGCTTCACGATCACGATGCTCCGCGCCTTTCTTTCTTCTTTCCTCAAGTACCCCTTGCGCACCAGCTGCGCGATTTGTTCATGAGCGCTGGCGTGGCTGATCCCCAGCGCTTCAGCCAATTCCTTGACGGTGGGCGGCAGGCCCGTGCTGTCCAGGATTTGGCAGATTGCTCTCAGCGTTCTTGTCTGCGGTTCCGTAATGCCTTCGGTTTTTCGCTTGCTCATGGCATTGCTCCTCACCGATTTGAACAATATATGACCTGATGAACATCAGGTCAATGGAGGCGACCCAAGACGAACCACGCTCTTTCGGCTACCGCCGGGATGTGTGTCGCCAGTCCCACGGTGCAGTCGGATTGGCATCCCGCCACAGCTCGGCACGGCGACTGCGCGCCTCCTGCTCGGCAGACTGCTCCTGCGCGTACTGGCGGTACCACCACGCCATTCCGGTTGTAGCTGCGCCAGCCCGTCGTCCACGGTCTTGGGGTAAGTGCGTGCGGTGCAGAAGGGATCGGCGATCAACGTCGCTCAAAGAAATCAGCTTGAAATCTCGCTCTCCCTATCTGATGCGCTCTGAAACGGGATACCCCGACCGCCCTGTGTGCATATTCTTCGTAACGGTCTGACAACTTTACTGGCTACCGAAATGACCGTCGAACAAACACTCCCCGAAATGATGTCGCCCCTACAGCGGGCACGCGAAGCCGCAGAAATCATCGCGGCCGCCATTGCGCGATTGCATTCCACGCGTCCGCGCGACAGCGATATTTACCTTGGCTTCTCGGCACCCGAGCGCGTTCATTCAAACCCGTCTACAGAAGGAGTTTGCAAATGAACGCATCAACCACCGCCCCGTCGTTGGCGGCGCAAATCGCCAGCCTGCCCAACTTGGCCATGAAGGACTTGTGGGTGGTCTGGGACAAGTATTTCCCGCAGCGCCCACCCCACAACAACCGTGCCTATGTCGAAGGCCGCGTCGCCTACAAGATTCAGGAGGAGGCACTGGGCACCAAGCTCGTCGTGCAGGCGCAAATGGCGCGAATCGGCGAAGCGCAGTCCAACATCAAGACGCAGCGCGGCGTCGAAGTGCAAGTGATCCCCGGCACGGTGCTGGTGCGGGAATTCGACAACCGCGAACACCGCGTCACCGCGCAGGCGGACGGCTCCTTCGAGTACGAAGGTCGCCGCTTCAAGAGCTTGTCCGGGGTCGCCCGCCACATCACCGGCACCCAGTGGTCGGGGCCGCTGTTCTTCGGAATCACCAAGAACAAGCCGAAGCGAGGTGCCCAATGAACGCCGTCGTCACCAAGAAGCGCTGCGCCGTCTACACCCGCGTCTCCACCGACGAACGCCTCGACCAGTCCTTCAACTCCCTCGACGCCCAGCGCGAGGCGGGCCAAGCCTACATCGTGAGTCAGCGCGCCGAGGGCTGGTTGCCGGTGGGCGACGACTACGACGACGGCGGCTACTCGGGCGGCAACATCGAACGTCCCGCCTTGAAGCGCCTGATGGCCGACATCATCGCCGACCAGATCGACATCGTGGTGGTCTACAAGATCGACCGCCTGACTCGCAGCCTGACCGACTTCGCCAAGCTCGTGGAGGTCTTCGAGCGCCACAAGGTGTCGTTCGTATCAGTCACGCAGCAGTTCAACACCACCACGTCGATGGGCAGGCTGATGCTCAATATCCTGCTGTCCTTCGCGCAGTTCGAGCGCGAGGTCACGGGCGAGCGCATCCGCGACAAGATCGCCGCCAGCAAGCGCAAGGGGCTGTGGATGGGCGGCTACACGCCGCTGGGCTACGAGATCAAAGACCGCAAGCTGATCATCGAGGAGAAGGATGCGCAAACCATCCGGCGCATCTTCACCCGCTTCACCGAGACGCGCAGCATCACGGACATCATCCGCGAGATGGGGCTGGAGGGAATCACCACCAAGCCCAACCGCCTAAAGGATGGCAGCGTGCGCAACGGCACACCGATGGACAAGAAGTACATCTCCAAAGTGCTGCGGAACCCGATCTACGTTGGCGAGATTCGCCACAAGGGGGCGGTGTATGCCGGTCAGCACGAGCCGATCATCACCCGGCAGTTGTGGGATCGGGTGCAGGACATCCTGTCCGAGGACGCGCACCAGCGCATGGGCAAGACCCAAACGCGGCACAAGACCGACGCGTTGCTGCGTGGCCTGATGTACGGCCCTGACGGCGGCAAGTACCACATCACCTACAGCAAGAAGCCCTCCGGCAAGAAGTACCGCTACTACATCCCCAAGGCGGACAACCGCTACGGCTACCGCAGCAGCGCCACCGGGATGATCCCCGCCGACCAGATCGAGGAGGTGGTGGTCAACCTGCTGGTCGGTGCACTCCAGTCGCCCGAAACCATCCAGGGCGTCTGGAACACGGTGCGCAAACAATACCCGGAGGTCGACGAGCCGACCACCGTGCTGGCCATGCGCCGCATCGGGGAGGTCTGGAAGCAACTGTTCCCCGCCGAACAGGTGCGACTGGTGAACCTGCTGATCGAGCGCGTTCAACTCCTCTCCGACGGCGTCGACATCGTCTGGCGCGAGTCGGGATGGCGCGATCTGGCCGGTGAACTGCGGGCAGACAGCATCGGCGGCGAGTTGCTGGAAATGGAGGTGGCCCGATGAACCGCTCGTCCAAGACGCTGGTCGGCGATGGCAAACCCCACGAGCGCCGCCATCCGCTGGAGGGCGGCGGTGTCCGGATCACCACGTTCGTGCCCTTCCATTTCAAGAAGCGTGGCGTCAAGAAGGTGATCGTCGCGCCGGAAGGCGTCAGTCAGCCGATTGCCGTCACCGATACCCCGATGCTCACCCCCGAACAGGATCGTCCGCTGATCAGGGCTATGGGGCGCGGCATCTACTGGCAGCAGCTGATCGACAGCGGAAGACTGGCCAGCGCCACGGAGATCGCCGAGCGGGAGTGCATCCACCGCTCCACGGTGAGCGATCTGCTGCGGCTGGCGCTTCTCGCCCCCGACATCGTGCAGGCCGCCTACGAAGGACGGCTACCTCGGGCGGTGTCCTTGGAGGCGCTCCTGCGGGCCAAGGTGCCCTTGGACTGGAATGAGCAACGCCGGTTGATCGCGTCCCTCGGGTAGCGGAGGGAACGCAGAAATATTTTTCCGCTACGCCAAAAGTAGCTGTTGCTACGCCGGATGTAGCGCCTTCCCCGATGAAGGCGTGAAACGGCATCAACGGCTGGTACTGGACTGGCCACCGTTCACGCCTCCATCCCTGAATGGGAAAGGAGCATGGCAATGGCCTATTCAATGGCACTGTCCCCTGGCTTCGGTGGCACACCGAGCCAGCATTCCGGCGTCAACTTCAGCTCGACGTCCGCCCCCCACGCCTCGGAATTGTCCGAGCGACGCTTCCTCAACGAGATCGAACTGGCCAGTCGCTGGGGCATGTCGCCCAAGACGCTGACGCGCTGGCGCGGCATGGGTCGAGGCCCTGTCTTCAACAAGTTCTCGAAGAAGGTGGCCTATCCCCTCGATGGCGAAAACGGCGTGCTCGATTTCGAGAAGCGCCACGTCTACGTCTCCACGTCCGAACGCGTGCCGGTTTGAGGAGGATGACCATGAGAGATCTGACCATCTTCCCCGCCGATCTCGCGGCCATGAGCATCGCCCAACTGGCGGCGCTGCCGATCACCGACTTCGTCGATGCCGAGCGCAATGTCGATGAAGCCGTCGCCTACCTCAAGCAGCTTCGCACGAAACTGGATGCCGCCAAGCTCCAGCGCTACGGCGAACAGGCCCGAGCTGCACTACGCGACTCCGGCCGCGATTTCGGCACCGCCCACGTCAACGACGGCGCACTGCACGTCAAGTACGAACTCCCCAAGAAGGTGACCTGGAGTCAGGCCATCCTCAAGGAGATGGCCGAGCGCATCGTTGCCTCCGGCGACAAGGTCGAGGACTACATCGACATCAAGCTGTCGGTGTCAGAGTCCCGGTACACCAACTGGCCCACGGCGCTGCAGGAGCAGTTCGCCGCTGCCCGCACGGTCGATGAAGGCAAGCCGAGCATCACCCTGACGCTGGATGGAGGTGCGGCATGAGCCTTCCCATCATCTCCGCGCAGCAGCGCATGACCGAGCGCAAGGGTGTGAAGCTGCTGATGCTCGGCAAGTCCGGCATCGGCAAGACCTCCCGGCTCAAAGACCTCGATCCCACCACCACGCTGTTCCTCGACATCGAGGCCGGTGATCTGGCGGTGGCCGACTGGCCCGGCGACACCATCCGTCCGGCCTCGTGGCCGGAGAGCCGCGACTTCTTCGTGTTCCTCGCGGGCCCGGACAAGTCGCTGCCGCCGGAGAGCGCGTTCTCGCAGGCGCACTACGACCACGTCATCGAGAAGTTTGGCGACGCGGCCCAGCTCGACCGTTACCAGACCTTCTTCCTCGACTCGATCACGCAGTTGTCGCGCCAGTGCTTCGCATGGTGCAAGACGCAGCCGGGTGCTGTCAGCGACCGCACCGGCAAGCCCGACATGCGCGGTGCCTACGGCCTGCTCGGGCAGGAAATGATCGGCGCGTTGACCCATCTGCAGCACGCACGCGGCAAAAACGTGGTGTTCGTGGCGATCCTCGACGAACGCCTTGATGACTACAACCGCAAGGTGTTCGTGCCGCAGATCGAAGGCAGCAAGACCAGTCTGGAGCTGCCCGGCATCGTCGATGAGGTCGTGACGCTGGCCGAAATCAAGGCCGAGGACGGTAGCGCCTACCGCGCCTTCGTCACCCACACCGTCAATCCCTACGGCTTCCCGGCTAAAGATCGTAGCGGTCGCCTCGACCTGCTGGAGCCGCCGCATCTCGGTGCGCTGATCGCCAAGTGCGCGGGCACGCCCGTGCCCGCCAACGCCACCACCCCGAACACCACCGAATCCAAGGAGTAATCGCCATGTCGTCCAACTATTTCGATTTTCAGGATGCCGACCCCCAGCAGTCCGGCTTCGATCTGATCCCCAAGGGCACCACTGTCCCGGTGCGTATGACGATCAAGCCCGGTGGCTATGACGACCCGTCGCAAGGCTGGGGCGGCGGCTACGCCACCGAGTCCTTCGAGACGGGTTCCATCTACCTCGCCGCCGAATTCGTGGTCACCGCTGGCGACCACGCCAAACGCAAGATGTGGTCGAACATCGGTCTGTACTCCAAGAAGGGTCCGACCTGGGGCCAAATGGGGCGCAGCTTCATTCGCGCGGCGCTCAACAGTGCCCGCAACGTTCATCCGCAGGACAACAGCCCACAGGCTTCTTCTGCGCGCCGCATCCAGGGCTTCCACGAACTGGATGGCCTGGAGTTCCTGGCCCGCGTCGACATCGAGAAGGACGGCAAGGGCCAGGATCGCAACGTGGTCAAGGTCGCGGTCGAACCGGATCACCCCGACTACGCCAAGTTGATGGGCGTGCCGCCCAAGGCGTCGGGCGGCGGCACGTCCGGTGCTCCGGCGCAGGCAGCCCCCGCGTATCAGACACCGGCTCCACAACGCGCACCCGTGACGGGCAAACCGTCGTGGGCGCAGTGAGGGAGGCCGCCATGAGCGCATCCACCCTCAGTGCCAGCCACTGCGGCGTCGTGCATTTCGGCGACCTCGACTGCGAGGCGGTCGTTCTCACCACCGGCGAGCGCGGCTACGTCCGCAAGCAGGTGGCCAAGCTGCTCGGCGTCCACGAGAACAACACGGGTCACCGTTTCCGCCAAATTCTGGCCGACTTCTCGCCTAAGTCGTTGTTGGAGCTGGACAAATTTGAATCACCGATTTCGCTGCCCAGCGGTCGGCGGGCGCAGTTCTTCCCGGCGGGCGTGATCACCCAGATCGCCTCCGGCGTGATTGATGCCGCGCTCGACCACACGCTGCACCGTGCGCGCAGGAAGCTGGTGCCCAACTGCATGAAGATCATGCGCGCGCTCGCCACCACCGGCGAGGTCGCGCTGATCGACGAGGCCACCGGCTACCAGCATCACCGCGCGCCTGATGCGCTGCAGGAGCTGATCTCCAAGCTGCTGCGCCAGTCCTGCGCGTCGTGGGAGCGGCGTTTTCACCCGGACTACTACCGGGCGCTGTACCGCCTCTTCAACTGGCGGTACCAGGGGCACGAGCAGAACCCGCCCCACGTCATCGGTCAGATCACCTTGCGCTGGGTCTACGGGCCGGTGCTGCCGGAGGACTTGCTGGGCGAAATCCGCAACCGCAAGGGCATCTCGCAGAGGCACCACCAGTGGTTGTCCGAGCAGGGGCTGGCGCATCTGGAATCGCAGATTCACGCGGTTACGGCGATTGCGCGCAGCTCGATGAACTACCGCGATTTCGCCCGCCGCTGCGAAGCCGCGTTCGCTGGCGCTGCCCTGCAGTTGGGTCTGCTGCTCGATGAACTCGAGGAGGGGGCGTGAAATGCTGGGTCTGCAAACGACAAGCACGCGGCTACGGCCACACGGACGGTCGCTTCAAGACCGCCGATCCGCGCCGCTACGTGCTCGACTGGGTGTTCTGCTCGCGCCGCTGTCAGGACGCGTTTCATGGGCTGTACAGCAACTGGCAGCGCGCCAAGGAAGGTCGCATGGAAATGACGGAGGTCGCCATGATCGATCCGTCTAATGTCGAACTGGCCGCGATGCGCCAGTGCCTCAAGGCCTTCGGCGAGGCAGCGGGCGAGATCGGTTTTGCCAAGCCGCTCGGCGACTACTCCGAAGCGGAAGCGCTGCGCGTCATCGACGCCATCGTCACCTGCTGGTCGGAGGCGATGGTCGCGCACCACGAAAAAACCAAGTTACCACCCGTGCGCGGCATGCCATCGACACCCGATCCGTTGGCTCCCGATGCGGCAAATCCGTTCGCGGATTTCGACGATGACATTCCATTCTGAGGAGGCAGCGATGCTGGATTTCAATTCATCTTCAAGCCTCTCTGATCGTGTCATTGCGCTGATCGACATCGGCATGCAGCGCGTGCGTGGGCAGCAGACCGCACGCGACTACCTCGGCGCGTCGCGTCTGGGCGCGGCCTGCGAGCGTGCGCTGCAGTTCGAGTACGCCAAGGCTCCGGTCGATCATGGGCACGACACCCAAGGCCGGATGCTGCGCATCTTCGAGCGCGGCCACGTCATGGAGGACTGCATGGTGGCGTGGCTGCGCGACGCGGGCTTCGACCTGCGCACCCGCAAGCCCGATGGTGAGCAGTTCGGCTTCTCCGATGCGCACGGCCGCCTGCGCGGCCACGTCGATGGCGTGATCGTCGACGGGCCAGACGGTTTCCGCTATCCCGCGCTGTGGGAGAACAAGTGCCTCGGCGCGAAGTCGTGGCGCGAGCTGGAAGCCAAAGGCCTCGCAGTCGCCAAGCCGGTCTACGCGGCGCAGGTGGCGCTGTATCAGGCACACCTGCAACTGCACGAGCACCCGGCGCTGTTCACCGCGATCAATGCCGACTCGATGGAGATCTACGTCGAGCTGGTGCCCTTCGATGGTGCGCTGGCGCAGCGGATGACGGATCG
This sequence comes from Pseudomonadota bacterium, assembly GCA_018240435.1. Lineage (GTDB taxonomy): Bacteria > Pseudomonadota > Gammaproteobacteria > Xanthomonadales > Xanthomonadaceae > SZAS-103. The sequence continues at coordinate 10,755 of JAFEFT010000069.1, forward strand.
GGCGGTGAAGGTCATCTCTGCGACCGAGGCAGGTGAGCTGCTGCCGCGCGCCTTCCATGACCCGACCCATTTCGAGTGCCGGATGTGCGCGTGGCAAGACCGCTGCTGGAGGACGCAATGAACCATACCCAACCAAGAGCACTGGCAGTAGAGCCGATGGTGGGTGCGCGTCACGCCGCCCGTCTGTTGAATCTCCCGCTGTACTACTTCACCAAGCCGCGATCTCGCATCTCGAAGCGCATTCCGCACTACCGGATCGGCCAAATGGTTCGCTTCCGGATGTCAGAACTCACGGCGTGGGCAGCCACGCAAGGAGGCGCACATGAATGACTACCGTATCGCCGACGTGATCGGAGGTGCCGCCGATGCTTGACTTCAATGACACCCAAAAGCCAGTTGAGCCCCAGCGCATCCTTGATGACAGCGAGCGCGAGGCACTGCGGACAGGCTTGATCGCCAGTCTGCCCTCGGTGCTGGCCACATTGTTCCCGGCAGGCAAGACGCGCCGGGGCAAGTTCCTGATCGGCGACTTGCTCGGCAGCTCTGGCGACAGCCTCGAGGTGGTACTCGATGGCGACAAGGCAGGACTGTGGACGGATCGCGCGACCGGCGACGGCGGCGACATTTTTTCGCTGATCGCCGGTCATTTAGCGCTAAACATCCACACCGACTTCAATCGTGTACTGGATGCCGCCGCCGATCTGCTCGGTCGCGCCCGGGAGAAGCCTGCGCGCAAGGCCAGCAAGAAGAACGCGCCAGTCGACGAACTCGGCCCGGCCACGGCGAAGTGGGACTACCTCGATGCGGCAGGCCACCTCATCGCCGTCGTCTACCGCTACGACCCGCCCGGGCAGAAGAAGCAGTTCCGGCCTTGGGATGCCAAGCGGCGCAAGATGACACCACCCGATCCGCGCCCGCTCTACAACCAGCCGGGGATGAGCAATGCCGCGCAGGTGGTGCTGGTCGAAGGCGAGAAATGCGCGCAGGCGCTGATCGACGCGAGCATTGTGGCCACCACCGCGATGCACGGTGCGAACGCGCCGGTCGACAAGACCGACTGGTCGCCGCTGTCTGGCAAGGCCGTGCTGGTCTGGCCTGACCGGGATAAGCCGGGTTGGGAGTACGCGACGCTCGCGGCGCAGGCCATCCTGTCGGCGGGTGCGAAGTCCTGCCACATCCTCTATCCACCGGAGGAAGCCGCCGAGGGTTGGGACGCGGCTGACGCCATCGCCGAAGGATTCGATGTCGCCACCTTCCTCACGCACGGCCCGCGCTTGCAGATGCACGACGTGGCCGATGACATCGATCCGGTGGTCAGCAGCGACGAGTCCGTCTGGGGCACCGAGGACGCTCTGGCGCTGGCCTTCACCCGCCGCTACCACCGCGACTGGCGCTACGTCGCTGCGTGGGGGCGATGGCTGGTGTGGGACGGGCACCGTTGGCGCACCGAGGACACGCTCGCCGCCACCGACTTGATCCGCAGCGTCTGCCGCCAGACAGCCGTGCGCGCCGACAACCCCAAGGTCGCCGCCAAGCTGGCCAGCGCCAGCACGGTCGGCGGTGTCGAGCGGCTGGCGCGTGCGGATCGCAGGCACGCGGCCACCACCGACGAGTGGGACGCTGATCCGTGGTTGCTCAACACGCCCGGTGGCGTGGTCGATCTCAAGACCGGAAGGCAGCGCGCGCACGACCGCGCTGACCGGATGACCAAGATCACCACGGCCACGCCCAGTGGCGACTGTCCGACGTGGAGGCAGTTCATCGATGAGGTCACCGGTGGCGACAAGGAACTTCAGGCCTACCTGCAACGGATGGTCGGCTACGCGCTGACCGGCTCGACGCAGGAGCACGCGCTGTTCTTCCTGTACGGCACGGGCGCAAACGGCAAGTCGGTGTTCGTGAACACGCTGGCCACCATCCTCGGCGACTACGCGACCAACGCGCCGATGGACACCTTCATGGAAACGCGCACCGACCGGCACCCGACCGACATGGCGGGCTTGCGCGGCGCACGCTTCGTGGCGGCCATCGAAACCGAACAGGGCAAGCGCTGGGCCGAGTCCAAGCTCAAGAACCTGACCGGTGGCGACAAGATCGCCGCGCGCTTCATGCGCCAGGACTTCTTCGAGTTCTTCCCGCAGTTCAAGTTGTTCGTGGCGGGCAACCACAAGCCCGCTATCCGCAACATCGACGAGGCGATGAAGCGGCGTCTGCACCTGATCCCATTCACGATCACCGTGCCACCCGAGCGCCGCGACAAGAACCTGCAGCACAAGCTGCTCGCCGAACGCGACGGCATCCTCGCGTGGGCCGTGCAGGGATGTTTGAACTGGCAGCGTCACGGTCGGCTCGATCCGCCGCAACGGGTGGTGGACGCCACCGAGGAGTATTTCGAGGCCGAGGACGCGCTGGGTCGCTGGCTCGACGAGCGCTGCGTGCGTACCGCCAACGCCAAGTCGCTGACTGCCGAACTGTTCTCCGACTGGAAGGTGTGGGCCGAGGCAGCGGGTGAATTCACCGGTTCGCAGAAGCGCTTTGCCGACCTGCTGCTCAACCGGGGCTTGGACAAATGGCGCAACGGCATGGGCTTGCGCGGGTTTCAGGGCATTGGCCTCAAGTACCCGCCAGCACCAGCCTACACCCCCTACGCCGATGACTGAAACAACCGCGTCTGACGGATCGGACGGACTACGTCGTAACTCCTACACGTGCGCGTGCGCGCGCGCCTCATGGAGACTTTCGATACGACCCGTCCGATCCGTCAGGCTCGCCAAAAACGAGGACTGACACCATGACCACCACCATTCTTGCCCTCGATCTGGGCAGCACCACCGGCTGGGCGCTACGCGGCAGCGATGGCCACATCACCAGCGGCTCCGAGAGCTTCCGGCCACAGCGATTTGAAGGCGGCGGCATGCGCTTTCTGCGCTTCAAGCGCTGGCTCACCGAGATCAAGCAGTCCTGCGACGGCATCGACGCGCTGCACTTCGAGGAAGTGCGCCGCCACGTCTCGACCGACGCGGCACACGCCTACGGCGGATTCCTCGCCACGCTCACCGCGTGGTGCGAGCACCACCAGATTCCGTATCAAGGCGTGCCGGTTGGCACGATCAAGAAGCACGCTACCGGCAAGGGCAACGCGGGCAAAGGGGATGTGATCGCATCCGTCACCGCACGTGGCCACGCCCCGGTCGATGACAACGAAGCCGATGCGCTGGCACTGCTGCACTGGGCTATCGAGCAGCATGCACTGGAACGGGAGGTGTGAGATGAAGATTCCGACACCTCAATACCGCTGCCCGCTCGGACGGCTCCAGCCTGATGTCCAGGATGTGGACGCCATCAAGCAACGCGGCTGGCGCGACCAGCACATCCTGGTCGTGTCGCCCGACGATGAACGACTCGACTGGATGGA
>JAFEFT010000006.1 GCA_018240435.1 Pseudomonadota bacterium
CGGAAGCCATCGGCGATGTAGTCGCCAGCGATGATGAGGTCTTTGCCGATGTCGTCGCGCCCGCGCACGACGATGTGCGTGTGCGGGTTGTCGGTGTTCCAGTGGTTGACGGCTACCCAATCGAGGCCCGTGCCCAGGTCGGCTTCCATGCGGCCCATCAGGTGCCGCGTGTAGGTGCGCAGGTCTTCCAACTCCGCGCCATCCTCGGGCGAGAGGATGAAGCGGAAATGGTGCCGATCGTCGGCGCAGCGTTCCTTGAAGGCGTCGAGGTCGGCGGCATCGGTCTGCGGCCCGTAGGCTTGGCCCGGCTCGCCATCGAGGCCCACACCGTCGCGCTCGATGTAACGCAGGTGCTTGGCGAGCGACTGCGCGCTGGCTTGGCGCTGGTTGACCAGCAGCGTCTTGATGGTCACGCGCCGCGACATGGGCGTCAGCTTCGCGCCGGCGAAGCGCGCCGCCGTGTGGCCGCGCCCTAGGCGCGAGCCGGGCCGCTGGCCGGTGCCCCTCCCGGTGCCGCCAGCCGTCCCAGGACAGCGCACCGAGGACTTGCCGCTGCTGGCCTTGCCTGCCTGCTTGAGCACCTTGGAGACGAAGCCCTGGCCCCGGTTCTTCGGGGCGCTGGGGCGGATGCGGAAATCGTCGTCGCGGCGGTCGGTCATGGCTGCGCTCCCTGCAAGCTCTGGCGTGTCCGGTCGTGCGATGCACGCGGACATGCCTGCATCGGCGCGGGCTTCGCGCCACAAGCGGCACGGCGGCGAAGCCGCGTCGTGCTGCGCCAACCCCACGTGCAGACTGGCTTTCGACGCGGCCCGGTGCCGCGTCCTTTTGTCTTGCCTTCCGCCTTTGCCCCTCGCTGACGCTCCGGGCAGCGGCGGCCCCGCGGCGCTGCTGCGCGAGCAGCCAGCGCGCCGGCGAACGCGGGCACGGCCGCAGGCCGGGCGCGTTCGAGGCAAGACGCCTGCACGTTGGACGGCTGCGCCGAAGGCAGCGCGAAGTGCGGTGCGAATGCGCCCGCGCTGCACGCGCGACGACACGGCGGCAGCAGCCGGAACGACATGCCCGATGGCACGATGAGAGGCACGGCGACGTGCAGCGAATCGGCGGCCATCATGGGCGTGTCTCCATCCACACCGGATGCGCGACGCCGATCACGGCGGACGCGCTGACCGGGCCGAAATAGCGGCTGTCGAACGAGGCCGGATTCGTCACGCTCAACAGGAACAGCTCGCCCGGTTCGAGGCGGCGGCAAAGCAGCAAGGATGGCAGCGGCCGGCCCAGCCGGTCGGCAGGCAGCGCGGCGGCCACCGGCACGCCGTCGATGCGTACCTGCCCGGCGACGATGCAAACGTGTTGCGGCGCGACCGCGCCTACACGTTTGAGCAACGGCACGCGGGCCGGCAGGTAGCCGCGCTGCGCAGCGAGCGCGGCAGCGTCGGCAGGCAATCGGGTCAGGACGATGCTGTCCACGGACAAAGGACGTGGCAGCGAGGCCGCCCGATGGTCGAGCGGCTGCACGCGATACCAGCCGACCGCCACGCTGTCGGACGGGTTGTAGATCAGGCGCGGCAGCGGCTGCACGAACGCCGCCCAGGCCAAAGCAGCGAGGCCGGCGGCGGTGAAGCCCGCCAGCACGATGCGAGCGCGCAGGCGCGAGCGAGGATGCGGCGCGGGGCCGGTCGTGGAAATCGCGGTCATGGGAATGTCCTCCCGGCCAGCCAGGCGGCGTGCCGTTCTGCGGTGTATTCGGGCAGCGGCAGGCGCGCCGCGAGCCGGTTGGCGAGCGTGCGCCAATACGCGGGCGACACGTCGATGGCGGCGATGCTCTGTGCGTCGATGCCGTCGATGCGTTTCAGCACGGCACGCACCGCGTTTTCGCCTTCGGCGTGCAGCAGCAGGCGTGCGCCCGGCTGCACGCCGGGGATGCGCTGCGCCGCGTCGAGCGGCGTGCAAGCCTGCATCACCATGAGCTGCCAGCGGATCGTGCCGTAGTCGTTGGCCTCCCACCGGATGCGGCACAACATGGCACCCGGCAGGAACACGGCGCAGCGCCGCCAGCGGTTGAGCTGGTGCGTGCGCGCAGGTTCGCCGAAGCGCAGGTAGAGCTTGAAGCGTGGTTCGATGTAGGCCAGCGCCACGCGCGTCAGCGGCGCGCTGGCAGGATGGCCGGAAGGTGCTGCGAGCGCAGCCGTGGCCGCGCCAGCGGCAGGCGAAGCGGATGCGGTCATGGGGTGTTCTCCCTGCGGTGCTCTGGAAACTCCCGCTCCAGCAGGCCGCGCAGCAGGTCGGCCACGGTCACGCCCTGCGTGAAAGCCGAAACCTTGATGCGCGCCCGCATCGCGGGCGTGATGTCGAGGGTCAGGCGAGCCGTGTAGAGGTCGCCCTTGCCAAGTGCATCGGCATCGCCCTGGCGAATCCACGCCTCGGCGTGCGGATTCGCAGGTGGACGCGCGCCGATGCCGACGCGCTTTGCGCGAGGTGGCGGCTTCGCTGTCATGTCGGCCACCGCAGCAGTTCGTCCACCAGCGCGGTGATTTCGCGCGCGGCGGCGCTGTCCGGCGCCGTCTCGCGTGCAAGCCGGCCTGCGGCCACGCTGTCAGCGAACACGATGCGCTGATGCACTTCCGCGCGCAGCGCAGGAAGCGGTTGGTCGGCCAGCGCCTGGCGCGCTTCGCGCCCGATCACGGTGGTACTGACGCGCCGATTGATGACGAAGGCCGCGCGCAGCGCAGGCCGAAACACTTGCGCTTCGCGGATCAGCGCCACCATCTCGGCGCTGGCCCACAGGTCGTAGGGGCTGGGCTGCACGGGGATCAGCACGCGCTCGGCCGCCAGCAGCGCGGAGCGCGCCAGTGCCGCGATGCGTGGCGGGCCGTCGATGATGACGTGATCGGCCCGCCTGGCGAGTTCTGGCGCCTCTTGGTGCAGCGTTTCGCGTGCAAGGCCCACGGCGCTGAACAGCCGTGGCAAGCCTTGCTGGCTTCTGCGCTGTGTCCAGTCCAGCGATGAACCCTGCGGGTCGGCGTCCAGCAGGACGACGTGCTGGCCGCGCATCGCCAGCTCGCCGGCGATGTGCGTGGCGAGCGTGGTCTTGCCCACGCCGCCTTTCTGGTTGAGCAGAGCGACGATCATGGCGCGGCCCTCCGTGTTGGAAAGCCGGGCTTTTGCTGCTGCGCTTGTGGCCGCGTGGTGGTTGTCCACCGCTGCGGCGCTTCCCTACTAAAAGTTAGAGAAATTAAGTTAGGGAAGTTAGAGGCCGCGCAAACCCAATGCTGGCGCGGGTTTGCGGACGATCGGCACGCCTGATAGCACGATAGTCCCACGCCTGATAGCACGATACCCCGCACGCCTGATAGCACGACACCATTCACAGGTTTTCCCGAAGTTATCCCCGTGCCGTCTGCGGCACGGGCCGGAACGTCAGCAGCTCCATGCCGTTGTCGGGCATCCGCTCGATGCCCAGGACGTAACCGGGCAGCGACTGCCGCGCGACGAGCGCGCGCAGATCGCAGGCGAAGTCGTAGGGCTTCGCGGTGCTGCCGGACTTCTGGTGCAGATAGCGAAAGTCGAACTGCCAGCCGTATGCCTGCTTGCCGCCGTGCTTGCGCACCAGGCGGTACAGCCACCGCTCGATGCCGCCGGTGAGCCGGAAATACGCCGGGTCGATGGTCAGCACCAGGGCGGCGTCGAGCACGCCTGCAAAGAACCAGTCCGGCAGGATCAGCTCGATGCCCAGCGGCGTGCCGCGGGGATCGGCCAGTTCTTTCCATTCGTTGATCCACGAGAAGCGGTGCAGGCGCCGCCCGGTCGTCTCGCGGATGGACGTGGCCACCGTGGTCGATTGCAGGCGATCCAGCGCGGCCTTGAGGCGCTGGTAGTCGCGCAGCGACTTGCCGCGCCCGATGAAGCGCAGGATCTCGTAGGGCGTCGCGCGCATCAGCCGCGACGGCCGCAGGCCCGCGTCCTTCGCTTCCACGATCTGCGAGGCCGCCCATATCAGCACGTCCGCATCCCAAATCGTGGCGATGCCGTGCTCCTGCGTGCCCTCTACGCGGATCGTCACGTTGCCCGCACGGAAGTCGATGGGCTTGACCCGCTTGGACTTGCCGAGCGAGAAGAACGGATAGGCCATCAAATCCTGGCTGTCGCGCGGCGCCATGTCGCCGGGCAAGGCGCGGAACAGGTCGAGCTGTTCGCGCTCCTGCAACGGCCGCTGCCGGGACGGCAGCGCGGTGCTGGACATGGCGATGGCCTGCCGCGCGCCGCCGATCAGCGCGCACGGCTGTCGGCCGAGTGGTGCTCGGCGTATTCGGGATCGGAAGTCGTCTCGAAACTGCGGTCGGCGGCCCAGGCATCGAGGTCGGCCACGGCGTACATGACGCGCCGGCCGAACTTGCGAAAGCGCGGGCCGCCGCCAATTACGCGCTGCTTTTCCAGCGTGCGCGGCGACAGGCGCAGGTATTCGGCGGCTTCGTCGTTGGTGAGATAGCGTTGGGGCTGCGCGGCAGTGGTCGAGACAGTGGCGGCAGGCCGCAAGGGAGCGGGACGCATGGTGTGAACCTCCATCGGTTGAAAGCGCCCGGCCACACAGCGCGACCGGATGGAGGCAGTCTCAGAAAACGCGGCCCTTCTACTCAGGGTCGTTTTGCGTCCACATCAAAACGACCCTTCTCAAGCGGCGGAAGCTGTGCTAGGTGGCGATAGCCGCCGCGCATCAGCGCATCGCCGCGCCGCACCAGGCGGCGCACCTTCGAGCGCAGGCCGCCGTCGCTGTACCAGTCGGCCACGGCGTCGGCACCGAACAGTCCTTCGCCCACATCGCGCAAGGACGCACCCGCGAGGGTCGCGTCGAGCGCCTGCAAGGTGTGCAGTTCCAGCAGCGCGGAAGGTGTTGGCCTGGGCGTGGTGGCAGCGAAGGTCGCCCCGCGTGCATGACCGCGCACAGGGGCGGCAGTGCCGCTCCGTTGGGCATAGGCCACGGCCATGCCGTCTTCCAGGCCGGGCGCCAGCGCAAAGCGCAGGCAATGGCCTGGGCTGCGCGCGATCAGCGCCAGCTTCTTGCCGTCGTGGAACAGTTGCTTGTGGCCGGGGATGCGCCAGAACGCGAAGGCGGTGGCATCCTGCGGCGGATCAGCGTCGGGGTAGAGCTGCACCACGGCAGCATGACCAGGCAGCCAAGCTGGATGCGCGTCACGCGCATCCAGTGCCGGGTCTTCCAGCAGACGCAAACCCCAGCGATGCGCTGCATCAGGCCGGCGATGACGGCGTAGCCAGTCGAGCCGGTAGTCGGGATGCCTGCGCAGGTACTCCCAAGCGAGCGCGAGCGCATCCAGCCAAAAGACATACAGGTATGCGGCAGTGGGATACCAATGCGCGAGGTGATGAGGATTGACCATGACGCCTCCTCCTGCGAACAGGACTCGCCGCCACGGAAGAACTACGCGCTACATCGCCCTCGTCGGAACGTCATGGGTTAAAAAGGCGGATGGGGCTGTCAAGACCGATTGGCTCCGATGTGTTGCGGTATTCGTCTCAATGCTGCGGCGGCAGCGCCACGACCGGGGACACTGCACAAGCCAGCCTGCCGCAATCCGCGCCAAGCATCCTGTCTATTTGGGTCAGACTGGTGGGGCTACGCCGCAAGAATCTCGATTGAGACTTACCCGGTATGACACCAGACTGAAAAAGTCACAGTAGGCCGTATTCAGTCCGGGATCGCTCCGTCGCGCTCGGCCAGCCGGGTGTACTCCGACAGCGTGCGGGTGGGGCGGAAATAGAGGTCGCGCATCACGGGCTGCCGGCGCGGCCCGACGATGCCGGCCAGCTCAGACAGCTTGACGGTTCCTTGCGCCGGCATTCCGATTCCCAGGTCGATGAGGCCCCAGGCGGTGTCGCCATCGGCGGGATCGAGTGCGGCCAGCAGCCAGGTCACATGCGCGTCCGGCGTGAACAGCCGCACCACGGGCACCGGGTCGATGGCCTGGCCAGCGGCACGAGCCTCGCCGTTGGCGAGCAGTTGCGCGCGCTCCGGGACGGTGGCGAGTGGCTGGGGCATGGTCGGCAATCCCACAAATCCAATGATGCACGGATGCGGTTTCACGTTGAAGCGCAGAACCGCCAAACCGGATTTACGCCTTCGTGCGCAAGCACGGATGCGCTTGCGTGGCTTTGCTGGAACCCGCCGATGCGGATTTCCGTAAAGGCACAAAAACGTAGAACACCAAATGAACACTATAGATTGTAGTCCTATAGGGCGCAATGGGCTGTCATCTTGGTTTTTCGAGGGAAACCATAGGTGGCGGCAGGGAACTCATTGGCGAAGGCGTTGAAGACAGTTAGAAAGGCGCGTGGCTTGAGCCAGGAAGCCTTCTCTGACGTGTCCAGTCGCACCTATATGAGCACCCTCGAACGCGACCTGAAAAGCCCGACCCTGCATAAGCTGGCCGAGTTGTGCGAGGTGATGGAGATCCACCCGCTCACGCTGCTGACGCTGGCCTACGCGGGCGACAGCCCGCACAAGGCCGACGAGCTGCTGGCGCAGGTGCGCCAGGAGCTGGAGGCGGTGTTGAAGGAACGCGATGCGGCAAAGCCGCGCGCGTGACGCGGTGATGTGCTGCGAACAGCAGCACAGCGCCCCGCCGCGGTGGGCGGGGCGCTGCGGCGGTCACGCCGCCTGGGGCTTGCTGCGCGACCAGATCAGGTCGTGCGTGCCGTCCTCGCCTTCGATCAGGCGGGCATAGACCGGCGCCGGGAACGAAGGATCGTCGAGGGTCACGGACTTGTATTCCCGTCCGGCTTCGCTGGTCTTGTTCCACGCCGCGCCGATGTCGTGGCCGGCGGCCTGGAGGCGAAAGTCGGGGGCGTTCTCGCTGTTGCCCTTGTCGTTGGGAACCAGCTTGACCTTGACGTTGAGCGTCAGGGTGCGCAGCGTGCCGGTGAAGCCGTCTTTGTCTGCGGTGAAGGTACCGATGTTGGCCATGATGTTTTCTCCTTTCGGTTGAACAAGGTTCGCGCCCATCGCGTCCTTGTTGTGATCCGACCGGCGGGGGACGGGCTGGCTGCACCGCTTGCGGTCGAAACGCAGTGGAGAGCCGGGAGGCGAAAAGAATTTGCTGCGCGAGGAAGCCGCGCAGCGGCGGGGAAATTGTTTTCGCCGGACGGTTGCAGCCATGAAGCCCGAGGCGCAGCCGTGCCACCGCCAGGATTCACAACGAGACAAGGACGCCTTGGGCCGAACCGCTCCGAAAGGAGATGGGGCCGACTCGGCATCCCCGCCCGAAGGCTTCTCCGGCTCGCCCGCTGACGCGGGCCAGGTCAACCATCCGACGACAAGTGAGAACGTCCCCGCCGCACCTTGCGGCGCCGGTCTTGAGGCGTGGCGTGGAAGCTCCATAGCGATGCCGGGCGGGTTGTCCGTGAACCGTCCTTCGTGACGTGATGGGCAGGAACCGCCAGCGTTGAGGACGGCACGCACCTGCACAACCTGCCGCAGCGAGCGCCAGCGTGTTCGCCAGCGCCCCGTCCATTGCGGCGGGGCGCTGGCCGGGCCGATCCGGCGCAGCCGGTTCGGCTGCATCGAGGGGCGCCAAGCATCGCGCGGCGGGGATAGCCCGCGGGGCTTTCCCCTGGAGGCAAGCGCAGCGCGCAGCGCCGCAGGCGCGAAGGCGTGAGGGATTGAAGCCGAATGGCCGTGACAGCGAAGTCGGCACGGGGCGCAGCCCGAAAGCCCGGCGGCGCTGTGCGCCGACACGCCCAGGCCGTTCCAGATTTCCAAACAGGAAACGCGGACATGCCTCTGATGAAATGGGCGCGGCCTACGCTGCGGGCTATGCACTCGGCAAGCCGAAAACTGCTGGTGATTCCTGCGCACTGCGGGCGCTTCGGCTTGCAGTCCCATGCGGGCCTGCTATTGCCGGGCGGGAAGCCCGGTCACGTCAACGCCGCCGCCTGAACTTCCGTGATGGCGGCGGCGTTCCGACTCGGCTGTGAACGCGGTTACTCCTTCGTCTCGATGAGCCACCACACGGCACGCGGCAAGGCGCGGCCCGTGATGGGGTGAATGTCAGTGAGGTCGGCGAGGGCCGACCAGCCCGAGGGCGGGCGGTAGCCGCGCACGTCGCCGTCGCCGTGCCAGCGGCGGACGCGCACCGTGCCGGGGGCGTAGATCGCCGCCATGCGCGGGCGGCTGGTGTTGGTGCGGGTCATGGGGGCTTCTCCTTGCAGCGAAGCGCCCCGGTCGAGGCCGGGGCGCTTGCCTTCGGCGCGGGTCAAGCGGCCAGCGCCTCTGCGGGTTCATCCGCCACGGCATCGGCATCCTCCGGGGCGTCCTGCGCCTGCGTTTCCGCCGGCGCAGCTTCCGGGCCTTCGGCCTTGAAGATGGCGGGCATCCAGCCCGTGCCATCGGCCAGCCGTTCGGCTTCGCTGGCAATGTCGGCCTTCTTCAACTTCGCCAGTCGGGTGACGGATTCCGGTGCAAACGCGGCCACGGCATCCAGAATCACGGCCTTGGAAATGTGCTTGAAGTAGCCTTCTGCGGTCGGCTTCCACCATGCGGCCATGTCGAGGCCCACGGCCTGCGCCAGTTCCTCGCCGGGTTGCTGCACCGTGGCGCGAGGCGTCACCACGTCCACCGTGGAAGCCACGCACACGGCCAGCAGCCGCACCAGTTCGTCTTGCGATTTCGCCAGCAGCACGGCGAACAGTTCGGCGCTGTCCTCCGGCAAGGCTTCACCGGCCACCTGTTGCAGTTCGCGCAGCGCCACGGCGGCGGGCGATTCCGGCCAGTCCGGGGCCATGCCTTCCAGTCGGTCTTGCGTCGTGAGGCGCACGCCGAGCGGCAGGCCATCGCCGTAGGCGTCGGGCTGCAAGACGGTCTGCACCATGCCATGCACCAGCGCGGCCAGCGCGACGTGCGGATGCCGTGCGACTTCGATTTGCAGCGCCGCCGTGCGGTGGGCGCTCAACCGCTGCGCCAGCCGGTCGGACAGGCTCGCGGCCTTGGGCGCGTCGTCGGCGTCCTCGTGCTCGTCGTTGGCGGCTTCGCCTTCGGCACTGCCGAAACCGCGCCGCAGCTTTTCCAGCGTGCGCAGCGCCTTGGCCTCGGCTTCGCGCAGCAGGCCGCGATGAATGACGGCCTCGCCGTTGCGGTCGATGGTGACGATGGCACCGGCCACCTCGCGCACCTCGGGGGCATAGCCCTGCAAGGCATCCTCCGCGTCTTGCAGTTCCCCGACCACCTGATCGCGCCGCTGTTCCAGCTTCTCGGCCTTGGCCTCGTCCTCGGCGTCGCAGGCTTCTTCCAGTTCGGCGTCGATCTTTTCGAGGCGGGTTTCCAGCGAGGCGATGCGGCGGGCTTCGCGGGTGGTCGGCTCGCGACGATGGCGCGGGGCGTTCTGGAACGCCTGCCGTTCCTCGTAGGCCAGATGCGGCACGGCCTCCACCCATGCCCACCCCTCGGCGCGCACGTCCTCGGCCAGCGTTGCAAGCTTGTCGCGCACCAGCGTTTCCAGCACTGCGGTATCGGTGAGGTAGGTTCCGGCATCGCCTTCTGCGAACAGGTCGCGGCGGATGCCACCGCCTGCCTGCTGGTAGGTATCCAGCCCGACGAAGCGCACCAGCGCGTGCGTGGCGTCGATTTCGCGCTCGGTCAGGCGCTCGCGCAGCTTGGACGGGCTGCGCTGCCATTCCGGCGCACCATAGAACGCGGCTTCCTGCGCGGCGTGGTCGTCGGTGATGGTCAAGGCCATCAACTGTTCCAGCGTCACACCACCGGCCCGGTAGTCGGCCATCAGGCGCGGCGATACGTTCGCCAGCTTCAAGCGGCGCTGCACCACCAGCGGGGACACGCCGAAGTCGGCGGCAATGTCTTCGACGGGCCGGCCTTCCTTGACCAGCGCGGCGAAGGCCGCGAACTGGTCGGCGGGGTGCATGTTCTCGCGCTGCACGTTCTCCGCGAGGCTGACGGTGCGCGCGGACGCATCGGCCACCAGCAGGCACGGCACTTCGTAGTCGGCGGGGATGCGCTTCTTCTTCGCCAGCAGCTTCAAGGCGGTCAGGCGGCGGTCGCCTGCCACCACTTCGTAAGCCTCGCCATCGGTGGAAAGGATGACGATCAGGTTTTGCAGCAGGCCGATGCGGGCAATGCTCGCGGCCAGTTCGGGGATGGACTGGCGCGGGGTCGTGCGGACGTTGCGCTTGGAGCGGCGCGGCAACAGTTGCGACAGCGGAACCAAGATCAGGTTCTTGGTCGGGTCTGCCACTTCCAGCGGTGCGGCGGCTTCGATGGCGACGGTTTCGGTTTTGAGTACGGCGTTCATGGTGATAACTCCTTGCGGTTGGGATGCAGCAGCGAGAGAAGCGGCAAGGGCTGCTGCCTGCCCCTGCCGCGTGGGGATTCAGGCTTTCAACTGGCGCAGGCCATCGGCCAGCAGCCACAGGGCGCGATTGAGGCGCACGCTTTGGTCGATGCCCTGTACGGGCCGGGTGGTCTGGCGGCGGCCATTCGCGGCGCGGGCGGACAGGCCGCCTTTGGTCAAGTTCTCCTGCGTGCGGTTGAACACGCTCCACAGGTCGCGGCGGTCGTCGTCGTGGCGGCGCGGCATCAGGATTTGCGATTCCGTGATGGGCGCGGGCTTGTCCTCGTCGTACTTCAACGCCAGCGCAGCGCGGGCGAACACTTCCGATTCCCCGGCGTCGAGCGTGATGGCGCGCATAGCATCGCGGGATTCCTGCGCCCGGTCGAAGCCGTGCAGGACTTCGTAAGCGCCTTCGATGACGTGTCCGGCTACGTCGCCCTTGTGCGGCACGCGCACGTCGGCCACGGTGTCGCCGCAGACAAGCCCATTGCTGCAAACGAAGCGGAACATCCCGGCCAGCATCTGATAGCTGCTGGTGCCGTCATGGGAGTTCAGCAGGATGATTTCGTTGGCCTCGCGGCCGTTGATCTGGCTGGCGTGGCGCAGCCGGATCATGTGCTTGGTGTAGTCGCGGCGGTCGTCGTGGCGCACGCGGGTCTGCGTCACCATGAAAGGCTCGAAGCCTTCCCCGCGCAGTTCTTGCAACACCGTGGCAGTGGGGATGTAGCTGTACCGCTCGGAGCGGCTTTCGTGCGGGGCGTCCGCGAAGATGGACGGGGCCACGGCCCGGATTTGGTCGTCGGACAAGGGGCGTTCCGAACGCAGCATCGGGGAACGGGAAGCGAAGCGGGATGCGAGTTGCATGGCATTTCTCCTGACAAAGAAAAAAGGTTTGCTGTTCACCGCACACCGGATTCCTAGATTCGGAGCCCAGCCTTTCGGCTGTTTGGTGCGGTCGGCACGAGGAACCCGGTTGGCCCTGTTGCCACCGTCTTTCCTGAGTTCATCGCCCGCGACGGTCAGGAGCGCGCGAACGAGGGCCGTCAAGGAGGCAAGCGCAGGGTTGGTGCGGCCCGCAGGCGCAGCCGAGGACACGGCCCTGCGCGCCTTGACGGCACACGGCCGCGGGCTACAGTCGCGGACAAGGTGATGAAGTCAGGAAAGGCGGATCGACAGGCGACGGCCGCTACGTTGGCGCAGACACCACGCAAGCGAAGCGCGCAGGCCCGGATCTCGGAGCCGGGCCGAAGGCCGCGCCGGCGCAGCCGGGGCGGCGGCATTGCAGGGGCGCCAAGCGCAGCGCGGCGGGGATAGCCCGCAGGGCTTTCCCCTGGAGTGCAAGCGCAGCGCGCAGCGCCGAAGGCGCGAAAGCATCGACATCAGACGCAGCAAAAAGAAAGGGTATCCGGATTTTAGTGTGGGAAGACCGCACTAGCCCTTCTTGTCTGACAGCTCTCGTTCGGTAGGTTTCTGGTATCGCAAGGCTTACGCGCTTTTAGCCTTCAGTGTGGGCTTTGTCTGGCGCATGTCGGTGCAAGGAAACAATCAGTGGCAGGTCACCTTGCCCCCGGCTCGAACTGGGGTTTGAGGCGCAGTGGAACGGAAAACCGGGTTAAGCCACGCGCCTAGCTCCCGTGCAGAGAATCGATCAGCGGGCACGACACAGTGCCTCGCTGCGCATGGCACTCGTTGACCAACCGTGACAGCACCGCTTCGATTCGCGTCAGGTCCGCCATCTTGGTGCGCACGTCGGTGAGCTGGAGCGCAGCCAGCTCGGCGGCTTCGCTGCAGTGAGTGCCGTCCTCAAGCTGTAGGAGTTGGCCGACTTCGTCCAGGTTGAACCCCAGCCGCTGGGCGGATTTCACGAAACGCACCCGCGCCACGTCCGCCGATCCGTAGCGGCGAATACTGCCGACGGGCCGACCTGGTTCTGGCAATAACCCCTTGCGCTGATAGAACCGGATGGTCTCCACGTTGACCCCAGCGGCCTTGGCGAAAGCCCCGATGGTCAGTGTTTGCGGATCGTTCACCATCGCGCTTGACTCCGTACTTGACTACGGAAGTAACCTTAGCGCATCACGCAACGTCTCGGAAGGAGATCCCTCACATGGCAGACCCCAGCAACGGCCGCGGTGCACTGGCCGCCGGTGGCCTCGCCGCCATCCTCGCCTCGACCTGCTGCCTCGGTCCGCTGGTGCTGATCACGCTGGGTTTCTCCGGCGCCTGGATCGGCAACTTGACCGCGCTGGAACCGTACCGGCCGATCTTCATTGGCGTGGCGCTCGTGGCGCTGTTCTTCGCGTGGCGTCGCATCTTCCGGCCGGCTCGCGCCTGCGCGCCGGACGACGCATGCGCCGTGCCCCAGGTGCGGACGGCCTACAAGGTGATCTTCTGGATCGTCACCGCCCTGGTGCTGATCGCGCTCGTGTTCCCCTACCTCATGCCCCTGTTCTACTGAAAGGAGATTGCCATGAAGAAACTCGTCGCATTGCTCGCTCTGACCGTTGCCCTCAGCGCTCCCGCCTGGGCCGCCACCAAAACCGTCACGCTGTCGGTGCCGAGCATGACCTGCGCCACCTGTCCGATCACGGTCAAGAAGGCGCTGACCAAGGTCGAAGGCGTCATCGAGGCCAAGGTGACCTGGGAGCCCAAGGAGGCGGTGGTAACCTACGACGATGCCAAGACCACTCCGGCCGCGTTGACCAAAGCCACCGAGAACGCCGGCTACCCGTCTACCGTCAAGAAGTGAGCACACGCTCATGACCGAGGCGATCACGCTGCACATCGATGGCATGACCTGCGGGTCGTGCGCCGAGCACGTCAAGCAGACCTTGGAAAAGGTGCCCGGCGTGCGTTCGGCCTCAGTGTCCTACCCACAGCGCCGGGCCGAGATTGAGGCCAGCGTAGGTACCGCCGCGGACGTGACCTCGCTGGTCGCGGCGGTATCCGCACTCGGTTACCGAGCGCAGCTTGCCGATGCGCCGGGGCAACCCAGCGACCTGCTGAACAATGCACAAGAGCGGCTGGGCGGCGAACCAAAGCGCGAGGACGATGAGGCTGCACTGCACGTGGCCGTGATCGGCAGCGGCGGCGCGGCGATGGCGGCGGCGTTGAAGGCCGTCGAGCAAGGGGCGCGTGTGACGCTGATCGAGCGCAGCACTCTCGGCGGCACCTGCGTCAACGTCGGATGTGTGCCGTCCAAGATCATGATCCGCGCTGCCCACATTGCGCATCTGCGTCGCGAGAGTCCGTTCGATGACGGCATTGCCGCCGCCTCGCCGAAGATTCTGCGTAAGCGCTTGCTGGCTCAGCAGCAGGGGCGCGTCGATGAACTGCGCCACGCCAAGTACGAAGGCATCCTGACGAGCACCCCGACCATCACCGTGCTGCGCGGCGATGCCCGATTCAAGGATGCGCACACGCTGACCGTGGCAACCGCTGACGACGGGATGCGCGAGGTGAGTTTCGACCGCTGCCTCATCGCCACCGGGGCCAGTCCGGCGATTCCACCGATCCCGGGCTTGAAAGACACGCCCTTCTGGACGTCGACCGAAGCGCTGGCCAGCGACACGATCCCCGATCGGCTGGCCGTGATCGGCTCGTCGGTGGTGGCCGTCGAACTCGCGCAGGCCTTTGCCCGGCTGGGCAGCAAGGTGACCATGCTGGCGCGCAGCACACTGTTCTTTCGCGAAGACCCCGCCATTGGCGAGGCCATCACGGCCGTGTTCCGCGCCGAAGGCATCGAAGTGCTGGACCACACCCAGGCCAGCCAGGTCGCCTATGAGGATGGGGAATTCGTGCTCACCACCGAACGCGGCGAACTGCATGCCGACCGGCTGTTGTTCGCCACCGGCCGCACCCCAAACACCCGCACGCTCAACCTCGACGCGGCCGGTGTGGTGGTCAATGCGCAAGGCGCCATCACCATCGACCACGCGATGCGCACTACCGTGCCGCACATCTATGCCGCCGGCGACTGCACTGACCAGCCGCAGTTCGTCTACGTCGCGGCGGCGGCCGGCACCCGCGCTGCAATCAACATGACGGGTGGCAACGCGACGCTGGATCTGACGGCGATGCCGGCGGTGGTGTTCACCGACCCGCAGATCGCCACCGTGGGCTACAGCGAAGCCGAAGCGCACCACGACGGTATCGAGACCGACAGCCGCACGCTGACGCTCGACAACGTGCCCCGGGCGCTGGTCAACTTCGACACGCGCGGTTTCATCAAGCTGGTTTCGGAGGCCGGTTCGGGACGACTGATCGGCGTGCAAGCGGTAGCCCCGGAAGCAGGCGAGCTGATCCAAACCGCAGTACTGGCGATTCGCAACCGCATGACGGTGCGAGAGTTGGCCAACCAGTTATTCCCCTACCTGACGATGGTCGAGGGGCTGAAACTCGCGGCACAAACCTTCACCAAGGACGTAAAGCAACTGTCCTGTTGCGCGGGGTAGTGGCTGGGCCTCTTACCTATGCTTCATCGGCTGAATCACAAATTCAGGCTGAAGCGCCGCCTCTTGCACAATGGGCTGAGGACTATTCGAAATACCCCTCTTCGAGTAGCCGCGCCAGCGTCGGGAGATAGGGGCCGTACTCGACCACGCGCGTGATCTTCTTCTTGCGCGTTGCCGCCGTGGTCATCCGCTGGAACACGAAGTCCGTGGTCATTGGGTCGTCGTCATCGACCAACACGGTTTCGATAACCGAGCCATCCTTGCGCGCCTTCTTGTCGTAGAGCATGCGCGCCCGAAGCACCTCGAAGCTGTAACCCCTGCCCATGCGGTTCATGTCTTTGGCCACTCGGTTGACTGACTCAGTATAGGCATTGGTAATCGGCTGCTCGAAGTAGGCGAAGATTTCGTCGTGCCAGTTGTGCACGGCGGTGGTCAGGTCCTTGAACGTGGCCGCCAATTCGGTCGGAATATTGGCCTGCCACTTCGCGCAGGCGGCTTCTGCTGCTGGGCGGGTCTTCTGATCCCAGATCGACAGAAATCCTTCCTTGAGCGCGTGGGCTTCGCTTAGGAGCGGGAACTGTTGGAACCATTCCCGCATCCGGTCCATATCTCTCCCTGTCAGGTCGTGCTGCCGCTTGAGCAGCAGGAACCGCTCGTCCTTGAGTTTGAGGCGCTGCCGGGTGGACAAATCCTTGCGAATGCGCTTGCGCAGCTTCTCCAGCGCGTCGTTCGCCATGCGCTGGATATGGAATCGATCGACCACGATCCGGGCCTGTGGCAGCGTGGCGCGCACCACCTGCCGATAAACGTGGTACATGTCCATCGCCACCCACTCGACCGAGTCCTTGTCCCGCAGGTCGCGGAAATAGGGCATCAACTCGGCTTTGGCCCGGCTGGGGCGGATATCGAACACGGTCTTGCGCTCGACGTTGGTGATCATGGCCCGGTACTGGCCGATGATCTTGAGCTCGTCGATACCCAGCACCCGCGGCGTCCGGAACTGGGTCTTGGCCTCGACCTCCTCGATGAAATCGTCGAAGACGTGGCGGACCGTCTTTTCGTCCACGGCTACTTCCCGGGCAAGGGCCGCAAAGGTCTTGGAGAAGGACTGGTCGCGGATATAACGCACCAGACGCGCCGTGGCTTGGCGTTTTCCATCAAGGTCCGCCACAGGCTCAAACAAGGTCTTGGTGCAGCTTGTACAGCGATAGCGACGGCGCTGGATGAAGATCACGACGGGTTTGCCGTGCGTCGGTGTGTCCTGAAACGACTGTTCCTGTGAGCCGTGACCATGCAGGCGTCCGGTCTTGCACAGCGGGCAGGTCACCCACTGATTGACGCCTTCGGCCTTGACGACGTAACTGTCCTCGCTGGTCAGGATTTCAAGCGTCTTCAGGCTTCGCAGCTGGAGAAAGTCCGTCACTCAGCACCTTGGGCGAACCCACACTGAAATCCGACTTTTACTCTAGCACATCCGCTCAGCCGTCCAACACCAAAATCCATTCTTTGAAAGTGATAGCTACAAAGACCCAAGGAGCCAGAACCCACACCAGATTCCGGATACCCAAAAGAAAGGCGCGTCGCCCCGAAGGACGATGCGCCGGGTTGTCGGCGTGCGATCAGTTCGCCGCCGGTGCAACCATCGACTGCAACTGCTCAATGACGCCGGGTTCGACGAACACGCACGGCTGGTTGGCTGCGATCGGCAAGTTGAACACGCGAGCGAACACCTCGCGTTTCAGGTGCGCCAGGCGACCCGTGCGATATGCCTGTTCGGGCTTTACGTTCGCACCGCCCGCCGGCGAGCCGCTGCGCTGCGGATCGCATTCGATGAGTGCGACAAAGCCATCGTCGGACAGCTTCTGGTGTTCGGCGCACAGGCCCCAGCCGGTGGCCGTGTGGTGCTCCATGCTCGCGCGCAGGCGGCGATCCAGCAGGATGGCGCCGGTGTCGAAGCGAACGCCGCAGACAAGGCAAACGTGTTGTTCAAGGGAAACGTGCGATTTGTCGTTCATGACGATCTCCGGTTGCACGGGCGGAATTGCCCGGAACCGTCGCCAGCACGGCGCAGCGCAAGCAGTCAGGGGGCAAAGCCGGCCGCCAGGACGCCAGCGCGCTATACGCGCGCAGCCCTTGACGGCGAGAACGCCGTGATACGGTGAAGGGAACAGCAAGACCGCCCCACACTCCGCCCGACAATCCGCAGTGCAAGTGGAGCGCGCAGGCCCGCGAGGGCCGAAGGCGTCAGGGATCAAAGCCGGATGGCCGCGACTCGGCACGAGGCGCGGGGCGAAGCCCGCGAGCCCGACGGCGGAACGCCGGGACGCACGAATGCTTTGAATGGAACTACTCTTTGTCCTTCCTGCGCTGCTCGATCCGCAATTGCGCTCGATGGGTAGCTTGCTGCAGTCGCTCCACCAACACGGCGCGCGGCGGCAAGCTGGTCAGGTATTCGGCGACATGGATGCCGGACTTGTCCAATTCCAGCAACTCGATCTGCTCGCGCTTCTTGCCGGTGCAAAGGATGATCCCCAGCGGCGAAGCTTCCTCCGGCTCCCGTTCGTACTTGTCGAGCCAGCGCAGGTAAAGCTCCATCTGCCCCTTGTAGGCGGCCTTGAAGTCTCCGATCTTCAACTCCACCGCTACCAGCCGCCGCAGCTTGCGGTTGTAAAACAGCAGGTCAAGGTGGAAATCATCGTCGTCGATCTGGATGCGCTTCTGTCGGGCCACGAAGCTGAAACCGGCGCCCAGCTCCAGCAAGAACGACTCCATTTCGCGGATGATCGCCGCCTCCAGATCGCCTTCCTGCCAGGTGTCCCGCAATCCCAGGAAGTCGAGGATGTACGGGTCGCGCATGACCAGGGCGGGCGACATGCGCTGCGCATCGCGCATCGTGGCCAGCTCCTTCGCGATCGTCTCGCCCGGCTTCTTGGATAGGGCCGTGCGTTCGTATAGCATCGAGTCGATGCGCTCGCGCAGCGTCCGCACGCTCCAGCGTTCGGCGCCTGCCATCTGCGCGTAGTAGTCCCGCTGGAGCGGGTCTTTCAGCGGGATGAGGGCGATGAAATGCGTCCAGCTCAATTGTCGTATCAGTGATACGACAATCTGCTCGTCGGGAAAGGTGGCGGCGAACTGCACCATACGGCGCAGGTTCTTGACCCCGAAACTGCTGCCGTATTCCTTCACCAACTGCGCCGCCAAGGTCAACACGACTTCCTCGCCGTAGTCGGCCCGCCGGCCCTCCAAGACTTGCGTGTGGATGCGCTGGCCGATGCGCCAGTAGAGCATCGTCAACTCGCTATTCACCGTCGAAGCGGCGCGCTGCCGCGCCGCCTCGATCAGTGTCCGAATGTCACTCAGCAATGCCGACGGCACTGCGGACGATGCCACGGATGACCGGCGCCCGTTCATGCCGCCCCCTCGGCCAGCTGGCGAGCGCCCGTAATGGCTTGGCGCCGGCTCGCCACCAGCTCGGCCGCATCGCGCACCGGCTTGTCCTCGGTGTGAACGTAGTGCATGAACATCGCCACGGTTTTGTGGCCCGTCAGCTTCATGCCTACCTTGGTCGGCACGCCAGAATTGGCAATGTCGGTCGTCGAGCGATGGCGGATGCCGTGCGTGCCGACATGTGGCACACCGGCGGCCTTGAGCACGCGCTTCCAGCCGCTGTAATGCTCGCCAAAGGTCAGGTGCTTGCTCGGGTCGTTGGGCGATGGCAGAACGTAAGGACAGCCTTCCCGACGCGGCGCTGTCGAAAGCAGCCGATAGGCTTCCGCGCTCATGGGCTTGGAAATGCCGCCGGTCTTGCTGTCGGGCCACACCACGCGCCGCTTCTCGAAATCCAGCCAGTCCCATTCGAGCGGGCAGATTTCGGAACGTCGCGCGGCGAACTCGAATTGCAGGCGGATCGCCAGCGGGATGACATAGTTTTCGAGCCCTTCCGCCTCCAGCTTCTCCAAGTGGCGGAAGATCAGTACCAGCTCGTCGTCCACGATGAGCCGGGTTTCCTTGCCAGGTGGGTACATCGGAACGTGCCGGCACGGGTTGGTGCCATCCGGTCGCAGGCCCCATACCTCTGCCATGTTGAACATCTTGCGCAGCACTCCGAAGGTGCGGTTGGCTTCGGCCGGCTTGTAGGCCAGTTTTTTCATCAGTGCCGCGATGTCGGGACGCTTTACGTCCTGCACCTTCATCCGGCCCATGATAGGGATGATGTTGCGGTTGATGACGCCCCAGTAGCCGCGCTGGGTGGTTGGCTTGTTGCGTTGCTTGGAGTAGTCCTCCATGAAGGTGTGGCAATACTCCTTCATGGTCGGTGCCTTGCGGGCGGCGGTCTTGGCCGCGCCGGGATCGCCGCCCCGGCGTACTTCGGCCAGCCAGTCCTGCGCCATGACGCGGGCCTGCTCGACGGTTAGTTCGCCGAACAGTCCCAGGGCGGGCTTGCGACGCTGGCCGGCGTTCGTACGGTACTGGAGCATGAACACCTTGCGACCCGCTGGAGTAATCTTGCAGAGGAAACCCGGCACGGCGGTATCTCGCAGTTCAACCGCCTGCGCTCGGGGCTGCGCCGCATCGACGGCGCTCTTGGTGAGTTTGATCTTTGCCATGCTGACTCCTCCGGCACCCCGGTTTCCAGGTGCCACGTGGGAGTCACGCGGGCGGAAGCCGGGTCAAGTTGCTGAAAGCACCGGCATAGGATGGACTGACCTAAGTCCTTGATAAACCTGCCACAGCGAGCCAGGTCGTAGTCCAGCGAAGTTCGGTGCTGGAGTCATCGTGAAACAAAAAAAAGCCAGCCTGCGCAGTGCGCGGCTGGCTCTCAAGCCCATGCCTTCCGGTGTCGACGAGGAACCGGTATGCGAGGCTCAAGTTACCCTCCGGCCCCTGCCCTGTCAGTTATCGAGCCGTTACGGGATACGCCCGATCGGGGTCAGGTTCCGTTCATCTACGCGATCCACCACACCACCGCACCATCCAGCCAGCACCGCCGTCAGCCCGGGAAGGCGAAATCCACCAGCCCGGTCAGTGGTTTGCCGTCGAACGCCTGATCGCGATACGGGCCGTCGCGATCGACCCAGTGCATGAACAAATGCGCCGACCAGCGATTGGGATTTCCCGTCGTCCGCCCATGGCGGTAGTCGTAGCCGCGATAGAGCACGCCGTCGCCGGGCGCCATCGGGTAGGGCGAATGCGCTTCGTCGCCGAAACTCTCGTCGCCGCGCAGCGTCTGCCGCTGCGCCTCGGCGACCCTCGTGTCGGCGACTTCCAGCGGCCACGCGATGCCATCGGCATAGGCCAACGTCAGCGACAGCGAGTGCTCGCAGGCGGCGCGGTCGGCGTGGATGCGGCAGACATCGCCGTGCTGGTAGGTGCGGAAATAGCTGTAGGTCGGCAGCAGGCGGACGCCGGTGATCTGCTCGATGCGCGGCGTCATGCCCCACAAAAAGCTCATCAGCACCGGCCACTGCATGCACGAAACCTCGTAACAGGGCTTGCTGCCGATGCTCGGCGGCACCAGCCAGCGGCGACCGCCCTGGGCCACGCCCAGCGCGATCTGCCGCGCCATCGCGTGGGCGACTTCCGGCGCCAGCAGGCCTTCGACCCGCGCTGCGCCACCGTTGCGGTAGTCGTCGCTGGCGCTCACGGCGCGATCTTTCCCAGCAAGGCGCGCAGCAGGGCCGGCAACTGGGCGGTGGTGTGGTCGAGGTTGGCCAGCACCTCGTCCATGGTGATTTCCGCGCCCGCCTGCCCTGCGCCCGTCGCAGGGCCGCAACCGGCCGCCCAGTTGGCGACCAGCGCCAGTGAGGCGTACTCCAGCCCCAGCTCGCGCGCCAGCGCCGCCTCGGGCATGCCGGTCATGCCGACCAGATCGCAGCCGTCCCGGCGCAGGCGCGCGATTTCGGCGCGCGTTTCCAGACGCGGGCCTTGGGTGGCCCCGTAGCAGCCGCCATCGACCACGGCGATTCCGGACTCTCGGCCTGCCGCAAGAATCGCCGCCCGCAGCGAGGCCGTGTAGGGCTCGGTCATGTCGACATGCACGACTTCCCCGCCCTGCGCCTGCCACGCATCGCCCTCGCAATAGGTGCCGAGCCGGCCCCAGGTGTAGTCGATGATCTGATCGGGCACGGCGAGCACGCGCGGCCCGAACCTTTCGCCGATGCCGCCGACCGCATTCACCGCCAGCACGCGGCCGATGCCGGCCTGCTTGAGCGCCCACAGATTGGCGCGATAGTTGACCAGATGCGGCGGCAGCGAATGGCCCTCGCCGTGGCGGGCGAGAAAGGCGATGCGATGGCCAGCGAAATCGCCGACGTGGATCGGTGCCGAGGCCTCGCCCCAGGGCGTGCTCGCCGACAGCGCGCGCGCATCGGTCAACGCCGCCAGCCGGTACAAGCCGGTGCCGCCGATCACCGCCAACGCGATCGTCTCGCTCATGCCGGCTCCCGCAAGGCGTAGATGTCGGGCAGGTTGCGGCCTTGTTCGTGGTAATCCATGCCGAAGCCGTAGACGTAGCGATCGGGCACTTCCAGCCCGTAGTGATCGGGCGCGAATCCCGGCACGCCGCGACCGTGCCGCTTCCAGGCCAGCACCGCGATCCGCACCGCCGCCGCGCCCTGCTGCCGGCACCACTCGCGCACCGCCGCCAGCGTATAGCCTTCGTCGAGAATGTCGTCGACCAGCAGCACATGACGGCCTTGCAGCGGCGTCGCCGGATGGTGCTTCCACGCCAGTTCGCCACCACGCGTTTGGCCGCGATAGCGGGTCGCGTGCAGATAATCGAAATCAAATCCCCGAGAGGGATCGCGGCCCAGCGCCAGTGCCAGTTCGGCGGCGAAAAACATGCCGCCGTGCATCACCGTCAGCAGCAGCCAGCGCTCGCCGTCCATCTGCCCGGCGATGGCATCGGCCATGCGCGCGATCGCCGCGTCGATCGCGGCGCGATCGTGGATCACATCGGATCGACGCAGGGCCTCGGCGAGATCGGTCATGCTCACGCCTCCGCGACGCCATCACCGACCACACGCGCCCGCGCGCTGGCGTGACGGGGATCGGCGAGCAGCGAATTCCAGTCGCAGCGACCGCGACCGAACAAGGACGCGAGCGCGTCGACGCGCGGTGGCGGTCGGCGCTCCATCGCCGCCAGCGAATCGGGCACGATCGTCGGCGCACACACCAGCACCGCGTCGCAGCCGGCATCCAGATGCGCGTCGATGCGCGCGCCGATGCCACCGGCCGACTCGGCGGCGGCCATGCCGATGTCGTCGGAAAACACGACGCCACGGAACCCCATTTCAGTGCGCAGGATGTCGCCGATCCAGCGCGGCGAATAGCCGGCCGGCTCGGGCGCGACGGCAGGGTAGGTGACGTGCGCGAGCATCATCGCCTCGGCGCCGGCGGCGATGCCGGCGACGAAGGGCCGCAGATCCTCGCGACGCAGCGTGTCCAGATCGCGCGGATCGGTGGCGCTGTCGAAATGGGTGTCTTCCAGCACCGAACCATGGCCCGGGAAGTGCTTGAGGGTGGCGGCCATGCCGGCCTCGTGCATGCCGGCCACGTAGGCGCGGGTGAACTCGGCGACGATGGCTGGCTCGGGCGAAAATGCGCGATCGCCGATGGCGCGATTGCCGCGACCCAGATCGACCACCGGCGCGAAACTCAGATCGACATCCAGCGCGCGAATTTCGCTGGCCATCAACCACGCATGCTCGCGCGCAAGTGCCAGTGCGCCGGCGGCATCGTGCGCGTACTGCTTGCCGAATCCCTCCAGCGACGGCAGCGCCGCGAAGCCGTCGCGAAAGCGCTGCACGCGCCCGCCTTCCTGATCGACGCACAGCAATTGGGGTTGCCTTGCCTCGGCGCGGATCGCGGCGACCAGATCGGTCACCTGCGCGCGCGAGGCGAAGTTGCGGGTGAACAAGATCACCCCGCCGACGGACGGATGTTGCAGCCACTCGCGCTCCGCGGTCGCAAGCGTCGTCCCCGCGATTCCGATCACCAGCATCAGGCCTTCTCCTCGGGCACCCACTGCGCATACGGTCGTTGCGCCAGCGCGTGATTGTAATAGCGCGGCGCGGCGCTGACTTCGCGGCCGAGCCAGTTCGGGCGGGCAAATTCGGTGTCGGCGGTCGGCAGCTCGATCTCGGCGACGATCAGGCCCGCATTGGCGCCGGTGAACTCGTCGATCTCCCAGAGGAAGCCGCCGTGGCGCACATGGTGCCGTGTCTTGTCGATCAAGCCGCCGCTGCACAGAGCCAGCAAGGCCTGCGCGTCGGGCAGCGGAATTGGATATTCGAATTCCTGCCGGGTGGTTCCAGACTGGCGCGATTTGATGTTGAGCCACGCCGATTCGCCGGCGATGCGCACGCGCACCGAAGCCTTGCCAGCACCACCGCCATCGAAATAGCCCTGCGCCATGCGCACGGACTTTTCGACGAACGCACGCCAGTCGTCGCCGGCGAGCAGGAACTTGCGTTCGATTTCGATGCCCATGCGACCCTCAGCGCTCGAACAGCGCGATCGATTCGACATGCGCGGTATGCGGAAACATGTCCATCACTCCGGCCGCGCGCAGGCGATAGCCGCGCTCTTGCACCAGATAGCCGGCATCACGCGCCAGTGAGCCAGGATGGCAGGACACGTAGACGATGCGATCGATCTTCTTCAGCGGCAATTGCGGCAGCAGCGCCTGCGCGCCCGATCGCGGCGGATCGAGCAACAGCGCGTCGTAGCGCTCACCCAACCACGGCTCGCCGGCCAACGGCGCCGCCAGATCGGCGGCGAAGAATCGCGCGTTGTCGATGTCATTGCGCTGCGCGTTGGCACGCGCCCGCACCACCAATCCGGCATCGCCTTCGACGCCGACCACCTCGGCCACGCGCCGCGCGATCGGCAAGGTGAAATTGCCCAGCCCGCAGAACAGATCGAGGATGCGCTGACCCGGCTGCGGATCGAGCAGTTCGAGCGCGCTGGCGATCATCTTCGCATTCATGCCGGCGTTGACCTGGATGAAATCCAGCGGCTGAAAGGCGAGCCGCAGATCGTGCTCGGGCAGCGCGAACTCCAGCGCCACACCCGCCTCCGGCCACAGCGGCTGCACCGAATCGACACCGCCCGGTTGCAGATAGATCGCCAGCGCATGCGTGCGTGCAAACGCGACGAGAAGGCCGCGATCATGGTCGGACAGCACGTCGAGATGGCGCAGCACCAGCGCCGGCACGCCATCCACATACCTCGGATCATCGACGGGCGCATCGCCGACGATGAACTCGATCTGGGCGATGCAACGCCTGCCGTCGAGTCCGTCGATCAACGCCGCCAGCTCGCCGATGCGCGCGCCGATGGCCGGCACCACCGTATGGCAATGGGAGATGTCGGCGACGAAACGCGGATCGTCCTCGCGGAAGCCGACCAGCGTGCGTCCCTTCTTCTCCACGTAGCGCACCGACAGCCGCCCCTTGCGACGATAGCCCCAGGGCGACGCGGACAACGGCGGCAACAGGCGCTCGGCCTGGACGTGGCCGATGCGGCGCAGGTTGTCGAGCAGCACCGCCTGCTTGGCGAGGATCTGGCGCGACGCATCCAGGTGCTGCAACACACAGCCAGAGCAATGGCCGAAATGCGCGCAGCGCGGCTCGACCCGATCCGGCGAGGCCTGCACCACGGCCACCACCGACGCCTCGTCGAAATGCCGGTGGCGCGCCGTTTGCCGCGCCAGCACCTGTTCGCCGGGCAAGCCGCCGCGCACGAACACGGCCTTGCCGTCGCGATGGGCGACACCGCGGCCATCGTGGCTCAGGTCGTCGATGCCGACGGCGAAGGGTTCTTGCGAAAAACGGTTGCCGCGAGCCAAGGTTCAATCACCGCCATCATCGGGGCGCGCATTGTCGCAAATCCACCCCGCTGGCGCCGGCCTCGCCGGTCGCCCGCGTCGCCGCGGTCGTGCCTTGGTCAGGCCGGCCTGTCCCCCGGATCGACGCCTGTGCGCTCGGCCGCGCCCGGGCCATCGACCGCGCCAGCCACGCCAGCGCTGCACAATTCGTCGATCAGCCGTTGCAAGATGGCATCCTGCGCGGCCAGATGCTTCTGGATCTGCACCGCTTCGTGCAGCACCGCCTCGGCGTCGTTGTAGGTGTCGATCGCCCGCTTGTCGGACGCTTCGCTGGCGACCTTCTGGCCGACGATGATGATCGACAGCAACACCAGCTGGATGAACGTCTGCGCTGTCCATGACACCAATGCGCCGGTGCCGCCGCGAATGGCGTCGGGCAGGCTCACCAGCGCCAGCGCCGCGAACGCATAGGCGCACCACATCGTCCCCACCGCATCGGTGATTCTCACCGCGAGGAAGTTGTTGATCCGCGCCATCAGATGGCGCGGCTCGGGCTGGTGCTCGACGGCCGTCTTGGGCCCGCTCTGCCGGCGGATCTGTATGTGCGGGTGCGGGATGTGGGCGAACAGCGAACTGATGGTGTGATGCGGGCTGGCGCCACCGTGGTCGGCGGTATCCAGCGGGCTTCCGCAACCGGAGCAAAAACGCGCCGAAGCCGGCGTCTGGCTTGCGCATCTGGAACACGCTGTCATGGGATTCTCCTGCCGCTTCCGGTTCGATCGGCGCCGACCGCGCCACGACGGCCCACCATCGGCAACCCGCCGGACGACGCGGCCACCACGCCCGGGCAGGCACTGTACGCGCTTCCCACACCATCGCGGCAAGTGCTTACAATGCCGTAATCCTCGGCCCGACCCGCGCCCATGAACGAACCGACCCTCGACGAACTGCTGGGCTTCGTGCTGCGCGACACCGGCTGGATCATGGCCGGCGGCTCGGCGCAGTTCCGCCAGGGCGCCTTGAGCGAACTGCAAAACAGCCTGCGCCAGGTACGCCAGCACGCCGGCAGCGAGCGCGTGCTCAATGCGGTCAAGATACTGGGCGAAAAGGCCACGGTGGTTGCGCAGAAGAGCAGCAACGACACCGATACCATCATGAGCCTGCGCCGCACCCTCGAAGAGTTCGAATCGGCGATGAAAGCCTATCTGGCGACGGCGAAGAAGAAGCGCTGAGGGCATTCGAACGGGCGGAAGCAACGGGATTCACTCGGGCCATCCTGCCGATCCGTCGAACCCACGGCGATCATGTGAAGTGGCGGAAGCGGTGAGATTCGAACTCACGGTGGTATCGCTACCACGCCGGTTTTCAAGACCGGTGCCTTAAACCGCTCGGCCACGCTTCCGTCGATTCATTTGCGCATCGCCGGTTTTACTCGGGCTATCCATGCCCTCGCCCCTTCGGGGCCGACCTGCGGTCGTTCTGGATCGTTCCCGACGATCCTGTCAAGACCGGTGCCTTGAACCGCTCGGCCACGCTTCCGCAGGGCGCGAATTATCGCACGCGCACGCCAGCACGCGCCGCCGCAGCCGTGTCGCTCACGCCGCAGTGCGCTGCCGCGTGGCGTGCTTGGCGGCGGCGGGCTTGGCGCATTCCTCGCGGCTTTTCTTGCAACCGCTGCTGGAGGCTTCGAGCAGCGCCGGCATGCGCTCGGCGAGGAAGTCGATGAACACCCGCACCGCCGGCAGCAAGCCGCGACGGGACGGAAACACGGCGTGGCAGATTCCCTGCGGCAGCATCCAGCCGGGCAGCACCGGTTCGAGTTCGCCGCGCACGATCGCCTCGGCGCAGACCGTCTCCGGCAGCAACGCGATGCCGTGGCCGCGGCGGGCGATCTCCATCAGCAGCGGGAAATCGTGGCCCATCAGGCGCGGCTGGATGTCCACCCGCACCGTGGTGTCGTCGGGGCCGTGCAACTCCCAGCGCTGGCGCGCTTCGTCCTCGCTCATGCTCAAGGTGGCGTGGCCGGCGAGATCCTGCGGCGTCGACGGGCGGCCGTGGGCATCGAGGTATTTCGGGCTGGCGACCAGTAACTCGCGGATCTGCGCGAAGCTGCGCATCGCCAGACTGCCGTCGTCATCGAGCCGCGTGCGCACGCGCAGCGCAATGTCGAAACCTTCATTGATGACATCGACGCGGCGGTTGCTGACCTGCAATTGCACGCGCACCTGCGGATGGCGCTCCAGGAATTCGGGCAGCAGGCAGGCCAGTTGCCGTTGCGCCAGCGACACCGGGCAACTGACCTTGATCACGCCGCGCGGCTCGGCGCTGAGCCGATCGACCGCCTCGCGCGCCGACTGCGCCTCCGACAGCATCGCCTGCGCATGACGCTGCACGCTTTGCCCGACTTCGGTGACGGCGAAGCGGCGCGTCGAGCGCTGCAACAGGCGCACGCCCATGTCGGTTTCGAGTTGGGCGATGCGCCGGCTCAGGCGCGACTTGGGAATGCCCAGCGCACGCTCGGCGGCGGCGAAACCGCCGTGCTCGACCACCATCGCGAAGTAGTACAGATCGTTGAGGTCTTGCATGGCACACCTCGTTGAAGATCGTGGTTCGACAGGCTCACCACGAACGGGAAACTCGACAGGACTGTCCTTGGCGAAGTCGCAGGCTCACCACGCACGAATCAAACGTGACCTTTCCGAATCACGCAATCACATCCACACCGCCCATGTACCGCCGCAGCGCCTCCGGCACGGCGATCGAGCCGTCGGCGTTCTGGTAGTTCTCCATCACCGCGATCAGGGCGCGGCCGACGGCGACGCCGGAGCCGTTGAGCGTGTGCACGAGTTCGGGCTTGCCGGTGGCCGGATTGCGCCAGCGCGCCTGCATCCGCCGCGCCTGGAAATCGCCGCAGTTCGAGCACGAGCTGATCTCGCGATAGCCGTTCTGCGAGGGCAGCCAGACTTCCAGGTCATAGGTCTTGCGCGCCGAAAAGCCCATGTCGCCGCTGCACAGCAGCATCCGCCGATACGGCAGGCCGAGCTGTTCCAGCACCGTCTCGGCGCAGCGCGTCATGCGCTCGTGCTCGGCGTCGCTGTCGTCGGGCCGGGCGATGCCGACCAGTTCGACCTTTTCGAATTGATGCTGGCGGATCATGCCGCGGGTGTCGCGCCCGGCGGCACCGGCTTCGGCGCGGAAGCACGGCGTGTGCGCGGTCATCCGCAGCGGCAGAGCCGCGTCGTCGAGAATCTCGTCGCGGACGATATTGGTCATCGACACTTCGGAGGTCGGGATCAGGTAACGCTTGTGCGCGGCCTCGCCCTCACCGACCGCCGTGGAAAACAGATCGTCCTCAAACTTCGGCAACTGCCCGGTGCCGCGCATCGACTCGGCGTTCACCAGCAGCGGCGCGTTGATCTCCATGTAACCGTGCTCGCCGGTGTGCAGATCGAGCATGAATTGCGCCAGCGCACGATGCAGGCGCGCCAGCGATCCGCGCAGCACGGTGAAACGAGAACCGGAGAGCTTGGCGCCGGTATCGCCGTCGAGCCAGCCATGGCGGGCGCCAAGTTCGACGTGATCTTTCACCGCGAAGTCGAACGTGCGCGGCGTGCCGTGGCGATGCTGCTCGACGTTGCCGCTCTCGTCGGTGCCGACCGGCACCGCGGTATCGGGCAGGTTGGGCACGCCGGCGGCGATCGCCTCGATGCGCGCGCGGAGGTCATCGAGCTTGATCTCGCTGGCCTTGAGCTCGTCGCCGATGCCGGCGACTTCGGCCAGCAGCGGCGCGACGTCTTCGCCCTTGGCCTTGGCCATGCCGATCGCCTTGCTGCGGGTGTTGCGCAGGTTCTGCAACTCCTGCGTGCGCATCTGGAGGGCCTTGCGCTGGCCCTCCAGGTCTTCGAGTTCGGCCACCGGCAGTGAAAACCCACGGGATTGGAGCTGCAGCGCCGTCGCCGCGAGCTGGCCGCGCAGCAAGGAGGGATCAAGCATGGAACACTCCGGACGAAATTCGCCGGTCATTATCGCGGCTGGAACGACCGCGCGGCAAACTTTGCTGCGGCCACGAGGTCGAAACCCACTTGAAGTTGCCAAGCGACCGCGGCTCTGGCTCACTCGCATCCCTCATGAACGCATTCCTGCCCTCGTCGCGCCCCCATCCGCCGCCATCGCCGCGACGCGCCGCCGGGCGCGCATGGTTGCCGGCGCTGGCGATCTTCGCGCTGGCGCTGGGCGTCGGCGTTGGCGCCAGCCTGCTGTGGATGCGTGCGCATCCGGTGGTGGTGAAGGGATTGCCGAGCGATTCGGCGGCCAGCCTGGACGCGCAACGCCGCGCGCTTCCGGTGCCAGCCACCGGCGCCGCGATCGCCTTGCCGGCGGTCGTCACCCAGGCGCCGGACGCGCCGCGCATCGTCGCCGACACTCCACCGCCCAGCCCGTTGCCGACCAGTGCCGACGCCGACGCCGATGGCGCCGAAACCCGCCAAGGCGCGCAGCCCGACACCGCGGCGACGCCGCCGGTCAGCAGCGACCACGGCCCGCGCCTGAGCGAACACGCCGCTCCCACATTCCCACGCGAAGCGCTGCGGGCCGGCATCACCGGCAGCGTGCGCGTACGCATCGCCATCGACGCGCAAGGCAACGTGGTCGATGTCAGCATCGTCCACGGCAGCGGCTCGGGCCTGCTCGACCGCGCCGCGCTCGACGCCGTGCGCGGCTGGCATTACCAACCGGCGATTCAGGGCGGGCAGCCGGTGCCGAGCACGGTCGAAGTGCCGGTGGATTTCCGCCTCGACGGAACCTGAGCCGCGCGAGCCCGTCTCATCCCACGCGCAGGCCCATGCCGATGCCGGCAGCACGTTCGACAAAGCCGGGGAACGAGGTGGCGACGTTGGCGCAATCGGCGATGCGCACCGGCGCATCGGCGCGTTGCGCGGCGACCGCGAACGCCATCGCCAGACGATGATCGCCCAGGCTGTCGACGTCGCCGCCGCGCAGGCGTGCGTTCGCGCCGAGCCCGTGGATGATCGCGCCATCGTCGGTTTCATCCACGCACACGCCCAGCCTGCGCAGGCCGGCGGCCATGCCGGCGATGCGGTCGGATTCCTTGACCCGCAACTCGCCGGCGCCACGCACTACGGTTGGCCCGTCGGCCAATGCGGCGGCGATGAACAGCGCCGGAAACTCGTCGATCATGTCGGGCACGATCGCGGCCGGCACCTCGATGCCATGCAAGGGCGCGTGGCGCACGCGCAGGTCGGCAACTTCCTCGCCGCCGCAGCGCCGCAGGTTTTCCTCGACGATGTCGGCACCCATCGCGCGCAACGCGGTCAGCAGCCCGATGCGGCGCGGATTGATGCCGACTTCGGCGATGCGCAGATCGGAGCCCGGCACGATGCTGGCGGCGACCAGCCAGAACGCAGCCGACGAGAAATCGCCGGGCACAACAATATCCGTCGCGTGCAGGCGATGGCCGCCGTCGAGTTCGGCCAGTCCCGGGCGATGGCGGATCGGCCAGCCAAAGGCCGCCAGCATGCTTTCCGTGTAATCGCGGGTGGGTTGCGCCTCGCACACGCGCGTGCGGCCCTGTGCGTACAGGCCGGCCAGCAGCACCGCCGATTTGACCTGCGCACTGGCGACCGGCGATTCGTGATCGATGCCGTGCAAGGCGCGGCCGCCGGCGATACGCAGCGGCGGCACACCGCCTGCATCGGCTGCAATCATCGCGCCCATGCGTTCGAGTGGCGCGATCACGCGCTGCATCGGTCGCCGCGACAGCGAGGCATCGCCGATCAATTCACTGGCAAACGCCTGCCCGGCCAGCAGCCCGCACAGCAGGCGCATGCCGGTGCCGGCATTGCCGCAGTCGAGCGGGCGCTCGCTCGCACGCAGCCCATGCAGGCCGACGCCGTGGACGACGCGCTCGCCGGCGGCGGGCACCTCGATGCGCACGCCCAACTGGCGCAAGATCGCGGCAGTGGCGCGGGTGTCTTCGCCTTCGAGGAAACCGCGCACGTGCGTCGTACCCTCGGCGATGGCCGCCAGCAGCAAGGCGCGATGCGAGATCGACTTGTCGCCCGGCACGCGCACGTCGCCGCGCAATGGCGCGCCCGGTTCGGCCAGCCAATGCAACGCGGCGCCACTCACGGCAGCGCCGCCAGCAAGCGTTCGTTGGCGCCGCGAGAGCCGACGCTGATGCGCAGGCAATGCCCCAATCCGTAGCCGCCCATGGGCCGGACGATCACGCCACGCGCGAACAATGCGCGTTCGATCGGCGCCGCATCGTCGCCGAAATCCACCAATACGAAGTTGGTCTGCGACGGGTAAACCTGCAAGCCCTTTTCGCGCAGGCGCGCCGCCAGCCACTCGCGTTCGGACTCATTCCACGCGCGCGCGCGTTCGACGTGGGCGCGATCAGCCAGCGCCGCCTCGGCCGCAGCGAGGGCGAGGCCATTGACGTTGAACGACTCGCGCAAGCGCTCGAGCACAGCCACGATTGGCGGCGACGAAATCGCGTAGCCGACCCGCAATCCGGCCAATGCATATGCTTTGGAAAACGTCCGCGTCACGATCAGATTCGGATGACGCGACAGCAATCGCAACGCACTGTGCAGATGCGGCGCGGACATGAATTCGGCATAGGCTTCGTCGATCACCACCAGCGTCGTCGCCGGCACGCGCGTCATGAACGCATCGAGCGCCTCGTCGTCGAACCAGGTGCCGGTTGGATTGTTCGGATTGGCGAGATAGACGATGCGGGTGTCGGCAACGATCGCTTCAGACATCGCATCGAGGTCGTGCCCGCAGGGCATCGTCGCGTGCTCGCGCGGCAACGCCGGCACGCGAATCGCACGCGCGCCAGCGGCAGCGGTCGCGATCGGAAACACCGCGAAACCGAACTCGGAGAACACCACCGAGGTTTGCGCGTCGGCAAAACACTGCGCGATCAGCATCAACAATTCATGCGAACCGTTACCCAGCACGATCTGCGCGGCATCGACGCCGTGCCGCGCCGCCAGCGCCGCCTTCAGCGCGCCACCGTGCGGATCGGGGTAGCGAAAGGTTCCGGACAACGCCGCCTGGATCGCGGCGATCGCCTGCGGGCTCGGTCCGAGCGGATTTTCGTTCGATCCCAGTTCGACGAGGTCGGCGCCGAAACGCCGCCGCAGCGCTGGCAAATCGTGGCCCGGATCGTACGCGCGCAATGCACGCGTGGCAGCATTGGCGAGCGTGGCCGCGTCGAACGTAACGCTCACAACACGGCGACCGGATACGAGCCGAGGATCTTGATCTGCGCGGCATGCGCTTGCAGTTCGGCCAGCGCCGCCTGCATCGGCGCATCGTCGACATGGCCGGCGAGGTCGATGAAGAACGCGTACTCCCACTTGGCATGGTGCGAGGGTCGCGATTCGATGCGGTTCATGCTGATGCCGTGCCGCGCGAACGGGCTGAGCACGTCGAACAGCGCGCCGGGCTTGTCGTGGATCGACACCAGGATCGACGTGCGATCGTGCCCGCAGGGCGGAAAGGTGCGCCGGCCGAGCACGAGAAAGCGGGTGGTGTTGTCGTCGCGGTTTTCGATCGGGCTCATCACCACTTTCTTCAGACCGTACACGTGCGCCGCCGCCTCGCCGGCGATCGCCGCCGCGTCGTCGGCATGGCGGGCGCGACGCGCGGCTTCGGCATTGCTCGACACCGGCACCTTCTCCGCTTTCGGCAAGTTGGCGCGTAGCCATCCGGTGGTCTGCGCAAACGACTGCGGATGCGAGTACACGCGTTCGATGTCCTCGATGTGACCACTGCGCGAAAGCAGGTATTGGCGCACGCGCAACTCGACTTCGCCGCAGATTTTCACGTCGGAGGTGAGGAACATGTCGAGCGTGACCTGGATCGTGCCCTCGCCCGAGTTTTCCACCGGCACCACGCCGAAGTCGGCGTTGCCGGCCTCGACCTCCTGGAATACCTCCTCGATGCTCGCCAGCGGCAAGCCATGGGTGGCGTGGCCGAAATGCTTGCGCACCGCCTGTTCGCTGAAGGTGCCCTCGGGGCCGAGGTAGCCGACCTTGAGCGGCTCTTGCTGCGCCAGACAGGCCGACATGATCTCGCGGAACAGGCGCACCAGCGCCTCGTCGGCCAACGGCCCATCGTTGCGGTCGATCACCATCCGCAGCACCTGCGACTCGCGCTCGGGGCGGTAGTAATCGACCGCAGCCGCCAGCGGCCCCTTGGCCTTGCCGACTTGTTGCGCCCACTGCGCGCGCTCGGCGATCAGTTGCTGGATCTGCCGATCGATGCCGTCGATGCGCGCCCGCGCATCGGCAAGGCTCATCGGCGCTTCGGTGGAAGCGGCGGGTTGTGGCTGGCGAGGGATCTTCTTCTTTGTGGCCATGCGTGGATCATCGTGGAATGGGGGTTC
The DNA here is from genome assembly GCA_018240435.1 of Pseudomonadota bacterium. GTDB lineage: Bacteria > Pseudomonadota > Gammaproteobacteria > Xanthomonadales > Xanthomonadaceae > SZAS-103. The sequence goes on from JAFEFT010000006.1 coordinate 33,052, forward strand.
GGGATTTGCGAAGAAGGATCACTGCTGCCAGCCCCTCACCCCACCCCTCTCCCGATGGGAGAGGGGCTTTCAAAACCGTTGGCGGTGAGCCTGTCGAACCATGAACGCTCATTTCCCGAACGCAAGACGATCAACGTGTGACGGGTGCTCGGTGATTCGCGGCACGACACTTCGAACTTCCAACCGCCAACTCACCCATGTCTGCGCGCAAAATCGGCCATGAACTCCACCAGAGTCCGCACACCGTCGAGCGGCATCGCGTTGTACAGCGAAGCACGCATGCCGCCGACCGCCTTGTGGCCCTTGAGCGCAAGCAGTCCGGCGGCTTTGGATTCGCTCAGGAATGCCTCGTCGAGCGCGGCATCGTGCAGGGTGAAAGGCACGTTCATGCGCGAACGGTAACGCACGTCCACCGGGTTGCGGTAATAACCATTCGAACCGTCGATGGCGGCGTAGAGCATGTCCGCCTTGGCACGATTTCGCCGCGCCATTTCGGCCACCCCGCCTTCAGCGGCGACCCATTCCAGCACCAGCGCGGTGATGTAGAAGGCAAACGTCGGCGGCGTGTTGAGCAACGATTTTTCCTTCGCCTGCGCCGCGAACGTGAAGATGTTGGGCAGTGGCCGGCCACGGCGCGCCAGCAGGTCGTCGCGCATCACCACCAGGGTAAGTCCGGCGGCGCCCATGTTTTTTTGCGCGCCGGCATAGATGATGCCGAAGCGGCGCACGTCGACCGGACGCGACAGGATGTTGGAGGACATGTCGGCCACCACCGGCGTCGCGCCGGCATCGACCGCGTCGTCGAACTCGACGCCCTGGATGGTTTCGTTCGGCGTCACATGCAGGTAGGCCGCGCCTGGCGTCAGCGACCATTGCGCGCGATCGGGCACCGTCGTGAAATTCGCCGCCTCGCCGCTGGCGACGACATGCGTGCGTGCGACAGTCGCCGCTTCGGCGTGCGCCTTGCGCGACCAGTGGCCGGTGATCAGGTAGTCGCCGATGTCATCGGGGCCGGCGATGTTCATCGGGATCTGCGCGAATTGCTGGGTCGCGCCGCCCTGCACGAACAAGACGCTGTAGTCGTCGGGCACGCCCAGCAGCGCGCGCAGGCTGGATTGGAGCTGGTCGACGAGGGCGACGAAGGCCTTGCCGCGATGGCTGACCTCGATCACCGAGGCGCGCTCGTCGCCCCATTCGAGCAGTGCGTCGCGGGCGCGATGCAGCACCGGCTCGGGGATCGCCGACGGACCGGCGCTGAAATTGTAGGCACGCGACATCGGCAAGACCTCGCAGGGCGGGAATGGCGCCGGCAGCGCGGCGCCTTGCCGCAGTGCAGCAAACCGTGCCGCCAATTGCAAGCGCCGGTTCGCCGTCACCCGCCGCCGAGCCGGGCGACGCGTGGTCGCCGGCCGGTGCTCAGGCGCCGAACTTCGGCGCGTAGACCAGCAAGGCCGCCAAGGCGCCGCCGATCACCGCCGCGGCAACGATCAGCCACCACACAGTGGCCAGCTTGCGCCTGGCCGTCGGCGCCGCTGCGGCACTGTCGCCATCGAGCCCGGCAACGGGGCGCATCGTCTGCGTCGTCGCCGAACCGTCGGCGCGCGTGCGCGGCAGCGGTGTAGTGTCGTGACGTTGCACTGGCGCGTTCAAACCCGGCGCTTCGAGCACGTAGCGATGCCGCTCCCATGCCAATTGGTCGCCGCCGGCGAGCATCGCGTTGCGCACGCGCACGCCGTTGAGCATCGCGCCCTCACCCTTGCCTGCGGTCAGATCGCGCAGGAAGACGCGGTCGCCCAGCAGTTCGACGCTGGCCTGACGATCGGCGAGACTGGGATCGTCCAGGCGCAGGTTGGCCGCTTCACCGCGCCCGATGACGACCGGCTCGGACAGCGGAAAGCTCTGCCCGTAATGCGCGCCGCTGACGCCGCGCAGCACGAAGCGCTCAGGGCACTGCGCCGCTCCGGCGCCCGCACTCTTGCTGGCGGTCGCCGCCGCCGGCACCTTGGTTTCGATCGGATCGGCATCGGCGCGCAACAACACTTGCACGTTGCCCAGCGAAATCAGGTCGCCATGACGCACCAGCGCGAGACGGCTGACCGGGCGGGCGTTGACATGCGCCGAGGCCTCGGAACTTTCGATCACCAACCACAGACCGCGCCGATCGTTGGCGATCACCGCATGGCGATCGGCCAACCCGGGCAGGCGCACGCGGCTGTCGGCGCCGCTGCCGAGCGTGATCCGCCCGGGTTCGACGACATCCGGATGCTCTCCGTTCGGGAACGTCAGCCGCATCGATCCTCCTTTGGTGCGCGACTCTAGCATGCCCGACGCACTGGCCCCACAATGCCGCCATGGCCAATATCGACATCCGCCGCCCCCACGACCGCAGCCCCCAGCAGGCACGCGCCGCCGTCGAACGAGTGGCGGCCAAGATCGCCGCCAAATTCGGCATCCGCCACGCCTGGAACGGCGACGAACTCGACTTCCACGGCAGCGGCGTGCGCGGCCGCATCGTGCTGGCACCCAGGCAAGTACACCTCACCGCCAGCCTCGGCTTCCCGGTATCGATGTTCCGCAACTCGATCGAGTCGGAGATCCACAACTATCTCGATCGCGAGTTTGGTTGATTTGTTCGGGAATCGGGAATCGGGAATTGGGAATCGGAACTCGGAACTCGGAACTCGGAACTCGGGAAAACGACAGACTACTGCCTACTGTCTACTGACTTTCCTCTGTCCTCTGTCCTCTGTCCTCTGTCCTCTGTCCTCTGTCCTCTGTTCTCTGTCCTCCGTCCTCTGTCCTCTGCCCCCCAAACGGATCGCGCTCGCCGGCGAACAGTCGTCGTGACACTTCAGCCTCCTGCGCGACGATGCGGCCCACGAAATCGGCGCCGCCACCGAGGTGACGAAACGCGCCGAAACCGCGTTCGAGGAACGATTGCAAGGCATCCAGCCCAGCCAGCCGCGCCGGTACCCGGCACATCCTGAGCAGGTTCCACAGCGCCGGCAGTTGCACCGCGTGATCGAGCGCCTCGCCGATGCGCGCGACCAGCGCGATCTGGTGGCGCCGCAGGCGCGGGCAGCCGACGGCACGATACGCGGCGGCGTAGGTGTGCTCATCGATGGTCGCTGCCGCCGGCAGCACCTGTGCCAGCCATGCCGCCATGCGCAGGTCGAAGGCATGGCTGAGGCTGGCCAGCTCGATGCCGTCGGCGGCGGTGACCAGCATCCGCCGCGGCAGCAGTTTGGCCATCTTCGGCAGCACCCGCGCGAGGTCACGATCGCGGGCGGAAAAATCGCGATCGCCGTACAGGTCTTCGAGGAAGAACAGTGCCGCCGGGCGGGTGCGCGCATCGTCGAGAAAACCGGCGAAACTGCGCGCCAGCCGTTGCTGCTGCCAATGCTGCAATCGTCCGAGGAACGGGTCGGCGTTGCGCGGCTCGCGCTGCCGGTCGTGCAGATCGCGATGCCACTGCAAGCGTTGCAGCAGGCGCGCGCGCAAGGGCGCCGGCAGCGCGTCAGGGCCGTTGGCGGGTGGCGATCGGGCTGGCATCGAGGCAGTCGACGTCGTCGCGTTGCGGTGCATCGTGCGAATTGTCCCATCGACGCTACAATCGTTGCCACCGCCATCGGATGCAGGTTCGCATGCTGCAGATCCAGCCCGCCAGCCAACCCGGCCAGACGCCACCTCGCATCGGACTGGCGATCGCCGGCGGCGGGCCCATCGGCGGAATGTACGAGCTGGGCGCCTTGCGCGCGCTCGACGATGCGATCGACGGCCTCGATCTGGCGCGGCTCGAGGTGTATGTCGGCGTCAGCTCCGGTGCCTTCCTGGCCGCCGGACTGGCCAACCGGATGAGCACCGAAGAAATGTGCCGGATCTTCATCACCGGCCAGGACGATCGCCTGCGCTTTCAGCCCGAATCCTTCCTGCGCCCGGCCCTGGGCGAGTTCGTGCGGCGCAGCGCGCGCCTGCCCGGCCTGGTGGCGGGCTGGGCCCGCGACGTGGTCACCCGCGGCCGCAGCACGCGCCTGAGCGACGTGATGGTGCGCTTCTCGGCGCTGATCCCGCCGGGCTTGTTCGACAACGCCGGGGTCGAGCGGTTCTTGCGCGAAGTGTTTTCGGTGCGCGGCCGCAGCAACGACTTTCGCCATTTGCCGGCGCCGCTGTACGTGGTCGCGGTCGACATCAATACGGGTGCGACCGTGCGTTTCGGCAGCAAGGGCTGGGACGACGTGCCGATCTCGCGCGCGGTGCAGGCCAGCGGCGCGATGCCGGGCCTGTATCCGCCGGTGGCGATTCGCGGCCACCACTTCGTCGATGGCGCCCTGCGGCGGACGATGCACGCATCGGTCGCGCTCGGGCATGGCGTCGATTTGCTGCTGGGCATCAACCCGATGGTGCCCTTCGACGCCGCCGCCGCCCACGTCGCCGGCCGCCGCCGCACCAATCTCGTCGATGGCGGCCTGCCGGTGGTGTTGTCGCAGGCGGTGCGCACGGTGCTGCAATCGCGGGCGCAGGTCGGGCTGTCGCGCTACGCGCAGGACTTCCCGGCCACCGACCAGATCTTCCTCGAACCCGACGCCAGCGATCGCCGCACCTTCTTCACCAACGTGTTCAGCTTCGCCTCGCGGCTCGCGATCTGTCAGCACGCGTATCGCGTCACCTTGAACGACCTCGCCCGCCGCCGCGACGAACTGGCGCCGATCCTGCAGCGGCATGGCCTGAGCCTGCGCGCCGCGGTGATCGACGACCCACGCCGCGGCTTGGTCGACGGCATGGGCCTGCGCACGCACCCGACCGATACCACCGAGCGTCTGCGCCGCGCGCTGGACGATGTCGAGGCGGAACTGCGCCGCCGCCGGCATGCGCATCCAGCCGCCTGAGGTCGACGCCGGCGATGGTGTGAATGCTCTAGTGCGTGCGCCGAAACTGGGCGCCAGTTCCCAACCGACCCGACCCGAAAGGATCTTCCGATGGCCAAGCTCAAATCCTCCGCGCGCGCCAAGCCCGCCCCCGAAGCGACCAGCACGCAAGACAAGACCGAGCAGTTGCGCCGCTCGATCAGCGATGCCGCCCAGCAGATCTGGATGGCAGGCGTCGGCGCCTTCACCCGTGCCCAGGAAGAAGGCACGCGCCTGTTCGAGGCGCTGGTCAAGGAAGGCATGAACATCGAAAGCCGCACCCGCAGTCTGGCCGGCGGCAAGGTCGACGCCGTGCGCGAAGCGGTCGGCGAGAAGGTCGGCGCCGTCCGTGGCCACGCCGCCGATACCTGGGATCGACTGGAGAAGGTGTTCGAAGATCGCGTGCAGCGGGCCCTCAATCGCCTCGGCGTGCCCGGCCGCGACGAGATCGCCGCGCTGATCGATCGCGTCGACCAGCTCAACGCCGAACTGCGCAAGCTTTCCGGCGCGCCGGCGACGACCGAAGTCAAGGCGCGCAAGGCCCCTGCCCGCGCGCCGGCGACCAGCAACGCGGCAACGCGCAAAGCCGCCGCCAAGGCGCCGCGCAAGCCGGCCAAGAAGGACGTCGCCAGCAAGGCCGCCAACGCCGACTGAAGGCACCGGCATCGCCTGCGGCAACGCTCACTCGACGGCGCCTGCGGGCGCCGTCGTCGTTGCCGGCGATCGCGTCTTCCTGATGTGCAGGCTGGCTCGGTTGCGAAGATCGCGCGCAAAGCCGTCCATGGCTCCTCGAAAAACGTCGCGCTATCGACTGCGGCTTCGTTGCAAGGCAATCGCGAGGTGCCATCCATGGCGCGTCTGCCGGTCGCCATCCATGGCTCCCCAGCCAATGCGCGCGAACTGCCACTGGCAGTTCGCAAGCGCGCCTTGGCTACCAATGCACACCGCGCATCAGTGAGGCGAAGGCGATCTGCTCGTTGCTTGGCTGCGCCGCCTCGCCGGCGCCCTTGCCGCCCTTGGCGGCCGCCGAGTCGGGGAACAGTTCGAACGCGGTGTTCATCACCACCTCGTACATCTTCGGCGCCAGTGCATTGATGGTGGCGGCGAAGATGCCCAGGCGAGTGGCGATGCGGCTGGGGCGCTCGATGATGGCCTGCACGACGAGGTCGGCGGCTTCTTCCGGCGACAGCGTCGGCACCGATTCGTACATCTTGGTCGGCGCGATCATCGCCGTCTTCACCAGCGGCATGTTGATCGTCGTGAAGGCGATGTTCTTGCCGGAGAATTCGGCCTGCGCGCAGCGGCTGAACGCATCCAGCGCCGCCTTGCTGGCGACGTAGGCGGAGAATCGCGGCGAATTGGCGAGCACGCCGATCGAGCTGATGTTGATGATGTGGCCGCGCCGGCGCTCGGTCATCTTCGGCAGCAGGCCCATGATCAGGCGCAGCGAACCGAAGTAGTTGAGCTGCATGGTGCGTTCGAAATCGTGGAAGCGATCGTAGGACAGCTCGATCGAGCGCCGGATCGAACGGCCGGCGTTGTTGACCAGCACATCGACGTGGCCGTGGTCCTTGAGGATCGTCTGCACCAGGCGATCGCAATCGGCCAGATCGGCCAGGTCGGCCCTGTATGCGAAGCACTTGCCGCCAGCGGCGATGATTTCGTCGCGGGTGGCATGCAGTTCCTCCTCGCCGCGGGCGACGATGATGGTCTTGGCGCCGGCCCCGGCGACCTTCAGCGCGGCGGCCTTGCCGATGCCGGCCGAGCCGCCGGTGATCACCACCACCTTGCCGTTGACCTTGCCCTTGAGCGAGTGGTCGACGAACAGATCCGGATCGAGGTGGCGCTCCCAGTAATCCCACAGCCGCCACGCATAGGTCTCCAGCGCCGGCACCACGATCTTGCTGCCCTTGAGCGCGCGCTCGGCCTCGCGATTGTCGAAGCGGGTGGGATAAGTGATGAACTTCAACGCCTGCCTGGGAATGCGCAGGTCGCGCAGCACCGCGTTCAGCAGCCGCTTGACCGGCGGCAGGCTGCCGAGCGCGGCGCGCATCGGATACGGGATGAACGAAAACATGCGGGCGTCGATGCGCATCGTCATCTCCGGCGCGTGGCCGGCGCGGCAGAAGGTATTGAGCACCTCGCCCACGCGCTGCGGATCGGGGTCGACGAGGTGGAAGCACTTGCCGTCCAGGCCCTTCTTGTGGGCGATGTGATCCATCGCATCGGCGATGAAATCGACCGGCACGATGTTGATGCGACCGCCCTCGAGGCCGAGCATCGGCATCCACTGCGGCAGCATCTGCCGCATCTTCTTGATCAGCGGGAACAGGTAGTACGGGCCGTCGATCTTGTCCATCTCGCCGGTCTGCGAATGGCCCACGACCATGCCCGGGCGATAGATGCGCCACGGGATCTTGCACTCATGCCGCACCAGCCCTTCCGAATCGTGCTTGGTGCGCAGATACGGATCGTCGAGATCTTCGGCCTCGTCGAACATGTCCTCGCGGAACACGCCGGTGTACAGGCCGGCGGCGGCGATCGAACTGGTGTGGTGGAAACATCCGGCCTTGAGCGCGGTGGCCAGTTCGATGGCGTGGCGGGTGCCATCGATGTTGGCCACGCGCTGGCTGTCGGCGTCGGCTTGCAGGTCGTAGATCGCCGCCAGATGGAAAACGTGATCGATCTTGCCGGCCAGCGCGCGGATCTTCGCCGGCGCCAGACCGAGCTTGGGCGATGCCAAGTCGCCGGTCACCGGCAGCACGCGCTTGCGATCCCAGCCCATCTTGTCGGCGATGGCCTCGAATTTCTTTTCCGAACCCTTGCGCAGCACCAGGTGAACGGTGCCCTTGCGCGCGAGCAGGTTGCTGACGAGGTAACGGCCGATGAAACCGGTGCCGCCGGTGACGAGATAATTCATCGCGATTGCTCCTGAGATGCCAAGATTCGCGGCTCGCCGTGCGCCTGCACCCTGCCGCCGCCTTCGCCACGGTGCCAGAGCGCGGCGGCACTGGCAATCGCCGCCATACGCTGGCGTTTGCCGCCGGCAGGGGGCATGCTATCACCCAGTCCGCGCAGCGGCGCCGCGCCGCGCCAATCCTTTCGGGAGGCAAGCCATGGCCGACATCAAAGCCGAGTTCGAACAGGCCGCCGAAGCGGTCAAGACCCTCACCCAGCGTCCCGACAACGACGTCCTGCTCAAGCTTTACGCGCTCTACAAGCAAGGCTCGGAAGGTGATGTCAACGGCGCCAAGCCGGGCTTTTTCGACTTCGTCGGCAGCGCCAAGTACGAGGCGTGGGAAAAGCTCAAGGGCACCAAGCCCGAGGAGGCGATGAAGAAATACATCGCCACCGTCAAGTCGTTGATGAAGTAAGCCGCCGGCACGCCGGCTCGCCGGCCGCCGCGAGCGCGCACGCATGGCACGCCAGACCAAGCAGCGCATCCTCGACGCCAGCCTCGCCCTGTTCAATGCCCAGGGCGAGCCGAACGTCACCACCAATCACATCGCCGACGATCTCGAGATCAGTCCCGGCAACCTGTACTACCACTTCCGCAACAAGGACGACATCATCGAGCAGATCTTCGTGCGCTTCGAAGAGCGCATGGACAAGGCGCTGGCGGCGCCCGCCGATCGCCTGCCCGAGCTCGAAGACGTCTGGTTGCAATTGCACCTGGTGTTCGAGTGCATCTCCGAATACCGCTTCCTGTATCGCGACCTGGTCGACATCCTCAGTCGCAACCGCAGCCTGCGCCTGCGCTTCGCGCGCATCCTCAAGCGCGCCGCCGGCAGCGCCAGCGACATCATGCGCGGGTTGGTACGCAGCGGCGCGATGCGCGCCTCGGCGGCCGAGGTCGAGGCGACCGCGACCAACATCCTCGTCATCGCCACCTTCTGGCTGAACTACGCCAGCGTGCGCGGCGATCGCGACGAAAACACGTCGATCCGGCTCGGCATCGTGCAGGTGATGATGCTGGTGGCGCCGTTCCTGCGTGATTCCGAACGACTGCATCTGAACAATCTGATCCGCGCCTACGAGAACTGAACCCCGCGCAGACGACGACGCCCGGCGAACCGGGCGTCGTGGCTGCATCGTCGATCGCGGAATCTCACGCGGCCTTGCGTGCCTTGCGCCGCGCCACCGGCTTGCTCGCCTTGCGACCGCGGCGCGCCTTGGGCTTGGTCTTGACGATGCCCAAACGGGCGGCGACGCCCTCGAAGCGGCCCAGCAACGGTTGCACGCGCGATTGTGCCTGCGCGGCGACTTCGCCGGCCGTGGTGAGGATGCGCGTGCGCAACGCATCGGCGCGCGCGCCGATGGCGCGGCGGTATTCGCTGCCGGTCTCGCCCAGTCCTTCGATCATGATGCTGGTGGCGGCCGGCACCCGGCCGGCGATGGCGATGGCTTCCTGCACGGCCGCGCCGGCATTGCGGCGGGCCAGCGAAACCGCGCCGATGCCGGCCAGCATGAACTCACGCGCGCCCGGGCGCTGACGATTGACGGGAGTGGCTTCGATCGTCGTGCTCATGTTCGCCTCCTGATGGCGATGGGGATTGATGGATCGCTTCGACGGCGAGCAGTATCCAAACAAACGTTTGAGCAATGGCACTAGCCGATGCCGTTGCACTATGGTGATTTCGACCCACGCATGTCACCGCGTGGCCTTGCCAGCGCCACGATCCGGGGACATGCTCGCGATCACGACTCTTCAGGAGATTCCGATGGCCGCCAAATCCGCTACCTGGGCTGCATTTCCACACGCCGGCAAGGGCTTCGACTACGCCGGCGACAAACTCAAGGCCGCCTGGGGCGGCCTGCACGCCGGCGATTGCGAGCCCTTCCCCGACCTCAAGCGTGCCGGCGCGCTGCTCAAGGCGATGCCCAAGGCACCCAAGGGCATGGACGCGGCCAAACTCGCCGAGACCCTGCAGGAAGCCTGGCGCGCCTTCCATCGCGGCGACTTCCACGACGCCTTCGTGCTCGGCGACGCACTCGGCCCGCTCGGTGCGTCGGTGGCGATCAAGGCGCTGGGCATTCATGCCACTTACCTCGTCGACGACGAAGCGGAAAAACTCAAACGTTTTGAGAAGGCCGTCGAGCTGGCCGAAAAGGCCGTCGCCGCCCTGCCCGACGAGGCCAATTCGCACTATCGCAAAGCCTACGCGCTGGGCCGCTACAGCCAGGGCATCAGCATCGGCAAGGCGTTGACGATGGGCCTGGCCGGCAAGGCAAAAGCATCGCTCGAAGCAACCTTGGCGATCGCGCCCAAGCACGCCGAAGCGCATCTGGCGCTGGCGGTGTTCCACGCCGAGGTGATCAGCAAGGTCGGCGCGATGATCGGCGGCCTGACGTACGGCGCCAAGGCCGCCGCCGCCGATGAGCACATCAAGACCGCGCTCAAGCTCACCCCGAACTCGCCCATCGCCCACGTCGAGCATGCCAACGTGCTGCTCCTGCTCAAGGGTGCCAAGGGCGAAGATGCGGCCGCCGGCGAATTCGAGAAGGCCAGCAAGCTCAAACCGCTCGACGCCATGGAAAAACTCGACCTCGAATACGCCCGCGCCCAGATCGAATGACCGCTGGGGGGGCTGGATGCGGGCGCGTTTTGGTGTATGAATGGCACAGCGGTCGGCAACGGCCGCGCACCCCCATCCACGAGGAATCCTGCCATGTCGAAGGGTCTGGACAAGAAAAAGGAAGACAAGAAGAAGCCGGAGAAATCGCTGAAGGAAAAGCGCGCCGCCAAGGCCGCCAAGAAGGCCTCCAAGGGCTGAAGCGTTCCCGGAGATGTCGCTCGCCACGGCCTCGCACTGCGAGGCCGTGCGTTTTTCACCACTCCATGCCCGGCGGCAGCAAGCCGTGCAGTTCGGCATCGGTGAGATTTCGCCATTGCCCGGGCTTGAGGTGACCGAGCTTGACGTTGCCGATGCGCACCCGCAGCAAGCCCTTCACGCGCATGCCGAAGTGCGCCGCCATCAACCGGATCTGGCGGTTGAGGCCCTGCACCAGCACGATGCGGAAGCCCTGGCTGCCGAGCTTGCCGGTTCGACACGGCAAGGTCATCTGCCCGTGCACCGGCACCCCGCGCGCCATCCCGCGCAGGAATTCCGGCGTGACCGGGTGGTTGACGGCGACCAGATATTCCTTCTCCAGCTTGTTCTCGGCGCGCAAGATGGCGTTGACGATGTCGCCGTTGCTGGTGAGCAGGATCAGCCCTTCCGAATCCTTGTCGAGCCGGCCGATCGGGAAGATGCGTTGCTCGTGGCCGACGAAATCGACGATGTTGTCCTTGACCGCGCTCTCGGTCGTGCAGGTCACGCCGACCGGTTTGTTGAGCGCGATGTAGACATGGCGACGGGCGCCGGGCTTGGTCGTGCGCGCCGGCAAGAGGCGGCCGTCCACGCGCACCTCGTCGCCGGGCTCGACCTGCGCACCGACGCCGCCGATCTGGCCGTTGATCGTGACGCGGCGTTCGGCAATCAAGCGGTCGGCTTCGCGCCGCGAGCAGAAGCCGGTCTCGGCGATGTGTTTGTTCAGGCGCATGGGCGCGCATGCTGGCACATGCGTGGACGCCAGGCCAGCGACAATCGCCGCAACCGCGCCGGAGCGGCGTCGATGCCGGCATCCAGCCAACGATGACAACGTCCCGTTTGTTCCGCGCGTAATTCGTGGCCAGCGTTTGCGTATAGCTCGCGGTGGCCGCGCATTGGGCCGAATCGTCAGGAGTCTCCATGAACGCGCCCGCACCGAACCTCGCGCCGCGGAAGAAGAACAACCCGCTCCTGCTCGGATGCTTTGCGGTGATCGCGCTGTGCGCGCTGGCAGTCGTCGGGTTGTTGTTTATCGGCTGGATCGACCAGCGCCTGGAAACGCCGCAGCAACGCAAGGCCCGGCAGGCTGCGCTCGACAAGGAATACGCGCAGGACGAAGCCCGACGCCTGGCCCCGATCATTGCCAACGGCGCCAAGGCGCAGGCAAGACTGTCCAACGTCGCCGCGGCGGTCGCCGCGACCGCCGACCTCAAGGCCACGCCCTGCCCGCACACGGACGGACAGACGATCGATTTCGCACCGGTCGATGCTCCGTACATGCGACGCTTCAAGGACGGATTGCCATCCGATGCATCAGGCGTCGCGTGGTTGCGCCACGAGGCGTTCAAAGACGTGGGCGACCACTCCACCAAGGGCCTCACGAAACAAGCGCGCGCAGAGTTCGATGCGGAAGCGGCGACCGAAGCCGATCGAATGCTGGCTGATGCGGGCAACGTCGCGGTCATCCATACCATTGCCCTGACCGAACCGAAGCTGAGCAGCGCCGGCGGCGCGTTCAAGGACGGCAGCTACGACGGCGGCAGCTTCAGCGGCTGGATCCAGTTGATCGACTACCGCACCGCGAAGACTCTCTGCGAGCAGCCGTTCTCGGCGCAAAGCTCGACCTCGGTCGGCGGCGGCGTGAGCATCCGCATCCGCGGCATTCCGATCAATCATCTCGGCTCCGATCCAACGCCGCAGGAGCAGATCGACAATGACTTCCAGAGCAACGTCTGGAAGGCGGCGCAGGATGCCGTCGATCGCTAACCCGAGCCGAAACTCGGGTGCGCCAGCGCCTGCACGAACGCCGGCAGCACCCGCGGCTCCATCAGCACCATGAACAGCACGCCGTAGATTGCGCCGGACAGGTGCGCGCTGTGGTTGACCTTGTCCGTCCGCGCGGCGCGGTGCTCCATCCAGATCGTGTAGCCCAGATACAGCGCCGCGAACACGATCGCCGGCATCGGTATCACGAACACCAGGATCATCGCCCACGGCCGCAGCAGGATGAACGCGAACAACACCGCCGCCACCGCTCCCGAGGCACCGAGGCTGAGATATTTCGGATCGTCGCGATGGCGCAGATACGACGGCAGGATCGAGGCCAGCAGTGCCGACAGATAGAAAAACACGAAACCGCCGGTGCCGAGGTAGGAATCGACGAAGCGCTCCATCGCCCGTCCGAAAAAATAGGGTCTTCGTGAACTCGTGTGG
>JAFEFT010000070.1 GCA_018240435.1 Pseudomonadota bacterium
AAACCAGCGCCGCCACCACGATGATGACGAGGTACCACATGGCGATTTCTCCGGGGATTCAGAACACGCCAGTCGAGAACGGGTTCTTGCTTGGGATGGCGGGAAAGCCGCCGTAGTTGTCGAGGTTGTCGAAGCGCGTCCGACAGGTGGCCGTGCTGTGATCGCAGCCGACGGTCAGCAGCACTTCCGTGCCGGGCTCAAGGGCCGCTGGATACAGCAGCTCGACGCCGCTGCCGTAGTCGCCAATGATCATGTGGCGCGCACCGTCCGGGGTTTGTAGCCAGCCACCGGCCAGGCCGCCGCTGACCCAACCCGGTACACCACCATCGAGTTCGACACTGCGGCCATAGACCTCCAGGACGAAGGCGCTGGCCGTCATCGGCGAAGCCCCGCAGGCCGCGGAATACAGAACGTGGGAGCACTTGCGGCTGTAGAGCCGCCGCAACCCGATACGCTTGAGACTGACTTGCGCGGATTCGCAGCGAACACGAGCCACATCGTCGGCGACTTCGACGCCCAGCACCCGGCCCATCCAGCGCGTGCCGGAGATCCACCAGTAGTCGCCCCAGGTATCGCGCCGTCCGATGCGTAGGGTGATCGAGGTAGTGTCGCCGGTCAGCGAGTTGGCGAGCAGGTGGCGCACCAAATCACAGTTCGGCGGCAGTTTCAGATCCAGCGCCGATTTGGCCGCTTCGGCACCCAGCGCCAGCTCGTTGCGTTCAAGGGCCAAGCTCTTGTACAGATTGCCGTCGAGATCTACGTCGAATTCGTGCGGCGTCAGATAGAACTGCGCGCTGTTGCTGGCGAAGGCGTATAGCTCGACTTCCAGCAATGGGTTCTGGCTCATCGTGCTTACTCTCCCTCGTAGGTTTGACGGTCATTGCCACGCGGTTCGGGCAACTGGCGCGCGGTCAAGGTGATCTCCAGCAGCGTCGGGCTGTGCCAGTACAGATCGACTGCGTCGTGTTCGAGGCGGCAGCGCACGAGGCGAATGACGCGGCTGTCTGCGGGCACCCAGTCGTCGAGACCCGAGCGCAGCACCAGCACACCGCCTTGATCCAGATGGCAGGTCGCCGTCAGGGCGTACTGCCGATAGCCGTCTGGGTGCACGATCAAGCAGGCGGCGGGGCGATGCCAAAAATCCGAGATTCGCGCGGAGATGTCTTTGCCATCCACGCGCAGGAAGCCATCTTCGGGATCGGCTTCGACGGTTACCCACAGGATCGGAGCCAAGCCATCGGGCAGCCAGAAGGCTTCCAAACGGCCTTGGGCGCGCCACAACCGCGCCCGCCAGATCTCGATTTCATCGAGTGAGCTGGCCAGATGGCGCCGCTGCAAAGTTGTCGTCGCCCACGGTTCGTCCCGGCGCACCCACGGATCTGCAGGCGAGAAGTCTTGGCGGGTGATCGTGGCTTGCGCGGCGGCCGTTGGATCGTCACGCCAGTTGCCATCTGGCCAGACCGGGATCTCGTCGAGCCATGGGTCATCGAGAACATCCTGGTCGGGCAGTGGCGCAGGCTGGATCTGTGTGGGAATGTTGCCGCCGACCATGCCGGGTACCCACTGCGTGAGATCCGCCGGATCGATGGCCTTGCCCCACACCAAGGGCATGATGGTGCTACCCACGGCTGCGGCGCGTGCCAACGGTTCCATCAGCCACAGCAGAGCGCCTTCCACATCGCTGAGTTGGGCGATCTGCCATCCATCGGCAGCGATGATCAGCACCCAGCGGCCATTGCTCTCGGTCTCCTGCCAGCCCTTCACCCCGTCGTAGGTCAGATGCACATTGGCCGAGAGTGGCCCGAACTGTCGCCCATCTGCCTCCGTCACACTGAGTGCCAGTGCGCCACGTTCGCAGGACTGGGTCAGGTGCACCGCGTACTGCGGCAGCGGCCACAGCGCCATTTGACCGAGATGATCGGCCAGCCAGTCGGCCACCAGGGCATCGGTCTGCCGGGCGTTGCCCACCTTGTAGGTGAGCCAGCGCCGAGGAACGCGTCGGCGTGCCTGCCGGGATTCGTTGCCACTGGCCAGCCGCGTGACGCTGGTCTGCCACTCCAGCCGTTCGACGAGGGGCTCCATCCAATCATGACGGAAGGCAAACACGCCGCGTTGCGCATCCGGCCAAGGCTGGTCGCCAAAGGCATCCATACCGGTGGCGACGATGGCGCTTGAGGCCGTGTCCCGGCGCAACACTTCGACCAGAAAGATCGGTGCATCGATGGGTGGCCAGGGGCCCGCCAAGGATTCCGCCAGCAGACTGGCCGTCAGATTGGGCGGCAGCGGAGCGACCGCTGATTCCGGCGTGAAGCTGGCTGCGCTCGCCCCGAAGGTGGCGCGCGAGAGCACTTCACTCTGGAAAACGGGCAGTTCGCTTCCCGGCGTTGGTTTGCTGGAAACCTCCGCGAGGTCTCGAACGACGACGCGATCCGTCATGCCGACTCCACGCCGAACTCAGCGGCATTGAAGGCGGCCTCCGTCCACTGCACGTTGCCGTTCGGATTGCGCTCGAACAGCGTGCTCTGCCAGGCAAGTTGCTCCTGCAGAATGATGTCGGTGCTGACGGCGCTTTGCGCACCACTGACCACGAGGCCTTTGACCTTGCCCAGACCGGCGTCGGTTTTGCGCGCCAGCATCGTGAGCTGGACGCCGTAGATGGCGGGCGTGGCCATCACCGGCAGCGGCTCGACATCGAAGGACTGGCGCAACCCCATGTTCGGCGCATTGATCGCCGTAGCTTCGTCCTCGTCGCTGACGGCTTCCCAGGCAGCGGTGCCGACCGGGCTGGGAGTCCACTGGTTCAAACTGCCATCGGCCTGTGCCTGCAAGGCATCGACGCGCACATCACCGAGAAAGGTGTTGTTGATCGTGCCGCTGGTGTCGGCGATATAGAAGTCGTCGACGTCGATGGTGAGCGGGCAGTTTTGGCCAGGCACGGCACCCACAAATGCCGTGAGCAGTTGGCCACCGCCCTGGATGGTGTTCTGCGCAGTCATCTGGATGGCCAGGATGCCGTTGATGCGCACTGACAGAATGCCGTTGCTGGTGCCTTGCGTAACCTGCAACTCGATGTAGTGCCAGCCGCGCGCCGGAGCGCTTGCGACTGAGACAGAGATCAACTGGTCATAGCCGTATTGCCAGCGGTAGAGCTTGAGCCGACCGTCCTCGCCGATTTTCACGAGATGTGCGACCTGCGAGTTGGCATCGCGCACGCCCAGCAGCAGCGGCTCGGTGTAGGTGTTCTGGTACGGCACCACGCGAACGGCTGCCCCGACGATCAGGCTGGTCTTGGTGGCGTCGAGGTTCTTGACATAGCCACCCCCCGAACCTTCCGGCAAACGCAGGGCATAGGAGGACGGACGACGGCCATTGATCCGGGTGGCCTGCGGTGACAGATACGCCGCCTTGCCTCGTGCCAGCCACGGATCACCAAAGCTGTCCACGGCCTGCGGGTCGTAGTGATCGAAACCGTCGATGAACAGAAGTGCCATTGGACTTTCCTCTGAAAATTCAGCCTTGCAGCGCCGCACGGATGGCCCGTGCATTGCGCCCGATGATGTTGACGATGACTTTTTCCCCGGCAGGCGATTGCAGGTGGTCGTGGGTCACACCCGGATCGACTGCGTTGACGATGCGCACGGCCTGATTCATCTGCGGCTGCGCGGGAGACACTTTCACCTCCGGTACCAGCCCGCCCGCTGCAAAGGCCAAGTCGCCGCCCTTGAAGCGCGGGCCTGCCGACAAGCCGTTGATCGAGTCGAGAAAAGCCACGCCGACCTGGCGCACGGCGACCGCCCGCACCACGTACTCGCCTGCGGACAGACGCGCCGGTATCGAATCCGAGGTGGCGCTGCCCGGCCCGGAGACCAGGCCGCCTCCCGCGAACTTCTTGATTCCACCCAAGAGCGCCATCACAGCGGCGACCATGGCTACCATCGCGGCCACCGCGAGTGCCGGGCCAACGTAGGGAATGGAAGCCTGCGACGCCGCCGCCCCGGCTCCCGCCTTGGCCGCATCCATCGACACCACGGCGGTGGTTTCGGCCGACTTCTGCGCGAGCTTGGTGGTGCTAGCCGCCGCGTCCGCCACTTGCTCCTGCTGGATGAAGCCGAGCTTGAGCGCCAGCATCCGCGCCTGCATGGC
>JAFEFT010000071.1 GCA_018240435.1 Pseudomonadota bacterium
TAGCTGCCGGTCTTGCGGATCGCGGGCAGCACCTCGCTGGTCACCCAACGTTTGAAGCGCTTAGCGGCATCCTTGGTGCTGCCGAGGATCAGGGCGTAGAGACCCGACTCGTTGACGTGGTTGGCGCGCTGGGTGCGTCCAAGGTTGTCGATGATGTCGCGTTTTGCGACATCATCCGAATCGACGTGTTTGGCGAGAGCATCGCGCGGATTCGAGAGTTCCAAAGCCGCGCAGACGTCGGCGGCGTTGAACCACGGCTGGCCCGCGTCGTCGACCTGAACGCGCACAGCGTGCGCTTCAAACTGGAAGGGAATGATTGCACTCATGGCCATTACTCCGAATCAAGGGAAAGAGTGAAAGACGGCTTGCCGGAATCCACGGTGCGAGCGGCGGCGAACTGCTGCTGCAAGGCAGGCGGCCAGTTCGTGAAGCGGGATTCGGAGACGGACAACTTGATGTCGAGGTAGCCCTCGACCTTCTCGCCTGATGCCACGATGCGTTCGGCGATTTCGGTCAATTGCTGCTGGTTCCAGCTGACCTTCTTGGGCAACTCGAACTTGAGCCGCAGCGGGCCATCGCTGATGTGGGCGGTGCCGAAATCGCGGCCGGATTCACGCAGCGCGGCGCGGGCCTGCTCGCCGTAGCACTGATCCAGCGCCGCGTCGAACTTGGTGCGGGCCTTCTTGAGCCAGTCGATAGCCGCGTGGAGGTTCTTGTCGATCTCGCGCTTCTGCTCGGGCGGCAGTGCAGCCAGTTGGCTGACGGACATCTCGGCGATGTCGGCGGGGAAGATGGTTAGATCGCTCATGGCCGTCCTCCTCACTGATACGCACGAGTGAAGCTGGAGTAACGCGAGACGCGCCGCTCAAAGGCTTCGATTTCGTGCAGGAGGTAGGTGACCCGGCGGCCGAGCTTGCAGTAGATCGGTCCGAGCTGTTCCTGACGCCAGCGGCGCAGGGTCTTGACGGAGAGCCCCCAGCGGATGGCGAGCTCGTTTTCGTCGAGGGCGATGCACACGGCACTGCCGGGGTTGGGTCGGAAGGAATCCCGACCTGTTTGGGTTGCTGGAACTTGGGTTTGCATTTCGATGTGCCTCCTAGATGAAATGGGCACATCGAAGTCTCCGCATGGAACTACGGACTGAATCCGGATCGGGCTCCGGAAAAAACTACGACTTCTACTGGCGGCGCACTTGGTAGTAGCCGCCAGACTTCACGAGAACGAGGAAGTCCTCTCTTGTTTCCTTGTCACCAAAGGCCTCATCAAATGACCGGGCAGCAGAGTGAACTTGCGTCTTGACGTCTGCCCACTTCATGGCCGGAGGTGTCTTGCCTTCCACGCCCCACATCACTTTCAGAATTGCTGCGCGCGTATCACTCACCAATCGTGATGAAGCAAAGTGAGGCAATTTCACGCGGGTGCCCTGCAGGTACTGCAATGGCTCGGACTCACCGCTAGGCGTGACGTAGCCGCGCAGCACGCGGTCGAATGCGCTTGCATCGAAAACATCCTGCCCATCGTCCAGGCGAACGAACTCATCGAGCGCCCGGATCACATGATCACGGGGCAGATCTGCCTGAACTTGGCGGGCCTGCAAAATCACACCGCCGCGTGACCATGCAGGATCAGCCAGAACAGAAGATGTATTGACGGCTGGCGCACGTGCCCACGCGCGCCCAACAAACACCGGGGCAAAATCATGCGTCCCGGCGACGCGCAGGTCGCCGAGATGCCAGAGATGCTGTGGCGTGAGGCATGGGCGGCTGGCACGTCGCCGATCTTCGATGCCCACCATGCGTGCCAGATCGGTCAGCCATCGTTCGATCTGGATACCGCACAGTGCGATCTCGTTCAAGGGCTGCACCACAGTGCGCCCATCCAGCGGACTGCGATAGCGGTAGCAGCCCGCATCGGGATCGGCCTCGATCTCGACCTCGCATTCAGAGTCGAGGAACGGGGCCATGACATGCGTGAGATGACCCTCGTCGGTGATCCAGCCCCGCTGCAGGAGCTGAGAACGGTCACGTCCGAACGTTGTGGCCAGCACTGGTGTATCCAGGCTCGACAGCCTGTCGATGGCGGTGAAGAAGCGTAGATGCAATGACATCGTCGACGCTCCCTCAGAATTCGCTCAAGACGCCGAGGCGAATCAACTGCTCCAGTACGCGCTTGCGGTCGTCCTCGGTCTTACTCTTGTCGTTCAGGCCGTTGGGGGCTGTGATCTGGACGGCGACGTTGTGCGCCTTGCGGTGGGGCTGTGTCGCCATGCGCATCACCAGCTTCACCTGTACCAGTGCGTACTGGCTCAGATCTTCGGCGCTGTAATCCTCGTAGGCGACCTGATAGACGTTGCGGCTGTCACGCCGATCGCGGGTGATCTCCATCTTGCTCGCCAGCTGCCGAGCGACGGTCTTGCCGCCAAGCTCGAGCAACTGTTCAAAGGGCTTGGCCACCTTGATCTGAAGAATGTCGATGCGCTCGATGTCCGCGATGCGATCCTGCTCCAGCCGCTTGAGCATGGCCGAGGTCGAGAACCCGAGCAGATCGAATTGACGCATCGGCATGTCGTCAATCGCGCCCTCGTGCGCCAGCGCCACGTCGCGGAAGATGGTGGCAAGCTCCCGGCGCTTTTCCCGGTCTTCGCAGAACACTGTCAGCGCCCCGGTTGCCGGTTCCCAGGAAAAGCGTGCCGACATGGCAGCTGGTTCCTCGTGGTCGACCACTTGGCCGTCTTCCACCTGCCGGTAATGCGCCGTAGAACCATTGAAGGTTGCGCACAGCGTGTGCAGCTGTGTCAGCGGCTCGTCGTCGGCATCTTCATCGTCATCGCGCTGTGCGTGGGACAAGCCGCACCGCACAAACTGCTCGATCAGGATTTGCTCTTTCGGCACATGCGGGAACAGCTCTGCAATCCGAGTGCGAAGTGCTTCCTGGATGTCATCGCCATTTTTCGGCTCCACGCCCTTGGGGCCAAGGTAGTGGCTGGAGAAGTGCTCGCTTTTCCACTGGCGGTGCATCACCTGTTCGTGCTCCGCGTGATCGAAGCGCGCTTCGCGGCGTGCTCCAGCCTCGGGAAACTCCTGCAGGAGATAGAGGTGCAATGCGCGGCTATGGCGGTCGCTGGGCATTGCGAGCACGGTGGCATCGTCTTCGCGCCTGGCGTCGAGCACCGCCTGAACAGCTTGAGCGCCGTAGTCATCGCTGAGCAGGATCACTCGTTCGACGGCATCCTCGAGGCGCAGGCGGATGGCAGCATCCAGTTTGGCCACGCAGTGGAAAAATGCCTGACGGGATTCGACCGGCAGTTTTCCTTTCGAGGCATCGGCCAATGCCTGAAGTTCCGGCAACGCATCGCCGCTGGCCAGTTCAAGCAGGCGCACCACCAGCGCCGGACGCTTGACCTTGCGCAGCAGATCGACGAAATGCTCCATTCCGGGCAGGATGGCAGGGCCATCATCTGACCGTTGCTCGCGCGCCCGCTTCGGTGACGACTTCGGGTTGACCGCTTTCTCCTGCTGGGCGGTGGTGGTGTGACCGGTAGGCATAGGCAGACTCCTTCGTAAAGTGCGCGATTGCGCGAGTTGTTAACTGCGAGATTCAAAAAATGCCGACGCGAGGTCGGCGCGGATGGGATGGTGATGATCAGCGCACGGCGTTCTCCGGGCGGATCAGGCCGTAGCGTTGCAGGCGCACCTGCACAAAGCGTGGATTGACGCCAAAACGCAGGGCCAGCGCACGTTGCAGCAATTCCATGTCGGCGGCGTCGCTGGCGGCGAGTTGCATGCTGGTGCCGGGAATCTCCGGATCAAGCGACGGGCCACGATGAATGCTGACGTTGTATTCCGATGCCAGCTCCTCAGCTGCCGTGCTCAAGAGCTTGCGCGGCACCAGCAGCGAGCCCATGAATTCGTTGGCACGCAGCTCGGCAAAATGCACTTCCGTCGCCATTGCTGCTGATGGGGCTGTAGGTACTTTTGCCAAGTGCTCGCTGTCCGGCGTGGTGGTGCGGTAGGCGCGCTGCACGACTGGCTCCAGGGCATCGAACAGTCCTGGGCCTTTGCCGCCGTCCATGATCCAGCCTGGGGCATCGAACACAGCGTGGCCGAGTTCATGTGCCAGCGTGCTCAGAGCCAGCAGCTCACTGAGTTTTTCGCCGACGGGCGACACGCACACCATCGCGGTGTCTGGTGCGTAGGGGTCATACTCGCAGATGCCGAAAACGTGGTTGCCATCCTCGTCATGCACCTCGCAATCAGTGCTGACCTCGAGCGCGAAGTCGATACCGTTGATCTTCAAACGGTCGATCTGGCGCAGCGTGTCGAAGGCAATGGCATCAACACCGCTTCCCACCAGTTGCTGGCGGGCGAGTGCTGCGATGGCTTCGATCTCAACGTGCTTGATGAATTTGGGGCGCTTGCGGTCGCAATGCCGGTAGTCGAGGGTCAGAACCGGCATTCACTTTTTCTCCGTGACTTCCCGGCGGTACATCCGCACCACGTTGCCCACATCCTCACGCATATCCGGCGGCAGGCGACTGGCTTCGACAAAGGCGTCGTCCGGGTCGATGCCCAAGATCTCTGCTGCCTTGCGGATCAGCTCGTCCTTGGGCGGTTTTTCCATATCGCGTTCGATGCGGGACCAGTAGGCAGGCGAAATCTCAAGCTGACGCGCGAACTCGTTCATCTGGATGTTCTTCTCTTCGCGCTTTTTGCGAATGAAGGCTCCGAAAGGCATGGTCGTTTCCTAGTTGCGTGATTAGTTAATGCCTGGAGCGTACTGCGAGAGGTTCCGTCTGTCAACTGTTTAGTTAACGCGAAAGTTTTTGCCGCCGATTACCCGGAATTGCCATCCGCTTCGGAAGATCAGGCTCACTATCCCTGACGGTTGCAATTCCTCGGAGCCGTCATGAAGAACCTCGAACTCGCATCTCCCCCGGAGATGAGCGCCAGCGCCCGTGCTGGCGAAATCGCCGCCATCCTTGCGGCTGCCATCGTCCGCACCCTTGCTGCGGATGAGCCCAAACAGAGAAAAGTTGGCCTTGGCTTCCTGCCCGACCAGCGCGTTCATACAACCCCCTATCAAGAGGAGAAGTTGTGATGAACGAGAAACAAGCATCCGTCGCCGCGCGGATCGCGGAGTTGGCCTGCCTGCCGATGTCCGAGCTCTGGACGGTCTGGGATCGGTATTTCCCGCGCCGCCCGGACTACCCCAACCGCACGCACGTCGAGTCCCGGATCGCCTACAAGCTGCAGGAGGAGGCCTTCGGTGGCCTCGCGCCCGAAACCAAGCAGCGTCTGGAAGCCATCGGCGCGAAACACTCCAAGATCAAGTTGCGGGCCAAGCCGCGCGAGTTCGATTTCGCGCCGGGCACGATCCTGCTGCGCGAATGGGGCGAGCGCGAACATCGGGTGACAGTCACCGCCGAGGGGCTGTTTGAATACCAGGGGCGCAACTTCAAGAGCCTGACGGCGGTGGCCCGCCACATCACGGGCGCGCACTGGTCGGGGCCGCTGTTCTTTGGCCTGAGCAAGGGAGGTGCGCGATGAGCGAGATTGCCGCTACCCGCGCCCGCAAGCGCTGCGCCGTCTACTGCCGGGTGTCCTCGGATGAACGGCTTGACCAGGAGTTCAACTCCATCGACGCGCAGAAGGAGGCGGGCCACGCTTTTGTGGCCAGCCAGCGATCCGAGGGGTGGATTCCGGTGGCCGACGACTACGACGACCCCGGCTTCTCTGGCGGCAACACGGATCGGCCGGGGCTGAAACGTCTGATGGCGGACATCGAGCGCGGCCAGATCGACATCGTGGTGGTCTACAAGATCGACCGCCTGACGCGCAGCTTGGCCGACTTCTCCAAGATGGTTGAAGTGTTCGAACGCCACGGGGTGTCCTTTGTGTCGGTCACCCAGCAGTTCAACACCACCACCTCGATGGGTCGGCTGATGCTCAACGTCCTGCTGTCCTTCGCCCAGTTTGAGCGCGAGGTCACCGGCGAGCGCATCCGCGACAAGATCGCCGCCGCCAAGCGCAAGGGGATGTGGATGGGCGGCGTCCCGCCCCTGGGTTACGACGTCGACAACCGCCTGTTGGT
>JAFEFT010000007.1 GCA_018240435.1 Pseudomonadota bacterium
CGGCAACCACCTGACGGAACTGGACCTGTCGCCGGTGCCCTGGCTGGAGCCGTGTTGTGACGACGACGTACGCATCATCGGCGAGCAGGCGCCATGATGGACGGTACACATTGGGTCATCATCGATACCGAGACAACCGGGCTCGGCACACCGATTTGCGTCGTGGAACTGGCCGCCCAGAACATGCGCGGTTGGCTACCGGAGGGCGAACCGTTTCGCCGGATGCTGAACCACGGCGTCGACATTCCGCCCGAAGCGTCACGCGTCCATGGATACACGCGTGAGATCCTGGAGCGTGATGGCGACCCGCCAGCAGCGGTTTACCAGGCGTTTGCGGAATACGTCGGGAACCGTCCGGTCGGTTCCTACAACCTTGCCTACGACTGGGACGACGTGCTGTTGCCGGAATGGCGGCGCCTGGGCATTCCACCCGTTGGCGCGCGCGGCCTGTGCCTGTTGAAGCTTGCCCAGCGCCTGCTCGATCCGGTTCCGGCCGGCAACTGCAAGCTGCAGACGTTGCGGCAGTATTACCGGCTCCCCGAGCGCGGAGCGCATACGGCGCTCGGGGATGTGGAAACGGTCATCGATCTGGCGGGACAGGTGCTTCGGCCGCTGGCGGAGGCACGCGGGATCGATACCTGGAATGCGCTGGTCGAGTTCTCCGAAGCGACGTGGTACCCGTCCCGGATCGCCTTCGGAAAGTACAAGGGCAGGATGTTCCGCGAGGCACGCCGGGATCCCGCGCTCCGATCATGGCTGGAATGGTTGGCGGGGTCGTCCAATCCGCGCAGTGCGCAAATGGGTGCGTGGTATTTGGCCCATCTGGATACCGACGAGGACGTGGCCCCACCCTTTGCGGAGGCCGCGAGCGAGGCGGCGGAAGGCAGCGCTGCAGTCGTGATTTACGTCAATCCGGATCTGGAGCGCTTGCGGCACCTCATCGAAAGCGCCAGGAGCCGGCTTGCCGAACTCGAAACGACGTATACGAGCGAGCGGCGTGCCGTTTCCGCGACGCAGGCGAAGTTGTTCGAGTTGTTGCGGCCTTCATTCCAGAAGCGTGATTTGTTGAAGCTGCGGCTGGACTATCGGCGGAGGTTCCTCGACGCCCTGCTGCAATCAGGGGAAGAGGAGGCGGCCGGGGTTGAGGGCGAATACGAGCGTGCGCGTGAGGAAACGGATGCCGGATACGAGGAAGCTGCCACGCAGGCATCACGGAAGAAGTCATTGACGGACAATGAGAAGGCGGAACTGACCGCCTTGTGGCGCAAGCTCGTCAAGCTGTTCCACCCGGACCGCATCACGGATGATGACGCGAAGAGGGCTGCGTACCAGCGGCTGACTGCGGAGATCAACCGCGCGCGGGACGCGGGGGACATCGACCGGCTGCGTGAAATAGCCGATGGCCCGGAGGGCTTCGTGGCGCGGCAGGGCTGGGGCGCGGTGGACTTCGCCGAAGCCGACGAGTTGGGCAAGCTCCAGCACCTGTACGAGACACTGGAGGCACAGATCATCGACACGCTCGAACGACTCAACGCCCTGCGCGAGTCGCCCGAGTACGAGCTGCACCAACACGTCACCGACAAGCCTGACTTGCTGAACCAAGTGGCCGAAGCGCAACAGGCAGATTTGCAGAAGGAAATGGCCGAGCTCAAAGCGGAACTCGAACGGCTGGAAGCCGAGATCGAGTCGTTGCAGGCGTAGAACTGCCAGATTCCGTGACCCGAAGAACATCGACCGCAACAGCGCAAATGCGGTGCTGGAGTGGGTTGAGGGCCACGTAGCCCATCGCCGCCAGCAGAGCGCGCTCGTCGCACAGCACCTGCGCCTTGAAGCGGCCTTCCCGGAACCATCCCGTGCAATCGTCCATGGCGATGGCTGCATCCCCGCGCCGTGGTGCCAGTGGCCGGCGATCAGTTTGCATCATCCGTCAACACTGCCAGACTGGGAATCGTTCGACCGCGCCCAGGAATTCGTCCCGATGGACACTTCGCCCAGGATCAAGATCGCCAGTCATGTCCTCGCCGGCATCGCCTTGCTGCTCGCCGTGGTACTGCATCTATTGCCGGCGCTGATCGCCGGGCTGATGGTGTACGTGCTGGTCGGCGCGATCGCGCCGAAGCTGGAGAGCCGGTTGACGGGGGCGGCGTCGCGGCAGGTGGCGGTGGCGCTGCTCGGGGTGATCGTGGTGGCGGTGCTGGCGGCGGCGATCGTCGGCGGCGTGGCCTTCGTGCGCGCCGAACTGGCCGGGCCGGATGCGCTGCCGGATCGGGTGATGCCGGTGATCGATCAGGCGCGTGCGCAATTGCCGCCGGCACTGGTCGAGCACCTGCCGGTGAGCAGCGACGACCTGCGCGCGAGCATGGGCAACCTCGCGCGGCGGCATTCGGAGCAGTTGCAGCACGCCGGCAAGACCACCTTGCTGGTGTTCGGGCGCATCCTCGTCGGCCTGATCATCGGCATGATGGTCGCGCTTGCGCACGAGCGTGCGCCGGCGCGCGGTGGGCCGCTGCTGCGGGCGCTGGAGACGCGTTGCCTGCGGCTGGCGCGGGCGTTTCGCGAGATCGTGTTCGCCCAAGGCAAGATCGCCGCGATCAACACCGTGTTCACGATGATCTTCCTGCTGGTGGCGATGCCATTGGCCGGCTGGCATCTGCCGTTGGCGAAAACGCTGGTATTGGTGACCTTCGTGGTCGGTTTGCTGCCGGTGGTCGGCAACCTGATCTCCAACACCCTGATCGTGATTTCGGCGCTGTCGGTGTCCGTCGCGGCGGCGATCGTCGCGCTGGTATTTCTCGTGCTGCTGCACAAGTTCGAATACTTCCTCAATGCCCGCATCGTCGGTGGCCAGATCCGTGCCCGCGCGTGGGAGATCCTGCTGGCGATGCTGGTGATGGAAGCCGCGTTCGGGTTGGCGGGCGTGGTTGCGGCACCGATCTACTACGCCTACCTGAAGCATGAATTGAAGGACGAAGGGCTGATCTGAACTCCGGTGGTGCGTGGCGTCGTGCTATATTTGTATAGCAAATGACGAAGGAGTCGACGCGATGCTCGCCATCCGATTGCCGGCAGACCTCGAAGCACGCTTGGTCGATTTGGCTGCGCGTACCGGTCGCACCAAGACGTTCTATGCCCGACTGGCGATCGAACGGTATCTGGAGGATCTCGAAGACATCTACCTTGCCGACAAGGAATTGGCGAAGGTACAGGCCGGTCGATCGAAGACGCAGTCGCTGGCGCAGGTGATGAAGGCGCATGGGCTGGCAGGTTGAGCTGTCTGCGGGTGCGGTGAAGGCGCTGCGGCGCCTGGATGCGCAGGCGGTGCGGCGCATCCTGCGGTTCCTCGATGAATCAGTGGCAGGAGCATCCGATCCGCGCGCAACCGGCAAGCCGTTGAAAGGTTCCGTTCTCGGCGATCTGTGGCGTTACCGCGTCGGCGACTATCGCATCGTTGCCGATATTCGCGACCGCACGCTGACAGTGCTGGTGGTGCGCGTGGGCCATCGAGGCGACATCTATCGTTGAGCAATCAAGCCAGCGCTTCCACCGCGCGCTGCTGCAACTGCAAGCGCCACATCGACGCATAGGCACCGTCGCGCGCCAGCAGTTGCGCGTGCGCGCCGCGCTCGACGATGCGGCCGGCGTCCATCACCAGAATCTCGTCGGCGTTCATCACTGTCGACAGGCGGTGGGCGATCACCAGCGTGGTGCGGCCGACGGCGATGCGCTCGAGCTCGCTCTGGATCGCCTGTTCGGATTTCGTGTCCAGCGCCGAGGTCGCCTCGTCGAAGATCAGGATCGCCGGGTTCTTGAGCAGGGCGCGGGCGATCGCCACCCGCTGTTTTTCGCCGCCGGAAAGCTTGAGTCCGCGTTCGCCGACCTGCGTTTCGTAGCCGTCCGGCAGCGAAACGATCAAGTCGTGGATGTGCGCGGCGCGCGCGGCCGCTTCGACTTCTGCGCTGGTCGCATCGGGGCGGCCGTAATGAATGTTGTAGAAAATGGTGTCGTTGAACAGCACCGTGTCCTGCGGAACGATGGCGATCGCCGCGCGCAGCGAGGCTTGCGTGTAATCGCGGACATCGTGCGCCACGCCGTGTTCGTCGCTGACCGTGATGCGTCCACCATCGACGTCGTAAAAGCGATACAGCAAGCGCGCCAGCGTCGATTTGCCCGATCCCGAATGACCGACCACGGCCAGCGTGCCGCCGGGCGGAATCGCGAAGCTCACGTCGTGCAGGATGGTGCGGCGCGGGTCGTAGCCGAAGCGGACGGACTCGAATGCCACGCGCGGCTGCTGCGTCACCAGCGGCACGGCATCGGCGCGATCCTGCACGTCCTGGCGTTCGTCGAGCAGGCCGAACAGGCGTTCGAGGTTGGTGAACGCCGCCTTCACCTCGCGGTACATCATGCCCAGCAGGTTCAGCGGCGCCGACAGCTGCAGCAGGTAGGCGTTGACCAGCACCAGATCGCCGACCGTCATCGTGCCGGCGACGACTCCCGCAGCGGCGCGCCACATCATCGCGGTGACGCCGATGGCGATGATCGCGCTCTGGCCGAGATTGAGCACGGCCAGGGTCTTGCGCGCCATCACGTTGGCGTTTTCCAGATGCACGAGGCTGGCGTCGTAGCGGCGCGCTTCGTGCTCCTCGTTGCCGAAATACTTCACCGTCTCGTAATTGAGCAGCGAATCGACCGCACGCTCGTTGGCGCGGGTGTCGGCTTCCACCGAGGCGCGGTAATAGCCGGTGCGCCAGTCGGTGACGGCGAAGGTGAACGCCGCGTAGGCGATCAGGGTGACGAGGGTGATGCCGGCGAATCCCCAGTCGTAGTTCCACACCAGCACCCAGGTGACGAGTCCGATTTCGACCAGCGTCGGCACGATGGTATAGAGCGTCCAGTCGAGCAGATCGGAGATCGCGCTGCCGCCGCGTTCGACATCGCGCGAGACACCGCCGGTGCGACGGCCGAGGTGGAACTTCAGCGACAGCGCGTGCAGGTGGCGAAACACCTGCAAGGTGATCTGCCGCGACACCCGCGCCATCACCCGTGCGAACACCACCTGGCGCAATTCGGTGAACAAGGTCACGGCGATGCGCGAGCCGCCGTAGGCGACCAGCAGCGCGACCGGCAGCACGAGGATGGCGTCGTGTGCGCGGATCGCGCCGAGGCCGTCGACGAGGTGCTTGAGCACCATCGGCACGATCAGATTGGCGACCTTGCCGAGCAGCACCAGCGCCAGCGCCAGACCGATGCGGCCGGCGTAGGGCCTGAGAAACGGCAGCAGGTCGCGCAACACCTGCGCTTCGCTGCGCGCGGTGGACGATTTGGCGACGGGTGCGTCGCCGAGGGGTGGGTTGGGATCGGACATGGGCTGGATGTGGAGGATCGGCCGGCTATCGTCAAGTGGCAAGGGTGGAATGGGTAGATGCCGCCATCGACCGAAAGCACGGTGGCAGCGGCTGCTATGCTGGCGCCCTCACACGCGCGCGCTCCCCCGCCAGCCTCGAATCGTCGGGGATGGTCGGCGGGGTGTCGCCGCCCCATCGAGCGCTCGCTTTCGCCCATGCGATCCGATCTGCCCATCTCCCGCGTGCGCCTGGCCTTGCTGCTCGGCGGTCTGGCCATGTTCGGCCCGTTTTCGATCGACACCTTCTTCCCGGCGTTCCCGGCGATGGCGAGGGATTTCGCCGTCGGCCAGGTGGCGATGCAGCAGACGATCAGCGTCTATCTGCTCGCCTATGCGGCGATGTCGCTGTTCCACGGCGCGTTGTCCGATGCGTGGGGACGGCGGCGGGTGATTCTCACCGGCCTGGTGGTGTTCGCGCTGGCGTCGGTGGGTTGCGCGCTGGCGCCGACATTGCCGGCGTTGCTGGCATTCCGTGCGTTGCAAGGCCTGTCGGCCGGCGTCGGCCTGATCGTCGGCCGCGCGGTGATCCGCGACTGCCTGCACGGGCACGAAGCGCAGAAGATGATGAGCCAGGTGTCGATGGTGTTCGGCATCGCCCCGGCGATCGCGCCGATCATCGGTGGCGCCATCCTCGGCTGGGCCGGATGGCATGCGACCTTCTGGTTCCTCGTCGCCTTCGCGCTGGCGCTGTGGCTGGCGACGTTCTTCGCCTTGCCCGAGACGCATCCGCCCGAAGCGCGCACGCGCCTGGAAGCGGCACCGCTGCTCGCGTCGTACAAGGCAATGCTGGGCGACCTGCGCGTCGTCAAGCTGGCGGCGGCCGGTTCGATGAACTTCAATGCGCTGTTTCTCTACATTGCCTCGGTGCCGGTGTTCGTGCCCGAAATGCTGGGTCTGGACGAGCACCAGTACGCGTGGTTCTTCGCTCCGGCCATCGGCGGCATGATGCTTGGCGCTTTCGTTTCCGGACGCATGGCCGGCAAGGTCAGCGGCGTGCGCATGGCCAACCTCGGCTGGGCGATCGGTGGCCTCGCCGGCATCGCCAACGTCGTCTTGAACCTCGTTGCGACGAACCTGCAGCCACTGATGCTGCATCTGTTCGGGCTGGATCTGCTGCTGCCGTGGGCAGTGCTGCCGGTGATGGTCACTGCCTTCGGCATCGCCCTGGTGTTCCCGATCCTCACCCTGGCGCTGCTGGACATGTTCCCCAGGCAGCGCGGCGGCGCCTCGTCGGTGCAGGCTTTCATCGGCCTGATCTTGAACTCGCTCGTCGCCGGCGTCGTCGCGCCGATGGTCGCGCCTTCCCATGGCCATCGTCTCGGCTTGCGTCTGGCGGCGATGGCGCTGGCTTTCACCGTGCTCGGCTGGCTGCTGTGGCGCGGGCATGCGCGGCGTGCGTCGGCGCTGCTGGACGATTCAACCACTGCCGCGGCCATGACGCCCGCCGACGAGCGCTGAGCGACAGGCTCAGCTCAACAGCGTGACCGCCAGCGCGGCGATCGCCGGAGCGCCTTGCAGGAACAGGATGCGCAATTTGGCGCTGTAGGCACCGTAGAGCGCCGCAACGATCACGCAGCCGAGGAAGAAGCATTTGAGTTGCAGCGCGAATGCCGCATCGGGATGCAGCAGGC
Source organism: Pseudomonadota bacterium (assembly GCA_018240435.1). Lineage (GTDB taxonomy): Bacteria > Pseudomonadota > Gammaproteobacteria > Xanthomonadales > Xanthomonadaceae > SZAS-103. The sequence continues at coordinate 7,036 of JAFEFT010000007.1, forward strand.
TCCAGAGCAATCCCGCCGACAAAAATCCGTTGTACAAACCCTGATTGGCCGCCAGCGCCTTGCTCGCTTCGGCGAATTCCGCGGTCAGGCCGAACGCGCGCCGCGTTGCCGGCTTCGTCCACGCGAACATTTCCAGATAGAGAAAATACAGATGTTCGACGGCGACGAGGCCGACGAGGATCGTTGCGAGCAGGTGCATGGCGTTTCCCTGATTCGGATGGCGTGATCGCACGCATCATGTTCCCGGCGGTTGGTGAGGGCAAGACGCCAGTCGTTTCCTTCTCCTTGCGGGGAAGGAATACATGCGCAAGGCCCGCAGACCATCTCGTACCGTGAGACGCATTGCCGCTACAGTGTCCGCATCCTGACGCGAGTGAAGACCGATGGCCAAGGCGAAAACCGCCTATGTGTGCTCCGAATGCGGCGCCGACTACGGCAAGTGGCAAGGCCAGTGCGAGGCCTGCGGGGCGTGGAACACGCTGTCCGAGATCGTGCTCGCCGCGGCCGCGCCATCGGGCGCGAAAACGCCGGCGCGCACCGGTTATGCCGGTGCCGACGTGGCGAGAGTGGTCGCGTTGCACAGCGTCGGCGAGGTTGAAGAAGTGCGCACGCTCACCGGCATCGGCGAGTTCGATCGCGTTCTCGGCGGTGGCTTGGTCGAAGGCTCGGTGGTGCTGGTCGGCGGCGATCCGGGCATCGGCAAGTCGACCTTGCTGCTGCAAGCACTGGCATCGCTCGGTGCGCGCCTGAAAGGCTTGTACGTCACCGGCGAGGAAAGTCTGGCGCAGGTCGCCGCGCGCGGGCGGCGGCTCGGTTTGTCGCTCGACGGCATCGACGCCCTGGCCGAGACCTGCGTCGAGCGCATCCTCGCGCAGGTGCAGGCGAGCAAACCCAAACTCGTCGTCGCCGACTCGATCCAGACCTTGTGGAGCGAGCCGCTCGCCGCCGCGCCCGGCTCGGTGTCGCAGGTGCGCGAGAGCGCCGCGCGGCTGGTGCGTTACGCCAAGGAAACCGGCACCTCGGTGTTCCTCGTCGGCCACGTCACCAAGGAAGGCGGCATCGCCGGCCCGCGCGTGCTCGAGCACATGGTCGACGCGGTGCTGTATTTCGAAGGCGAGAGCGGCTCGCGCTTTCGCGTGCTGCGCGCGTTCAAGAATCGCTTCGGCGCGGTCAACGAACTGGGCGTGTTCGCGATGGGCGATCGTGGCCTGCGCGAAGTGCCCAATCCTTCGGCGATCTTTTTGTCGGGATCGGCGACGCCGCAATCGGGCAGCGTGGTGATGGTCACTCGCGAAGGCACGCGGCCGCTGCTGGTGGAAGTGCAGGCGCTGGTCGATCACTCGCCGTTGTCCAACCCGCGCCGCGTGACGCTCGGCCTCGAACAGAATCGCCTCGCCATGTTGCTCGCCGTGTTGCATCGGCATGGCGGGGTGGCCGTGTTCGACCAGGATGTGTTCGTCAACGTCGTCGGCGGCATCCGCGTGCAGGAAACCGCCGCCGACCTGCCGGTGCTGCTGGCGGTGCTGTCGTCATTGCGCGATGCGCCCTTGCCCGACAAGACCGTCGCTTTCGGCGAAGTGGGATTGTCGGGCGAGATCCGGCCGGTGCCCAATGGCGAAGAACGCCTGAAAGAAGCGGCCTCGCACGGTTTCAAGCGCGCCATCGTGCCCAAGGCGAACGCGCCGAAAAAGGGCCGCGTCGGCGAGATGGAGGTGATCGGGGTCGAACGCCTGGCGCAGGCGCTGGAGCTCGCGCTTTGAGAACGTAGCCGCCTACAGCCCGGCGAGAAACGCCGCCACCACCGGCCCGAAGCGGGCGATGTCGACGAGGAAGGCATCATGCCCCTGCGGTGACGGCAGCGGTGCGAAGGTGACGTCGGCACCCCCGGCGCGCAGGCCGTCGGCGATCTGCTCTTGCTGTTGCAACGGGAACAGGATGTCGGTTTCGACGCCGATCACCAGCGCTCGCGCAAGATCCTGGCCGCCGCGCGGGATCGCGCGCAGCGCCGCATCGGCATCGCCGTGGCCGTATTCGGCCAGGTCGAACCAGTCCATGCAGCGGCTCAGGTACAGGTAGCAATTCGGGTCGAACTGACGCACGAAACGGCGGGCGTGGCCTTCGAGATAACTTTCGACCTGGAACTCCAGCCCGAATGGATCCTCGCCTTCGCGGCGCTCGGAGTCGAGGCGGACGCGACCGAAGCGACCGCTCCATTCCAGCGACGAGCGATAGGTGATGACGCCGAGCTTGCGCGCCATGCGCATGCCGCTTTCGGGATAGGCGACGTCGTCGTAGCGGCCTTCGTTCCACTTCGGATCGAGCCGGATCGCTTCACGTTGCAGCGAGCGAATGGCGATCGAGAACGGCAGCGACTGCACCGCGCCGGAGATGTTGACCATCGCCCGCGTGCCGCCCGGATGCAAGGTGGCATAGGCCAGCGCGCTCAGGCCGCCCATCGAGCAGCCGAACACGCAGGCCAGTCGCTGCACGCCCAGGCCCTGCACCAATGCGTGTGCGGCATTGGCGATGTCCTCGATCGACAGATCGGGGAAGCGCAGGCGGTAGCTATCGCCGCTGGCCGGGTCGACCGAAGCCGACCCGGTCGAGCCCTTGCAACTGCCGAGCGAATTGGCGCAGATCACGAACCAGCGATCGGTGTCGATCGGCTTGCCGGGGCCGAGCATGGCCTCCCACCAGCCCGCTTCCGGGTTGTCGACGCTCGCTGCCGCGTGTGCGCTCGGCGACAGGCCGGTGAGAATCAGGATCGCGTTGCTGCGCGCGGCATCGAGCGTGCCCCAGGTTTCGAAGGCCAGATGCGCGCCATGCAGCGCGCCGCCGCGCTTCATCGAAAACGGCGAGGGCAGGGCGAACCAGCGCGTGCCGGGCGGGATGAATTCGGTCATGGCCTGCGCGTCGAAAAGGTGGACGTCATGGGTGGGTGTGATCGACGATGATGGCGATGGCTTGCTTGTCGCCGACGGTGGCGGTGACGGCCGTGGCCTCGAAGTCGCCCGGCTGTGCAGTGGCTTGGCCCGAGTGCGAGACGCGCGCCACCACGGTCACCGTTTTTTGCTGCGACAGACGCAAGGTCGGCATCGGACCGTCGTCGTCGGACAGCGCGATCGTCAGCGGCAAATCCTTCGCCGGCACGCGCTTGACCGCCAGTGGCATCGGCGGCCCGGACACCGCGCGGGCGAACACGAACAGCACGTCGTCGGGCTTGAGTTGCGCGCGCAAGGCCGCGCTGATGTCGACATGAACCGTCAACAGGGTCGGCACTGCCGCTGCGGCAGGCAACGGTGGCAGCCCGGCCTTGGCGCGAGCGCCGTCGATCTGCTGGCGCAGCGCGGCGCGGGTATCGGGCGGCGCCAGCGTCAGCAGCGGCTGCCAGGTGTTGGCGGCGCCGACGAAATCCTTGCGCTGATACTGGGCGATGCCGAGAAACCACAGAGCGCGCTGGTTGTTCGGGTCGATGCCGCGTGCGTCTTGCAGCAGCTTCAGGGCTGCGTCGTCGAGGCGATGATCGGTGGTGGCCAGAGCCATCGTCTCGGCCACTTCCACCATCAATGCCGGCTCTTTGGGTGCCAATCGCAACGCCTGCCGATAGGCCTGCAAGGCATCGGCGTAGCGCTGCTGTTCTCTCCGGCTGCGACCGAGCAGTACCCAGCCGTCGACGTCATCCGGGTGCGCGCGCATGCGTTGTGCCAGCGCGTCGATCTGCGCGTCGAGCGAAGTTGCGGCGTGCAATTGCGCCGGATCGAGTGCCGCTGGCGTGCCCAGCAGCGCGTACAACGACACCGCCATGATCGGCAAGGTCACCGCGAGCGCGATCGCCAGCGTTCGTGCGCCGCGCCACAGCGACGGCAGCACGATCGCGGCGACGATCGCCAGCAGCAGCGCGACGGCGACGATGAAGCCGATCTGCATCACCATTCCTCGTTCGATTCGTTGCCGGACACGGGCGGCGCGGCGATGTTTTCGATCTGCCTGCGAACGCGCGCCGAGCGCTTGCGCACGATGATCGCGACCGTGACGATGCCGCCGAGCAACAACAGTGGCGGGCCGAACCACAGCACCCACGTCGCTGGCTCGATGCGCGGCTGATACAGCACGAACTCGCCGTAGCGGGCAACCAGGAATTGCCGGATCTGGCTATCGCTGCGACCTTGCCGCATCAGGTCGAGAATCTGTCGGCGCAGGTCGCGTGCGATCATCGCCTGCGAATCGGCCAGCGACTCGTTCTGGCACATCACGCAGCGCAGGCTGGTGGTCAGGGCGTGAAAGCGTGCTTCTTCGCCGCTGTCATGGAATGCCAAGGGCGTGTCGGGTTGCTGCGCCTGTGCCTGCGCGGTAGTCGTCGGCAGCATTGATGTGAAGAGCAGGAGCAACAGCGACAGGGTGAGGTCGGCTACGGTCGTTGCGCCCGCGCGCCGCCTTGCGGAACGCTGGTGAAGAACCGCTGGATCCCCGCTTGCGCGGGGATGACGAGCCAAGTGCGGCGCCAGCATGCGGACGATCATTTCGCAGCGCCTGCATGGCGTAGCAACGGCAACAACTCCTTCGCGACGATCTCCTCGCTCAACGGCCCGACGTGTTTCCAGCGCACGATGCCACTCGCATCGACGAAATAGGTTTCGGGCGCGCCATAGATGCCCCAGTCGAGCGCGCTGCGGCCGTCGACATCGGCGACGATCAAATGATACGGATTGCCGAATTGCGCCAGCCAGCGGCGGGCGTCGTCGGGATCGTCGTGGTAGTCGTAGCCGACCACGGTGACGACCTTGCGCGCCGCCAGTGCCCGCACCACGGGGTGCTCCTGCTGGCAGTTCACGCACCAGCTGCCCCAGACATTGAGAACGTAGGGTTTGCCGGCCAGTTCGCGGGCATCGACCAGGCGCGCCGGTGAACTCGTTGCGGCATCGGGATCGAGCAAGGGCAGGGTGAAGCCGGGTGCCGGTTTGCCGATCAGCATCGAAGGCAGGGCTTCCCGATTCGGATTGCGACTGAGCCAGACGCCGACGCCGAGCAGCGCCGCCAGCGCGATGAAGATCAGCAGTGGCAGCAGGCGACGGAGCACCTCAGGCCTCCTGCGCCGGCCGCCGGAAACGGCGATCGAAGGCGGTGACGATGCCGCCGAGCGCCATCAACAACGCGCCCAGCCAGATGCAGCGAACCCACGGTTTGACGTACACGCGCAGCGCCCAGTTGCCGTTGTCGTCGAGCGGTTCGCCGAGTGCAACGTAGATATCCTCGCGCAGTCCCGGCACGATCGCCGTCTGCGTCATCACCTGGCCACCGGCGAGGTACTGGCGCTTTTCCGGATGCATGCGCGCCACCGGCGCATCGTCGCGCGACACGCTCACCGTGCCCATGTCGGCCTGATAGTTCGGGCCTTTCACGCTGCGCACGCCATCGAAGCGGAACTCGTAGCCGCCCGCCTCGACGACATGGCCCGGCGCCACCGCCACGTCCTTCTGCACCGACAGGCTTTCGGTCAGCAATACAGCGAAGAAGAACACGCCGACGCCGATGTGCGCCAGCGCCATGCCGATCATCTCGGCGGTCAGGCGCTGGCCGCGCAGCGCCAGCCGCTTGCGCACGAAGGCCGCGGTGCCGGTGAGCAGCCACAGGCCGATGGCGATGCCCAGCGCCGGCTTCCACCACGCATGGGGAATCATCACGAAGGCCAGTGCACCACCGGCCAGCGCCAGCGCCAGCCACGGTGCCAGCAGCTTGAACGGCAGCGAGGGTTGCTCGCGCTGCCAGCGCGTGAGCGGCCCGAACGGAATCAGCAGCAGCAGCGGTGCCATCAGCAATGCGAACAGGGTGCCGAAATACGGTGGCCCGACCGAGTAGCGACCGAGCTTGAGCGCATCGGCCAACAGCGGGAACAAGGTGCCGATCAACACCATCGCGCAGGCGGTGGTCAGCAGCAGGTTGTTGCACAGGATCAGCGTCTCGCGAGAAAACAAGGTGAACGGCGCGCCATCGCCGTCGCGCGGTGCGCGCAGCGCGTACAGCAGCAGCGAGCCGCCGATGACGATGGCGAGGAAGGAGAGGATGAACACGCCGCGCGAAGGATCGGCGGCAAACGCATGCACCGAGGTGATGACGCCCGAGCGGACGAGGAAGGTGCCCAGCAGCGACAGCGAGAAGGCGGCAATGGCGAGCAGCAAGGTCCAGCCGCGGAAGCTGCCGCGCTTTTCCGTCACCGCCTGCGAATGGAGCAGGGCGGCGCCGACCAGCCAGGGCATGAACGAGGCGTTCTCGACCGGATCCCAGAACCACCAGCCACCCCAGCCGAGCACGTAATAGGCCCACCACGAGCCGATCGCGATGCCGCAGGTCAGCAGCGCCCAGGCGACGTTGGTCCACGGCCGCGACCAGCGCACCCAGCGCGCATCGACCTTGCCGTCGAGCAGGGCAGCGATGGCGAACGCAAACGCCACCGTGGTGCCGACATAGCCGCTGTAGAGCATCGGCGGGTGCATCGCCATGCCCGGATCCTGCAGCAGCGGGTTGAGGTCGGCGCCTTCGCTCGGTGCCGGCAGCAGGCGGGTGAACGGATCGGAGGTGAACAAGGTGAACAGCAGAAAGCCGCAGCTGACCAGCCCCATCACGCCGAGCACGCGGGCGATCACCGGCAGCGGCAGCGAGCGCGAGAAGCGCGCGACCGCCGTCGTCCATAGCGCCAGAATCAGAATCCACAACAACAACGAGCCTTCGTGCGCGCCCCACACCGCGGCGATGCGATAACCCAGCGGCAGCAGCGTGTTGGAGTTGCGGGCGACGAAGGCGACCGAAAAGTCGTGCACCACGAAGGCATGCATCAGGATGGCGAAGGCGGTGATGACGCACAACGCCTGCGCATAGGCGGCCGGGCGCGCCAGCTGCATCCAGGCGTCGATGCCGCGCTGCGCCCCCAACAGCGGCAACGCGGCCTGCATGCCAGCCAGCAGCAGGGCGAGGATCAGTGCGAATTGGCCGAGTTCAGGCAGCATCCGGGCGGGCGCTCACGGCGGTGGCGGCGCACAGCGCGCGTGCGGCAATTTGCTGCCTTTGGCGATCGCCTCGGCGACTTCCTTGGGCATGTAGGTTTCGTCGTGCTTGGCCAGCACCTCGTCGGCGCGGAACTGGCCACGTTCGATCTGGCCGGTGGCGATGATGCTCTGCCCTTCCCGGAACAGGTCGGGCAGGATGCCGGTGTAACGCACGTCCATCTGGTGGATGCGATCGGTGACGACGAAGCGCACCGCCAGCGAACCTGGCGCGCGTGCAATGCTGCCTTCGCAGACCACGCCGCCGAGGCGGAAGGTCTGCCCGGGCTGCGCCCGCCCGGCGGCAACGTCGCTGGGGGTGAGCAGGTAGCGCACGTTGTGGCGCAGTGCCACCACCACCAGCGTGCCGGCGACCGCGATCGCGGTCAGCAGCAGCAACAGCAGCGACAGGCGGCGCTTGCGGGTCGGATTCATGGTCGGCCTTGCGTCGATGATTTCGCCGCCGCGCGCACCGCCTTCTGCCGGATCGCGCGCAACAAGCGGCCGTGCTTGAGCCAAGGAGTCAGGCCGTCCCACGCCAGCACGACGAAGAACACCGCATACGCGCCGATGATGTAGGGAAGGTAACTCATGTGCTGTCGCGCCCGATTGGGTGTCCGATCGCTTGATCGCGACCTTCGGATTTCGCCATCGCCGCCACCCAGGTCTTGCCGGCCTCGCGCTCGACCAGCAGCGTCCTTGCTCGCGACAACAACGAGCCGACGAACCAGCACTGCATGCCGAGCACTGTCGCCAGCAGCGGCCCGATCATCGCCGCATTCATCTTCGACGGGCCGAGCAGCATGATGGTGCGGCCTTGATGCAGCGAGTTCCACCACTGCACCGAGTAATGGATGATCGGCAGGTTGATCAGGCCGATCATCGCCAGCATGCCGGCCGCGCGGGCACCACGGCGGCGGTCCTCGATCGAAGCGTCGAGCGCGATCACGCCCAGATACAAGAACAGCAGCACCAGCTCCGAAGTCAGGCGCGGATCCCAATCCCACCATGCGCCCCACATCGGCCGGCCCCAGATCGAGCCGGTCGCCAGCGTGATCGCGGTGAAGGCGGCACCGATCGGTGCGCAGGCCATCGCCAGCATCTCGCACAGCTTGATCCGCCAGACGATGGCGATGAAGGCCTGCACCGCCATCACCGTGTACGCGAACAGGCTCATCCACGCGCAGGGCACATGGATGAACAAGATGCGATAGCTGTCGCCCTGCTGGTAATCGGGCGGCACCACGAACAGCGCGCCGTAGATGCCGGCCGCCAGCAGCACCAGCGCCGCGCCGAACCACCACGGCATCCAGCGCGTGGCGTAGCGGTGGAAATTCGGCGGCGAACCGAGCTGGTTGAACCACAGCACGAGCGACTTCATCGGCGGCAGGCACTCGCGGCGGCGATGAGGTAATGAATGTCGATGCGGTTCATGGCAGGGCGATGCGGATCGCCGCGGCGGCGGCGAGGGGGGCCAACACCACCGCCAGCGCGAGGCCGGCGCCGAGCAGGGCGATCGCGCCGAGCCAGTCCTGGCCCTGCGCGGCGGCCATCACGCTGCCGGCGCCGAACACCAGTACCGGCACATACAACGGCAGTGCGAGCAAGGGCAATAGCATACCAGAGCGGCGCAGGCCGACCGTCAGCGCCGCCACCGTCGCGCCCAGCAACACCAGCAACGGCGTGCCCAGCAGCAACGAGATCAGCAGCGGCCCCAGCAGGCCATCGGGCAGATACAACAACTGCGCCAGCAGCGGTGCGAACACGATCAGCGGCAGCGAGCCGGTCAGCCAGTGCACGGCCATGCGGCAGCCGAGCAGCAGCGACAACGGCACCGGCGCGAGCAGCTGCTGTTCGAGGCTGCCGTCCTCGGCATCGGAGCGGAACAGCGAATCGAGCCCTTGCAGCGAGGCGAGCAGGGCGGCGACCCAGATCGCGCCCGGTGCCAGCGCCGCCAACCGCGCCTTCTCGCTGCCGAGCGCGAGTGGAAACAACGCCACCACCAACACCGCGAACAGCAACGGTTGCAGGGTGTCGCCGCGGCGACTCCAGGCCAGCCGCAGATCGCGCATGAACATCGCGCGCGCCGCACCGAACAGCGTCGGCGCGCTCATGCGGTGGCCTCATCGGAATCGACGCCGCCATCGCCACCCTCGCCACGGGCCAGCCACAGCGTGCGCGTGCGCACCGGTGGCGGCGCATAGGCGCCGTGGGTGGTGATCAGCGCCGCGCCGCCGTCGTCGAGATGGCGGGCGAGCAGGGTATCGACCAGCGCCATGCCATCGCGATCGAGATTGGCGTAAGGCTCGTCGAGCAACCACAGCCGCGCCGGCGCCAGCCGCAACCGCGCCAGTGCCAGGCGTTTGCGCTGGCCGGCAGACAGCCGTCCGGACGGAATGTCCTCGTATCCGGCCAAGCCGACATCCGCCAACGCCGCGGCCGGCGTGATGCCCGCACGGCAGCCATGCAACCCGACGGCGAAACGCAGGTTGTCGAGCGCGCCTAGATCGGCCTTGTGCCCGGCATGGTGGCCGACGAAAGCGATGGCGTCCGCGGGCAGCGCCGGGCACTCCTGCCCGCACCAGCCGATGCGGCCGTCGCCGGCGCGCAGCAACCCGGCCAGCACGCGCAGCAGCGTCGTCTTGCCGGCACCGTTGCCGCCGGTGACCAGCAGCGCCTCGCCAGCAGCCACGACGAAGTCCAGCGGTCCGAACACGCACTCGGCGTTGCGATCGAAGCGCAGGCGCGAGACGGTGAGCAGCAGCGGGGTGGAGGCGGGTTCGTTCAAGCCGAAGGCGACCGGGGAAGGCGGGCGATTTTAGCCTCTGCGCATGGCGGGGTCGATTGTTTTTCTCGCGTCGCACTTTCGTTCGAGCGCGCTTTTGCGATGGTCAACACCCCCTTGCCGGTCAATGCTCTCAACTCAGGCGAACAGGGCTCGTTCGTCACCATTGCGCGTTTCGAAGGCTCCGAAATGAACAGAGCAAACAGGAGCAAACAGGGAGCAAACAGGGACACGCACCAATTCCGCAGGCTGACACCGCCCCCAACGCGCTCGGCCAGCCGACGCAGGCGGGCGCCTACGCCACCGCGATCAGTTACTTCGCCAACGGCGGCATGAGCGGCTTTGCTTATGGCAACGGCATCGCCCACCGCCTGACCCAGATCACTCGCGAGCTGCCGCTGCGCAGCCTCGACCAGCAACCCGGCCAGCCGGCGATCCTCGACGACACCTACAGCTACGATGGCAACGGCAACGTCGCCGGCATCGCCGATGGCACCGCCAGCAGCGCCGACAGCCGGACGATGACGTACGACGGGCTGGATCGGCTGACGCAGACCAACGCCCCGAACCAGTGGTGGATCAGCGCCACCACCAGCTACGATGCGCTCGATAACATCCGCTCCAATCAGGTCGGCAACACATCCAACTACCTCAACACCTTCAGCTACGATCCGACCACGTGGCATCTGGCCACGATCAGCGGCCACGTGAACTGGACGCTGACGTACGACAGCCACGGCAACATCACCTCCAAAGGCACCGGCAACGCCGCCTACGGGTTCGACGCCGCCGACCGGATGCAATCGGTGACCGGCAAGGAGAGTTATCGTTACGACGGCTACGGGCGGCGGGTGAAGGTGACGCGCACCTCCGACGGCAAGACCGACTACCCGATCTACACGATGGGAGGGCAGCTGCTCACCGAGGACGACGCGCGCAGCAACCGGCGGATCGACTACGTGAGCCTGAATGGATCATTGGTCGCCAAGCGCACGGCGACGCTGGGCACGAGCACCTGGACGACTTACGAGCACACCGACGCGCTGCGCAGCCCG
>JAFEFT010000008.1:0-21477 GCA_018240435.1 Pseudomonadota bacterium
ACACGTTTCCACGAAGAGCCATTTTTTTCAGCCGCGCGAACAAGGCCGCCGGATCCAGATCGGTCCAGTCCGACAGCAGCACGACGTAGTCGCGGTCGAAGGCGAAGGGCTCGGGTTCGCGCGGATCGATGATCAGCGCGCCGTACAGGCCAGCCTGTTCCTGAAAACCGGAGTGACTGTGATACCAGTAGGTGCCGGCCTGGCGCACCTCGAAGCGATAGTCGTAGGCCTCACCACGGGCGATGCCGTCGAAGCTCAGCCCCGGCACGCCGTCCATCGCCGCCGGCAGCACGATGCCGTGCCAATGGATCGACGCCTGTGCGCCGTGGATCGAGCCAGCGGGAAGATCGTTGCGCACGCGCAGATGCACCGTGCTGCCTTCGCGCCAGCGCAGGACCGGGCCGGGCAGCGAGCCATTGACGGTGACGGCCGGTCGCGTGCGGCCGGTGAAGTTCAGCATCGTCTGGCCGATGGAGAGATCGAACGCGCTGCCGGCGAGCACGCCGGGCTGGGCGCGGGTGGCCAGCGCGAACGAAGGCCGCGGCCACAGCCCGAGGCCGGCGATCGCGCCACCGGCGGCGATGCCCTGCACGAAGCGGCGGCGCGACGGGTCGACGACCTCGCCGTTGCGCCACGAACGATTGCACATGCTCACTCCGTGTCGCGCTCGCCGGTGGGTGGATGACGCGCCAGCGCAGCGCTGCCGTCGCCGTCGGCAGAGTGTGCCTCATCGCGGCCGCCGCCGGCGACCACCCGCAGGCAGGCGCGGTGCGCGATTCGTTCCACCAGCGCCCGCCCCTCGGCGTGGCGGTGCTCCTGGTAGGCGCGCAGCATCCGGCGCCCGAGCTCGGCGCGTCCGCCCTCGCGCACGACGAGATGGATGCGGGGTCGATGGGTCATGAGTCCTCCGCGAATGATCGCAACCCGTCCGCCCGCATCGTGCTTCAGCGCGAGCGACGCGTGCGAGCGGGGTTGCCGCAAGCATCAGGGTGCCACGGAAGCGGGCGGCGCAAAGTTGTGCGGGGGTTGGGGCAGAGGGGTGGGTGGGCGCGAAACCCGATGTCAGAACCGCGCCGCGACGTCGTCGTTCAGGCGGCGTCCGAGCGCCGTCCGCCGACCCATTGCCGCAGCCGCTCGGAAAGGTTCCACAGGCCCTGTCCGGACACCACCTCGATGTGCAACTCGCGCGCCCGTTTCTTTTCGGCCTCCCCGAGTTCGCGGTAGCTCACCAGCATCCCGCGCGTGCCCTGGCCGCCGAGATGGCGCATCCGTTCGGACAGGCGGTACAGAACGTCGTTGGCCTTGTCCCTGCCGGCGGCATCGTCGACGTTCATGCGCGCTGTCTTGCATTCGATCAGGAACAGGCGATTGCGGGCGAGGAAGGCGAAATCCATTTCGTTCTTCACGCCTTCCTCGGATTGCACCTCGGCATTGGCCAGGCTGTCGGTGATGCCAAGCTCGGGCTTCATCGTGCCGATGGTGCGGCTGACGTGCTCCTCCAGCCAGATGCCACCGGCGAAGCGGCGGTCGTAGTCGCTGGAAAACACCACGGCATCGTCTTTCCGGGTCAGGACGTAGGCGCGCTCGCATTCGTCCAGCAGGGCTTCGAGGCTGCGGCTGTCGCGCTGGTCATCGTTCAGGCGAACTCGCAATGCGCCGGTCTCCTCGGCCTTCTGTGCCAGCGCATTGAGTCGCCCGAGCGCTCGTTGCCAGTGGGTGACCTCCTTCACCAGCGTCTCGATCAGCGGCAGGTGATGCTGGCGACAGTCGCTGGGCTTGTGCGGCAGTAGCGTATGACCATAGGCGCGCAGGTAATGGCTCAGCCGGACGGCCGAGGACAGTGGGTGGGATTGGATCTGCTTGCCGAAGAAAGTGACCTTGTCGGTGTCGATGTCGACATAGAAAGCCCGCAGCTCGGCGGCGCTGGCCACGTCGAAGGCCGCCAGTGCCATCAGCTTGGTGCCGCCGGTCAGGTTCATCCAGATTTCACCTTCGCCGCCGGCAACGACGTCCAGCAGTTGCGCTTTGAGGCCTTCCAGATCTTGCTCATGTTGAAGCATGTGAACGTGCGCTTCGATGCCGGCTTGCTTGAGCACGGTCTGCAAGGTCCTGGCCTTGGCTTCCATTCGCGCCGTGGTCAGCAGCAACGCGCGCGCTGGCTTCAGCGCGGGATCGAGCGCCGGCAGCAGGTTGGCCGCGGCCTGGTCGGAGATCAGCATGAGGTGGGTGGTGGCCATGGTGCGCTCGCAGGCGTGGGGTTGCAGGTCGCGAAACTGGAAGCCGCCGGGTTCCTGCTTGCGCAGGGACGACGGCGGGAGACGTCAAGGTCCTTCGAACTCGGTGCTGGCGCGTGGGAGTTGCCTGGGTTCTGCTTGCGCAGGGACGTCGGCCTGATCCGGCAAGGCGGATTTGATTCAGCCGCCTTCGCGAAGCTGTTTCAGGCCCAGCTTCTTTCGTTCTTCTTTCATGTCCACGCGCACGACCTGCGGCAACCAGGTTTCGATGGCTTCGGCGGCATGCTTGCGGTCCTCGGCGCCCCAATCGGCATGCGTGGCGACTTTGGCCAGCTCCCGTGCTTTGATGTGCTCGGCGCCGTTGGGGTTGGCCTTGCTTCCGCGCAGCGCTTCGACGCGCTTTTGCATGTAGTCGATGAAGGTTTCGACCTGCTGCCTCTGCTCGCTCATGGCCGCGCGCGCTTGGTCGCGACGAGCCTTGTCGGCGGCGTCTGCGCGACGCAGGGCTGCCGCTGGGTCGACGGCCATCGCGCCGTAGCCGACAGCGGTCTTGGCGCCGAAGCCGAGCCACTGGAAGGCATGGTTGAACGCGGCCTGCAGCAGGCCTTGCCAGCGGTCTGCCAGATCTGGTGCAAGTCGGTGCAGGCGTGCGGTATCGCACAGCACGGTGAAGGAAAATCGCGAGCCGGGCGGCACGGTCAGGAACTGGATCGGGTTCGGTTGGCCCGAATCGTGCGGGTTGGCATCTTGCTGGTAGTAATGATTCTGGTGCGGTGTCATCACCTCGACCAGCAGGCTGTTGCCCTCGATGGCCGGCAGCACGTCCCAGAAGCTCAGCACGCCGCGAAACAGCGCCTGCTCGTCCTCGACTTCGCTGCCGAACAGAAGATCGATGGTGGTGATCTGGCGCGTGTGTTGCTTGCCTTTGCCATCGCGCCAGCGCACCTCATGCGGGTCCAGCGTCCAGCCCTCGTTGCCGCCCCAGTCGCCGCTGGCCAGTTCGCCCGCGGCGGCGCGCAGCACGCCCTTGACGCCGCTGCCGGGCAGGCAGGGCAGTCCGTACGGATTGAGGAAGGTGAAGCCGTTTTCCAGCGGATGCTCGTTACCGAGGCCGGTGGTGAACGGTGCGATCGCGATGGCGTCGAAGGCGCACACCGCCTGGCCGTGCGAGCCGAGCAGGTTCTGCATGGCCAGAATGCGCTTGACCAGCGATCCATTGAGATCCTTGTCGCTGCCCGAAAGTTTGATGACCTCGCGCCAGGCGGCCGTCGCTGCCGAGGTGGATTTGCACCACAGGCGATCGAACCGTTCATTCCGGTTCTCCATGAAACTGATCGCCGCGTCCATGCCTTGTCGCGTCAGGATTTCATTGAGCTTGCGGCCTTCGTCGCTTCGCCTTTGCGCGGCATCGCGAATGGCAGCTTCCTGATCCGAGCGGTCCGTCCAGATCGGCAAATACGCGCCAAAGCGCAGCCCTGGCGAGGCGTTCTTGAAATCCTTGGCGTGATCGAGCAGATACTGGGGCAAGGCGGCGCGTGGCATGGCTCGGATGTCCTTACGGTTTGATGACGGCGGCGCTGACCTGGCGCACCCAGCGCAGCCAGGCGAAGGCCTCGGCGGTGATGGCCTGGAAACGCAGCGAGTCGGCCTGCATCAAGTCGTTCATGAAGCCTTCGAATTCCGTGTTGGTCCGGAATTGGCCATGCAACCAGGATCGCAGTTGCATGGCCAGCGTCCGGTAATACGCCTGCTTTTCCTTGCTGCCCTTTTCGTGCAGGTAGGCCATCACCTGCATCAGGCCGCTGTTCATGATCAGCGCCGGCAGGCCCTTGGCCAGGTTGACGTAGTCGCGGGACTGCCCTTTCGCACATTGCCAGGCATCGGCAGCGCGGCGTTGTTCGAGTGTGGTGGCCATGTCATCAGCCTCCGTGGATGCGTGCGGTGACCAGACCGCGGCCGGTGGTGGCGTCGCCGCCCAGTTGCAACAGGCGGCCGTCCATGCGCTCGCGGACGGTGCCGATGACGGCGTCGGCGGTCATCGCCTCGCCAGCGGAGCGGGTTTTCGATGCCAGCAAGGGCGCGATCAGGATCGCTTCGGGCGGCAGGTTCTCGGAATAGAACAGGCCGCCGTCGTCCGCCGATCCGGTGTCGTCGTTGATGCGCACGTGCGGCTCGACGAGGGTGGCATATTGCGCGAAATAGGCGAAATCGGTGTCGTGCAGCAGCACCAGGTCGCTGGCGAGCTTGTCGCGGAAGAACTTGAATGCCTCGCCCGTGGGCAAGGCCTTGTCGGCGAGATCCCCGGCGATTTTCTTCAGCGTATCGCCGGCGCCGTCGGTGGCGGTGTATTCGAACGCCTCCAGGTGCAGCTTCTTGTTGTCGATCAACAGTTTGTCGTTGCCAAGCCGGCATTGGCCTTCGCCATCCACCTTCGGAATCGACCACTCGACATCGACCCCGACCATCCGCAGCAGGCGCTGCGCCCGCGCCAGCGTCTGCGGCGAGGTGGCGTACACGAAACTGCCCTTGAGGCTGCGCACCGGGAAGGCGACCAGTTGCGCGTCGCCGAAGCTGATCGCGCCGGCATGCAGCTTGTCGCTCTGCGCGGCCGGGCCGAACAGGCGATCGAGCATCGTCTTGTCGCCGCCCAGGCCTTCCCAGCCGTGGCGCATGGCGCCCTTGATGCCCGAGCCGGCAAAGCTGGGATGGCTGGTGTGGCGCTCGCGCTGGATGGGATTGTCGATCACCCCGACGGCCGAACCGGCGCCCATGTGGACGGGGCTGAGGGCGTAGAGGAATACGGCGGCTTGTTTTTCGAACATGGTCTTGCCTCGTCAGGAATGGGCAAACACGAAACGGTTGAAGCCTTCGGCGCGGCGCGGGTCATGATCGCCCTGTTCCGGCCACAGGCCGCGATCGGCAAGCTTGCGCAGGGCGTCGGGCTGCGCGCATTGCAGGTCGTCGAGCCAGTACACGCTGCCGGCGGGGGCGAAACGTTCGGCGGGCTTGGGCTGGTGGTGGGCGAGGTCGAAGCCGCTGATCACCTGCGCACGCGGGACTGCGGCGGCGACGATGCGGCCGCGCACGCCGGCCAGCTCGAACTGCCCGTCATCGGCGCAGCCGGGCAGTCGCCAGCCGCCCTCGAAACGCCCCGGCGAAGTCAGCACGATGCGCGCGCGCCGCGTCTGTAGCAGCTTGTCGTTATCGCAGATCGGTGGCGCGCCCTGCTGGATGCGGGTCACCGCCGCACCGCGCCCGTCGCCGCCCAGGCGCACCACGCCGCGTTCGGGCAGTTGCGCGCCGAGGACATCGGCCACGAAGCCGACATCCGTGCGCAGGGCCACGGTCTGGGTCGAGAACAGGGCGCCGTCGCTGGCGGCGCGGCTCTGCGCATCCAGCCCGACACCCACCCGCAGGTCGAAGCCGTACAGGTCGCGACTGCGCACCAGATCGTCCTTGCTCAGGACATCGCCATGCAGATATTTCTTCCAGCCCGACTCGCGCAACCACCAGCCGGAGGCTGGCTTGGCGCGCGAATCCAGCGCCAGTGCGAGCCATTGCGACAGGGGCGCGGAACCTTGCAGTCCGGTCGCGGGCGTGGCCGGCTGCAGGCGGCTGACCTGCGGGCTGTCGTCGCCATGGATCAGCAGGTCGGCCGGCGGTGCGAACAGACGCTCGATGACCTTGTCGTGGCGGCGGGCGAGCTGGAAGCCGGCGAGGGTGAAAGAGCCCGGCGCCGCCGGCGTGCCCAGGGTCGGGTGCTTGACACGGCCGCCGGCAAAGGCGGACAGGTCCACGCCATCGTGCACCAGCAGCCACGAGCGCAGCGCCCCGGCCGCGACCGACGGCCATGGCGGCAGCAGGCTCTCGCCGTAACTGCCAGCGTCGCCGAAAAGCTTGTTGCCGCGCAGGATCAGCACGTCCAGCGGTTCGATGAAATGCGTGCTCATGCGGCGGCTCCTTGCGTGGCCTCGGGCGCTTTGCCGGTGCGTGCCTCGCGCGCGAGGAACTCGGCCACCTGCAACAGCTCGACCAACCAGGCGATGGCATCGCTGTCCTTCGGCCGCAGGGTGGCGTCATGGCACAGCGCCGCCAGCGTGTCGGCGAGATCGACCTGGCCTGGCAGCATGCCCTTGCGCGCGAACTGCTGGCGCAGCATGGCGGCGAGCAGGTCTTTCGAGCCGGCGTCACGGGGCAGGTCCTTGAGCCAGAGCGAGGCGTCGTAGACGGCGCGCCGCGAGACGCCCGGTTCGGCGAGGATGTCGATCAGCGTCCGCAGGCAGCGCAAGGGCTGGCCCCAGCGCGCGGTCAGGCGCAGGGCACCGCCGGAGCGCTTGAGGATGGTCAGGCTGAAAGCGTCACGGCCACCTTCGTGCTTGGCGCGCTGCTCGGCGGCGCGCAGTTCGCGCAACACCGCGCCCAGCGGTGCCTGATGGTGGGCGACGACGGCGCCGCAGCTGGCGGTGGCGGCATCGCCCATCAACCGCAGCAGGCGGTTGTCGTGGAGGGCAAAGCCGTTGCCTTCGCGACGCACGCCCGTTGGGGCATGATCCAGGCCGATCGCTTGCGGATCGATGCCCGAGTACGCCGCGCGCAGCCCGGCCATCGCCGGCACCAGGTCGGCGACCGTGGTCATCGCCATCACGTCGTCGCCACCGGCATACAGGATGCGGCCATCGTGGCTGTCCTCGACCACGCTCGGCGCCAGCCGCAGCGCAAACTGGTTGAGCGCATCGGAGATGGCCATGTGCCGCGACGGCGTGGCAGCGTTGAGTTCGGCCACGTACTCCCGCAGCGCCGCGTCGTTGGCGAAACGGCGTTCGAGCCCGGCGCGGATCTGCGGGTGGAAGCTGTCGCGGATCGGTCGGGTGAATTCGCGATCGGCCGACAGCCACGCGCCCATGCGATCGCCATCCATCAGCAGCAGGCCGTAGTAGGCCTCCAGCTTCTGGTCGAGCGTCTTTTCGATGCTCTTGCGAGCCTTTTCGGCAGCGGCTTCGTCGTTGCCGTCATGACTGGTTTCGAGCCAGCCCGGCAGGCGATGCAGGGTCTCGGCGTCGGGGTGGTCGCGCAGTTCGCGGGCGAGGCGGCGTGGCAGCGCCACCCGTTCGGCATTGCGATAGCCCGCATCAGCCGGCAATTGCTTGTCCGACTTCAACCAGCTGCGCAGGGTGCCGCTGATGGCCATGGCGTGGGTGCTGACCACGAAGCGGCTGATGGCGCGGTCGCCGAGCACGCTGCGCAGTTCTTCCGCGAACAGGGTCGGCCACAGCCGCTTGAGCGTGCCCAGCGCGCCCAGATGCTCGCCCTTCTTGATGCCGAAGCGGCCCGATGCCTTCGCCCACAGGGTGTCCTTGCGCTGGCCGGGCGGCAGCGTCAGGTGCTGGCGATCGGTGCACAGCCATTCGACTTCGCCGCTGAGCGAGTCGCGCCAGCCGTGCTGGGCGTCCTGGGTGAAAGTCCGGGTGGACTTGACGGCGGCCAGCGCACGTTCGAGCAGCTCGTGCAGGGCCGGATACAGTGCGCCGGGATTGGGTTTGAAGAACCATCCGGCGTCGAGGTTCACGCCCTTGGACAGCAGCTTCCATGCCTGCGTGCCGAGATAGCCTGGCGGCTTGCCGGCGGCGAAGAACGGCGCCATTGCTTCGGCCAGCCGGGTGTCGCTGGCATCGACGCAGCCTTGCTCGTCGCTGCCGACCAGCGACCAGGCCACGCTGGCCCAGTGGACTTCCGGGAAGCCTTGCAGTTGCTTTTCGATCTGTTCGTAGGCGGGCAGGTCGCCGTGATCGGCCTCCACGGTGGCGTCGAGCAGGTGCTGCAATGCGTGCTTCGCCTGCGCGAGGACGAAGGCATGCACGCGTGCGGTGATCTTTTCGGCCAGATCTCGCGCCATCGCCGCCGGCACCAGCGCGGTGAAGCGATTGGGCAGGGCGGCGGCGAACAGCGGGTTGGCGTCGGTACCGTCGCGGGTCCAGCGTTCGTTGGCGAACAGTTCGCCACGCAGCTTGCAGCCGTCGCGCAGCCACAGGTCCACCTGCGGGATGCCGCGCAGGCGCGGAAAGATGATCGCTTCCGGGCCGATCTGTTCGCAGATCACGGCCATGGCTTCCCACGCGATGCGCGAGAGCAGGTGCGAGCCGGCCCACAGATCGGAGGTGGAGCGCGCAGCGGCGATGAAATCCTGCACCGGCCCCAGGCTCACCGCCAGCAGCGCCGGGCCGCCGTCGGGGTCGGCTGCGAAGCTGGCGGCGAACGCGGCGGTGAGGTCGAGGTGATCGTGGATGGTGTGGTCGGGCACGCGGGTATCGGCCGGCAGCAGCGACCAGAGCTTGTCGATCTTCTCGCGGTCGGGGCGACCATCGTCGGTGGCGCGCAGGTCCGGGCCGAAGCGCCAGAAGGCCAGCGCGGTCTTGCGCAGATCATCGTGGATCAGCTTGCCCAGATGATCTTGCGCCAAGGCGGCAATCTGCTCGGGGCCGATGGCGGTGGTCAGGGCGCCATGCTTGCCGAGGTCGAACGCCTGGCCGGTCAATGGATGGATCAACACCGGCTGCTGGTCGAAGCGCACCGACTGCCACGCAGGATAACGGCCATCGTCCTCGCGCTTGGGAAATGCGGTGCGGTCTGCTGCCGACGCCCAGTGATCGGCGCGTTGAACCGCCTGCCTGACCGGCGCAGGCACGCCTGCCGGGAACAGTTTTTGCGTGAGCACGCGCGAGGTGCCGCCTTCGTGCCCTTCGGTGGTGCGCATGAGCACCAGCGCCTTCTCGATCGGGTCGTGCAGACGAGCGGCGAGCAGGGCCTGGGGGATGATGGGGTCGGGCATGGGCTGGGTATCCATCGTGAATCAAAGGCCTGGGAGCATCACTCGTTTGATCGAGCCTTCCCGGTCAAGTGCGTTGCATGTGGCAGCCCACGCCTGCGTCAGATCGCGCGGGCTCATCCTCTTGCCACTGACATCGGGCAGCCCGTGCGGCATGGCGAACACACGGATCGCAAGCTGATTATGCTGTTTCGCAAAGACCTTCCAGCGCAGCGGACTGGGCATGCGGCCGGTGTTGGCGGCGAAGCCGAGTGCGGCGCGCAAATCCATGCCATCAACGCTCTTGAGTGCGGTGCGAATCCGCTTGCGGGCGTAGGCGACCTCCCGCATCGCGTCGTTCCATTGCCTGAACGTCCTGTCGGACTCCCAAACGCAGGCGCCGTTCCCATCGTGCGCCAACGCCACCGCCCAATCGCCCTTCAGACATTCCGACATTGCGCGCGTCTTTGCGGCGGGCAGCTCCGCGCTGTCGTCGACGTGGATTGAACCCCACGCACCGCGGCAGCGGCTGCCAACGGTGCCAAAGGCGGCGATCCACTGCATGACCTGCCGCATGCGTTGCGACTGATCGGACGGAAATGCCAGCGCCAGTTCGCGCACCCCCTCGTTGGCGTCGGCTTTCAGGCCGTGGCGACTCTTGTGGTTGCGGCTGTCGACCAGCCCGAACCACGCGTAGCTGGTATCCAGCCCGGTCGACAACGGCGCGACGCCGTCCTGGGTGCCCTTTGCCCAGGCCTTGCTGGCGTCGTGATCGGGCGCGTGCAGCCGCAACCGCACCAGACTGCGCCGCGCTGCGACCTTGTTGCCCTTGGCATCGCGGTCGTCCTTCAGCCAGGCGTGGCCAAACAGCAGGCCTTCCTCGTGGCGCATCCTGGCCACGTCCACATTGAAGCCGTGATCGGCGGCATAGGCCATGCGCCAGAACTGGCGCAGCAACGCCTTGATCGGCGGGGTGCGCCAGCGCCCGTCCTGCTGGGCATCGCCGAGGAAGGCCGGCGTCAGCATGCGCAGGCGATAACGCAAAACGGTCATGGGTGAGTCAGGCATGGCGATTCCCCAAAAATCTGGCACGCGATCGGCTCGTTGCCGAGGCATCGGGAGTGGCCGCAGCGACGATCGACCGGTTCCCCGCTGATCGATGCGCCCCACCATAGCGCAACGGTGCGCGTATGGAAAAGTTGCAAGCTTGCGATGTGCAATCGGTAGCGACCGATGCTCTCGACTTGGCCGCGCTGTCGCCTGACCTCAAGGAGGGGTGCAAGCCACAGGCTCCCTCCCCCGCTTGCGGGGGAGGGCTGGGGTGGGGGCAACGGCGGGCCGGAAGCGCCCCCATCCCGACCTTCCCCCGCAAGCGGGGGAAGGAGTTGCATGCCTGCGTTTCGGAGTCTTCGAGGCGCGCAAGGGTGGCGAACGAGCCTTGTTTGCCCAAATTGAGAGCAATGCGGTACCGAGCAGCCCTGGCGTGCCAGGAAATCTGCGCCCTGCGTGGCTTGGCAACGTCCATGCCTCACTCGATCACGATGCACCCGCGCGCGCAGCCCAGGCCATATTCGCCCTTGCCGTAGGCGCCGCGGGTGATGATGCCCAGGCCTTCGTTGGCGCGGGCGCCGAGTTTTTCGGTGATGCTCGTGCGGGTTGCATTGAGCACCGAATCCAGCCACGAGCGGTTGGCCTTGCGCTCGCTCACCGCCGCCGTCCCGGCCGGGCCGGTCAGGTATCTGGCGATGGTGGACCAGGCCTTGTCGCCGGCCGGGTCGCGCTCGCAGAAGCGGGCCCTGGTCGTGCGCAGCAGGTCGGCACGCAGGCCGTATTTGTCGTCCTTGGCAAGAAACTGGCGCGCCGCCACGAACCCGCCGTCGTCGCCTTCGCGCAGGCGGCGATCGGCCAGCCAGGTGTAGAAGGCCATCGCCACGGGTTGCAGGTCGATCGTTTCGCCGTCCCAGACCACTTGCAGATGTTGCGGGCGGATGCGCACCTCGCCCTGATGCGGGTCGCGGGCGAGCAGGCGCACCGATTCGGCGTAGCCGATCGAGCGATTGAGCAGGCCGCTGGAGAAGCCGCCGCGCATCGGCACGAACGGAATCAGCGCCAGCCGGATGCGGGCGTCGGCGGTGGACATCTCCAGGCGGTCGCGATCGTGCAGGGTGATCGGTCGCGGCGGCTTGTAGAAGAACTCCGGGTGCGTCTCGAAGCGCTCGCTGACCAGCACGTGCGAGAGGCGATCCTGCTCGCGCCCGTACAGCGACAGCGCATAGCCGGCGAAGAAGCTCAGCGTCTTGCGCCCGCCGGCCAGCGAAACGTGCACGGCGCATTGCGGGTCGGCGGTCAGTTCGGCGATGCGGCGGGTGATGGTGTCGGCGGCCGCTTCGCTCTGCGCGGCGGTCATGATGTCGGCGACCGGTTCGCCGTCGGCGTCGCGGATGATTTCGATCATCGACTCGTCGAAACGGATGCCCTGCAGATCGTAGTCGCGGCAGAGCTTGCCGAACTGGTCGCGATCGCGCGCCAGCAAGGCCAGTCGGGCCTGTTCGGCGCCCTTGGCGGTGGTGATCAGGCGAATCTCGGTCGGCACGAACGGCGTGCGCCCATTGGCATCGACCGCCAGCGCGTAGACGGTTTCGGTGACGACTTGTGGGGTCAGGCCGGTGACGAACAGCAATACCCGGCGGGGATATTCGTGCGGTTGCAAGGCGGCACCCGATTGCGTTGCGGAGGTTGCGGGCATGATGCCTTGGCGGGCAGCGCGGGCAGCGTTCGGCAAGCTTGCCGATGGGCCGCCTGGCCGTTTCACGCGTCGGCAGAAAGGGTGTAGCGACCAAACCCGGCGCTGCTGAACTTGCCGGCGCGCAGCCATTGCCCCAGCCACAGCAGCGGCCAGAAGGGCTCCAGACCGGCGCTGTCGAGGCGGCAATGGCCGACGATGCCGCCGACCTTCATCGTCGATTGCTGCACCTCGGAGCGGCGTTCGATTTCTTCCCAGCGCAGGTTGGTCGATCGCCACATCACCGCACGCGCCATCGCGCCCAGGCGCCGGTAGTCGATGGGTGCGGTGAGGCCCGATTGCGCCAGCAAGGCGCTGGAGCGGCGCAGCAGGCTGCTGGCGAGATCGGCGAAGGTGAAGGTTTCCGGACGGATGTAAACGCCTTCGTGGCGCAGCCGCAACGGGCTGCGCAGGTGCAGGGTGATGGCGCCGGCGGGCAGTTCCGGCGGTGCCGGCACCGGGGCGGGGTTGCTGAGCGTCGGCGACCACTGGTTGCTGCCGGGCGGTTGTTCCTGGGCGATCTGCGCGGCGCGCAGGCGCGTGCGTGCCGGGCCGATGCCGTTGTCGGCGGCCATCGCCAGCGCCTGCACCACCATCGCCGCGTGCGCGGTGCCCGGGCCGAGCAGGGTGCATTCCAGCCACGGCGATTTGCCGGTACCGCCGGCATCGAGCGCCAGCGGCACGATGCGCTCGTCGGCATCGACATCGGCGCGGTCTTTCACCGCCGCCGGAAAGAACAGCGGAAACGCGCAGGTGTCGATGAATGGGCAGCCGTCGCAGTTGGGCGCGCCGGTGCGACAGACGCGCGCGCGCAAGGCGTGGCCGAAGCCGCCGCGCCACGCGGTGCCTTCGGCGCCGCGCCAGCCATCGGCGGACGCAAAGGTCAGGCGATAGCGCACGATCGGCACTGCCAGCAGCGGCGCAGTCGTCAGCGGCAGCATTGCAGCAGGCGGGCGTGCGGGAGTGATCGAGGTCATCACCGGCGACTCTACGCGCCGCAGGCGCGCCGGTTCAATCGGCAAGCTTGGCTGGCGCAGGACAGGGGTGTTCGCCGGCAACCCAGCGTCGCCAGCGGTTGCCACGCCGTGGATGCATTGAGTACAGCCGCCTCACACGAGGAGCCGGTGTAGAAGTCGGCTGCCGGAATGGCGGCGCCATCCCGGCGCCGCTGTTGCCGCCATCGGGCAATGGGCGGGTGTCCTTGTTCCGGTTGATGGGCGGGTGTCCTTGTTCCGGTTCAGACAACCATTGTGGCATGGCTACCACCGCTCAAAAATCGAGTTGCTCCACGCCAATGCGCAATGCCGCCGCCACCCGCACCACGGTCGCCTTGCGTGGGCGCGCAGCGGCTTCGGTCTGCGCATACGCGGCCTGTGACACGCCAAGACGCGCAGCCACCTCGGCTTGCGTCAGACCCAGATATTCGCGCCACGCTTTCATCGGGCTGGCTCCGTCCACGGTGGCGCTGACGACCTCGTGCGGAATCAAGCCCTCTTCGTGGGCGAAGCGGTGAAGAAAATCGGCATACGGCATGACCACGAACGCGGGCGCGCCGTCCGGCCCCTTGATGGTCTGGATGTCAGTAAGTGCGTTCATCGCGTTTGCCTGCCTCCTCGATGCGAACCAGCTTGATCGTGCCCTCGAAATCGAACAGCACCCGGTAATGGCCCACCCGTAGCCGGTAGCCGCAGGCGTGGTTCACCAGAGCCTTGACACCGCTGCACTTTGGGAAGTGCGGGAGCTTTTCCTTCACCGCATCGCGGATGTCCACCTGCGCCATCCATCCAGATCGGCTGCCGGCAAAACATCATGATATCGTATGCATGATGTCATTACCTGTTGGCTCGCGAGGCTGCAATGGCGAAAGAAGCGGTGTTTACGATGAAGCTGGAACCCGAACTGCGCGATCAGTTCATGGCCGAAGCCGAGGCGAGCCATCGCCCTGCCTCGCAGGTGGTGCGGGAGCTGATGCGCGAGTTCGTCCAGCGCCAGCGCCAACTCCGCGAATACGAGGCGTTCTTGCAGGGCAAGGTCGACGCCGCGAGAGGCTCGATGCGCGCCGGTCGCGGAAGCAGTGGCGATGCCGTTGAGGCCAAGTTCGCCGCCCGGCGCGCCAAGGTGGGCCTGGAGTGAGAGTGGTTTGGACGCCGGAGTCCGAACAGGATCGTGACGACATCTGGGACGCCATTGCGGCCGACGACCCATTGGCGGCCGCACGAATGGATCAATTGTTCGCGCAGGCCGCGGCAAGGCTGGCGGATTTCCCGATGCTGGGGCATGTCGGCACGATCCCCGGCACTCGCGAGTGGATCCCGCACGAGAGCTACCGATTGGTGTACGAAATCGCGATCGACGAGGATGTCGTATGGGTTCTGGCGCTGGTCCACACGGCCCGGCAATGGCCGCCGCTGATGAAACGCTGGCCGGGTGAATGAGAACGGCTGCAGCAACCCCAAGCCCACCGATGACGCAAGCCATCATCACCGCCGCCGGCACGACCGCGTGTCAGCGCGGCGTGTCCATGCGTGTCCGTGATTTTCCTGCGTGCCCCCGATCTTCCTGACCGGATGATCCGGCAGCCTGTCGATCAGTCAGAAACAGCGGCGATGCTCTGCGCGTGCGCCTCGTTTGCCGGCGGGCGTGCGGGCGGCTCTCGGCTGGCAGCAGCCTGCGTCAGCCATTCAGGCTGCCCCAGCCCTCCTCGGTTGTCTCCTGCACCTTCTCCCTGATCTCCGGCGGCCACTCCTCCGGCTCCACTGTCGCTACCACGTCCAGTTCCGGGCCACTGAATATCTCGCGTATCCGTTCCTCGCCGATGGTTGCCATCAGCGCCGTGATGATTGCCTGCCCCCGCACCGTGATCTCTGCCATGGATGAATCCTCCCGTTTCGTTTCGTGAGCCTGCCTTGAATGGCGCTGCATGGAATGCATCCATCGTCTGCGCGATGCCATGCAGTGTACGGTTGGCCTCATCCGCGTCCGGAGTTGCCCGCCGCCTGCACGATCGCCATTCCGCCACCATGCCTGATCCGCATGGACCAGGTGATTACCACCATCCTCGAGATCGCGCAACATCGCCGCCGTTTTCTGGCACCCGCGATTGTTCCACCTGGCGCCGCTCCGAGAGCTGTCTTGATCCCCAAGTGTTCGGGTCGGGGGAACAGAGGACAGAGGACAGCGCGGCGGAAACGCACCGCACCCAGTTGTCGGACCACGCCGTCAGGCTGCGGAATCTGCCCCTTCCCCCGCTTGCGGGGGAAGGTTGGGATGGGGGCGGATTCATCGCGCAAGCCGATTAGTGACGACGCTCAGCCGCGAATCCCGCGGTGCCGGTGCGATTGCTTTCATGGCGGGCCCACCCAACCCACTGCTCGGACCTTTCGGCACTGCGCCGCCGCCGTCCTGCGCCCCTGGATTGTTGCCTCTTTAATCACTCGCAGTGTTCCGTTCCTGCTGTGCAGCTTGTGGATTGCTTCCATGGTAATACTCCATGGGGATTTGGGTACGCAGCGCCAGCACTCGCCCGGTTGCTTGATAGTACATCTGCGCTGCAATTTCGGCTGACACGGGATCACTGAACGTCACGATCAGGTCGCTGATGGGGGCTGCGCGCGTGGTCACCCGCAATACAGCAAATCCCCACTCCACGTCGGGGGGTGCGGGGCCATCGCGCAGATGCCCCAGCAGGGCGTACAGAGCTGGGGAATTGTCGGGGCAGCGCATGGCATCCGCCACCGCCCTCCCCACCAACAACCCCATGCGATCCACCAGCTGCTTCTCGGACGCCATCAGCAATTCGAGGTAGCTGATGTCCTGCCCGCGCAGAAGGGCGTGCGCGGCCCCCAGCGTGTGCCCCCGCCGTGCCAGCAGATCGAGGACCGTGCATGCGTTCCAAACGTCGTTGTCCTGCCGGAGGATGCACTGCGGGTGGTGGCGTGAGCGCACCATCACCGCTGTCGAAATTTCTTCGAATTTGGCGGCGTCCATTATTCCTCCACTAGCAGCCCACGCATGCGGGCGAGTACGTTGTCCACGCAGGTCTTGACCACACGTCCGCCGGGGAATTGCCGCGCAAGTCCTGCGGGTCGCAGCGTGCAATGTCCAGATCCACCTGCACCGCCTCCGGATCGGCATCGCCGAACACGTTGTGGTTTTGATGCCCAAGTGTTCGGGTCGGGGATATGGAGCTAAGGAGAGAGAGTCATGAACACCAATAGCAGTCTTAATCCCCAAGTGTTCGGGTCGGGGATATGGAGGTCTCTGGAAAACGGCATTGCGGCTGGCCCGCGGTCTTAATCCCCAAGTGTTCGGGTCGGGGATATGGAGCCATGGCGACATTTGACGAGGGGGTGCAGGCGGTCTTAATCCCCAAGTGTTCGGGTCGGGGATATGGAGCCGGTGCGGCGGGAATCATGTCCTACGCGCGTGGTCTTAATCCCCAAGTGTTCGGGTCGGGGATATGGAGCAGGCGCAGCCTGCCCCATCGCCACTGTGTACGGTCTTAATCCCCAAGTGTTCGGGTCGGGGATATGGAGGCGCTGAACGAGGTCATCGAGCGCGGCATCATGTCTTAATCCCCAAGTGTTCGGGTCGGGGATATGGAGCGCTGGCGGATGGAGCCTCATCGCGACGGCTGGTCTTAATCCCCAAGTGTTCGGGTCGGGGATATGGAGCCGACTGGTATTCGACGCCGGGGCGACCGTCGGTCTTAATCCCCAAGTGTTCGGGTCGGGGATATGGAGCCGACCGGATGGAGGCGTCCATTGCGGGCGCCGCGTCTTAATCCCCAAGTGTTCGGGTCGGGGATATGGAGGGGGATGGTGGCGACCCCCGCTGGGCTGGCCGTGTCTTAATCCCCAAGTGTTCGGGTCGGGGATATGGAGACCGCTGGCGGTTGCAAGCCCTCCCGGACGCCGTCTTAATCCCCAAGTGTTCGGGTCGGGGATATGGAGCGCGTGGGGCAACGGTCATCTACGAGTCCGGCTGTCTTAATCCCCAAGTGTTCGGGTCGGGGATATGGAGCTGCGCCCGACAAGTGGATCAGCGCGGCAGTCAGTCTTAATCCCCAAGTGTTCGGGTCGGGGATATGGAGCTGAACGAGTTGTCCATCGCGTTGCGGCAGGACGTCTTAATCCCCAAGTGTTCGGGTCGGGGATATGGAGTCGGATGAGTTGCCGATTCCGGTCGGCCCTCGCGGGTCTTAATCCCCAAGTGTTCGGGTCGGGGATATGGAGTGGGCGACTTCGTCGCTGTAGTACGCGAAGATATGTCTTAATCCCCAAGTGTTCGGGTCGGGGATATGGAGGGGCGAAGCTCCCGAAATCTGGAAGCGGCAGGGTCTTAATCCCCAAGTGTTCGGGTCGGGGATATGGAGTGGACGGGGAGTTCGCAGGTGCCGATCCGGACGTCTTAATCCCCAAGTGTTCGGGTCGGGGATATGGAGGTTGAAAGACGTGACGGACATCGGCAAGGCCTTGTCTTAATCCCCAAGTGTTCGGGTCGGGGATATGGAGTTTGTCAGAATGAGGCCTGTATTGGCATGCCTTGTCTTAATCCCCAAGTGTTCGGGTCGGGGATATGGAGTTCTAGGGAACATACGATGGCACTCCCAAAAGAGTCTTAATCCCCAAGTGTTCGGGTCGGGGATATGGAAAGTGTCATGGGTCGATCCGTGGCGGTGCCGCGGTCTTAATCCCCAAGTGTTCGGGTCGGGGATATGGAGGGGCAAGACGGCGCTGGTGCGCGCCGCCGCCGCGTCTTAATCCCCAAGTGTTCGGGTCGGGGATATGGAGCAGACGAGAGTGCAGGGCATACGATAACCTTGTCTTAATCCCCAAGTGTTCGGGTCGGGGATATGGAGACGAATCCGCTGGACTACGCGCAGCGGCAGGACGTCTTAATCCCCAAGTGTTCGGGTCGGGGATATGGAGAAGCGGAAACTCTCCGATAGCGCGGCGAAGGTGTCTTAATCCCCAAGTGTTCGGGTCGGGGATATGGAGGCGAATGCCAGTGCGGAACTAAGCGAGGCGCAAGTCTTAATCCCCAAGTGTTCGGGTCGGGGATATGGAGAAATGGGGGAGGCCGGCTCTGGAAAGTAGCGGGTCTTAATCCCCAAGTGTTCGGGTCGGGGATATGGAGCCTGCGCCCCAAAATCCCATTGTCCATCAAGCGCTTGCCGACCCCCTTGGCGGAATCCCAGGGGGCCGGAAGTTGCCTTTGCCGCCGCTCCATATCCATGGTCGATGCTACACCATCGTGGCAGGTGTCGCTGCAAGTCCGGCCAGCGATTACGGCTGTCCGGGCATGGCCGGCGGTGGCCGGCACGCGCGGCGGACGGTCACTGCGCGGCGAACCCGGAAAACGGCGCACCGGGGGCGATCTGGACGAGGTCGTCGATCCAGCCGTGCAGCGCCATGCCGTCGGGGAACAAAGGCTTGCCGAAGTGCCACCACTGCGCTTTCGCCGGCAAGGGATACAGGCGCAGGTCGTCATGGCGCGGGTCGATGCGTTCGCGCACGCGGTCCAGCCATGGCCGCATGCGGGTTTCGCTGCCGCGGAAAAGGTACAGCGAGCGCTGCAACATCAGCGCGTCGGCGGCGACGGTGCGGTGCACGCGTTGCAGGCGGCGACGGTCGCGAATGTCGTAGGCGAGCAGCCAGCGGTGGTCGTCGGCGTTCATGTCAGGCCTCCGGGCGAGGGCACAGGTGATGGCGCAGGCGGCGGGCGTAACCGCGCAGCACCACCTGCCAGTGGCGGGCGTGGTGTTCGAAGACGGGGTAGAACAGGGCGCGGCCGGCCTTGTCGAGCTGGCAGGCGCCGCGTTGGCTGCGGAAGTGCTCGGCGCGCAGGGTTTTTTCGGCAAACAGGCGCCAGACCATCAGATCGACCGCCGGGCGCAACGGTTCGGCCAGGTCGCAGGCGAGCGAATCGCGGCCACGGGTGGGCGCGTGCAGGAAGCCGAGCATCGGGTCGAGGCCGACGCTCCACGCGGCCTGCGCGGCGCGCCCGTGCAGCAGGCTGTAGGCCAGCGACAGGGCGGCATTGACGGGGTCGGGAGCGGGCCGGCGCAGGCGGCTGCGAAAGCCCAGCGACTCGGGCAGCACCGCGCGCAGCCCGCCATAGTAGGCGCGCGCCATCGCGCCTTCGGCACCGCGCACGGCATCGGCATCGCCCGCGCGGGCCAGGGCGACGGCGCTCAGATCGCGCCAGGCCTGGCGCAGCGGCAGGCGGCAATCGGGGCGTTGCTGCGCCATTGCGCGCAGCGCGTGGCGCTGGGCCATGCGCTTGAAGGCGACCACGGCGCGGGCGATGCGCAGGCAGGCATCGGCATCGGTGACGGCGCGATACTGCGCCAGGCGCAGGCCGACATCGGCATGCGGGCGGCCGAGCATGGCGAAGGCATCGGCGTTGTGGCGCGGGCGCACGACGGTGACCGCCACGCCTTCCTGGCCGAGCATGGCCAGCACCCGCACCGGGATCGCCATTTCGGCGGCGACCACGACGTGCTGCAAGTCGGCGATCGGCACGAACACCGGCGGCGTGTCCAGCTCGCGCTCGATGCGCAGGCGGCCGGAGGCGGCACTGACGCCGACCGAACGGCGATCCAGATAGAGCACGCTCATGCGATCACCATGAGCAGGCCCGGGTCGGCGAAGGCCGGCGCCTGGCCGAACTGTTCGACGGGCTGGCGGCCATCGAGGCGGATCAGCAGCAGGCGGTCGCTGTCCTCGTCGAGATAAAAGCGCATGGCGGCGAGGGTGTTTTCCAGGCGCATGCCGGCGAGCGCGGTTTCGTGCGCCGATTTCTGCCCGTCCAGCCGCGCCCGCGCCGCCACCCCATGCACGCGGCGCAAGCGCTGCGCGGTGCAGACGTCGTAAGCCAGCAGCAGCGGGGCGGCGATGGTGGCCATGGCGGCAAGCGTGCGCGCGTTTTTCGACGATGGCGTGATTGGCAAGCTTGCGGGGCAGAGGGTGGAGGGCAGAGGACAGAGGACAGAGGGCAGAGGACAGAGGCGGCAAGCGCAGGACAGGCTTGTCGAACCTCGGGCGGTGCGGCGTCGTGCCGTTCACCCTTCGACAGGCTAAGGGCGAACGGGGCTGAGGGGCATGGCGGGCTTGTCCGCAAGCCGTTCGTGGTGAGCCAATCCGCAAGCCGTTCGTGGTGAGCCTGTCGAACGACGGGTGGCATCCCGCGCCGCCGCCGTTCACCCTTCGACAGGCTCAGGGCGAACGGGGCTGAGGGGGGCAAGCGCAGGACAGGCTTGTCGAACCTCGGGCGGTGCGGCGTCGTGCCGTTCACCCTTCGACAGGCTCAGGGCGAACGGGGCTGAGGGGCGTGGCGGGCTTGTCCGCAAGCCGTTCGTGGTGAGCCAATCCGCAAGCCGTTCGTGGTGAGCCTGTCGAACCACGGGCGGCATCCCGCGCCGCCGCCGTTCACCCTTCGACAGGCTCAGGGCGGGCGGGGCTGAGGGTGCGTGCTGACCCTTCGACAGGCTCAGGGCGAACGGGGCTGGGGGGTTGCGCAGGGTCGGGGCGAGGTGGTGGCAGGTGGCGGTTTGGAGGCTCGAACCGTGGCCAGGTGTCGCGCGAACGCCGGCGAGCCGGTGGGGTGCAAGCTTGCCGATCGCGTGCGTGCGGCGATCAGGGGCGATCATGCGGTCTTCGCCATGGTGCTGCCGGGGGCCGCAGGTGCTTTATCTGTTCAATTCGCCGGTGCTGACGCAGTACGGGACGTTCCGCTTCGGCCCGTGCGACGCTTGGGTGCGGCAGCGCTTCGTCGCCGAGGGCTTCGTTTCGGCGATCGGTCACGAGGCGTCGGCGCGCTTGTTGGCGGAGGTGCTGGGCGTGGCGGTGGAAACGTGCCGGCGCGAGGTGCGGATGGTGCCGGGTGATGCGGCGCTGGTGCTGCGGTTGTTGCGGCGCTTGCCGGAAGGCCAGGTGCTGACGCTGGCGCAGTTGCGGCAATGGCCGCACGAGCTGGCGCTGCTGGAATGCCTCGCGCACGGCTAGCCTGGGTCCGTGCGCGCCGGGTTGTCGTTCGTGGCCGATTTTCCCGTCGTCTTGCGCTTATGATTTCCCAGCCACCACTCGCTGTTGTCCCAACCGCAAGCTTGCCGCGCCGCGATTGCCCATTTGATTGGCGCATCCCTGGTTTCGCCAACCCAGCCCGGAGACGATGCGATGACGACGATCCAGCTGCCGATGACCGACCACGCCGCGATCCGCCAGCGCCAGCGCGGCATCCCCGATGCGTTGCTGGCGCTGCTGTTGCGCTTTGGCACGCGCAAGCGCGGCAACTTCGGCACCATCCGCGCGTTTTTCGACAAGCGTTCGCGAGCGCGCCTGCGGCGCGAGCTGGGCGTCAAGGGCTATGCGCGCTGGGAGGCGCAAATGAACTCGTACGCGGTGCTGTCGGAAGACGCGGTGGTGATCACGGTCGGGCATCGGCTGATGCGCTTTCATCGGCGCTGAAGCGATGGGGCGCTGGCGCTGACCGGCGATGGCGACGGCCTGCTCAGCACCGTTCGCCCTGAGCCTGTCGAAGGGTGAACGGCGGCGGTGCGGGATGCCGCCTGTGGTTCGACAGGCTCACCACGAACGGTATACGGGAGGGCTCATCACGAACGGCATGCGGACAAGCTCACCACGAACGGTTTGCAG
>JAFEFT010000008.1:21577-117512 GCA_018240435.1 Pseudomonadota bacterium
GAACGGCGGCGGCGCGGGATGCCGTGCGTGGTTTGACGGGTGTGTCCTGCGCTTGCCGGCCACCGATGGGTTGCGCGACGCGCAACCCATCCTGCACATCTGCCTCTGCCCTCAGTCATCTGTTCTCTGTTCTCTGTTCTCTGTCCTCTGTCCTCCGAACCGCAAGCTTGCCAATCGCCAGGATGCAATGGTCGCGTCGTAGCCTGCCTTCTGTCCCATGACCCCAACGGGAGCGAGTGATGACCACCAAGGATACGTTTGCGAAGGGCCTGCGCACCGGCAAGCAGGCATTGCTGGCCGGTGCCGATGCAACCCATGCGGCGACTTCGTTCGTCAAGCGGCATGAGGGCAAGGTGGCGGGGCTGGCGCGCGGTTGTGCGTGGCTGCTGGGCAAGACCGTGCAGGGCGTGGGTGCGATCACCCGGCACGGTGCCGGCGCGATCGCGGCGGCGGCGCAACGACAGGTCGCTTCGGCCGAAAACGACGGCGCGCGGTTGCTGGCACAGGCGGCCCGTGGTTTGGCCGCGGGCGTGCAATGGGCCGGGCGCGGCGTCGAAATCGCCGGTGAGGCGACGTGCAAGGTCGCGCCGGCGGCTGGGCGGGCGGTGGGCGGTGCGGTCAGCGGTGGCACCGGGATGGTGTCGGAGGTGTTCGACAGCGTGGCGATCCACGAGTACGACATCGATTGCCTGCGGATGGAGCTGGATCGCTACGGCAAGATCCTCGGTCAACGGGCCGATGCGCGGCTGGCACAGATCAAGGCGGCGCAACGCGCGCACGACCGCGCTGCGCTGCTCGATGCGCTGGTGGTCGGCGGGGTGACGCTGGGTGCGATCGTGCGCGCGCCCGGCGTGGTGCCGCCGGAGGTGGACAAGGCTTTCGCGCTCGCCTATCCGGGGCTGGCGCAGCACGAGAGTTTCGCGCAGGCGGTGCAGCACATGGACGCCGACCAGCTCGTCGGCCTGGTCAATGGCGTCAAGGGCAAGATGTTTGAGCTGACGCTGGCTGACCATCTCAATTCCGGTGGCCATCTGCCGCCGGGCTGGCATGCCGAGCTGGCCAAAAGCGCCACCGAGCCGGCGTGGGATTTGCGCGTGCTCGATCAAAACGGTCATGTCGCCGATCTGATCCAGGCCAAGGCCACCGATGCGGCCGGTTACGTCCAGCATGCGCTCGAACGCTATCCGAACGTGCCGATCACCACCACCCACGAGGTGTACGCGCATCTGGCGGCGTTGGGTGTGGCCGATCACGTCGTCGACAGCGGGGTGTCGCTGGCGACGCTGGATGCGCAGATGCACGACGCGGTGACGGCCGCAGCGGGCCAGTTCCATGGCATCAGCATCGTGCCCTCGACGCTGAGCCTGGCCGTGATCGCGCTGTCGCTGCTGATGGATCGCGAATCGACGCTGGAGATGGCGGCGGCGCAGTTCGGTGAGCGCGGCGCCAAGGCCGGGCTGGCTGGCGGCGCGGCGAAGGCGGCGATGGTCGCCACCCAGACATGGTGGATCGGCCTGCTCGCCGGCGTCGGCTCACGCTGGCTGGCCGGCAAGGGTGCCGGCAAGCGGGCGCGCTACCAGATGCTCAAGGATGCGGTGCGGGTCTTGCGCGGCCTGCTCAACCCGAATGGCGCACCGCCGCCGCGGCCGACGTGGCACGAAGCGTGGCAGGCACGGCGGGCGGCCCTCGTCGAACAAGAAAAGCGACGTTTGCGACTGGTAATGGAGAAGGCATTGAGCTCCGACCAGCTGCCCGGACACACCGATCCCGGTAATAAAACCTGAGGGCGGCATGACCGACATCATCGATCTGGGCGATTTTCGGCGCTTCCTGCATCTGCGTGCGCGTCTGCTGATGGCGGCCGAGCGCGATCCCCGCGCGCCCGTCGCGAACAGGGCGATCACCGGCCTGGAGCCGCGATTCCGGACGCCGGCCTTGCGGCGCAGCGCCGCCCGCGATTACCGGGCGTACCGCTTCGTGCGCCAGCGCATCATGGCGAGCATCCCCTGGCTCAGGCCGTCGGCTGCCGGCAAGCCAGGCCGCGAGGCACCGGCCGCTGCCCGCGCGACGGCGGCGGCGAAGGTGGCCGGGTCGATGGCGGGCGGGTCGCTGACGGCATCGTTCCGAAGCTTCGCGGCCGCCCGCCGGCATGCGCTGGAATGGGCTGCCCGGCACCATCTCGCCGCGGTGGTGCGACGCGACGCCGATGGCTGGGTCGTGTGCACGCCGGGCCAGGGCCCGAGCGATTTTTCTTCGTCCCCCCATTCCTGGTCCACCCAGAGGAGAACCCGCATGAATGGCAAGTCCCCGAATGTGGCCGCTGCGCTCGCCGCAGCCGATCAGGCCCGCCAGTCCGAACTCATGGACGCGGCGCAATGGCAGCACGAGATGCTCGAACGGCAGATCGACGAGGATGCCGCCGAATGGCAGGCGCAGGAGGAAGCCTCGGCCGAGGCCCATGCCGAGATCGCGGCCGAATGCGCTGCCGCGATGGAGGATTTCGCGCGTCTGGAAGAAGACGGCTGGTACTACGGTGACGAGGACCCCGCGGAGGCCTTCGATGCCGGCGACGCCTACGACGACGGCCTGGAGTGAGCGGCGGCACGGGGCTGGGACGGCATCGCCGGCGTGCTGCCGGGGCGCGGCAACTTACGCCGCCGTCGGCCGCTTCAGGCTCACTTCGACCTCGCTCACGCCCGGCAGTGCGCGCAGCTTGCCGAGCAGGGCGGGCTCGATGCGCACGGCCTGCGCGCCGTCGATGTCGAGTTCGCCGCAGCAGTCGGGCAGGCGCAGGCGCAGGCGGATCGGGGTGGTGCCGGGGCGGCAGGCGGCCAGTTCCTGTTCGACCCGGGGCAGGGCGCCGGGGTGGCGCAGGTCGACCGTCAGCGCCAGCCGCCGTGCTTGCTGCGCGCACACTTGCGCGTAGTCCCAGACGCGGCTGGCGCGCAGCGAGAAGCCGCCGCTGAATTCGTCCTCGCGCAAGCCGCCCTCGACGAGGATGATGCGACCGCTGCCGAGCAGGGCGGCGTTGTCGGTGAACGCTTCGCCGAAGAAGGCGACTTCGAGCTGGCCGAGGCCATCTTCGAGGCGGACGAAGGCCTGGCTGTCGCCGCGACGGCGAATCGGGCCGATCATGCCGGCCAGGATGACAGTGGTCTCGCTGCGAAAACGTTGTTCGCCGCGCTGCGGGCGGCCGGCGCGCCAGAGCGCTTCGAGGTTGGCCAGGGTGGCGCCGTCGGTCAGCGCGCGCAATTCGGCGCGATGCGGGTCGAGCGGATGCCCGGACAGGTAATGGCCGAGGCTGGCCAGCTCGCCGGCGAGCACGGCCTCCAGCGGTGCGGCATGGGTTTCGGGCAGTTCGATGCGGGCGCTGGCCGTGCGCGCTGACGCATCGGGCGCGGCGCCGAACAGCGAGGCCTGCCCGGCCTCGCGCTCGCGCAGGGCTTGCTCGGCGGCTTTGCTGGCCTCGGGCAGTTGCAGCAACAGGCTGGCGCGATTGCTGGCCAGGCCGTCCATCGCACCGGCGTTGATCAGCGCTTCGAGCGTGCGCCGGTTCATGCCGGCGGCATTGACGCGGGTACAGAAGTCGAGCAGATCGCGGTACGGGCCGCCGCGTTCGCGTTCGGCGACGATCGCCTCGCAGGCACCCTGGCCGACGCCCTTGACCGCGCCCAGGCCGTAGCGGATCTGGCCGCCGTCGAGCGCCTCGAAGCGGAACTGCGAGTGGTTGACGTGCGGCGGCAGGATCGTCAGGCCACTGCCACGGGCATCGTGCAGCAGACCGACCAGCTTGTCGGTGCTGTCCATGTCGGCCGACAGCGTGGCGGCCATGAACTGCGCCGGGTGGTGGGTCTTGAGCCACGCCGTCTGGTAGGCGACCAGCGAATAGGCGGCGGCGTGCGACTTGTTGAAACCGTAGCCGGCGAACTTTTCCATCAGGTCGAAGATGGCGTCGGCCTTGCGCTCGTCCAGGCCGTTGCGGGCGGCGCCCTCGCGGAAGATGGCGCGATGCCTGACCATCTCCTCGACCTTCTTCTTGCCCATCGCCCGACGCAGCAGGTCGGCGCCGCCGAGCGAGTAACCGCCGACGATCTGCGCCATCTGCATGACCTGCTCCTGGTAGACCATGATGCCGTAGGTCTCTTTCAGGACGGCCTCGACGCGCGGGTCGGGGTATTCGATGATCTCCTTGCCGTGCTTGCGCGCGCAAAAGCTCGGGATCAGCTCCATCGGCCCGGGCCGGAACAGCGCATTGAGCGCGATCAGATCGCCGAAGCGGTCGGGTTTTGCCTCGCGCAGCAATTGCTGCATGCCGCGACTTTCGAACTGGAAGATCGCCACCGTGCGCGCCTGCCGGAACAGTTCGAACACTTCCGGGTCGTCGAGCGGGATGCGGCTAATGTCCAGTGCCGGTTTTCCCTGCGCGGCGAGTACGGCATCGATGGCCTTCACCGCCCAGTCGATGATGGTGAGCGTGCGCAGGCCGAGGAAGTCGAACTTCACCAGGCCGACTGCTTCGATGTCGTCCTTGTCGAACTGCGTCACCGCGCCGTGGCCGCCCTGTTCGGCGAACAGCGCGGTGAAATCGGTCAGCGGGCCGGGCGCGATCACCACGCCGCCGGCGTGCTTGCCGGCGTTGCGCACGAGATCCTCGAGCTTGCAGGCGAGGTCGACGAGGTCGCGGACTTCTTCGTCGGCCCCGTAGGCGTCGCGGAATTCGGCGACGACGCGCTCGGGATCTTTCTTCGCCGCCTCGCTGCGGCCGAGCGCGTCGTCCAGCGACAGCGGGTCGGCCGGGCGCAGCGGGATCATCTTGGCGATCCGGTCGACCTGGCCGTGCGGCATGCCGAGCACGCGGCCGGCGTCGCGGATCACCGCCTTGGCCGCCATCGTGCCGTAGGTGATGATCTGGCTGACGCGGTCGTGGCCGTATTTGCGGGCGACGTAGGCGATCACCTCGTCGCGCCGTTCCATGCAGAAGTCGATGTCGAAGTCGGGCATCGACACCCGTTCGGGATTGAGGAAGCGCTCGAACAGCAGCTCGTAGCGCAACGGATCGAGATCGGTGATGCCCAGCGCCCAGGCGACCAGCGAGCCGGCGCCGGAGCCGCGCCCGGGGCCGACCGGTATGCCGTTGTCCTTGGCCCAGCGGATGAAGTCGGCGACGATCAGGAAGTAGCCGGGGAAATCCATCCGCACGATGACATCCAGCTCGACCTCGAGCCGGTGCGCGTAGTCGGCGGCGTTCTTGCCGGCAGCCGGCGCCTGCGCGGCAAGACGCGCGGTCAGGCCGTCGCGCGCCTGCTGGCGCAGCCAGGTCTCGACGGTGTGCTCGGCCGGCACCGGGAAGGCCGGCAGGTAGTTCTTGCCGAACTCCAGTTCGATGTTGCAGCGGCGCGCCAGTTCGACCGTGTTTTCCAGCGCCTCGGGCAGGTCGGCGAACAGCGCGCACATCTCGTCTTCGGACTTCAAGTACTGCTCGGCGCTGTACTCGCGCGGCCGCCGCGGATCATGCAGGACGTGGCTGCTGGCGATGCACGCCCGCGCTTCGTGGGCGTCGAAATCCGCGCGGTCGAGGAAACGCACGTCGTTGCTGGCCAGCAGTGGCAGGTCGCGGCGCGCGGCCAGTTCCAGCGCGGCGGCGTTGAAGCTGTCCTCGTGGGCGCGGCCGGTGCGGGTGAGTTCCAGATACAGGCGATCGCCGAAATGACGCTGCAATTCGGCCAGCGCGCGCTCGGCGGCGTCGGCCTGCCCGTCGCGCGCCAGCCGGCCGACGTGGCTGTCGCGGCCGGCGAGCAGGCACAGCCCTTGCGCATCGGCGTACAGCCATTCCGGCCGGATGACGACGTGATCGCCGCGGTGGCCTTCGAGATGGGCGCGCGAGATCAGCCGCGACAGCGCCGCGTAGCCATGGCGATCCTGGCACAGCAAGGTCAGGCGGCTGGGCGCGTCGCTGCCGGCGATGAACACGTCGGCGCCGGCGATGGGCTTGATGCCCATCTTCTCGCTGGCACGGTAGAACTTCACCAGCCCGAACACGTTGCTCAGGTCGGTCAGCGCCAGCGCCGGCAATTGCAATTCGACCGCGCGGCTGACGAGGTTGGCGCGCGCGGCCTTTTTCGGATCGCCGTATTCGGGCTTTTCCGGCAGGCGAGCGGTGGAATCGCGCAGCGAATACTCGCTGTGCACGTGCAGGTGGACGAAGCGCGGGGTCATGCCGGGGCCTTGCGATCACCGGCAGGTTAGGCCGCCGTGGCGGCTGGGGCAAGGCTTGACAGGCGCATCTCGGCGCCGTTCAAGCGCTGCGCCCGGGTACCTGCACGATGCGCGGCGCCTCGCCGGGCGGGACGAGTTCGAGCGCGGTCAGCGGGCCGCCCCAGACGCAGCCGGTGTCGATGGCGTGCACGCCGCCGGCGATCATCAGCCCGAGCGTGGACCAGTGCCCGCAGACGATGCGCAGTTCGCGCGCGGCCTGCCCGGGAACGGCGAACCACGGGTACAGGCCGATCGCCTGTGTGCCGGGTGCGCCTTTGGTCTCGAAGGCGATGCGCCCGTGCGGGGTGCAATAACGCATGCGGGTGAATACGTTGATGATCGCGCGGTCGCGCTCGACGCCGCGCAGTTTGGGCGACCAGCCGGGCTTGTCGCCGTACATGTTGCGCAGCAGCTTGTCGGCGGCCGGGCCTTGCAGCCGCGCTTGCACTTCGCCGGCGCGGCGTTCGGCGATGGCGATGGTCCACTTGGGCATCAGGCCGGCGTGCAGCATGCACCAGCCGCTGCCGCGATCGACGTGCAGCAACGGTAGCGCCTGCAGCCAGTGCAGCAAGTCGTCGCGGTCGGGCGCGAACAGGATCGATTGCAGGTCGGGGTTGACGCGGCGCTGCTCGGCTTCGGTGCGGCGGGCGATCGACAGCAACGCCAAATCGTGGTTGCCGAGCACGACGGTGCTATGGATCGCCAGCGAGTGGATCAGGCGCAAGGTCTGCAACGACTGCCCGCCGCGGTTGACCAGATCGCCGCAGAACCACAGGCGATCGCGCGCCGGGTCGAAGCGAATCTTGTCGAGCAGCCGCTGCGTGGGGTCATAGCAACCCTGCAGGTCGCCGATCGCCCAGGTGGCCATCAGTGCAAGGTGCGCGGTACGGCGAGAGTGAAGGCCGGGATCGGCGCTTCGAAGCGGGTGCCATCGTCGGCGAGCATGCCGTAGCTGCCCTGCATCGTGCCCACGCTCGTCTCCAGCACCGCGCCGGAGGTGTATTCGAAACTCTCGCCGGGGCGCAGCCAGGGTTGCTCGCCGACCACGCCTTCGCCGCGCACTTCCTCGACGCGGCCGTTGGCGTCGGTGATGATCCAGTGGCGATCGAGCAGGCGCGCGGCGGCGTTGCCGGTGTTGCGGATGGCGATGGTGTAGGCGAACACGTAGCGATCCTCGCCCGGGCGCGACTGCTCGTCGAGGAAGCGGGTGTTGATTTCGATCTCGAAGGAGAAGGCGGTCTCGGTCATGGTCGCCAGTTTACGGCATCGCCGTCGCGATCGAAGCCCGTTGTGCGAGGTGATTGGCCAACGCGATGAAATCGGGCACCGCGACCTGCTCGGCGCGCGCGCCGGGGTTCAATCCTGCCGCTTCGATCGTCGCTGCATCGCACAGTGCGGACAGCGCGTTGCGCAAGGTCTTGCGGCGCTGCCCGAAGGCGTCGCGGACGAGACGCGCGAATCGATCGTGATCGACGATGGCGATGCGGTCCGGTGCGCGTGGCCGCAGGCGCACCACCGCCGAATCGACCTGCGGCGGTGGCCGGAACGCGGCCGGCGGCACGTCGAACAACGCCAGCACCTCGCAATACGCCTGCAACATCACGCTCAGGCGGCCATAGACCTTGCTGCCCGGTTCGGCGGCCATGCGATCCACCACTTCCTTCTGCAACATGAAATGCATGTCGCGGATGTGCGCGGCGTGGGCGAGGGCGTGGAACAGGATCGGCGAGGAAATGTTGTAGGGCAGGTTGCCGACCAGGCGCAGGGTGTCGTTGCCGGCCAGCGCGGTGAAATCGACGGTGAGCACGTCGGCATGGATCACCTGCACGTGCCCCTCGCCGCCGTCGAGCGCCTGCAACGGCGCGATCAAGTCGCGGTCGAGTTCGATCACCGTCAGCGCGCCGTGCCGGCGCAGCAGGGGCCGCGTCAACGCGCCCTGACCGGGGCCGATTTCGACGAGGCGCTCGCCGGGGCGCGGGTCGATGGCGCGGACGATGCGCTCGATGATCGTCGCATCGTGCAGGAAGTGCTGGCCGAAGTGCTTCTTCGGCGCATGGCGGGAATCAGCCACCGCGGCGGCCGGATGCGGGTGTGGCCGGTGCTGGCCGGGAAGCAGGCGACGCGGCCGGCACGGGCGAGGCCAGCGCCGGCGGTGACGCCAGCGGCAGGTCGAACTGGATCGGCGCCTTGACCGGGAACATCGCGCTGATGCTGTGCGGCAGATACAGCGCATACAAGCCCAGCAGCGTCAGCGCGACCGCGCTGACCATCACCTGCCGGGCCTTGCCCGCGGCGGCGCTGCCGGTCTGCACGCGGGTGGCGCCGAGCACCCAGCCGCCGGGCGGCGGGTACTGGCCGGCCGCGCGGATGCGCCCGGCGTAACGCCAGGCGTACCAGCCCACCGCGATCAGCCCCAGCCCGATCAGATAACTCAGGACATACAGACGATGCAACACGGCATAGGGGTTGGCGTGCGCCTGCCAGTAGCGGAACAACAGCCATGTCGCGATCACCCCGACGAGCGCGGCGAGGGCGCCGCGGCGCAGGGCGCGTTTCTGTCGTGCGTCGTTGCGCGCGACCGGTTCGTTCGCGGATGGCGCAGATGCGGGGCGGGGGCGTTGGGCTGGCTTCATCGTCGTCACGGGCGGCGGGTTGACGGGCCGACCATCGCGCTGGCCAGCACGATGGCCTGTTGCAGGCTCGACGCATCGGCAAGGCCGCGCCCGGCCAGGTCCAGCGCGGTGCCATGATCGACCGCCACGCGCGGGTAGGGCAGGCCGAGGGTGATGTTCACCGCATCGGCGAAGCCGGCGTACTTGAGCACGGGCAGGCCTTGATCGTGGTACATCGCCAGCACCGCATCAACGTCTTTCAGGATGTGCGGCACGAATGCGGTGTCGGCCGGCAGCGGGCCGAGCAAGTCCATGCCCTGGGCGCGCAGGGCGGCGAGCACCGGGGCGATGGTGTCGATTTCCTCGCGCCCGAGCCAACCGCCTTCGCCGGCGTGCGGGTTGAGCCCGAGCACGGCGATGCGCGGTGCGGCGATGGCGAAGCGCTGGCGCAGGGCGGCATCGAGGATGCGCAGGGTGCCGGTGAGACCATCGGTGGTGATCGCTGTCGGCACCTCCCGCAAGGGCAGATGGGTGGTCGCCAGCGCCACCCGCAGTGGCCGCGGCCCGGTGCGCGCCAGCATCATCACCACCGCGCAGCCGGCATCGGCAGCGAGCAGTTCGGTGGTGCCGGTGTAGGCGATGCCACCGGCATTGATCGTCGCCTTGTGCACCGGGCCGGTGACCAGGGCGTCGGCGGCGCCGTCGCGGCAACGTTGCGCGCCTTGCCGCAACGCTTCGATCACGGCACCGGCATTGGCCGGGTCGGCCTGGCCGAAGCGCGTCGGGCGCGCCTGCCGGATCGGCCACACCGCCAGCTCGCCGGCGCCGGCCTCCTGCTCGGGATCGCGGATCCGCAACGGCAATCCGATCGCCTGCGCCGCCGCGCGCAGGGTGTCCGGATCGGCCAATGCGAGCAGGCGGGCCGGTTGCGGATGCTGGGCGATCCGCACGCACAACTCCGGGCCGATGCCCGCCGGCTCACCCGGAACGAGGGCCAGCCGCGGGCGCATGAAACTCAGCCGGCGTCGGGCAGCCGGATGTCGACGAACGCCTCCGAGCGCAATTGGCGCAGGAAGTTGTCGTATTGGTCTTCGGACTTGCGGCGCAGGATGGCGTTGCGCGCGGCATCACGTGCGGCCTGGACGCTGACGTCGGTGGTGCGCGTGCCCAGCAGTTTGATCAGGTGCCAGCCGACGTTGCTCTGGAACGGCTGCGACAGTTCGCCGTCCTTGAGTTGCTGCACCTGCTGCGCCACCGCCGTGCCCCAGCCGTCGACCGGGAACCAGCCCATGTCGCCGCCCTTGCTCCTGGTTTCGGTGTCGTCGGATTCCTTCTGCGCCAGGGTGGCGAAATCGGCGCCGGCGACGAGTTGTGCGCGCAGCGCGTCGATCTTCGCCTTGGCCTGTTCGCTGCTGACGCCGGGGCCGAACTTGACCATCAGATCCAGCGCGTGGAATTCGGTGACCTGCTTGGGCACCACCTGGCCGGCCTGCCGGGTCTCGATCAGCTTGAGCAACTGGAAACCGCTGGCGCCACGGATCGACGCGGTGACGTCGCCGGGCTTCATGGTCTTGATCGTGTTGGCGAACGCCGGCGGCACTTCGTCGGCGCTGCGCCAGCCCAGATCGCCGCCTTCGAGCGCGTTCTGGCTGTCCGAATAGCGCATCGCGGCGGTGGCGAAATCCATCTTGCCCTTGACGATCAAGTCGCGAATGCCATCGATCTTGGTCTGCGCCAGTTTGACCTGCTCGGAGGTGGGGTTCTCGGGCAGGGCGACGAGGATGTGCGCCAGGTGGATCTGCGGGCCACCGGCACGCTGGGTGGCCAGTTCGTTGTCGATCTCGGTGTCGCTGACCGCAACCTGGCTCTCGATCACCTTCTGCTGCAGTTTCTGCACCGTCATCTCGTCGCGCACCGACTTGCGGAACTCGTCGTAGCTCATGCCTTCGCTGGCGATCTTCTGCTGCAACTGCGCCGCCGTGACGTGGTTGGAGGCAGCCAGGCGGGCGATGCCGTCGTCGACTTCGGCATCGCTGATGCGCAGGCCCAGCGCGGTGGCGCGCGCCAGTTGCAGGCGCGCCAGCACCAGCCGCTCCAGCACCTGCTTGCGCAGCGCGTCCTCGGGCGGCAGCTGGCTCTCGTGGCCGGCGTATTGCGATTTGACGTTGCGCTCGGCGCGATCGAGTTCGCTGCGCAAGATGACGTCGTCGTCGACCACCGCGGCGATGCCATCGATCGGGGTCGTCTGGGCCGTCGTCTGCGCCGGCACCGTGGGCGCGATGGCGAACGTGGTGACGGCCAGCAGCAGGGCGAGTAGCGATTTCGTCATGGGGGTGTTCATCGTGGAGTGTGCAGGTTGCGGCCCGTTGCCGCCGATGCGAAGCGCAGCGGCCGGTGGCGACGGGTCGGCTCGGGGGATGCGGGCGGCGACCGCCTCATCAGCGCGAATAGCCAAGAATATCATGCACGAGCACGTCGCCCGTGTCGCGGCCGAGCGAGCCCAGGCCCTTGAGTTCGATCTCCAGCAGCACCGCGGTGTCCTTGTCGCCGCTGCTGTCGCGGATGTAGTTGCGGGCCAGAAAACGCACCGCCATGCAGCAATCCTGCCATTCCACGCCGGCCAGCCCTTCCAGCGTCGAGCGGTCGCGCAACGAATAGTTCCAGCGGCCGAGCAGCCGCCAGTTGGCATCGATCGGCACCACGAAGGACGCATCGGTCTCGCGCAACTGGTCGGGGCGATAGCGGTAGGACAGGTTGAGCACGCCGCCTTGTCCGAAACGATATTGGCCGCGCACGCCGAACAGGTCGCTGCGGCCGTCGTGCGGGTCGTACAGGTACTGGCTGCCGAGCCGCCAGTGGTCGTCGAGGGCGAGGTCGGTGTCGAACACGAAATCGCTGCCGGAGAGGTTCAGCAGCGGCTGCCCGGGCAGGTTCACCCGTGGCGGCGTGAAGTAACGAATCTGGCCGATGCTGGCGCTGAGCCATTGTCGGCCGTCGCCGGCATCGAGCAGGCGGGTGGTGACGGCGGCAGTGAGTTGGTTGGCGTCGGATTGCCGGTCGGCGCCGGCGAAGGCGTTGCTGCGGAACAATTGATCCCAGGCGAAGGTGAACGACTGGGTATCGAACACCGGCAGCGCGTCCTGGTTGCGATAGGGCACGTACAGGTAATACAGCCGCGGTTCGAGGGTCTGCACGAAGGCGTGGCCGAACAGGTTGGCATCGCGTTCGAAGAAGGCGCCGGCATCGACGCTGGCGATCGGCAGGCCGCGCGTGGGCGAGGCCGAGCCGCCCGGCACGACCGGTCGATCCAGGTCGTAGCCGGTGTAGCGATAGCCCAGTTCGGGGCGCAGATACCACGCGGCATTTTCGAACGGCGCGGCCAGATACGGGTAGAGGTCGATGCGGCTGCCGCCGGAAAGCGTCGGCTGCTCGAAGCGCACCGCTTCGCTGCGCAGGCCCAGTTCCAGATGCTCGCCGAACGGACGATCGAAGCGGAACCACGCATCGGGCAGGCGGCTGTAGGGTTGCTGGACGCGGGTGAGGATCGGATCGGCGATCTGCCAACCCTGCGCATACAGGCCGGCACTC
The DNA here is from genome assembly GCA_018240435.1 of Pseudomonadota bacterium. Classification (GTDB taxonomy): domain Bacteria; phylum Pseudomonadota; class Gammaproteobacteria; order Xanthomonadales; family Xanthomonadaceae; genus SZAS-103. The sequence continues at coordinate 34,033 of JAFEFT010000008.1, forward strand.
CACCAGCGGCCGCGGCCGTACAGGCCCAGGGTGCTGGGCAGCAGGCCGATCGCGCTGGCGAAGGGCTGTTCGCTGAAATCCTGCAGGTACGACGGGTCGCTGACGCGATGGACATCGGCGCTGGCGTACCAGTGCGGGTCGAGGTTGGCGACCGCGCCGATGTCCAGCGAGCCGCGGTCGCGGTGATCCTGACGATCGTCGGGCAGCCAGGTGGCGTCGATCTGGCCGTGGCTGGTGGGCGTGAGGAAACGGAACTGGCCATCGAGCATCAACCCCCGCTGCGAATACCAGCGGCCGGTCAGGGTGGCGTCGTAATTGGGCGCCAGGTTGAAGTAATACGGCAGCGTCAGCATGAAGCCGCTGTGGCTGGACGAACCCACGCTCGGCGTCAGCAGGCCGCTTTGCCGCTCGTCGTTCAGCGAGAACGTCATCCACGGCAGGTAGAACACCGGCACGTCGCCGATGCGCACGGTGGCGCCATGCGCGGTGGCGACGTTGCTGGCGCGGTTCATCTCGACCTGGTCGGCGTGGATTTCCCACTTGCGATCCTGCGGGTCGCAGGTCGACCAGGTGGCGTCCCAGAAAGTCTCGATGTCGCCCTCGACGCGGCCGTGGTCGCCCTTGCCGTTGCCGCGCGTGTTGCGCAGCTGGTACTGCACCGGATGGTCGATCGAGCTGACGGTGGTGATGTCCTTGCCGCGATCGCCATCGGCGCGGTCGGCGGTCAGGCGCACCGTGCTGTCCTGATACTTCACCGCGCCCAGTGCCTGCCAGGTATCGGCTTCGTGTTGGTAGTTCACCTGATCGGCGAACAACCACTGGTCGGCGTGGCGCATCTCGACGTTGCCGCGAAACACGCTGGTGCCGATCTTGCTCAGATCGGTCCAGTCGGCCTGCACGTCGGCCGGCGCCGTCGGCCGGTCCTTGGCCTTGCCGGTCGGGGCGATGCCGGGGAACTCGGGCACCGCGTTGCCACGACACAGCACGAATTCGTCGGCCGGATGCTTGAGCGCGTCGTCCTTGTGCGGCGTGCCGCCGCCGGGCCTGGCGTGGACGGTCGCGACCAGCGCGAATGACAGGCACAGGGGCAGCAAGGCAACGCCAGGACGCAAGGGCACTCTCCGGAGTCTCATCAAACGCACGATCGCGCATGCGGGCCGGGCGATGCTACCCGAGCCGGGGTTCAGCGGCGCATTAGCTTGCCGGATTCGCGCCCGGCAGGCGAGAGGCCGGCGCTGGCGCCGCGCAGGCCTGGCTGAACCGACGATGCGCGGCAGGCGCTGCCGCACGGCATCGTCATGCTGGCGTTCAGCCGTCAAGGATTCTCATGCAAGCCCATGCCATCGTGCCGTTTCCGATCCGTCCGGGAGCCCGTCCATGTTCATCCGCTCGAAATTGCGCACGTCGATCGTGCTGGCCATCCTGATCGCGGTCGCGCCCACGGCGTGGGCGCAGGATCCGTCCTACGACCCGCCCGATCGGGTAGCGCGACTGTCGTACCAGGTCGGTGACGTCGAATTCGCGCCTGCCGGCGGCGATGAGTGGGGCTTGGTCGACATCAACCGGGTGCTGATGGCGGGCGATCGTCTCGGCAACGGCGACGACGCCCGCGCCGAGCTGGAGCTGGGCGCCGCCGCGGTGCGCCTGGATCGCGACAGCGCGCTGAGCCTGGTCAACCTCGATGACGCGGTCGCCCAGTTCGAGCTGTCCGCCGGCACCATGGACCTGCGCGTGCGGCGGCTGGGGCGGGCGGACACCTACGAGGTCGACACGCCCACGCTCGCCTTCGTCGCCGCCAGCGCCGGCAACTATCGGATCGACGTCGGCGACGACGGCAGCACCCGCATCACCGTCTACTCCGGCGCCGGTACGGTATACGGCGATGGCGGCGTCAGCGAGGAACTGCAGGCCGGCTACACCTATCAATTCGGCGATTCGCAACTGCAATCGGCCGATGCCTACGAGATTGCGCCGGCCGATGCCTTCGACCGCTTCTGCGCCGCCCGCGAGGCCCGCTATCAGCGCGCGCTGGCGCGCCGCTACACGGCCCCGGACATGATCGGCGTGGCCGACCTGGACGGCTACGGGCAATGGGCGCAGACGGCCGAGTACGGCGCCGTCTGGTATCCGACGGACATTCCGCAGGGATGGGCGCCGTACCGCGCCGGCCACTGGATCTGGGTCGATCCCTGGGGCTGGACCTGGGTCGACAATGCCGCCTGGGGGTTTGCGCCGTTCCACTACGGCCGTTGGGCGTGGATCGGCGGGCGCTGGGGCTGGATTCCCGGCCCGGCGACGGCGCGCCCGGTGTACGCGCCGGCCTTGGTGGCCTTCGTCGGCGGCGGGAATTTCTCGCTCAGCCTCAACCTCGGCGGCGGCGGGCCGGTCGGCTGGTTCGCGCTCGGCCCGCGCGATGTCTATCAGCCGCCGTATCGGGTGACGCAGAACTACTTCACCAACGTCAACGTGACCAACGTCAAGGTCATCAACACGACGATCATCAACAACGTCTACGTCAACAACTACAACAACGCGCGGCCGACGACGACGATCAACTACGCCAACATGAAGGTGGCCGGCGCGGTCACGGTGGTTCCACGCAACGTGTTCACCGGCGCCCGGCCGGTGGCGGCAGCGGCGATCGCGGTCAAGCCCGAGCAGTTGGCGCGGGTCAGTGCGATGCCGGCGATCCGCATCGCGCCGGTGGCGAGCAGCCTGGGCGTGGCCGCCGCCGCGCGACCGCCGCGGCCGGCGCTGCATGCGTTCGCGCGCCCGGTGGTCGCGCGCACGCCGCCGCCGCCGCCGGCCGCACCGTTCAAGGCGCGGGCGGCGGCGATCGCCGGCCAGGGTGGGGCGCCGCTGGCGCCGATCGAGTTGCGTCAGGTCGATCAGCGCCACGCCGTCGAGCAGCCGGCGCCGCGCATTCGCCTGGCAGCGCCCATGCGCGGTGCTGCGGCGCCAGCGTCGCCGCCACCGGCGCCGGTGTTGCGCCGTGGCCTGCCGCCGCCGAAGCCGCCGGTCACCGGCGAGCGCGCCTTGCCGCCGGCGCGGCCAGCCGCGATCGATCGCCCGTTGCCGGTGCCCGCCGAGGCCGCCGATGGCGCCGCCAACGCGCCGCAACGCCGCAATCCGCCCTGGCGTGAGGGCGCGCCAACGCCGACACGGCCGATGCCGGCGCGGCCGGCAACGCCGATGACGCCGCCAGCGCGACCGGAAGCGGCGCCGGAAGCAGCGTCGAGGCGCCCGTCGCTGCCGCCGCCGAGGGTGGAACGGCCACAGCGCGAGCAGGCGCCGTTGCCGGCTGCGCAGACGACACCAGCGCCGCCGATTCGGCGCGCCCCGGTGTCGGCACCGGCGCCGCAGCGCGAGCAGCGGCCGCCGGTCGTGGCGCCGCCAATGGCATCGCCGCGCCCGGCATCGCGCCCGGTCGCGCCGGTCGAGCGCGCGCCGGCAGCCGTTCGCCCCGCGGTCGAGCGCGAGGCGACGGCACCGCGTCAGCCTGCCGCCGAGCGCCGGCCGGCGCCGCCGGCGCAGTCGCACAAGGACGACGGCAAGCACGCCGCCAGCGATGCGGGTGACGAGCGACGCTGATCGCCACGATCGTGCGCGGCGGCCATCGCCGTGCCCGCGCGGTCGGCCGGAGGCGGCGGATGCGCAGCGGTTGGCGGCGCGGTTGCGCGCCGCGCCGCGTGATGTCTGCCGTGCTGGCGTCGCGGGCGTGCCCGGAAGCGTCGATTCGCCAGCCTGCTAGAATGCGCCGCCGTTGCCAGCTGGGTGCCTCATGAGTTCGATATCCGTTCCCGTCTCCTACGGCGAACTGCTCGACAAGATCGCGATCCTGCAGATCAAGGCCGAGCGCATGCGCGATGCCGGCAAGATCGCCAACGTGCGCGTCGAGCTCGACGCGCTGGCCGCCGCCTGGGCCGCGCATCCGGCCGCGCGGCACGACATCGCCGCCTTGCGCGATGCGCTCAAGGCGGTCAACGAGCGGCTGTGGGTGATCGAGGACGACATCCGCATCTGCGAGAAGCGGCAGGATTTCGGCGCCGAGTTCATCCGCCTGGCGCGCGCGGTGTATTTCGAAAACGACGAACGCGCCCGCATCAAGCGCGAAATCAATCTGGCACTGGGCTCGCCGCTGGTGGAGGAAAAATCCTACCAGGACTACCGGGCGACGCCCGCCGCCTGATCGGCGGCAGCACGTTCGAAGGCGGCGATCACCGCCTCGACCTCGATCAGCGCCATCGCCCCCGGGCGTTCGATCTTGCTGCCCCAGCGCAGGCGCTGGGCCGGCTTGCCGAGCAAGGCCTGCGCTGCCTGCGGGTAGCGATCGACCGTCCAGCGCAAGTCCGAATACGGGCCCGAGCGCTGCGGATCGGTGCAGGCGTACAGGCCCAGCACGCGGGTGCCGACGGCGTTGGCGATGTGCACCGGGCCCGAATCGGGTGACAGCAGCAGGTCGGCGCGTTCGAGCAGGGCCGGCAATTGCGCCAGGGTGTCCTTGCCGGTCAGGTCCAGTGCCGGGTGGCGCATCGCGGCGAGGATGGCATCGGCCATCTGCCGCTCCGCGGCGCTGCGACCGCCGCACAGTGCCACCTGCCAGCCGCGGCCGATGGCGTGGTCGGCCACCGCCGCATAGCGCTCGGACAGCCAGTTGCGCAGGGCGTGGCTGGAACAGGGCGAGATCAGCAGCAGCGGCTTTCCCGCCGGCAACTGCTCGCGTGCCCACCGCCGCGCCTGCTCGTCGATCGGGAAGTTCCAGACCGGTGTGGCGATTGCCGGCAGCCCCAGTGCCGGCACGAATGCCGCCAGCGTGTCGAGCACATGCAGGCGGTCGGCCGCCTGCGGCGCAATGCGGCGATTGATGAACAGGCCGTGCAATTCCTTCGCGCGGCGGCGGTCATAGCCGATGCGCAGGTCGGCGCGCACGGCGCTCGACAGCAGGTTGGCGCGCAGTGCCAGCTGCATCAGCAGCAGGGCATCGAAACGCCGCCCGCGCAGTTGCTGGCGCAACGCGCGCAAGCCGTCGCGGCCGCTCGCCTTGTCGACGACGATGAACTCCACCCCCGGCAGTGCCGCCAGCAGGCGATGCTCGATCTTGCCGATGATCCAGGTGATCGCCACCTCGGGCCAGGCGGCGCGCAGCGCCTGCACCACCGGCAGCACGTGGGTGACATCGCCGAGCGCGGACAGGCGCAGGATACAGATCGAGCGGGGCGGGGTCGGCATGGGTTGCTAGACTGCCAGACCATGGACGCGCGCGCCTACCTCGGTTCGGAGTCGGTGGTTGATTGCCACGACGGCAGCGCCTTCGTGCACGATCCGGCGTTGCTGCCGCGGGCCGATGCCGCGCTGTTCGATCCGGCGCGCGGCGCTGCGGTGGCGGTCGGTGGGCGCGGCTCGGCATGGTTCGTCGATACCCCGGCCGGGCCGGCGGTGCTGCGCCATTACCGCCGTGGCGGGCTGGCCGCGAAGATCAGTCGCGACGGCTATCTCTGGCAGGGCGCGCAGCGCACCCGCAGCTTTCGCGAATTCCGGCTGCTGCAAGCCCTGCGCGCACGCGCATTGCCGGTGCCGACGCCGCTGGCGGGCGCTTACTGGCGCGGTGGCGGCGGTTATCGGGCGGCGCTGCTGACCTTGCGCATCGCCGCCGCGCAGTCGTTGGGAGAGCGCCTGGACACCGGCGCGGCGGTGCCGTGGGCGGCCGTCGGCGCCGCCATCGCCGCCTGTCATCGCGCCGGCGCGTGCCATGCCGATCTCAACGTGGATAATGTGCTGCTGGACAGCGACGACGACGGCTGGTTGATCGACTTCGATCGCGGCGTATTGCGGCGGCCGGCGCTGAGCTGGCAGCGGGCGAATCTGGCGCGCCTGCGCCGTTCGCTGCGCAAGCGGCTGGGCGCCCGCGCCGATGCCCCGGCGGCCGTGAACGGCTGGGAGGCACTGCTGGACGCATGGAACGACGGATTGCGGGAGGAGGCATGAGTCACGGTTTGCGGTTTCTCGGAGTCGGCAACGCCGCCGCGATCGAGCTCGGCTCGTCGTCGGTGGTGCTCGAACGCGAGCAGACGCCATTGCTGATGATCGACTGCGGCCAGGAGGCGCTCACCGCCCATCTGGATCATTACCAGGCCAGCCCGAAGGCGCTGTTCATCACCCACGTGCACATGGATCACGTCGCCGGCATGGAGCGGCTGTTCATCCGCGCCTGGTTCGACGAGGCCCTGCGCGGCCGCCTCAAGCTGTACGTGCCGGTGAAGGTGCTGCCGCATCTGCAATCGCGGGTGGCCGATTATCCGGGCGCGCTGGCCGAAGGCACGGTCAATTTCTGGGATGCGTTCCAGGTGATCCCGGTCGCCAACGGCTTCTGGCACGAAGGCCTGTGGTTCGATGTCTTCCCGGTGCGCCATCACCTGCCGGAAACCGCCTACGGGCTGCGCTTGCGCGGCAGCTTCGTCTACACCGGCGATACCCGGCCGGTGCCGGAGATGCTGGCCTTTCATGCCGATGCCGGCGAGATCATCGTCCACGACTGCGCCTTGCACGGCAATCCCTCGCACACCGGCGTCGAGGATCTGGAGCGCGAGTACCCATCGGCATTGCAGCAGCGGATGCTGCTGTACCACTACGAGTCGGCCACCGCCGGGCAGGCGCTGGTAGCCCGTGGCCATCGCATCGCCCATCCCGGCCAGGTGCTGGCGTTGCCGACGCCGCTGCCGCCGGTGACCGGTGCCGACTGGCAGCCGCAACCTGCCGCCGCAGGCGCCTCGGGGATTGCGCATGGGTAAGCAGTTGACCCACGTCGACAGCGCCGGTCGGCCGGCGATGGTCGATGTCTCGGGCAAGCCGGCCAGCGTTCGCGTCGCCGTCGCCGGCAGCCGCGTGCGGTTTCCGGCAACGGTCGCTGCGGCATTGCGCACGCAGGGCATGGCCAGCGCCAAGGGGCCGGTGATCGACACCGCGATCATCGCCGGCACGATGGCGATCAAGCGCACCGCTGAACTGATCCCGTTTTGTCATCCGCTGCCGATCGACGGCTGTCGCATCGGCATCGACTGGGCCGATGCGCGCACCCTGGCGATCCGTTGCGAGGTGCGTTGCGTGCACCGCACCGGGGTGGAGATGGAGGCGCTGACCGGCGCCAGCGTCGCCGCATTGGCGGTGTACGACATGTGCAAGGCGCTGTCGCACGCGATCGTGATCGGGCCGACGCGCCTGCTCGGCAAGCGCGGCGGCAAGCGCGACGTCGGGGAGGTCGGCTGATGCAGGCGCGACTGCTGTATTTCGCCAGCCTGCGCGACGCCGCCGGCGGCGAGCACGAGGACGTCACCTTCGAACAGGCGACGCTGGCGGCGCTGTACGAGCAGGCGCGGGCGCGGCATGGCTTCGCGTTGCCGCGCGAGCGTCTGCGGGTGGCGCGCAATGGCGCCTTCGCGCACTGGGACGAGGCCGTCGCCGATGGCGACGAGATCGCCTTCATTCCGCCGGTTTCGGGCGGCTGAGGTTTTCGCTTTCCGGAGTTCGCATGCGCCGCTTTGCCATCAGCACCACCGCGTTCGACGTCGCCGCCCTGCGCGAATCGCTGCACGACGTGCGCGCCGGCGGCTTTGCCAGCTTCGAGGGCCGCGTGCGCGATCACAACGACGGCCGCGCCGTGCATGGGCTGCGCTATGAGGCCTACGTCGAGCTGGCGCAGGCCGAGGGCGAGCGCATCCTCGCCGAGGCCGGCGAACGCTTTGCCATCCTCGGTGCCCGCGCCGTGCACCGGATCGGCGATCTGGAGATCGGCGACATCGCGGTATGGGTCGGCGTGGCGGCGGCCCATCGCGACGGCGCGTTCGCGGCCTGTCGCTGGATCATCGACGAGATCAAGTCGCGGGTGCCGATCTGGAAGCACGAGCGATACGCCGAGGGCGATGCCGGCTGGCTGCACCCGGATACACCCTGACCGCCCGCTGCGCCGGCGCGGCTTCAGCCGGCGTAGCGGTCGATGAACGGCTGCAAGCGCGGCAGGTACGGTTCCAGCCAGGTGCGATAGCGCTGCCAGCGGTCGATCGCGCCGCGATGGAGCGGCTGGCTGACTTGCTCGTAGCTGGGCGTGGCGATGCGCCGCCCGCTGCGGGCGCGCTCGGCGAACCGGGCCTGGTCGGCCTCGACGGGAACGCCGAGAAAGGCGCACAGCGCCGCCATCTGCCCATCGAAGTCGGTGACCAGGCGATGGTAGTGGACGGTATGCACGACCAGACCCAGCCGCTCGCGGTACAGCTCCCACAATGCCATCGTGCGCACGTACAGCTGCACGGTGTCGGCCAATGTGTGGAAATTGGCCATCGCCGGATTGGGTGCGAAGTTCTGCATGAAGCAACTCAGGCAGGCATCGGCGGGGTGGCGCGCCAGGAACACCCAGCGCGCCCGCGGGAAGACCCGTGCGATCAGCGCCGCGCGCGTCATCTGCAATGGCATCTTGTCGACCAGCAGGCGCTGCCGATCGCGCGTGCAGGCGCCGGCGACGGCATCGAAGTAGGCGGTGCGCAGGTAGCGCCGGTCGAATTCATCGAGCGCGCCGATGGCCTGCGGATAGCCATCGGGCATGGCGGCGACGATGTCGCGCATCCGCACCGCGGTCGCTGCTTCCATGAGCACCTGCAGGTGGCTGTTGCCGGCGAGCGCCTGCTCGACCAAGGTGGTGCCCGAACGCGGGAAGCCGACCACGAATATCGGATCGGGTTCGCCGTCGGGCGCCGACGGCGCCAACGCCGGCCAGCGATCCAGCCCGCCGTGGCGGGCATGCGCCAGACAGGCATCGACTTCGGCCAGAAACGGGTTGGGCCCGGGGTTTTGCCGCTGCCACGCCTGCCTGGCCCAGGCATTGCCGGCCGCGAATGCCGCCATCGCCTCGGCCACGCGATCGAGGCGGTCGAGGGCGCGGCCGCGTTCGAATTGCAGGCGCAGGCGCGACGGCTCGTCCAGCGGGTGTTGCATCAACGCCGCGGCGATCGCCAGCGCCGCCTCGGGCCGGCCTTCACGCAGGGCGAGGCGGCAGTCGACGAGATGCCATTGCGTGCAGTCGTCGTCGCTGGCGACCGCATCGGGTGTTGGCGGTGTGGGCGTCTGCGCGAGCACGGCGCGTGCGGGTTCGATGCGGTTGCCCTGTTCGAGCAGACTGGCCAGGCGCCAGCGCGCGCCGAGCAGGCCGCCATCGCAGGCCAGCGCCTGCCGCAGCGCCGCTTCGGCTTGGGCATCGTCGGCCACGGCCAGCTCCAGCATGCCGCGCAACAACCAGCCGCGGGCCAGGTGCGGGGCTTGTCCGAGCAGGTGTTCGAGCAGGCTGCGGGCACGCCGCAGCCGGCGCTGCCCGAACAGCAATTCCACCGCGTGGCACCAATGCGCATGGCGCTGTGCGGCCTGTTCCGGCGCGGCCAGACAGTGCCCCATCTGCTCGTGGAAATCGGCCGTCTGCGGCCACTGCCGGTCGAAACCGGCGAGCAGGTCGAGCGCGGCGTCGACTCGCCCGAGTTCGCGCAGGCAACGCACCGCTTCGAGTTGCACCTGTGGTTGCGCACGCTCCTCGGCGCCGAGCAGGCCGAGCAAGGTCCAGGCGCGGGCGCAGTCGCCGGCTTCGCGCAGCAGGCTCGCATGCACCAGCGTGGTCGCCTTCGGCGCGAGCTTGGCGGCGCGTTCGATCCACACCACGGCGCCGGGCAGGTCGCCGGCGCGCTGGCGCGCTTGCGCACCGTTGACGAGGATCGAGGCGTCGCGCGGATCGGCGGCCGCGGCGCGTGCCAGTGGCTCCAGCGCGGCAGCGGGCTGATCGTCGAGCAGGTGGCACAGGCCGATGCCGTTGCAGGCCAGGGCGTCGCGTGGGTCGAGCGCCTGCGCGGCGCTGAAGGCCGCCAGCGCGGCGCGGGTGTCGCGCGCCTGCAGGCAGGCCTGGCCGAGGCGATCGAGCGCCGCGCCATCCTCCGGCCGCCGGTGCGCGATGCGCGCCAGCGCCCAGCAGGCGGCGTCGAGGCGGCCCTGGCGCAGGCCGCATTCGGCCCAGCCGTCCAGTGCGGCCGGGTCGTCGCGATCGGCACGCAGGCGTTCGCGCAAGATCGTCCCGGCGACGGCGAGGTCGTCGCGTGCCAGCGCCGCACGGGCGGCGGTGAGCGGATCGGCAGCGGGCAGGGGAGTGGTCATCGCAAGGGCGAACAATGGGCCGGATGTGCGATGCCGTGGCGGGCCGGCGAGCCGGTTGCGCTGGTCTCGGGGCGCGGCCATCGGCAGCGTGCGCGGGCAGCGCGCGATGGCGAGGGAGGCGGCCCCGCCAGCGACACCCCGGCGCCCGAATCACTCGCTACCGTTGCTGCCTTCCGGCCCTGGCGGGGTTTGCGAGCTATCGTCGCGAGGGCGCCGACGGGGCCACCGTAGAGCGCCGTGGACGAACCACATGATGTGCAACAGGGCGCGCATTGTAGCCCAATTCGCCCCGATGTCACGTCGATGCCGATCCGATGCCGTGCCGTGCACGCGCATGGCGAGGAGCCATCCACGGGTGTCGGATGCGTGTGTCGGCTGCGTGTTGCCGCAACGGCGGTCGGCCGGTATCATTCCAGCCCCTCGCGGCACCGCCTGCGAGGGCCGCGGCGCACGTCATCGGCATGCAGCCGACGCCGCAAACGCAAGCCCGGAGAGATGTCCGAGTGGTTGAAGGAGCACGCCTGGAAAGTGTGTAAGCGGCTTATACCCGCTTCGCGGGTTCGAATCCCGCTCTCTCCGCCAGTTTGCAATCCAAGCCGCTGAAATGGCGGCTTTTTTGTTGATGCGAGCGGTGCCCTGCGTTCTCGGTGCCCTGCGTTCTCGGTGCGCTGATTCCCGGGCCGCTGGAACGGCCTCGTGTGCCGCTCAGGCCGACATCGTCGCGCTGTCGATGACGAAGCGATACTGCACGTCGCCCTTGAGCATGCGCTCGTAGGCAGCATTGATCGCATCGGCGCGGATCAGTTCGATGTCGGCGACGATGCCGTGTTCGGCGCAGAAGTCGAGCATTTCCTGCGTTTCCGGAATGCCGCCGATCAGCGAGCCGGCAAGCGTGCGCCGCTGCATGATGAGGTTGAACACGCCGGGTGATGGGTGCGGCGAGGCGGGCGCGCCAACCAGCACCATCGCCCCGTCGCGCTTGAGCAGGACGAGAAAGGCGTCGAGATCGTGTGGCGCGGCGACGGTGTTGACGATCAGATCGAAACTCTTGCCATGCACTGCCATTTCCTCGCGGTTGCGCGACACCACCACGTCGTCGGCACCCAGCGCCAAAATCGCATTGCGCTTGGCTTCGGAGGTCGTGAACGCGACTACCTGCGCGCCCATCGCGTGCGCAAGCTTGATGCCCATGTGGCCCAAGCCACCGATGCCGACGATGCCGACTTTCTTGCCCGGGCCGGCGTGCCAGCGCCGCAGCGGCGAATAGGTGGTGATGCCGGCGCACAGCAGCGGCGCCACCGCCGCCAGTTGCGCTTCGGGGTGGCGTACGCGCAACACATAACGCTCGTTCACCACGATCTGTTGCGAGTAGCCGCCGAGCGTCCATCCGGGCGCATCGGCAGTCGGAAAATTGTAGGTGCCGATCATGCCGTCGCAGTAGTTTTCCAGCCCTTCGGCGCAGCTATCGCATTGTTTGCAGCTATCGACGAGGCAGCCGACGCCGACCCGATCGCCGATGGCGAAACCGTTGACGTGCGCGCCGACGGCGGTGACGTGGCCGACGATCTCGTGCCCTGGCACACACGGAAATCGGGTTCCCGGCCATTCGGCGCGAACCTGATGCAGATCGGAGTGGCAGATGCCGCAATAGGCGATGTCGATCTGCACGTCGTGCGGGCCCGGCGTGCGGCGGGTGATCTGCATCGCTTGCAGGGGTTGATCGCCGGCGTGCGCGCCGTAGGCATGGACGGACATGGGCGATACCAGGCAAGTTTGGGAAGCGTGAGTCTACGCTGGGTGGACTCTCCGGCAAGCACGTCGTCACTGCGTCACGCCGTCACTGTGCCGGATCGGGGCGCCGAGGGCGGGACGGTGCAATGGTTGCGGACTGGCCGCGGCAGCGGAGTGGCGCGATGTCGGGGCGGCGCCAGTGCCGGCCAGCCGGCGGCGCGATGCCCCCCCCCGGCTCGGGGGGGGGATGCATCGCATCAGGTTGCCGATTGCCCATTCTTGCCTAGTCTTGCCGCTGTCGGTGGCAGCGCTGACATTACGCAGTGTCCATGGCGGTCGTGGCAACGCGATCGCTTTCGCCGCCTCCGATGGCGCCAGTCCGACATGGCGAATTTCCAGCGCGAATGCCGCGCACCATCCCGCAATCGACACCTCACCGGGGAAGCAATGTACCGATCCATTCGATCTCAAGATTCGCGCGGGATGCGTTCCAACGCCCGTCCGGCAATGGCTCCGATCAGCCGCGCGATTCGTGCGGCGTTGGCCGTCTCTGCCTCCTTGCTGACCATGGGCCTGCCGGCTGCCGGCTGGGCGGCGGACGCCGGCGGTCACGCAGCGACGGACAAGACGCCGGTTGCCCGAATCCTCGCGGCGCATGCCGTCGCCGACGCGGGCATGGCGACACCAGTCGACCTGACCCTCGTTGCCGGCGACTCCTTGCCGACCGCGGTGCATGCGTCCTGGGCGCGGACGGCCGCCGACGTGCCGGCCACCGTTGATTTTCGCGGCAGTGTCCGCGCCAGCGATGGCATGGATGGTGACCGCGTGCATGACGTGACCGTCGTCAGCGCCGGCGACGCGCTCGCGGCGAACACTGCTCACGCGGACGCCGCATCGGTGGCAAACACCTACGTCTACGGCACCTATTCCGCGATCGGCATCTATGCCCGTCATCTGTTCTTCAGCGAGGTCGACAACGACGCCATCGTCGTTGCCCATGCCTCGGCGGCGCATGCCACGGCCTACGGCGTGGTAGATATCTCCAATCACCGCGCCTACCTGCACAACGAGACCGGCGGCCATGTCGACGCCACTGCCGATGCGCTCGCTGGCGATGCCGTCGCGGTCGGCGCCTACGTCGTCGGCGGCCTTTCCGCCGGATTGCCCAATTTCGGCGCCAAACTTCGCAACGAAGGCGAGTTGAGTGCCACCGCCACCGCGGTCGGTGGCGCGGCTTCGGCGACCGGCGCCCACCTGTACAGCCGTGCGGCCACGGCGAACTTCTACAACACCGGCGCGGTGGCGGCCAGCGCCACCGCCGATGCCGGTGTGGCGAAAGCCACCGGCGTGCTTTCCGTCGGCTTTTACGGCGCCGATGCCAGCAATCAGGGCACGATCGCCGCCGTCGCCTCCGGTGACCAGGCGATCGCCAATGGGTTGATCAACGCGTCCTACCTGCAGGCGACCACCACCAACGCGGGCGCCATCAGCGCGGTGGCCGATGGCTCGCTGGCGCCATATGGCCAATTCGAAGCCGTTGCGGTCGGCGCCTACAACCTCGCCGTGATGTACGACTCGAGCATCGCCAACAGCGGGTCGATTTCGACATCGGCCGCGGCCACCACCGACATCAGCGGCAGCAGCGGCTTTCTGGTGGCCAAGGCGATCGCTGCGCGCGCGGTGAACGCTTCCGGAAGGGGCGAGGCACTGGTCAGCAACACCGGCGACATCACCGCCTCGGCGGTGGTCAGTCAGGGCTATGCCACGGCCTGGGGCGCGATCGCCCAGTCCGGCGCCAACGGCTACGGCGATGCACAGATCGACAACCGTGGCTCGATCGCCAGCAGCGCGACATCGGCCGTCGGCAATTCGGTGACCATCGGCGCCTATGTCCAAAGCGGCAACACCGCGGGCATCGTCAATCACGGCGACATCGCCGCGACCTCGCAGGGCGGGCGCGGTTACGCCAACGTGTCGTCGGCGACGGCGTATGCGACCGGCGCGCAGGTCTACGGATTCATCTACGGCAACGGCGGTGCCAGTGTCAACAACGACGGTGTCATCCAGGCGCACGCTGCCGTCGAGGGCGGCTATACCGCCACGGCGACCGCGCTCAAGATCTTCGGTTCGAGCGCCACCGTCGACAATGCGGTCGGCGGGATGATCTACGCCAGTTCCGACACGCAGTTGTTCGGCGTCGCCCGGGCGGTCGCCATCCAGGTGAACGGGACGTACGCCATCGACGTGGTCAACGATGGCCATGTCGTCGCCTACAGCCACGCGCACGGGTACGACCGCGGGATTTACACCTACACCGCCGCCAGCGGTGCCACCGGCATCGACGCCAGGGCCAACTACCGGGGCAATGTCTCGGTGGTGAACCACGGCGACGTTTCGGCACAGGCGGTGACCGAGCACGGCATCACCTTCTTCAATGCCGGCGCCGGCGCCACCGGCGTCCATGCCTACGCCAAATACGATGCATCGGTCGAAAACTCGGGCACGATCTCGGGCATCGCCAGTACCGACCTGGGCGATGCCGGCGCCTACGGCGTCAGCGTGCGCGGCAAGTATTACACGCACGTCATCAACGATGCCGGCGGCAGCATCGTCGCCTCGGCGACCACCGGCAGCCTGCTCGGCGACACCTATGGCGGGCGCGCCATCGCCATGGGCGTCAAGACCTACGGCTCCACCAACGTGGTCATCGACAATGCCGGCAGCATCGTCGCCCAAGCGGTCGCCAACGCCGATGGCGGGGCGAACGCCAGCCCCGGCCTGGCCAAGGCCTGGGGTGCGACGATCGGCGCTTATTCCACGGTGGCGTCCGGTGCGGTGGTCAATTACGGCGACATCTCCGCCAGCGCCAGCGCCCCGTACGCATCGGCCACTTCGTTTGGTTCGTATGTGCGCAACATCACCTCCAATCCCACCGCGACGGTGGTGGCCGCCACCAGCAACCACGGCACCCTCGTGTCTGCCGCCAGCGCCGACCACGGTGATGCCTTCGCGGTCGGCAGCTACCTGATCGGCCTGCGCCAGCTGTACACCGTCGATTGCAGCAGTGGCACCTGCCATTACCCGGGGACGCTGACCGCCAATGGCGGCGTGGCGACGCTGGACAACGACGGCGCCATCGGTGCGGTGGCGAGCGCGCAAGGCGGCGTCGGCCACGCTTACGGTGCCGCGGTGCTCGGCGCCTTCGACTCGGCGATCAGCAACAACGGGCATCTGTACGCCCGCGTCGATGCCGACACCGCGCGCGCCGTCGGCGGCTTGAACAATAGCCTCTATGGCGACGCCACGATCCACAACGGCGGTGCCATCGGCGCCGTGGCGACCGGCGTATCGGCCAGCGCCAGCGGCGTGTTCGTCGCCGGCGCCTACGGCAACGCCGGCACCGGTTACATGGCGGCCACCGTGGACAATGCCGGGCACATCCAGGTCAAGGCCACCGGCACCACCACTGCCACCGCCATCGGCATCGAGGCGGCCGCCTGGAAGGGCGACGGCATCGGCATCGACAACAGCGGCACGATCGCCGCTGCCGCCTATGGCACCGGCGCGACCGCCACCGCGGTGTCGATGATTTCCCATGGCGACAACGTGCTGACCAATGCCGGCAGCATCGGCGCTTACGGCGACGGTGTGCGGATCGCCATTGCTTCGTCCGACGGCGCCACCGCCACCCTGACCAATACCGGCACGATCACCGGCGCGATCGTCACCGGCGACGGCAACGACATCTTCAACAACCAGACCGGCGGGGTGTGGAACGCGATCGGTGCGACGACCAACTTCGGCGCCGGCGACGACACCATCGACAATGCCGGCACGATCAGGCTGCACGACACGGCGCTGACGCTGGGCGGATTCGGCGCGCAGGGCAACGTGTTTGCCAATGCCGGCACGATTCTGGCTTCCGGCGCCAATGTCATCGACATGGGCGCCGGCAACCCGAATCCGTTCACCAATACCGGCCGCATCGACTTCGGCAATGGAACGCCGACCGACAGCCTCACCGTGCTCGGCGATTGGGCCGGCAGCGGCAGGATCGCCGTCGACGTGGACTCGTTGCACAACGCCAGCGACTCGCTGAAGATCGTCGGCAATGTCGCCCCCGGCAGCGTCACCGCGGTCGATGTCGATCTGCTCGCCCTTCCGACCACCGCCCTGAGTTCGGTTCCGGTCGTGCAGGTGACCGGCAATTCCACGGCCGGGTCGTTCGTGCTCGGCGATGTCCACTTCGACACCAACAAGAGCTTCCTGGTCGTGCAGGCGGTCAGCCTGAACAGCGTCATCGACGCGAGCAACACACACCCCGATGTATTCTCGCTGGGTGTCGCGGTCACCGGGCTCACCGATGCCGGTTCGCTCGCGGCGGCGTTCGCGCCGGGCGTGCAACGGCTGATGAGCAGCGAGGTGGGCACCTGGCGCGAGCGCATGGGCGTGCTCGATCCGCAGCCGCAAGGCAGCGTCGGTGCCTGGGCGCGCGCGTTCTCCGACAGCGGCACGGTGCATCCGGGGTATGTCGCCAACAACTTCGGGCCCGGCGGCAACGTCGCTTTCGATCAGGACGATTCCGGCCAGGAGTTGGGCGTGGATGTCGCCATCGGCAACGGCTTCAGCGCCGGCCTGCTGCTCGGCAAGGCACAGGCGAGCCAGCATCTGTCCGCAGCGGGCGGTGGCCGCAACCGGATCACCGGCGACACTGTCGGCGGCTATCTGACTTGGGTCGGCGCGAACGGTGCGTACGTCGATGCCTCGTATCGGCAGATGCGTTTCGATGCGCGGCTGGAGGCGCTGGCCGGGGAGTCGCGCGCCAGCGGCAAGGCCAACACCTTCAACGTCGAAACCGGCTGGGCGTGGGCGTTTGGCGACGGCCTCAAGCTGGTGCCGCAATTGCAATACACGCGAACCACGGTGCATGGCGTCGACACCCTCAGTGGCGTGCTGACCGGCTTCACGCCGGACGGCGGCGCGTCCTCGCGCGGTCGCGCCGGCCTGCTGTTGAGCAAGGACATCGCCTCGGCCGGCACCACCTGGACGCCGTATGCAGCGGTCAGCGCGGTGCGCGAGTTCGATGGCCGCAACGACTTCACCATCAATGGCGTGTTCACCGGCTCGACCAGCACCCACGGCACCAGTGCGCTGGTCGAGGGCGGCCTGGCGATGCACCGCGGCAAGCTGTCGGTATTCGGCGGCCTGAACTGGCAGGATGGCGGCGCCCTGAGCGGCGTGTTCGGCGGCCAGCTCGGGCTGCGGTATAGCTGGTGAATCGCGATGGGTGAATGGTGATTCGTGAATGCTGTGGTGGTGCGCAACGACCCCGGCGGTGCCACGCTGCCGGGGTCGATTTTTTTCGGCGCGACGGCCGATGCAGCAGACACGACGCAATCGGATCAAGATGGGCGCCCCTGACGATCGCCCACTCGCGGAGGAATCGATGATTGGCAACGACAACGCACCCGATGCCGGCAGCAACGGCGACCACGCAGGCCATCCGGGCGAAGCCGGCCTGGCGGCGGTCGATGCCGGGCAATCGCCTGCCGCGCCTGCGATCGCGGCATCGGCGGCCGCCAACGCGACGCCACCGACGAAGAGTCTGCTCGACCTCAAGGTCGAAAAAAGCTGCTCGCGCGGGCTGGCCGGATGGCTGGCCGGGCACGGCGTGTCACTGGCGATCTCGTCCTACCAGAGCGGCCGGGTGTATCTGGTCGGCAGCGACCAGGCCGGTCGCGTATCGTTCTTCGAGCGCATCTTCGAGCGCGCGATGGGCATCGTCGGCAACGCCCAGCGCACCTATCTGGGCGGCCTGTACCAGTTGTGGCGATTCGAGAACGTGCTGCGCGGCAACGAAGTCATCCACGGCCAGTTCGACAAGTGCTACGTCCCGCGCAATGCGCAGACGATCGGCGATCTGGACATCCACGAGTTGGGCATCCGCAAGGACGGCCGGGTCGTGTTCATCAATACCAAATACTCGTGCCTGGCCGAGCTGAGCCTGACCCACAGCTTCAAGGCGATCTGGAAACCGGATTTCATCAGCAAGCTCGCGCCCGAGGATCGTTGCCATCTCAACGGCCTGGCGATGGTCGATGGCGCGCCCAGATACGTCACCGCCGTATCCCGATCCGATGCGGTGGACGGCTGGCGCGATCGCCGCCAGGACGGTGGCGTGGTGATCGACATCGACAGCAACCAGATCGTCTGCGAAGGCCTGTCGATGCCGCATTCGCCGCGCTGGGCGAACGGCAAGCTGTGGCTGCTCAACGCCGGCACCGGCCACCTGGGTTGGGTCGATTTCAAGACCAGGTCGTTCGTGCCGCTGGTGTTCCTGCCCGGCTTCCCGCGCGGGCTGTCGATCTTCGGCAACACCGCCGCGGTGGGTCTGTCGAAGCCGCGCAACCAGCGTTTCGAAGGCCTGCAGCTCGATGCCGAACTGCGCCAGCGCGATGTCGATCCGTGGTGCGGCGTGCAACTGGTCTCGCTGACCAGCGGCGATGTCGAGCAATGGATTCGCTTCGACGGCGACATCACGGAGCTGTTCGACCTCTGCTTCCTGCCCAACGTCCGCAACCCGATGATGGTGGGCCTGCGCACGCCGGAAATCCGCGATCTGATCACGTTCGAGGCGGCGTACCCCACGGTTTCATCGGCGCAGGCGGCGGGTTGAGCGAGGCGATGGCCTCGTGGCGGGGCCGGTGCCGGCCGCGAGCGGGGCACCGGAAGCGAGGCGCGCTTGGCTCGGTTTGACGCCTGCGCGACAATAGGCGCATGTCCTATCTCGTCCTCGCCCGCAAGTGGCGGCCCCGACGCTTTTCCGAGCTGGTCGGGCAAGAGCACGTCGTGCGCGCGCTCAGCAATGCCCTGGCCAGTGGTCGTGTCCATCACGCGTTCCTGTTCACCGGTACGCGCGGGGTCGGCAAGACCACCATCGCCCGCATCTTCGCCAAGAGCCTGAATTGCGAACGCGGGCAGGGTGCCGAGCCCTGCGGCCAGTGCCCGACCTGCGAGGACATCGACGCCGGCCGTTTCGTCGATCTGCTGGAGATCGACGCTGCATCCAACACCAGCGTCGATGACGTGCGCGAGTTGATCGAGAACGCGCAATACATGCCGGCGCGCGGGCGCACCAAGGTGTACCTCATCGACGAGGTGCACATGCTTTCGAAAAATGCCTTCAATGCGCTGCTCAAGACGCTCGAAGAGCCGCCGGCGCACGTCAAGTTCCTGCTCGCCACCACCGACCCGCAGAAGCTGCCGGTGACGGTGCTGTCGCGTTGTCTGCAATTCAACCTCAAGCGTCTGGACGAGGCGCAGATCCGCGGCCAGATGGAGAAGATTCTCGGCGCGGAAGGGATGCCGTTTGCTCCCGGTGCCGTGGCCTTGCTCGCGCACGGTGCCGATGGCAGCTTGCGCGATGGTCTGTCGCTGCTCGATCAGGCGATCGCCTATACCGCCGGTACGCTCGATGAAGAGGGCGTGCGGGCGATGCTGGGCAGCGTCGATCGCGCCCGCGTCGGCGCGCTGCTCGACGCGCTGGCGGCGGCCGATGGCAAACGGCTGCTGGATGAAGTCGAGGTGCTGGCCGGTTTCGCGCCCGATTACGGGCAGGTGCTCGACGCCATTGCCGCCAGCCTGCACCGCATCCAGTTGCGCCAGTTGGTGCCCGGCATGGCCGAGGAAACCGCCGACGCCGTCGATGTCCCGGCGCTGGCGAAGGCGCTGGCGCCGGAACTGGTGCAACTGTGGTACCAGATGGCGATCAGCGGCCGGCGCGACCTGGCGCTGGCGCCCAGCCCGCGTGTCGGTTTCGAGATGAGCCTGCTGCGCATGCTCGCCTTCCGCCCGGTCGGGGTATCTGTCAGCGCGCGCGATGCCGCGCCGGGTGGCAGTGTGCGTGGGCGCGAATCAGTGCCGGCGACGCCGCAGGCGAGCGCCAGTGCCCGTCCGCCACTGCGCACCCGCGACGAGCCGGCGCCGGTGCGTGCAGACGCAGCCGGTGGCGTGCGCGATATCGCGGCTCCAGCCGCCCCGGCACGTGTCGACGGTGCGTCGTTGCGCCTGTTGCGCGATGGTGACGACTGGATCGAAGCCATTGCCAGCGCCGGACTCAAGGGGCCGGTGCGCGACCTGGCCGGGCAGGCCACCTTCGTCGGCCATGCCGATGGCGTGCTGACCCTGGCCTTGCCCGCCGGCGTCGCCCACCTGCGCGACGAGCGCCTGCTCGCCAAACTTGCCGATGGCCTGGCGCCGATCCTCGGCGCCGTCGCCCGGATTCGCATCGACACCATCGCCGAGGCCGGCGACACCCTGCATGCCCGCGACGCGCGTGCGCGCGACGAGCGCCAGGCGCGCGCCGAGCGCGAGTTCGCCGACAACGCCACGGTGCGGCGATACATGCAACAGTTCGGCGCCAGGCTGGTGCCCGATTCGATTCGCCCGGCCGACGATTGAATCTGCGACGTCGTGTGCGAACCGACGCGACGACCTTCACGACCCTCACGATCCCACTTCCGGAATCCCGATCCATGCTCGGCAATATCGCCCAGTTGATGCAGCAGGCGCAGCGCGTCAAGGACAACCTGCAGCGCGTGCAGGAGGAGTTGGCCAAACTCGAAGTCGAAGGCCATTCCGGCGGCGGCAAGGTCAGCGTGACGCTCACCGGCAAGTTTGATTGCCGGCGCGTGCGCATCGATCCATCGCTGCTCGACGATGCCGATCTGCTCGAAGATTTGATCGCCGCGGCGTTCAACGATGCCGCCGGCAAGGCCCACGCCGAAGCCGCGCAACGCACGTCGGCGGCGAGCGCCGGCCTGCCGTTGCCGCCGGGTTTGTTCTGATGCCCTTGCACTGCCGTTGCGTGAATTCGGCATTTGCACGCATGGCGTGTGCTGCGGCGATCGCGCACGCATGAGCGCGCCGCTGCTCGATAGCCTGATCGATTCGCTGCGCTGCCTGCCCGGCGTCGGCGCGAAGTCGGCGCAGCGCATGGCCTACCACCTGCTCGAACGCGACCGCGATGGCGGCCGCCTGCTGGCGCGCCAGCTCGAGGCGGCGATGGCGCGGATTGGCCATTGCGCGCAATGTCGCGATTTCTGCGAGGGCGAGCGGTGCGCGATCTGCACCAGCGGCAGTCGCGACGACAGCCAGTTGTGCGTGGTCGAGACCCCGGCCGACCGCCTGGCGATCGAACAGGCCACCGGCTATCGTGGCCTGTATTTCGTGTTGCAAGGCCGGCTGTCGCCGCTGGACGGAATCGGCCCGCGCGAACTGGGACTGGACAAACTGGTGGCGCGACTGGCCGAGGGGCAGGTGCGCGAGCTGATCATCGCCACCAATCCCACCGTCGAGGGCGAAGCGACCGCGCACTTGCTGGCGCAGATCGCGCGTGCGCATGCGGTGCGGCCGAGCCGGATCGCGCACGGCGTTCCCCTCGGCGGCGAACTGGAATACATTGATCGCGGTACGCTATCGCATGCCTTCGGATCGCGCAGTGAGGTCACCGACTGATATGCCTGCACCGTCTCCCGACATCATCGCCGCCTGGCGCGCCGGTCAGCCGGTCGCCGGCGTCAGCTTCGCGCACGACGACCTGGTCACCTTGCTCGCCGGCGAACACACCGGCAATGTCGGCAGTCTGGTGTCGATCCGCGAAATCGCCCCGGAAGTGATCTACGACGTCGAGATCGACACCAACTTCGTGGTGCCGGCGCGGCAGTCGCAAATCCAGCTCGCCGATTGAAGTGCGGCCATGAGCGATACCATTTTCGACAAGATCATCCGCGGCGAAATCCCCGCCGATTTCGTCTACGAGGATGCGGACATGGTCGCCTTCCGCGACCTCCACCCGCAGGCACCGGTGCATGTGCTGTTCGTGCCGCGCAAACCGATCGCCACGCTCAACGATCTGAGCGCCGAAGACACTGCGCTGGTCGGCAAACTGGTGCTCGCCGCCGCCGCCTACGCCCGCCGCGAAGGCTTCGCCGAGGCGGGCTATCGCACCGTGTTCAACTGCAACCACGACGGTGGGCAGACGGTCTTCCACATCCACCTGCACCTGCTCGGCGGCGCGCCGCTGCGCGGTGGATTTGCGTGATCGCGCCTCACCACCCCCAACCCCACGGCCCCCACGGATAGGGCGCGAAGAACGGGCCGGGGTCGTAGACCACGCGCACGCGATCGATCTTCGGCCACAGGTAGATCACGTCGGCGGCGACCCTGGGCTGGCGATAGTCGTACTGGCCGACCTTGCGCGTCTCGTAGCCGGTGATGTGGCCGGTCACCGTCACGCTGCGCCCGATTTTGAACACCTGCGGTTCGTAGAAACCTTGCCGGCAGGCGAGGAAGCGACCGGCGCTGTGGTCGCGTGCGAGGATCGGCCGGCTTTCTTCATTCAATGGGCGACCGACGAGCTGGAAGCAGGTTTGCTCGGCGCCGGTCTCGACGGCGGCGATGGTGCCGCCCCAGCGCACCGCCTGGCCGGTGGCGTCCTGCTGCACGGCCGTAGCCGGGTCGATGCCGGCGAACTGGCCTTGCAGCGGTTTGGGGACGCTGGCGCAGCCGGCCAGGGCGAGCATGGCGATCGCGGCGGCGAGCGCCAGCAAGCGCGTCGGCGCGGGTGATGGGTGCGAATGGATGATGGACATGGCGAGCTCCGTTGCGGGCGATCAGGGCCGGGGCGGGCGGTGCACGCGGAAGGATCGCAATTCGGCGATCAGTGTCCGCCGCGCCGTCGCATCGGCATCGGCCGGAGCGTAGCGCGCGCTGGCGAAACGCTCGCTGAGCGAGCGCAATCGTGCGCCCTGTTCAGGCAGCAACGGCGCGATTCGCCGCGCCCAGGGCAGCGCCGGCTCGTGGCTGCGTTTGCGGTAGCCGGCGCGCGCGAGGCGTCGCACGAATGCGGTCCAGGCCGCATCGAGCGGGTCGGGGCGCGGGCCGCGCTCGCGCCACTGCCATAGTCCGATTCCCAGCAGCAGGGTGCCGACCACCACCGTGAAAATGATCGCCAGCGTGCGCATGTCGGCGTCGGCAAAGCCCAGCGCGTGGGCCAGCGACAGTTGCCGGGCGGCGTCGAAGCCGAGTACGAACTGGTTCCAGCCGTAGCGCAACCAGTCGCCGACATCGAACAGGCGGCCGATGCCGGTGCCGGCCTCGCCGCCGCCATCGCGCGTATTGGCGGCGTGGCGGAACACCCGTGCCGGATCGACCGCCGCGGTCGGATCGACCCGCACCCAGCCGCGCCCGTCCAGCCATATTTCCGACCACGCATGGGCATCGGATTGCCGCACCAGCAAGAAGTTGCCGACCCGATTCCAGTAGCCGCCGACATAGCCGGTGACCACCCGCGCCGGGATGCCGGCGGCGCGCATCAGGAAGGTGAACGACGAACTGAAGTGCTCGCAGAATCCGATCTTGGTATCGAACAGGAACTCGTCGACGCTGTCGCGCCCCAGCGGCGGGGCCGCCAGCGAATAGCTGAAGCCGGCGTGATACATCGCCAGCGCGCGCCGGGCGATGGCGGCATCGTCGTCGCCCTGCGCCCGCCAGCGCCGTGCCAGCGCGCGCGTGCGCGGGTCGTAGCCGGGCGGCAGTTGCAGCGCGGCGGCGCGTACCTGCGGGTCGAGTTCGGGCTCGAAGCGGCGCGGCGTGCTCGAGGTCATCGCGTAGCTGCGCAGCGCATCGATCGGCAGATCGAAGCTCAGCGAGCGATCCTGCGCCATGTGCGCGCCATCGGGCGTGGTTTGTGGCAGATCGAGCGCAAACAGATAGCGCTTGCCGCTGGGTTCCAGATCGATGCGATACAGGATCGGCTGGCCGCTGCCGACCGATGCCGGCGGCTGACCGTCGGGCCAGCGCGCCTGTCGCCAGGCGCGGCCGTCGAAGTCCCACATCACCAAGCCTCGCCAGTACAGCGACTCCTGCGGCGGCGGCGGGCCGTCGAAATGGACGCGGAAAGCCGGGGTGTCGTCGGTCAGCACATCCAGCCAGTCACCCGGCGCCATCGCGTCGGCGATGCCGATCTTTGCCTGCGTGGTGTTGGGCAAGCCCCACAGCGGCGTGCCAAGACGCGGGAACAACCAGAAGCTCGCCAGCGCCAGCGGCGTCGCCAGTGCGAACAGGCCGAGCAGCACCAGCACGCGTTTGAAGTCCAGCCCGCCACGCGCCAGTCCAACTTCGGCGTCGGCCAGCCGCATGCAGGCGGCAAACGCCAAACCGGCGCCGGGAATGGCCAGTACCAGCGTCAGCGGCCCTTGGTCGAGCAGCAGCGCGGCGAACAATGCGAACAGGGCGAAGCCGACCAGCGAACGGGCATCGCGCAGGCGGGTGAGCTCCATCGGTTTGGCCAGCAGCATCGCCAGCAGCAGGGCGCTGCCGCTGTCGCGACCGATGGCGAAGCGGTAGGCGAGCAACACCAGCGCGAGGAAGGCGCCGGTCAGCAGCAGGCGCACGAAGGAATGCAGCGGCCGTCGCCAGCCGACCAGCACGGTCAATGCGCAAAGACCGAGCAGGCTGGCGGCCAGACTCGATGGCAGCAGGCGCAGCAGCGGCAGCGCGCAGGCGAGCGCCGCGGCCAGGCTCCAGACCTTGCTGCGGGTGTCGAGCATGAGCGCGGCGGGATCAGGCATCGGGCAACAGCGCCAGTGCGCGCAGGCAGGCATGACGGTGGGCGTGGCCCTGCGCCGGTCCGAACGACTGATCGGGCAGGCTCAACCGCCAGCGGGCGTTGTGGCGGTCGGCCTCGACCACCCAGCGCGCCAGTCGCGAAATGCGCTGTTCGCGCGCCAGGCCGGGCAGGGCGTTCCAGTCCAGATGCAGGTCGCGATCGGTGCGCGCTTCGTATTCGCGCACCAGCAATTTGCCGACCCGTGCCGACGCTTTCCACGCGACTTGCCGCGGTGGATCACCGCTGCGGTAATCGCGCAGATGATGCGGTTCGTCGCCTTGCGCGCGCACCCGTTGGTGTTCGCCCAAGCCGTCGTGATGCGGCAGTGGTGGCGCGTGCGCTTCCAGCGCGGGATACACCAGCAGGCGCGGCTCCGGCCAGAAATACGACCATGCGCGTGCCAATCCCAACGGCTGCGTCGTCGCGAGTTTGATCCGCCCCGGCCGCAGCCAGCCGCGCACCTTCGTCGGCAGCAGCAACTCAGTCGCGACAGGGTTGCCATCGGGCAGCGAAAACACCGCGCGCGCATCGCCCAGTTCCAGCACCAGCCCGCTGCGTGGACGGCTGCGCACGGCGTCGAAGCGCAATTCCAGGCGCAGCGTTTCGCCGGCATGCACCGGCAGCCCGCGCGCTTCGCGCAGGCCGATGCCGCTGAGGGTCAGATGGGTTGCATGCAGGCTCAGCAAGGCCGTCGAGGCCAGACCGAAACCAAGCAGCAGCGCCGGATTGTTGTTGTAGTTCAGGCCGCCGAGCAGCATCGCGCCCAGCAGCAGGCCGAGAAACAGCCCGAAGCCGGTCGGCAGGATGTAGATGCGCTGGCGATCGAGCACGACCGGCAGCGCTTCGGGATGGCGCGGCCGCGCCCAAGCGGCCAGGCGCTTGCGCAGCGCGGCGAACATGGCCTCAATCCACCGCCACGGCGTGCAGGATGGACTTGGCCAGTTGTTCGCGGCCGGCGTCCGCATCCTCGGGCACCAACCGGTGCGAGGCGATTTCGCTGAACAGCGCTTGCACGTCGTCCGGCAGCACATGATTGCGGCCGGCGATCAACGCCTGCGCGCGCGCGCCCTGCAGCAACGCCAGCCCGGCCCGGGGCGACAGACCGACGCGCACGCCCGGCTGGCGGCGGCTTTGCGCCAGCAATTGCTGCACGTAGTCGATCAGCGCCGCGCTGGCATGCACGCGCCGGGTGGCGGCGCGCAATGCCAGCACGCGCGGCGCATCGAGTTGCGGCTGGCATTGCGCGATCAATTCGCGGCGATCGGCGCTGGCCAGCATCTGCCGTTCGGCCTCGCCGTCCGGGTAGCCCAGACTCAGGCGCAGTAAAAAGCGGTCGAGCTGCGAGTCGGGCAGCGGGAAGGTGCCGGCCAGGTCGACCGGATTTTGTGTCGCGATCACCAGGAACGGCTGCGGCAGCGCGTGGGTGAGGCCATCGACGGTCACCGTCTGCTCGGCCATCGCCTCCAGCAGCGCGCTTTGCGTGCGCGGCGGCGCGCGATTGATCTCGTCGGCCAGCAGCAGTTGCGTGAACACTGGCCCGGGATGGAAGCGGAAGGCCTGCTGCGCCTGATCGAACACCGATACGCCAAGAATGTCCGAGGGCAGCAGGTCGGAGGTGAACTGGCTGCGCTGGAAGGCCAGCCCGACGGTGGCCGCCAGCGACTGCGCCAGCGTGGTCTTGCCCAGCCCGGGCAGGTCTTCGATCAGCAGGTGGCCGCCGGCGAGCAGGCAGGCGAACGCCAGCCGCACCTGGCGCGGCTTGCCGAGCACGAGCGATTCGACCTGCGCGATGGCGGCGGCGAGGGCGACGTGGTCGGGCTCAGGCAAAATGGGCGAATTCCGGGCTTGGGCGTGCATGGGCGGTGCCGAAGATGTGCGTGGATCGAGTGTATAACGCGGAGCCTCGGGGCTTTGGACTCGGGAGTCGGGAATCGGGAGTCGGGAGTCGGGAATCGGGAATCGGGAGTCGGGTGTCGAGAGTCGGGAGTCGGGAGTCGGGAAGTGCGACGTGCTGTGGGGGCCAGCGTCGTGGAATCTCCTTCCCCCGCTTGCGGGGGAAGGTCGGGATGGGGGCGCTTTGCCAGCAACCTGCAGCACAACGCAAATCAGTACAGACAACATTGACGTTCCATCATCGGGAATGTGGTGAACGCCATGAGTAACAACGTACGCGCGTTCGTTTACGGCGGTGGCATCGTCCTCGCGCGATGGCAATGGTGACGGCTCGCCGCGCCTTCGTCGCGCTGTGGCTGGCGCTGGCCGTGCTGCGGCTTTGGCTGGCGTGGCGGTTGCCGTTGTTCAGCGACGAGGCGTGGTACTGGCTGGAAGGTCAGCGCTTGGCGTGGGGCTATTCGGATCTGCCCGGTTCGACGGCGTGGCTGGCACGGCTGGGTACGGCGCTCGCCGGCGAGCATCCGCTGGCGCTGCGGGCACCGTTTCTGGCGCTGGCGTTCGCGCTGCCGTGGCTGTGCGTGCGTTGCGCACGGCGCTGGTTCGATGCGCAGGCCGGTTGGCAGGCCGGCATCCTCGCGTTGTTGCTGCCGCTGGGCTCGGTGCTGGGCGTGCTGGCGGTGCCGGATGTGGTGCTGGTGCTGGCCAGCGTGCTGGCTTTCGATGCGTGTCTGGCGCTGCTGATGAAAGCGAGCACCCGCGCCGCGACGCAGCTGGCGTTGGCATTGGCGCTGGGCGCGCTGTGCCATTACCGCTTCGCGATCGCGCTCGCCGGTGGCGCGGTCGGTCTGCTCGCTTCCGCGCAAGGGCGGGCGCTGTTGCGTGATCGCCGGGTGCTGGCGGCGTTGCTGGTCGGGGCGCTGGCCTGGCTGCCGATCCTCGTGTTCAACGCACAGCAACATGACGCCGGGCTGCGGTTCCAGTTCGTCGATCGCCATCCTTGGCACTTCCATGCCTATGGCCTGAAGCTGCAACTGCTGCAACCGTTGTTGACCGGCCCGTTGCTGTATGCCGGCCTGCTGTGGACGCTGTGGCAGGCGTGGCGGCGGCGCGCCGATCCGCGCTGGCGCCTGCTGCTGGGCGCCGCCGGGGTGCCGTTGGCGGTGTTCACCGGGCTGGCGCCGTTCGTCGATATCCAGCGGCTGTCGCTGCATTGGCTGCTCTCGACCTGGTTGCTGCTGGCGATCGCCGTGCCGGCGTTGCTGCGCGAGCACGGCCATCGTCGCTGGCGCATCGGTATCTGGATCAGCAACTTCGCGCTATGCGCGGGTCTGTGGGGTCTGGCGCTGCTGGCGACTGCGCCCGTCGGCAGCCCGTGGCTGATGCGGCTGGGACTGCAACCGGCCACCTTCGCCAGCATCGATGCGGTTGCTGCTGCGGTGCGCGCGCAACGGGCGACGATGCCGGCGAACACGGCGCGCGTCGCCGACGATTTCGAACTCGCCGCCAAGCTCGCCTTCGCGCTCGGCGAGGGTCGCCATTGGTACAGCCTCGACCATCGTCTCGACGCCAAGCACGGCCGCGCCCTGCAATGGGCGATCTGGGGCCGCGACGAAGGCGCGCTGGAAGCATTGCGCTCGCGGCCGCTGCTGCTGCTGGTCGACGAAGGCGCGCTGCATCCGCAGGCGCGCGAACCGTGGAATCGCCATCTGTGCGACCTGTTTCCGGGCTTGCGCTGGGTCGATGAAGTCGCCATCGCCGGCGGTCGCGATGCGGTGTTGATGTACCGCCGCGATCCCGGCGCGACCGGCGCGTGCGACTATCCGGCGCTGGCGCGGATGCGCCAGCCGGACGCCGGCGCGCACGTCACCGGCAACCTCATCGTGAGCGGCTGGGCGATCGTCGATGGCATCGGCGTGGCGCGGGTCGAGGTGCTGCTCGACGGCCGCGTCGCCGCGCTCGCGCATTACGGAGTCGAGGATGTCGAGGTGCGTTCGCAGTGGCCGCAAAGCGACGACCCGGCGCAGCCGAACGTGGGTTTCAGTGCGCGTCTGGATCTGCGTTCCATCGCGCCCGGCGCGCACACGCTGGCGCTGCGCGTGGTTGCCCGCGATGGCCGAGCGCGCGTGCTGGAACGCCGTCAGCTATGGGTCGGCGGCGTGCTCAGGGAGCCGTGAAGCCGGCCGTGCGCAGCAGCCGCGCCAGCGCGATCAGCGGCAGTCCGATCAGCGCGGTCGGGTCGTTGCTTTCGATCGCCTCGAACAAGGCGATGCCCAGCCCTTCGGATTTGAAGCTGCCGGCGCAGTCGTACGGCTGCTCGTGGCGCAGGTAGCGCTCGATCGTTGCGTCATCGAGCGTGCGGAAGCGGACGATGGTGAGGTCGCGATGCGACAGCGTCGTCGCGCTGGCGACATGGTGCAGGCACAGTGCGGTGTGGAATTGCAGCGTCCGGCCGGAGGCGGCGCGCAGTTGTGCGACCGCGCCGGCATGATCGCCGGGTTTGCCCAACGCCAGGCCCTCGCGTTCGGCGACCTGGTCGGAGCCGATCACCCACGCCTGCGGCTGCTGCCGCGCCACCGCCTGCGCCTTGGCCTGCGCCAGCCGCGCGGCCAGCGCGGCCGGTGGTTCGTGACCGATCCGGGATTCGTCGACGTTCGGCGCGACGCTGGTGAAGGGCAGGGCGAGGCGATCGAGCAACTGCCGTCGATAGCGCGAGGTCGAGGCCAGCACCAGTGCCGGGATGGTGGTTTCAACCATTGCCGCGACGCAGGGTGGATGGCTCGCGACCGGCCGCGACCAGCGCCGGGCCGGTGGCCGAATCGAGCTCGGCGCCGGCGTCGTCGAGCCGCGCCAGTTCGGCGGTGATGCGCTCGCGCGCCCTGGCCAGCGCCGCTGCCGCCTCGTCGAGCGTGGCCTGGCTGGCCGTGGCGACGTTCTGCTGCAACCACATTCGGTGCTGCAGCAGGTCGCGAAAACCCGCCTGCACGCGCTCGTCGGAATCGAGCGAGGCGCGCGCGTCGGCGGCGATGTCGGCTGGCACCCGCCCGACCACGTGCTGCATCGCGCCCATCCGCTCGCGCGTGCGCCGCAGCAGGGTTTCCATCGCATCGGCATCGTCCATGATGCGCGTGAGCGTGCGCTGGCGCCGCCGCGCGCGGGCAGCCGAGCGCAGCACCAGCGCAATCGCGAGGGCGATCGCGAGCGCGGTCACGGTGATGAAGATCGCATGCGCGGGAGGCATCGGCGGCAGTCTGCACCAGCGCGCAACCACGCTGCAATCGTCGGCCACGGCGATGGCCTGCACCACGGGTTTGCCGCAGGTTCGCATGCAGCAGGTTTGCAATTGACCATGCCGATGCCGGCCCGTATCATTGTCGGCTTATGTCCGCCGGCCTGCCCGAAACACTGGATGCTTGGCGCGCGTTGGCGGCCGGGCGTTCGTTCACCGGCAAAGTGCCGCTGCGAGCCATGCCGCGCCTGTGCGAGGCGCTGCAGGAGCCCGACGGCGATTGCGAATACGCGTTGAGCTTCGGGCGCGGGGCGCTGAATCTGGCCCACGTCGAGATCGCCGCGCAGGCGCGCTTGCCGTTGCTGTGCCAGCGCAGCCTGCAGCGCTTCCTGCTGCCGGTGGCGGTCGCGCAGAAGCTGGCGCTGTTGTCCAGCGAGGGTCAGGAAGCGTCGCTGCCGGAAGGCTACGAAGCCCTGCTGCTCGCTGCCGACGGCCTCGTCCGGCCACTGGATCTGATCGAGGATGAATTGATCCTCGCGCTGCCGGTGGTGGCGATCGACGTCGCCGCCGCGCCGCTGGATGCGGGCGTGATGGTGGCGGCCGATGCCGGTGCGGCGACGGACACCCGCGAAAATCCGTTCGCCGTGTTGGCGAACATCAAGCACCACAAGCAACGCGATCCGTCGTGAACGGCGGCTCGCAACCCCTCGGAGATCGATCATGGCCGTCCAGAAATCCCGCGTTTCCCCGTCCCGCAAGGGCATGCGCCAGGCGCACGATGCGCTCGCCAGCAAGCAGCTTTCGACCGACAAGACCAGCGGCGAGACGCACATCCGCCACCACGTCACCAAGGACGGCTACTATCGCGGCCGGCAGGTGATCGCGCCCAAGCAGGCGATCGAAGTCGACGACTGAGCGGCACCGCCGCCGTCCGCCCGGATGCGGACGGCGACGAGGGTATCGCGATGACCGCTGCGCGGCAGGCGCGTTCGCGCCGGCCGTGGACGCTGGGTTCGGCAAGGAGGACGTGGTGACGCAATCGGCTCGGCGCATCTTTGCGCGCATCGCCGGCACCGGCAGCTATCTGCCCGACAAGGTGCTGAGCAACGACGATCTGGCGAAGACGATCGACACCAGCGACGAGTGGATCCGAACCCGCACCGGCATCCGCGAGCGACGCGTGGCCGCCGACGGCCAGACCACCAGCGACCTGGCCTTCGAGGCCGGGCGACGGGCACTGGAAGCCGCTGGCGTGACCGCGAGCGACGTGCAACTGCTGATCGTCGGCACCACCACGCCCGATTTGATCTTCCCGTCCACCGCCTGCCTCGTGCAGCACAAGCTCGGCGCCAACGGCTGCATGGCCTTCGACGTCAATGCCGCCTGCTCGGGCTTCATGTACGCGCTGGCGATCGCCGACCAGTTCATCCGCGCCGGCAACGTGCGCACGGCGCTGGTGATCGGCGCCGAAACGCTCACCCGCATGCTCGACTGGTCCGACCGCGGCACCTGCGTGCTGTTCGGCGATGGCGCTGGCGCGGTGGTACTCAAGGCCGACGACGAGACCGGCATCATCTCCACCCACATGCACGCCGACGGTGCCCACAAGGAACTGTTGTGGAACCCGGTGGGCGTCTCGGCCGGCTTCCGGCCCGAGCAGCACAACGCCGGCGTGCGCGTGCTGATGAGCGGCAACGAGGTGTTCAAGGTCGCGGTCAAGACCCTCGATGCGGTGGTCGAGGAAGCGCTGGCGGCCAACGATCTGCCACGCAGCGCGATCGACTGGCTGATCCCGCACCAGGCCAACCTGCGCATCATCCAGGCCACCGCCAAGCGGCTGGAGATGCCGATGGAGCGGGTGATCGTCACCGTCGATCGCCACGGCAACACGTCCTCGGGCTCGGTGCCGCTGGCGCTGGACGAGGCGGTGCGCTCGGGCAAGGTCCAGCGCGGGCAATTGCTGCTGCTCGAAGCCTTCGGCGGCGGCTTCACCTGGGGCTCGGCGCTGCTGCGGTATTGAATTGGAGGATGCCGCCCGCCGGCATCAATCGTCGCGATCGGCGCGCAGCAACGACAGTTCGTGGATCACCCGCTGCGGGTGATCCTGTTCGGCCTGGGTGCGAAAGCCGAAGGCGCGGACCAGATCGTTCAGGCGCACGTTCTCGGCATAGGCGTGCAGGTACAGGCGGCGTTGCCCGCGATTGCGCGCCGAGGCGATCAAGCGGCCGAGCAGAAAAGTGCCCAGACCCTTGTCCTGCCATTCGTCGGCGACCACCAGCGTGCAGACGAAACCGCCATCGCCGTCACGCTCGCCGCGGCCGATGGCGACGATCTTCTCGCGTGAATCCTCCTTGACGATCGCCGCGTAGGCGATGCCGGCCTTGCGGTCGATATCGACGAGCTGTTCGAGTTGGGCGCCGCCGATGCCATCGGTCGAACGCATGAAGCGGTGGCGGCGACTTTCCGACGAAAGCGCGGCCAGAAAGGCGCGTTTGGCATCGCGATCGGTTCGCGCAAGCGGCCTCACCACCACCCGGCTGCGATCGAGCAGGGTCTTGCTCCAGCGCGGAAAGGCGCCGCGCGCGGCGGGTTCGGCAGGCATGACGGATCTCCGGCAGTGGTGATCGAGAGCTTACCGACGTTGCCGCGCGGATGCGCGGTCGCCGCTGCCGCGAGAGGCGCAGCGCGCAGGGCCGGCAACGCGACATTCAACCGGCGGCGGCGAGCAGCGGCTGGTCGATCCACGGCGCGATCGCACGATGGACCGCCTGCCGCGTCGCCGCGACGGCTGCGGTTTCACCGCCCGCCCGGGTGCGCGGCGCCAGCGCATCGCTGGCGCCGTTGGCGAGCAGTGCCAGGCGCGGATGCGATTCGATCGCCGTCAACCCGGCGTGGCGGGTGCCGGCGCGCCCGATCTGTGCCACCAGCGCCGGTGGCGATCCGCGCGCGCGCAGGCGATCCAGCCGCGCCGCCGAGGCCGGCTCGCCACCGCGCTCGATCACCAGCTCGGCCATGCCTTGCAAGGTGCCGTGATCGAGCAGGGCGCCCAGCCGTGCGGCGAATTCCGGTGCGCCGGTATCGTGGTAATCGCGACCGAGCCGGGTCAGCGCATCGGCGAAGCCGATCAGGCCGATCCGCAGATTGCCGGCGCCCGCCCATCCGCCACGCGCGGCCAACAGGGCGTCGTCGAGCAGGCGCACCGCCAGCGCGGCGGTGTCGATGAATCGGTCCTCGTCCAACCGCGCCTGCGCGGTGCCCGGGGCGACGACGAAAGCGGCGACGTTGAGCAGTGCGCACGGCGCCTGCAGGGCGGCGATCGACGCACCGGCGCCGGCGCCGATCAGCAGGCGTTCGTCGGGCACCAGCTGCCAGCGGCTGAAAGCGTCGAGGTAACGGCGGACCCAGTGCGCATGGGCGCCATCGTGCGGCGCGACCGCCTGCGCCACTCGCGACCAGGTGGCATCGATGGTGCGATCGTGCAGGCAGTCGAGCTCGCGCCAGCGGAACCATTGGTCCCAGGCATCGACGGCAGCCGGATGGGTGAAGCGGGTCGTGCGCACGAACGTGATCCACTCGCGATGGGCCTTGCGACGGGGTGATGTTCGCAACTGCCCCGACGCGGGCGTTGACGACCGTCAAAAAAATGGTCGATGCGGAGCCGTCGCCATCGGCGCCTCGTTACCAATCGTTACAGATCGTTGCCGCCGGATCATCGTCGGGCGTGCGCGGACGACTACGCTGCGCGCACGATCCCTGATGCGGAGACAGGCCTGCCATGCTGGACGTCCACCCCGCCCACGACGATCCACTCCAGCCACTGCTGGACGAGGATCGGCAACGCCCCGGCGCATTGCCGGCCACGCCCGATCTGGAGGCGCTGATCGCCGGGTTGCCGCTGCGCCGGCGCAAGCTCAAGGCGCGCGAGTATCTGTTCCGCGCCGGCGAGTCGCGGCATGCGCTGTATCTGATCCATGCCGGGTTCTTCAAGACGTCGGTCGCCAGCGAGGATGGCCGCGAGAAGATCACCGGCTTTCGCCTGCGCGGCGATCTGCTGGGCCTGGACGGGCTGGGCATGTCCAGCCACGCCTGCGACGCGATCGCCCTGGATGTCGGCGAGGTGTGGGAGATTCCCAATGGCGTCCTGCGCGATCGCCTGCCGCAATTCCAGGAACGGCTGACGGCGGCGCTGGCTGCCGAAATCCGTCGCGACTGGCGCTGGATGCTGGCGATGGGCACGCTGGGCGCCGAGCAGCGCGTGGTCACCTTCCTGCTCGATTTTGCCGAGCGCATGCAGTCGCTGGGTTTCAGCTCGACCCACCTGATGCTGCGCATGACCCGCGCCGAACTGGGCAATTTCCTGTCGCTCAAGCTCGAAACCGTCACCCGCGCGCTGTCGCATCTGCAGGCCTGCGGCATGCTCGCCGTCGACGGACGGCAGATTTGCATCCGCGATACCGCCGGCTTGCGGGCGATGGTCGGCGAGCCAGCCTGAGCGGCAACGCTCGCAACTGATCGCCGCAGATGCGCCCCGGCGCGAGCGCGTGGCATCGTGCCGGGCTGCTGTCGACTCGTCGCTGCAGCTGGCTCAAAGCGCCTCGAAAATCCCCGCCGCACCCATGCCGGTGCCGATGCACATCGTCACCATGCCGTACTTGAGCTTGCGCCGGCGCAGTCCGTGGACGAGGGTGGCGGTGCGGATGGCGCCGGTGGCGCCGAGCGGGTGGCCGAGGGCGATCGCGCCGCCGAGCGGGTTGACCTTGGCCGGGTCGAGGCCGATATCGCCAATCACCGCCAGCGCCTGCGCGGCAAAGGCCTCGTTGAGCTCGATCCAGTCCAGTTGCTCCTTGCGCAAACCGGCCTGCGCCAGCGCCTTGGGGATGGCCGCGATCGGGCCGATGCCCATGACTTCCGGGCGCACGCCGGCCACCGCGAAGCCGACGAAACGGGCCAGCGGGGTCAGGCCGAATTCCTTGATCGCCGCCTCCGAGGCCAGCAACACCGCGCCGGCGCCATCGGACATCTGCGAGGAATTGCCGGCGGTGACGGTGCCGCCGAATTGCCCGTTGCGGAACACCGGCTTGAGCTTGGCCAGCCCTTCGGCCGAGGTATCGGCGCGCGGGCCTTCGTCGGCATCCACGCGGCGTTCGTGCAGGCGCACGACGTTGCCGGCCAGGTCGGGCTGGTGCGAAACCACCGTGTACGGGCTGATCTCGTCGGCGAATTCGCCGGCCGCCTGTGCTGCCAGCGCCTTCTGGTGCGAGGCCAGCGCGAATGCATCCTGATCGGCGCGCGCGACCTTCCATTCCTCGGCGACCTTCTCGGCGGTGATGCCCATGCCGTAGGCGATGTTGACGTGGTCGTTGCTGAACACCTTCGGACTGATCGCCACCCGGCGG
The DNA here is from genome assembly GCA_018240435.1 of Pseudomonadota bacterium. Lineage (GTDB taxonomy): Bacteria > Pseudomonadota > Gammaproteobacteria > Xanthomonadales > Xanthomonadaceae > SZAS-103. Next base: position 69,128 of record JAFEFT010000008.1, read on the forward strand.
CCCATGATCGGGATCATCGACATCGACTCGGTGCCACCGGCGAGCATCAGTTCGGCCTCGCCGAGGCGGATGCGGTCGGCTGCCATCGCCACCGCCTGCAAACCCGACGAGCAGAAACGATTGATGGTCTGCGCCGGCACCGAGTTGGGCAGATCGGCGAGCAGGGCGCCGATGCGCGCCACGTTCATGCCTTGCTCGCCCTCGGGCATGGCGCAGCCGACGATGACATCGCCGATGCGGGCCGGGTCGATGCCCGGTGCCTGCGCGAGCACGCTGCGCAGCACGTGCGCGAGCATTTCATCGGGACGGGTGTTGTGGAACATGCCGCGCGGTGCCTTGCCGACCGGGGTGCGGGCGGCGGCGACGATGTAGGCGGCTTGGGTTGGTCTGGTCATGGGAAAGCTCCGTGGAAGAAGTCCGCGAAGGACGCAAAGGGCGCAAAAGGGAGCAGTTCAACAATTATTTTGCGATCTTTGCGTCTTTTGCGGATGAGCAGGTTTTGTGAAGAAAAGTTGTCCGCGAAGGACGCAAAGGGCGCAAAAGGGAGCAGTTCAATATTTTGCGATCTTTGCGCCTTTTGCGGATGAACAGGTTTTGTGAAGAAAAGTTGTCCGCAAAGGACGCGAAGGGCGCAAAAGGGAGCAGTTCAACAATCATTTTGCGATCTTTGCGTATTTCGCGGACGACGCCGTTTTTAGTTACGCAAGGGTTTACCGGTGGTGAGGGTATGCACGATGCGCTCCTGCGTCTTGGGCATCTGCGCCAGGGCGACGAAATGTTCGCGCTCCAGCCGCAACAGCCAGTCCTCGTCGACCGGCGCGCCGCGATCGACCGCGCCGCCGCACAGCACGGTGGCGATGCGGCTGGCGACTTCGAAGTCGTGTTTGGAGATGAAGCGGCCTTCGAGCATGTTCACCAGCAGCATCTTGAAGGTGGCGATGCCGACATCGCCGGCGGCGGCGATGCGGCGGGCGGGGATCGGTGGCCGCCAGCCGGACTCGGCCAGCGCGCGCACCTGCGCCTTGGCCACGTGCAGCAGTTCGTGGGCGTGGAACACCACCACGTCGTCCGGGCGCAGCAGGCCCATCTGTTTGGCTTCCAGCGCCGAGGTCGAGACCTTGGCCATCGCCACCGTCTCGAAGTACGGTTTGAGTTGGGCGAACACGTCGCCGCCATCGCCGGCCGCGACGCTGGCGCGCAGCGCGATCTCCTTCAGGCCGCCGCCGCCGGGGAGCAGGCCGACGCCGGCCTCGACCAGACCGATGTAGCTCTCCAGCGCCGCCACCGTGCGTGCGCAGTGCATCTGGAACTCGCAGCCGCCGCCCAGGGCCATGCCGCGCACCGCCGCCACCACCGGCACCTGCGCGTGCTTGATGCGCATGCTGGCGGCCTGGAACTGCGCGATCATCGCCTCGAAATCGGCGACCCTTCCGGCCTGCAGCAGGCCCATCGCACCCTTGAGGTCGGCACCGGCCGAGAACGGTTCGCTGTCCTGCCAGATCACCAGACCGGCGAAGTCCCGCTCGGCGCAGTCCACCGCCTGCTGCACGCCGGCGATGACGCCGTCGTTGACGGTGTGCATCTTGGTCTTGAAGCCGAGCACGGCGATGCCGTCGCCGTCGTGCCACAGGCGCACGGCATCGGTTTCGAATACCGTCTGCCCGGCATCGAAGCGCTCGCCCAGCAACGGATCGGGGAAGCGCTGGCGGCGATAGACAGGCAGGGACGAGCGCGGCAGCTCGGCGTTTTTCGCCGGGCTGTAGCTGCCGCCCGGGCCATGCACGCCATCGCGGCCGTCCAGCACCCAAGCGGGCAGCGGCGCGCTGGACATCGCCTTGCCGGCGGCGATGTCGTCGGCGATCCAGCCGGCGACCTGCTGCCAGCCGGCCGCCTGCCAGGTCTCGAACGGGCCAAGCTTCCAGCCGTAGCCCCAGCGGATGGCGAAATCGACGTCGCGGGCGGTATCGGCGATCGAAGCCAGATGATACGCACTGTAATGGAACAGATCGCGGAAGATCGCCCACAGGAATTGTGCCTGCGGCTGCGACGATGCCCGCAATGCCGCGAACTTCGCGGCCGGATCGCGGATTTTCAGCATTTCGGCGACTTCCGGCGCGACCTCGCTCGCACTGGCGCGATAGTCCCGCGCCGCCGGATCGAGCACCTGGATGTCCTTGCCGAGCTTGCGGAAGAAGCCGGCACCCGTCTTCTGTCCGAGCGCGCCTTGCGCGATCAGTGCCTTGAGCAGCTCGGGCACGGCGAAATAGCCGTGCCAGGGGTCATTGGGCAGGGTGTCGGCCATCGTCTGGATGACGTGCGCCATCGTGTCCAGCCCGACCACGTCGGCGGTGCGGTAGGTGGCCGACTTCGGCCGGCCGATCGCCGGCCCGGTCAGGGCGTCGACGACGTCGAAGCCCAGCCCGAACGCCTGCGTGTGGTGAAAGGTCGAGAGGATCGAAAACACGCCGATGCGGTTGCCGATGAAGTTCGGCGTGTCCTTGGCGCGCACGACGCCTTTGCCCAGCGCCGTCGTCAGGAAAGTTTCAAGATTATCAAGCACTTTTGGCGATGTCTTCGCGCAAGGTATCAACTCGGCGAGGTGCATGTAGCGTGGCGGGTTGAAGAAATGCAGGCCGCAGAAGCGCTCGTGCAGGCTTTCGTCGAGCACGCTCGCCAGCGCCTCGATCGACAGCCCCGAGGTGTTGGACGCGAGGATGGCGTGCCCGGCGACATGCGGGGCGACTTTGGCGTAGAGGTCTTTCTTCCAGTCCAGGCGTTCGGCGATGGCCTCGACGATCAAGTCGCAGCCCGCCAGCAGCGGCAGGTGCTGGTCGTAATTGGCCGGGACGATCGCGCCGGCGCGGTCTTTGGCCGCCAGCGGCGCAGGCGACAGCTTGCCGAGGTTGGCGATGGCCTTGAGGACGATGCCGTTGGGGTCGCCGGATTTGGCCGGCAGGTCGTACAAGATCACGTCCACACCGGCATTGGCCAGGTGGGCGGCGATCTGCGCGCCCATGACACCGGCGCCGAGGACAGCGGCGCGACGTACAAGTAGTTTATTAGACATATGCCATATCCTATTGATTCAGTTGTATTCGGTTGTGAATCGGGAATGGGGAATGGGGGAGGCTTGCAATGCTCTCAACTTTTCCCGCAAGTGAGGGAGAGTGCCGGCTGAGCTTCGCGGCTCATCAGGCGTTCTGATTAGCCCTGACGCTCAGATCGTCATTGACCGGCTTCGCCGTTGCAGAGCGCTTCCGCGAAGGCGGGAGGTGCTTCTCAACAGCCGAAGGCGGGTCATCCACGTTCATGATGAACTTTCCCGAAGGGCGTGGATCCCCGCCTTCGCGGGGATGACGAGCATGATTTCACTCTAAGGAAGGTCTGAACAACGTTGTTTTTGATCGTCATTCCAGCGAAAGCGGGAATCCAGTGACTTTGTTTCAAAGGCTTACCGTCGCTGGATCCCTGCTTCCGCAGGGATGACGGCAATCATTCAGACTTTCCCTAAAGTTGAGAGCATCAGGGTAGGGTGGGGGGTGCTTTTGCTGTTATGTCATCATTAAATAAATAAAAACAATCACATAAACGACTACTCTGACAATTTACTTAAACATTCTGATGCGAAATCCATGCGCCTTGGCCGTGCTCAAGGCGCGCGTAACCCCGCCGCCGTGAACCGGATCAAGGCCGCCGCCGCGTTCTGGCAATGGATTTTTTCGGCCCGCGCGCTGGGCCGCCGGATCAGCCCGAAGTCGGCCATCGCGTAGGTCAGCGCGCCGGCGACGAAATCCAGCCGCCAGTGCAGTTCTTCCTTGCCCAGATCGGGCAGGCAGCCGGCGATGGCTTTGGAAAACTCGCGCATGACGTGGCCGTAGTTGTCGGACAGGAACTTGCGCAGGCGCTCGTTTTTCTCGGCGTAGGCGCGCGCCAATACGCGCACGAAAGCCGAGCCGCCGTGGCGATCCAGCGTCAACGCCAGCGCCGGTTCGATGAACGCCGCCAGGATCGGTTCGAGCTGTCCGGGCTGCTCGGTCAGCGCCGCGCGCAGGGTGGTCAGGCGCTTGTCGCTCAGCTCGTCGAGGCGGCGACGGAACACCTCGGCGACGAGGTTTTCTTTCGAGCCGAAATGATAGTTCACCGCCGCGATGTTGACCTCGGCGTGCTGGGTGACCTGGCGCAGCGAAGTGCCGGCGAAACCGTACTGCGCGAACAGGTCTTCGGCGGCGCCGAGAATGCGTTCCTTGGTCGAGAAATGTCCTTCCGCCGCCACGTCGAGCATCCGATTGAAACGATCGTTTCAATTGAACACCTGGGCGGGGCGGGCGTCAATAGGTAAGGCACGCATCAGCTCGGATTTCATCCACGCGACAACTCTGAGAGGACAGTGACATGTGTGGACGGGTGCCGTGGTATCCTAGGCAGTCGCGGTACGGTCGCTTCGGCGCTTGTACCGAATTCGAGAATCCTTCCCCAACCCTCTGTTTTCACTTACGTACTGGAGCATCGCATGGCGCTGGAGCGCACGTTGTCCATCATCAAGCCCGACGCCGTCGGCAAGAACGTCATCGGCGCGATCTATTCGCGCTTCGAGAGCAACGGCCTGAAGGTCGTCGCCGCGAAGATGAAGCATCTGTCGACCAAGGAAGCGGAGGGTTTCTACGCGGTGCACCGCGAGCGGCCGTTCTTCCGCCCGCTGGTCGAGTTCATGACCTCCGGGCCGGTGATGATCCAGGTGCTCGAAGGCGAGGGCGCGGTGCTGAAGAACCGCGAACTGATGGGTGCCACCAACCCGAAGGATGCAGCAAAGGGCACGATCCGCGCCGACTTCGCGCAGTCGATCGACGCCAACGCCGTGCATGGCTCCGATTCGCTGGAGAACGCCGCCATCGAGTGCGCGTACTTCTTCGCCAGCACCGAGCTGTGCCCGCGTTGAGCCGATGACGTGAGCCGCGAGATCGCCAGCGTCACCCTGCCTGCCGCCGCGCCGGCCCCGGTCAATCTGCTGGGGCTGGATCGGACTGGCATGGTCGCGCTGTTTGCGGGCATCGGCGAGCCGCGCTATCGCGCCGAGCAGGTGATGAAGTGGATCTACCATCGCCACGAAACCGATTTTTCGGCGATGACCGACCTGGGCAAGGCGCTGCGCGCCAAGCTCGAAGCGGCCTGCGTGGTCGCGCCGCCGAAGGTGCAATTCGAAAAGCCATCTGCCGACGGCACCCACAAATGGCTGCTCGGCATGGATGGCGGCAATGCCATCGAGACGGTGTTCATCCCCGACAAGGGGCGCGGCACGCTGTGCGTGTCCTCGCAGGTAGGCTGCGCGCTGGCCTGCACGTTCTGCTCGACCGGCGCGGAGGGCTTCAACCGCAACCTGTCGGTGGCCGAGATCGTCGGCCAGGTGTGGGTGGCGGCAAAACATCTGGGCAACGTGCCGCATCGCCAGCGCAAGCTTACCAATGTGGTGATGATGGGCATGGGCGAGCCGTTGCACAATTTCGACAACGTCGTGCCGGCAATGAGCGTGATGCGCGACGATCTGGGTTTCGGCCTGGCCAACAAGCGCGTCACCTTGTCGACCTCGGGGCTGGTGCCGTGGATCGATCGGCTCGGTGTTGAATCGGACGTGTCGCTGGCGGTGTCGCTGCACGCGCCCGACGACGAACTGCGCAGCCAGCTGATGCCGATCAACCGCAAGTATCCGATCGCCGAACTGCTCGCCGCCTGCCTGCGTTATGCGCAGCGCAAGCCGCGCACCTCGATCACCTTCGAATACACCCTGATGCAGGGTGTCAACGACAGCCCGGCGCAGGCGCGGGCGCTGGCCAGGCTGATGCGCGGCTTCAACGCGAAGCTGCAGCGCGACAACGCCGCCAAGGTGAACCTGATTCCGTTCAACCCGTTCCCCGGCACCGGCTATGTGCGCCCGTCCGACGACGCCGTCCGCGACTTCCAGACGGTGCTGATGCATGCCGACGTGCTGACGATGGTGCGCCGTACCCGCGGCGACGACATCGATGCCGCCTGCGGCCAGCTCAAGGGGCGCGTGCTCGATCGCACCCGGCGGCAGGAACGGCTGCGTCGCGCCGGCGAAGCGGCGACGCCCACCCCACCCGAAGGAGACGTCGATGCGGCTGCGTGAAATGCTCCCGATGAGCGCGATCGCGCTGGCGCTGCTGGCGCTGGCCGGCTGTCACAACAGCCGCAACCAGAGCCCGTACTTCTACAGCACCCAGCAGGACGTGCCGAAGTTCAAGTCCGATGCCGCCACCCCGCACGCGATCGCGCAAAACGAAGTCGCGCTGGCGCAGGAATACCTCAAGATGGGCAAGTACGATCTCGCCCTCGAACGCCTGCAAAAGGCGATCAAGACCGAGCCGTCCTCGCCCGATGGCTACACCGTGCTCGGCCTGCTGTACGAGCGCATCAACCGGCCCGAACTGGCCGAAGCGAATTACGCCAAGGCGGTCAAGCTGGCGCCGGACAAGGGCGACATGCTCAACAACTACGGCGCATGGCTGTGCCGTTCGGGGCATCCGGCCGAGGCCGACGTGCAATTCCGCAAGGCCCTGAGCGATCCGTTCTACCACACGCCGGGCGTGGCCATGCTCAATGCTTCGATCTGCGCGGCCAAGGCCGGCAAACTGGAATTGGCCGAAGGCTACGGCCGGCAACTGCTGGCGGTCGACCCGAACAACTTGCAGGGTTTGCAGAACATGGCCGACATCTCGTTCCAGCGCGGCCAGTATCTGCAGGCACGCGGCTTCGTCGAGCGCTTCCTCGCCACCGGCGTCTATTCGCCGCCGTTGCTCGATCTGGGCGCGCGCATCGAGGACAAGCTCGGCGACACGGCGGCCGCGCGCGGCTATCGCGACCGTATCGCCGCTGGCGCACCGCAACCGCAACCGCCGCCGAACGGCAACTGATCGATGCGGACCACAGCGGTCGGCTTTGCGCTATCCTGCCGCGTCCTGTCGGCCGCCGGATGGCGCTGACGACGGCGCCGGGAATCGCGCACGCCACCTTCCATCCCCATCGAACGCGCCGACGGCGCGAACAGCAATCACAGCATGGCCATCGACAATCAGGAAGAATACGAACAGGGCGAACAGTTGCGGGTCTGGCTGCGCGCCAACGGCATGTCGATGCTCGGCGGCATTGCCATCGGCCTGGCGCTGATCGCCGGCTGGCAATGGTGGCAACGCAAGCAGCTGCTGGCGGCCGAGAATGCCTCCGACACCTATGCGGCGGTGGCGGCGGCGGTCGATGCCGGTGCCGATACCAGGAAGGTCGCGGCGGCCGAGCGCAAGATCCGCGCCGATGACCACAAGTCGGCCTATCCGGCGCTGGCGGCGATGCGCCTGGCCGCCGAGCAGGTCGACAAGGGCGATGCCAAGGGCGCGCTGGCCACGCTCGACGAGGTCGGCACCGTCGCTGTCGATCCGGCCTTGTCGCAATTGCTGCAGTTGCGCGCAGCTCGCGTGCTGGTGATCCTCGGCCGCCCGGCCGATGCGATCGCGCGCCTGGACAAGGTCAAGGATCCGGCATGGACGGCGGTGGCCGAGGAAATCCGCGGCGATGCCGAAAGCGCGCAAGGGCATGTCGAGCGCGCTCGCGACGCCTATGCGCGGGCGCTGGCGAAATTGCCCGACGATGCGCCGGGCCGCACCTTGCTGCAGATGAAGCTGACCGAATCCGGCGGCGTCGTACCCACCACCGAGGCCAAGAAGGCATGACCCCATCCCGCCGCCATCGCGCCAATCGCTTCCGCGCCGCTCTCGCCGTCACCCTGATCGCAACCCTCGCCGGTTGTTCCACGGTCAAGGGCTGGATGCACAAGATGGGCGACAGCGAGAACGTCCATCAACCGGCGGCGCTGACCGCGATCACGCCCAGCATCCGCGTGCAGAAGCTCTGGGCCCGATCGGTGGGCAAGGGCGAACGCCAGCTCGATCTGAGCGATCGTCCGACCATCGATGGCGACCGCGTGTATGTCATCGAACCCTATGGCCACAACCTGTACGCGCTGGATCTGCGCAGCGGCCGGCAGCTGTGGAAGACGACGCAGGCCAAGGTGCGTTTCACCGGCGGCCCGGGCGTGGGCGCAGGCGTGGTCGTGGCCGGCTCGGTCAACGGCGACGTGCTTGCCTTCGCCGCCGATACCGGTGCCGAGCGCTGGCACGCCAACGTCACCTCGGAGGTGCTGTCGACGCCGCTGGTGGCCGGTGATGTCGTCATCGTGCGCAGTGGCGATGGTCATGTCGCCGCCTTCGACCTGGCCGACGGCAAGCGGCGCTGGGGCTACGAGCGGCAGGTGCCGGCGCTGAGCCTGCGCGGCGAATCCTCGCCGGTGCTGGCCGGCAACGGCCTCGTCTATATCGGTTTCGCCGATGGCACGCTGACCGCACTGCGCGCCAGCGATGGCGCCAAGGCGTGGGAACAGGTGGTGGCGCAGCCCGAGGGTCGCAGCGACATCGACCGCATGGCCGGCATCGATGGCGAGATCCTGGCCGGCCCGGATGGCGTCTTCGCGGTCAGCTACAAGGGCAAGGTCGGCGCGTTCGCGCCCGAGAGCGGTGCCCAGGGCTGGAGCCATTCGCTGGTGTCCTACGGCGGCCTGGCGCGCGGTGGCGACAGCCTGTACGTCAGCGATGCCTCGGGCACGGTGTGGGCGCTCGATCGCACCAGCGGCGCGGCGTTGTGGAAGCAGGATGCGCTGGCGTGGCGCTGGCTGAGCACTCCGGCGGTGCAGGATGGATACGTCGTGGTCGGCGACTTGCAGGGCTACCTGCACTGGCTCAAGCCCGACAGCGGCGCGATCGTCGCCCGCGAGCGCATCGGCGGCAACAAGGACGCCATTCGCGGCACGCCGCAGGTGTCGGCTGACGGCATTCTCGTCGCCGAGACCACCAAGGGCCGCATCGCCGCGTTCCAGATCGCCAAGTAATCGCACGCGGCTCGCCTTGCGCGGGCTGCGCGTTCATCGCCCGAGGATTCTTGCTCCATGCTGCCACTGGTCGCCCTGGTAGGCCGACCCAATGTCGGCAAGTCCACGCTGTTCAACGCCCTCACGCGCACGCGCGATGCGCTCGTGCACGACGAGCCGGGCGTCACTCGCGACCGTCATTACGGTGTCTGCAAGTTGCTGGAAGGACGGCCGTTCGCCTTGGTCGATACCGGCGGTTTGTCCGGCGACGAAGCCGGGCTGGCCGGGCTGACCGCGCAGCAGGCGCGTGCCGGCGTCGACGAGGCCGACGTGGTGGTGTTCGTGGTCGATGGCCGCGAAGGCCCTTCCGGGCTCGATCAAAACATCATCGGCTGGCTGCGCAAGGCGGCCAAACCGTTGTTGCTGGCGGTCAACAAGACCGATGGCATCGACGCGCAGGCGGCACTGGCCGAGTTCGCGCGGTTCGGCATCGCGGCGCCGCTGGCGGTGTCGTCGGCGCATCAGCGCGGTCTGCCCGAATTGCTGGAAGCGATCGAAAAGCACCTGCCGACGGAGGCGACCGCCGAAGTGTTGGTCGATCCCGATCGCCTGCGGGTGGCGATCGTCGGGCGGCCGAATGTGGGCAAATCCACCCTCGTCAATCGCCTGCTCGGCGAGGAGCGCGTGATCGCTTCCGAAGTGCCGGGCACCACCCGCGATTCGATCCGCGTCGATCTCGAGCGCGATGGCCGCAAGTACCAATTGATCGACACCGCCGGCATCCGTCGCCGCGGCCGCGTCGAGGAAGCGATCGAAAAGTTCAGCGTCATCAAGACGCTGCAAGCCATCGATGCGGCGCAGGTGGTGTTGTTGCTGCTCGATGCCGGTGAAGGCGTGACCGAGCAGGATGCCACCGTGCTCGGCCATGTGCTCGATTCCGGCCGTGCCTTCGTGGTGGCGATCAACAAATGGGACGGACTGACCACCTATCAGCGCGAACAATGCGAGGCGATGCTGTCGCGCAAACTCGTGTTCGCGCAATGGGCCGAGCGCGTGCATGTGTCGGCGAAACATGGCTCGGGTTTGCGCGAGTTGTTCAAGGCCATCCATCGCGCGCAAGACTCGGCGATGCGCAAATTCAGCACCTCGGAAGTCAACAAGGCGATCGAGATCGCCGTCGAAAGTTTTCCGCCGCCTGCGGTGCGTGGCCACGCCGCGAAGATGCGCTACGCGCATCCGGGTGGCGAAAATCCGCCGACGTTCATCGTCCACGGCACCCGCCTGAAATCGCTGCCGGACAGTTACATTCGCTATCTGGAAAACTTTTTCCGCAAGCGTTTCAAGCTGGTCGGCACGCCGGTGCGCTTCGAGTTCCGCGAAGGCGAAAACCCCTACGAGGGCAAGAAGAACACCCTCACCCCGCGCCAGCAGCGCTCGCGTCAGCGCATGGTGCGCATCGCCAAAAAACGCGACGACTGAAGCGCCGCACCGCCGGCCCTCGCGCAACGCTTGCAGCCAATCGCAACACACTGCCGGTATCATGGCCGCCTGATCGCGTGGAGTGCGCATGTTCAACCGTCTGCCGAAAGGCATCCAGGCGCTGCTGTGGCTCAACGGCGGCTTGTTCCTGCTGCAAAAACTGCTCGATCCGTCCGGCGCAAGCTTCGCGGCGTTCTACCTTTGGCCGCTGGGCTTGAGCCCGGATGCGCTGGGCGTGGACAGCCTGCCGTTCGGCATCGGCTTCCAGCCGTGGCAACTGCTGACTTACGGCTTCCTGCACGCCGGCATCGAGCACATTTTCTTCAACATGCTGGCGTTGTTCATGTTTGGCGCGCCGCTGGAATACACCTGGGGCACGCAGCGCTTCATCACCTATTACCTCGTCTGCGTGGTCGGCGCTGGCCTGACCTATCTGGGCTGGGCGGCGGCGATGGGTATCAGCACGCCCGTGCTGGGTGCCTCCGGCGGCGTGTTCGGCCTGCTGCTGGCTTACGGCATGTTCTATCCGCGCCAGCAGGTGATGCTGCTGTTCCCGCCGATTCCGATGACCGCGCGCACGCTGGTGATCGGTTACGGCGCGCTGGAATTGCTGATGGGCGTCACCGGCATCGGCGGCAACATCGCCCATTTCGCGCATCTGGGCGGAATGCTGTTCGGCTGGCTGATGATCCGCTACTGGCGCGGACAGCCGCCGTTCTCCAAGCGCCCGCGCGGCGGCTTCCGGCGCTGAGCCGTGCCTGCCGTGTCGCGCCCGCCGCGGCGTTGGCGGCATTGACGAAGCTCGGCGGCGACCTCGCCAACGCCGCCGCCGATCAGCGCCAGATGCTGACCGCTTGCCGTGCCGACATCGGCTGGCCGGGCTTGCAGGCATAGGTGCTGGCGAACTCGGCAAGGTTGGCCAGCACGCCCTCGACGCGATACTTCGCCGGCGCCTGCGGCGAACTGGCGGCCCAGGCGATCGCGCTGTCGGCCGCGCTGTGCCGTGCCCACATCTGCGCATAGGCGGTGAAGAAGGCGCGGTCGGCGGCACTGCGAGCGGGCTTGCCGGCGGCCGGATCGGTAGCGGCGTAGGCCAGCCACGCCAGTTCGACGCCACCGAGGTCGGCGAGGTTTTCCTCGCGGGTGCGACTGCCGTCGACCTTGGTCGTGCCGGCGACGACATAGCCGTCGTACTGGCCGACGATCGGTGCGGTGCGTTGCTCGAACGCCGCCCGGGCTGCGGCCGACCACCACTCGCGCAACTGCCCGTCGGCGTCGAGCGAACGCCCCTTGCCGCCGATCGCGGCATGCAGGGCGTGGCCGAGCAGGGCGCCGAAGGCGCCATACTGCTGCGCCGGGCTCATCGTGGCATCGAACACCGGCGGTTGCAGCATCGCGGCGCTGACCACCAGGCGATTGTCGAGCAGGTCGTAGGAAAGGTTGGGAATCTGCGCCGGCTGCGGCCAGGCGCGCGCGCCGCCGCGCTGGCCGATTTGCGCCATTTCGTCGCGATGTTTCCATGCCGCCAGCGTCAGCATGTCGGTCGCGAAACCCTTGCCCAGCGCCAGCCCGTCGATCGACGGCACGCTCGCCGGCTCGCCGATCTCGATGCGCAGCCTGGCGAGCTTGGCCTGTGCCGCCGCCCGCGTGGCATCGTCCATCCAGGCATTGCTGGCGATCGCGGCCTTGAGCGCGCCGCGCACGCCATCGGCGACGCGAGTGGCCGCCTCGCGGCTGGCCGCGGGCAGGTAGCGCTGCGTCCAGACATGCCCGACCAGCGGGCCGAGCGCGCGATCGATGGCGTCTTGCACCAGATCCTGGCGCGAGCGCGGCTGCGCGGCGCCGCCGAGCAGCTTTTCGTACATCTGGAAATGGGCGTCCTGAAACGCGCGCGTCAGGTAGGGCGCCATCTTGCTGGCGACCTGGAAGCGCAGGTAGGCCTGCCATTGCTCGACCGGCGTGTTGGCCAGCATGCCCTCGACGGTATCGAAATAGCGGGTGTTGGCCAGCGAGAGCGAACCGACGTTCACCTGCTGGGCCTTGAGGAAGCCGGCCAGCGCCAGGCGCGGGTACGCCTTCTGCAAATCGGCCACTCGGCTCAGGCGATAGGCGCTGGCCGGCTCGCGCTGCTGCGCCAGCGGCAGCGACGCCTGCGCCAATTGCATCTCCATCGACAGCACCCAACCCGATTGCGTGGCGATCTGGTCGGCCGGCGTGCCCGACAATTGCAGGATGGTCTGGATGTAGGCGCGATAGCGGCCGAGCACGTCGCGGGTCTCGGCATCGGTACGGGTGTAGTAGGCCGGATCGGGCAGACCAAGGCCGCCCTGGCTGGCGTAACCGATGCGCAGGTCGGCATCGGCGACGTCGCGATCGGCGGCGAAGTTGAACAGCACCGGCAGGCCGGCGGCGTGCAGGTCGGCGACGGCGGCGGCGATGTCCTTGCTCTTGCGAATGGCGCCGATCCGCGCGAACGACGGTTGCAGCGGCGTCGCCCCGGCCGCTTCGATCGCCGCTTCGTTCAGGCCTTCGTTCCATACCGTGGCCAACGCCCGGCCGGCGGCGTCGCTCGCGCCGCGCGCCAGATCCTCGAGCAGGTTGCGCTCCTGCTCGCGGGCGCGGCTGCGCATGGCATCGAATGCCGAGACGCTGCCGCTCGCCGGCGCCGGATGCTGGCGCAGCCAGGCGGCGTTGGCATCGGCGTAGAAGTCGTCGCAGGCCGCTGCCGCCACACTGGCCGGAGCGGCCTTGCCCTTGCCCGGCCGGTGCTTGACCCTGGCCGCGGCGTCGGCCGGGTTGGCTGCCGCCAGCGCCAGCAATGGGACGAGCAGTAAGGCATGGCGCGCGCGAATCATTGCCGGGCTCCGGATCGAAAGCAGCAGTTTAGCAAGCCCGGTTGCCCGGCTCGCGCCGGTTCGTCGGTCGACCGTCGATCAACGCCGGGAGCGACCGAGCGAGCGGCGCAGTTGCGATTTCAGGCGCGCCAGCGGGCGTTGGTCGGGGGTATGGAATGGCGCGACCGAGGCGGCGCCGGTCTGGCGATGAACGGGCGCGGCCATCGGTCGCTTCTCGATCACCAGCACGCTGTCATACCAGTGCAGCGAGTGCGCCGAGCGGGTGAATTCGTCCACCTGCAGCCGCCCGGATTGCGAGTGCCAGGCGTGCAGCGAATCGATCAATCCCTTGGCATACTCGATGAAGCTGCCGCGCTTGCGGTAGCCGCCGCCCCAGTGCGGCCAGTACGAGGTGTGCAAGTCCTCGCACAGGTAGACGCCGTTGTCGGCGACGTGGCCGAACAATTCCTCGAAGGTGGCGATCTGCTGGCGCATGGTGTGGCCGCCGTCGTCGATCAGGATGTCCACGCGCGGAATCTGCGTCGCCAGCGACTTGAGGAAGGCGCGATCTTCCTGGTCGCCGGTGAAGATGCGCACGTCGTCGTTTTCGAGTGCCTTGCAGGCCGGGTTGATGTCGACGCCGTAGATCTTGCAGCGCGGGCCGAAGTAGTGCTTCCACATGTCCAGCGAACCGCCCTGGAACACGCCGAATTCGAGCACGTGCACGTCGGTGCCGCGAAAGCGCGCGAAATGGCGATCGTAGATCTCGAAGTAGTGCATCCACTTGTGGATCATGCGGCCGGTATTGGCCTCGAAATAGGCTTGCAGGTCGTTCATGAACGCAATGGCCGCAGGTTGTGTCCGGTGGGCGGCATCGTTGGCGATGGACTGGCGCGCGTCAAGCGCCGAAAAGCAGGAAGGCCCCGCGGACGGGGCCTTCCGGTGACAACGCTTGCAAGGCAGGCTTACCAGATGATGACGCGCTTGTCGTCCGGCCGCACCATCGCATCGCCGGCCTTGCACATGAACGCCTGCGCAAACGCCGGCATGTTGGAAGGCGCGCCGATGGCGCGGAACTGCGCCGGGGCGTGCGGATCGGTGTTGACGCGCACGGCCAATTCCTGCGGGCGGAAGTTGCGGCGCCAGACGTTGGCGAAGTTCATGAAGAAGCGTTGCGCCTCGGTGTAGCCGTCGACCTTGGTGTCCGCCTTGTACTTCGGGTCGCTGGCCAGTTCATGCATCAGCGCGTCGTAGGCGACATTGATGCCGCCGAGGTCGGCGATGTTCTCGCCGAGGGTGAGCTTGCCCTTGACGTGCACCGGTTTGCCGTCCTTGTCGGTGTAGGCGACGTAATCGTCGAACTGCTGCACCAGCTTGCCGGTGCGCGCCTCGAAGCCCTTCTTGTCGGCGTCGGTCCACCAGTTGCTCTGGTTGCCCTTTGCATCGAACTGCGCGCCCTGGTCGTCGTAACCGTGCGTCATCTCGTGGCCGATCACCACGCCGATGCCGCCGTAGTTCAGCGCCGGGTCGGCCTTGGGATCGAAGAACGGCGGTTGCAGGATCGCCGCCGGGAACACGATCTCGTTGAGCAACGGGTTGTAATAGGCGTTGACCGTCTGCGGCGTCATGCCCCATTCGGTGCGATCGACCGGATGGCCGATCTTGCCCAGTTGCCAGCGCATCTCGAAGGCGCGGGCGGCGAGCACGTTGCCGAGGTAGTCGTCGCGGCTGATCTTCAGGCCCGTCCAGTCGCGCCACTTGCTCGGGTAGCCGATCTTGGGCATGAAGCTGGCCCACTTCTCCATCGCTTTCTGCTTGGTGTCTGCGCTCATCCAGTCGAGCTTGGCGATGCGGTCCTTGAGCGCCTGGCGCAGGTTGTCGACCAGTTTTTCGGCGGCGGCCTTGGCCTGCGGCGTGAAGTACTGGCGCACGTAGAGTTGGCCCAGCGCTTCGCCGGCGCTGAAGTTGACCGTGCCCAGCACCCGCTTCCAGCGCGGCTTTTGTTCCTTCTGGCCGCGCAGGGTCTTGTTGTAGAAGTCGAAGTGCTCGGTGGCCAGGGCATCGTCGAGGAACGGCGACGCGCCATCGATCGCCTGGTAGCGCAGGTAGGCGCGCCATTGCTCGATCGGTGCGGTGGCCAGCAGGCGATCGAACTCGGCGAAGAACTTCGGCTCGGCCGACGAAAAGTGGGTGATGCCCTTGACGCCGATGCCGTCGAAGAACTTCTGCCACGAGAAGTGCGGGGTGACGGCATCGGCTTCGGCCACCGAGACCATCTTGTACTGGTTGGCGGTGTCGCGCGCCTCGATCGGGCTCAGCGATGCCTTGGCCAGCGCGGTTTCGAAATCCATCACCCATTGCGCCTGTTGCTTGGCGTCGGCAGCGGCGACGCCGCCAAGCTCCAGCGTCCTGGCGATATGCGCCAGGTAGGCCTCGCGGATCGGTTTGTATTGATCTTCGAGGTAGTAGGCGCGTTCGGGCAGGTTGTAGCCGCCCTCGTAGGCGTAGCCGATCACCATCGAGGAGTTCTTGAAATCGGCCTGCCCGGCAAAGCCGAACACACCGACCACGCCCTTGGCGTAGTTGGCGTCGATGTAGGCGGCGATGTCGGCCGATCCTTTGAGGCCGTCGATCTTGGTCAGATACGGCTTGAGCGCGACGCTGGCCGGAGTGCCGTTGATGCGCTTGGCATCCATGCCGCTGGCGTAGAAGTCGCCGAGGATCTGCTCGATCGAGCCGGGCTTGTAGTGGCCGGTCAACCCTTCAAGGATGGCGTGCTGGGCGTTGTCGGAGCGGTCGCCGAGCATCTCGAAGCTGCCCCACGAGGTGCGGTCGGCGGGGATCGGATTGGCAGCCAGCCACTTGGTGTTGACGAAACCGGCGAGGTCCTGGCAGGGGTTGATCGCGGTGTCGAGATCAGAGGGCTTGAGCGTGCTGACGGCGCCGAGACTGGCAGCGCTGGCCACGCCGGCGAGCGAAGTCGCCATCGCGACGGTGATGGCAGCGGCGAGCGGGCGAAGCGAACGGAGGTTCATCGGTACTCCTGCGGGAGGTGAGTGGGATCGAGGTGGCGACGTGCGCGCCCGCTTGAAATTCTACGGGGCGCCGGCGGCCCGCCGCGGGTGTCGAAGGTCATGGGCGATCGTTAGGAAAACGTTGTTGCTCGCGTCCGCAGAGACGGCCGTTCACGCCTGCGTGGTATGGTCGGGTGTCCATTCCCTGGAGGTCGACCATGCGCATCACCTTCATCGGCGCCGCCGGCGGCACGGTCACCGGCTCGTGTCACCTGCTGGAGGTCGCCGGCAAGCGGGTGCTGCTCGATTGCGGCATGGTGCAAGGTGGCAAGAGCTCCGACGAGATCAACGCCCAGCCCTTTGCGTTCGATGTCGCGACGATCGACGCGCTGGTGCTCAGCCACGCCCATATCGACCACATCGGTCGCGTGCCCTTGCTGGTCAAGCGCGGATATCGCGGCCCGATCTTCGCCCAGGCGGCGAGCTGCGATCTGTTGCCGATCATGCTGATCGACTCGGCGCGGCTGGCCGAGTTCAGCGCGCAGATGGCGCAACGCGACGGCGACGACGATGCCCAGCCGTTGTACGACGAGAGCGACGTCGCCACCACGCAAACGCTGCTGCGGCCATTGCGGTACGAGCAGGCCAGCGAGATCCTGCCCGGCGTCAGCGTGACCTTGCACGAGGCCGGCCACATCCTCGGCTCGGCGATGGTCGAGATCCACGGTGACGGCAGGACGCTGCTGTTCACCGGCGATGTCGGCATGAAAAACACCCCGATCCTGCGCGACCCGGCGCCGCCACCCCGCGCCGACCTGATCTTGATGGAATCGACCTACGGCGATCGCAACCATCGCGACCGCATGGCCACCGTCGCCGAGCTCGGCGAGATCTTCGCCAAGGCGGCCAGGGATGGCGGCAACGTGATCATCCCGGCGTTCGCGGTCGGTCGCAGCCAGGAATTGCTGTACTGGTTCGCGCAGCATTACGACGACTGGAAGCTCGTGCGCTGGCGGGTGTTCCTCGACAGCCCGATGGCGGCCAAGGTGATGGGCGTCTACGATCGTCACGAAAACTTGTTCGACCCCGATGCGGTGAAAGTCTGGGCCGGGCGCATCGAGCCGTTCGCGTTGCCAAACCTCGGCATCACCGCCGATGCCAACGACAGCAAGGCGATCAACCGCATCCACGGCGGCGCCATCGTCATCGCCGGCTCGGGCATGGCCAATGGCGGGCGCGTGCGCCATCACCTCGCCAACAATCTGCCCAACCCGAAGTCGCACGTGATCTTCGTCGGCTATCAAGCCGAAGGAACGCTCGGGCGCCTGCTGGTGAACGGCCTCAAGCGGGTGCGGATGTTTGGCCAGGAGCTCACCGTCCGCGCCCAGATCCATACCGTCGGCGGGCTGTCGGCGCATGCCGACCAGCAGGCGCTGCTGGAATGGTATGCGGCCAGCCCCAACCACCCGCCGGTGGCCCTGGTGCACGGCGAGAACCCGGCGCGCGAGACGCTGGACGGCAAATTGGAAAAGCAATTCGGCATCGCGGTGACGCTGTCGCAACCAGGGCTGACGCTGGACGTGTGACGGCGCCTCGTGGCGGAGCTGACCGTCCGGGCCGCGTCGTGGGAAGATCGCGCCTTCGCCATCCGAAACGGTATCCATGCCACCCACCCGTCCTGCAACCGGCACGCGCACCGGTTTTCGCTACTACGATCTGCTGGTCGGCGGCATGGTCGGCGTGCTGCTGTGCGCCAACCTGATCGGGCCGGCGAAGACGTCCGTGCTGCCGGAGAACTGGCCGCTGATCGGCGGCTTGGTATTCGGTACCGGCAACCTGTTCTTTCCGATCAGCTACATCTTCGACGACGTGCTGACCGAGGTGTACGGCTACGCGCGTGCGCGGCGGGCGACGTGGGCGGCGTTCGGCGCGCTGGCGTTCGCCTGCGTGATGTCGCAGGTCATCATCCGCATGCCGCTGGCACCAAACGAACCGTTCAACCTGCAGTTGCAGCCGGCGCTGGAGACGGTGTTCGGCGCCACCTGGCGGATCGCGCTGGCGTCGCTGGTCGGGTTCTGGATCGGTGATTTCGCCAACGCCTGGGTGATGGCGAAAATGAAGCTGTGGACGGCCGGACGCTGGCTGTGGACGCGCACGATCGGATCGACGGTGGTGGGCGAGGGCATCGACAGCCTCACCTTTTATCCGATCGCCTTCGCCGGCGTCTGGGAGAGCCAGACGATCGTGCATGTGATCGTCTTCAACTGGACGATGAAGGTGCTGGTCGAGACGGTGTTGACGCCGGTCACCTATGCAGTGGTCGGCTTCCTCAAACGTCGCGAAAATGCCGACACCTACGACATCGGCACCCGCTTCAACCCTTTCAGCCTGCGCGACGATGGCGATGTGCGCCCGTATCGCGAGCCGGTGCCATGAGCCTGCAAGGCCGACGCAATGCCGGCACCGCCGCAGGGCTCACGGCTTTTGTGCGGCAATCCAGCGGTCGATCTTGTCCTCCAGCACCGCCAGCGGCAGGGCGCCGTCGTCGAGCACCTGGGTGTGGAACGCACGCACGTCGAATTTCGCGCCCAGTGCCTTCGTCGCGCGTGCGCGCAGCTCGCTGATCTTCATCTGCCCGGTCTTGTAGGCCAGTGCCTGCGCCGGCATGGCGATGTAGCGCTCGACTTCGGCGGTGACGTCGGTCGGGCTCATCGCCGAGTTGTCGAGCATGTAGGCGATCGCCTGCTCGCGGCTCCAGCCCATGGCGTGGATGCCGGTGTCCACCACCAGGCGCATGGCGCGGAACTGCTCGTTCTGCAACTGGCCGAACTTCTGGTACGGGTCGGTGTACATCCCGAGCTCGTAGCCGATGGTCTCGCAATACAGCGCATAGCCTTCGGCGTAGGCATTGAAGCCGCCGAAGCGACGGAACATCGGCAGCCCGGTCTGCTCCTGCTGGATCGAGATCTGGAAGTGGTGGCCGGGGATCGCCTCGTGCAGGAACAGGTCTTCCATGTCCCAGGTCTTGCGCGAGGGCAGGTCGTAGGTGTTGACGTAGAAGATGCCCGGCCGCTTGCCGTCCATGCTCGGCGGCATGTATTCGCCACCGGCCGCCGACTTGGCGCGGAACGATTCGACCGGGCGAATCTCGAATGCCGCTTTGGGCAACAGCGAAAAATCGCGCGGCACGGCCTTCATCACCTTGGCGTAGACGCTGTTGTAACCGTCCAGCAGCGCCTTTTCGCTCTTGAAGGTGAAGCGCGGGTCGGTCTGCAGGTAATTGAAGAAGGCCTTGAGATCGCCCTTGAACCCCACCTGCTGGCGCAGCAGGTCCATCTCGTGCTTGATGCGCGCCACTTCCGCGACGCCGATGGCGTGGATCTGCTCGGGCGTCTGGTCGGTGGTGGTCTGCATGCGCACGTCGTAGGCGTACCAGGCCTTGCCGTCGGGCAATGCCGACAGACCGACGGTGGCGCGGGTGTGGGCCATGTAGTCGTTGGCGATGTAGTCGCGCAGGCGCTTGTAGGACGGCATCAGCTGGTCGGCGATCAGCTGCCGGTACGCGGCGGTCAGGCGCTCGCGGTCGGCGGCGCTGAAGGTCTTGGGCATGTTCCGGATCGGGCCCCAGAATTCGCTGTCCTCGGGCTTGTCCTTGATCACCGCATCGAGTTGCGGCACCACCTTCACCATCAGCACCCGCGGCTGGACGATGCCTTTGCGCACGCCCTCGCGCATGTTGGCGATCGCCTGATCGTAGAGCGCCGGGATCTTGCCCGCGCGTGCCAGCCAGTTGTCGTAATCCTTGACCGTGGCGAACGGTTGTGCGTTGGTGCCCGAGCCCAGTTGCACCGCCATCAGCGCGATGTTGTTGAACTGGTCGATCGGCAGCAGTTCGCCGGGGAAGCCCTCGCCGTCGACGGCGTCCTGCTGCTGCTTGACGAAGATCTGGTAGGACAGCAACGCCTGCCCGCTCAAACCATCGGAACCCACGGCCTTGACCTTGGCCAGCCATTGCTCGTTGAAGCGGTTGGTCTGGTCGATGTAGTCCGGGCTGAGCATGTTCGGCAACTGGTCGTTGTAGCGCGGGTCGCCGATGAAGGTGGCCATCACCGGGTTGAGCTTGAGCTGTTCCTCCCAGAACTGCGCGTAGAGCTGGTCGAGCTGCGCGGCCTTGCTGCTGGCTGGCGCGGCGGCGGGTGTGGCGCTGGCGGTCGTCGCGGTGTCCTGCGCGAGTGCGGGCGCGGCCGTCAGCGTGGCGGCGATGGCGACGATGAGTGCGACGGCGATTCTGGAACGGTGCATCGGATGTCCCCTGCGGTGGGTGGAACGGCGAGTCATCGTCGCCGAGGGCGATCGGACGCGCACGGGCCGAAGGTCATGGGATCGTTTGGCGGTCCGGTGCTGGTCGCGCCCGGAGATCGACGCCGGTCGTGCCGTCGTCGTGTTCGGTTGCGATGGCCGCGCGCATCCGCCGATTGCTATGCTCCCACCTTGCCCCGGAGTCGCCGATGAAGCCATCGCCACGCATCGCTTTCCTGGCCAGTCGCGCCCCCGATGCGCAGGCGGCGCTGGCCACCCTGCAAGCCGAGCACGGCCAGCGCGATCCGGGCGAGGCCGACGTGCTGTGCGTGCTCGGCGGCGATGGCTTCATGCTGCGCACCTTGCACCGCTACGGCCCGCATGGGGTGCCGGTGTATGGCATGAAGCTCGGCACTGTCGGCTTTCTGATGAACCATTTCACGCCCGAGCACCTGCACGAGCGCATCGCGGCGGCGCATCCGGCGCACCTGCATCCGCTGGCGATGGAGGCGGTGACCGAAGCCGGCGCCACCTTCCGCTCGCTGGCCTACAACGAGGTGTCGCTGCTGCGGCAAACGCGGCAGGCGGCGCATTTGCGCATCCATCTCAATGACCGCGCGCGGCTGGACGAATTGGTGTGCGATGGCGTGCTGGTCGCCACACCGGCCGGCAGCACCGCCTACAACTTTTCCGCACATGGCCCCATTCTGCCGCTGGGCTCGAACGTGATCGCGCTCACCCCGATCGCCGCCTTCCGCCCACGGCGCTGGCGCGGCGCCTTGCTGCGTGCCGATACCGTGGTGCGCTTCGAGGTGCTCGATCCGGACAAACGGCCGATGAGCGCCACGGCCGACTCGCACGAGGTTCGCGACGTCATCGAAGTGACCGTGCGCGAATCGCGCGAACATGCGGTGACCTTGCTGTTCGATCCCGAGCACAATCTCGAAGAGCGGATCATCGCCGAGCAGTTCGTCGGCTGAGTGCCGCGCTGCTCTCGTGCCGGCGCGTCCGGCCGGCTGTCAGGGTCGCTGGCCGGCCGTGACCGCCGTCCGTACCGGCCGCGCGAACTCGAGCGCGTCCTGCACCGCCACCGCATCCAGACGGGCGAGGATCGGTTCAAGCGCGACCTCGTAGTTGCGCCAGCGTGCGAGGCTGCGTGCATGCACCGGTTCGCGCACCTGCATGCGGCTGGCGGTGGCGACGTAGCCCTGCTGCTGCGCGAAAGCCACCACGTCCGGATGCCATTGCAGATCCATCGCCGCCAGCAGTCGGCGAAGTTCGCGCTCGGGATCGGCGACGATATCCTCGTACCGCACTTCGAGCAGGCGCTCGCCCAGCATCGCCCGCCAATGGCGCAGCATGCGCCGATGCTGCTCGATGCGGTGGGCGATGTGGCGCAGTTCGTTGATCCAGCCGGCGTGCCCGGTGAACTGCGAGAACCAGCAGGAGATGGCGACATCGCGCGGGTCGCGCTGGATGTGCACGATCCTGCCAGCCGGAAAGGTCAGCGCCAGCCAGCCGGCGATCAGGTAGTTGTCGGGCATCTTGTCGACGATGCGCTCGGCGTCGGTCGGCAGGCCCAGATGGCGGACACGATCGTCGAGGCGTTGCGCATGCCACGCCGCCGCGTCGGCGATGTGGCTGCCAGTCAAGCCATGATGAGAACCGCCGGCGGTGGCCAGCGCCCGCTTCCAGGCATCACCGGCGAATTTCTGCTCGCCCACGCCGACCACGCACGGATGGGCGGCGAACATGCGTTCGAGCAAGGTGGTGCCCGAGCGCGGCAGGCCGATCACGAACACCGGTCGGCGGTCATCGCTGCCGACGCCGCGCAGGCGTTCGAGCCAGCTCGCATCGCATTGCTCGATCAGCAGGCTGACGCGCGCCTCGTGGGCGGCCGCATCGTAGCGCTGCGCCGGCGGCGTTGCCTCCATCGCCAGGGCGTTGGTGCGGGCGATGTAGCGCCACGCCGCCGGATATTCGCCGACGCGGTCGTAGTGCTTGGCCAATGCGTGATGCAAACGGGCCTGTACGTGGATGGACGGCTTGGCGTCGAGCGCGCGCCGCGCCGCCGTCAGCAAGCCGTTGTCCAGGCGACCGCCTTCGAGTTCGCCCAAGCCCCAGATCGCGTCGGGATTGCCCGGATCGATCCGCAGCACGTCGCGAAAATGGGCGCGCGCCGTGTCGGCGTCACCGCGCCCGGACGCCAGCCCGCCCAACTCCACCCGCACCCACGCATCGTGCGGGCACATCGTCCGGTAGGCCTCGAACGCGGCCTGGGCCTCGGCCAGGTATTCGCCATTGACCAGCATCTTGGCCTGCACTGCGCGCAGGCCGGCGTGCTGCGGGTGGGCGGCGACCAAGGCCGCCATCAGATCGCAGGCGACATCGTTGTCGGCCACTTCGAGCACGATGCTCTCCAGCCAGCCGCCAGGCTTGCCGCAGCGGTGGTCGACGGCAAGCGCACGCCTGAACAGTTCGGTCGCCTGCGCCGGCTGCTTGCGCAACAGGCTCACCCGGGCCCAGCCGCACAGCAAGCGCAGGTCGGCAGGCAGCAAACGCGATGCGATCCGGTAGCGAGCGTCGGCGTCGTCGCCGCGCCCGGCGAGCACCAGCAGGTTGCCGACGGCGTTGAGCACGCTGACGTCGCTCGGGGCGGCGCGGTTGGCGCGTTCGAGGTAGGGCAGGGCGTCGTCGAAACGTCCTTCGCGCGCAAGTTCCAGGCCGGTTGCCGCGTCCGATCCGTTCGTCGCCATGGGCATTCCAGATCGCGATCGGGAGCCGGTAGTGGGTGCCGGTTACCGAATGTGATTGTTTCAATGGATTCAAGCAGCCGCTCCGTTAGAAAATCCTGTGCCGGGCGGCTTTCCCGACGAACGGCGGAGCTGACTACCCCTGATCCTCAGTCACGTCATTGACCGGCTTTCCCGCTGCAAGGAACGTCCGCGAAGGCGGAAAGCGCGTCTCGACCGTCGAAGGCTGGCCATCCACGTTGATGATGGACTTTCCCGAAGACCGTGGATCCCCGCCTTCGCGGGGATGACGAGTTGCATGGCGATGCCCGCGTGGCCGTTCCTGCGACCGTGGATCCCCGCCTTCGCGGGGATGACGAGCCTGAGCCGTACGGCACGGCGTTGTGACTCTCGTGCCCGGCTGAGAGTCAGGGCTAATCCGGACGGCGGGTGACCACGCCTGCGAGGGCGCATCGTCGACGCCCCGTCTCGCCGTTTGAGACGCAACCGCGCGATACTTCCGGCATGGATACCGAAACTCCCGGCCAGCTGGTCGTCGCCATTACCGCTCGCGCCCTGTTCGACCTCGAAGACAGCCACGAGGTGTTCGAACGCGATGGCGTGCGCGCCTACGCCGAATTCCAGCGTTCGCGCGAGAACGAGGTGCTGCGCCCCGGCATCGCCTTCGGCCTGGTGCGCAAGCTGGCGGCGATCAACGACGGCGCGCCCGCCGGTGCGCCGCGCACCGAGGTCGTGTTGCTGTCGCGCAATTCGTCCGACACCGGCTTGCGCATCTTCAATTCCATCGAGCACTACGGGCTGGGGATCGTGCGCGCGGTGTTCACCGCCGGCGAGCCGACCGATCCGTACATCGAGCCGTTCGGTGCGCATTTGTTCCTGTCAGCGAATCCGGATTCGGTGCGACGCGCGCTCGAGCGCGGCATCGCTGCCGCAACCTTGCTGCCCGAACGCGAGGGCGACCCGACTTCGCCGGCGCCGCAGCAACCGCAGTTGCGCATCGCCTTCGACGGCGACGCGGTGATCTTCGGCGACGAATCGCAGCGCATCGCCACCGAGCAGGGGCTGGATGCGTTCTCGCGCAACGAGGCGAAGCTCGCGCACACGCCGATGTCGGGCGGGCCGTTCAAGGGTTTTCTCGCCGCCCTGCATCGCTTGCAGCAGGCATTTCCGCCCGATGATTCACCGATTCGCACGGCGCTGGTCACCGCCCGTTCGGCACCGGCGCACAAGCGGGTGATCCTCACCTTGCGCGAATGGGGCGTGCGTCTGGACGAGGCGCTGTTCCTCGGTGGCCGTGACAAGGGTCCGTTCCTGCACGCCTTCGGTGCCGACATCTTCTTCGACGATTCGCGTCACAACATCGACAACGCGCGCCTGCACGTCGCCGCCGGGCATGTGCCGCACGGCGTGGCCAACGAGTGAGCGCTGGCGCCGCGCCCAGCGAAGGATTTCCATGCACCCGGACAAAGTCGATCGCGACCGACTGCAACGCCTGACCGATCTTCCCAACGTCGGCCCGTCGATCGCCGGTGACCTGCGTTTGCTCGGCTACCGCGAGCCAATGCAACTGATCGGGGTCGATCCGTTCGGGCTTTATCGCCGCCTGTGCGAGGCGACGGGGCAGCGTCAGGATCCGTGCGTGCTCGACACCTTCATGGCGATCACCGATTTTCTCGCCGGCAATCCGCCGCAGCCGTGGTGGGCGTACACCGCAGAGCGCAAGCGCGCGTGGGTGGATGCGGGGATGGATGACGTGTAGCGCGATGTGAATATGACAGTCGGCCAGTGCCGATCCTTGTTCCGTTCACCCTGAGCCTGTCGAAGGGCGAGCGCGGGCAGGCCTCGACCGTGGTTCGACAGGCTCACCACGAACGGGTTTTCCGCGCGCTCGCCACGAACGGATTTCCCGACCCTTGCTCCGTTCGCCCTGAGCCTGTCGAAGGGCGAGCGCGGGCAGACCTCGATCGTGGTTCGACAGGCTCACCACGAACGGGTTTTCGCGCGCTCGCCGCAAGCGGATTTCCGGCGCGCTCATCACGAACGGATTTTTCGCGCAATCGCCACGAATGAATTTCCCGCGCGCCTACCACGAGCGGACTTTCCGATCCTTGCTCCGTTCGCCCTGAGCCTGTCGAAGGGCGAGCGCGGGTAGGCCTCGATCGTGGTTCGACAGGCTCACCACGAACGGGTTTTCGCGCGCTCACCACGAACGGATTTCCCGCAGGCTCGCCACGAACGGATTACCCGATCCTTGTTCCGTTCACCCTGAGCCAGTCGAAGGGCGAGCACGGGCAGGCCTCGATCGTGGTTCGACAGGCTCACCACGAACGGATTTCACGCGCGCTCACCACGAACGGATTTTCCGTGCGCTCATCACGAACGGATTTTCCGCGCGCTCACCACGAACGGGCTACCGAGGAACGGATCAAGACGGTGCTCCCTTGGTCTCACCACGCATATCGCCCGGCCGGTGCACGAAGCACCTCACCCCGGTGGCCGTTGTTTGCGCAGGACATGGATCAGCCACGCCAGCGCGGTCAGCGCGCTGCCGCCGAGAAAGGCCCATCGTCCGCCGCCGTAGTGCCACAACACCGCGGCAACGGCCGCGCCGAGCACGCCGCCGAAGCCGGAGCTGAATCCGTACAGCAATCCTTGTCCAACCGCCGCGCGCCGGCCCGGGAAAAATTCCACCATCATCCGCATCAGGCACGACTGGAATACGGCGAAACTGAAAGCGTGGCTGAGTTGCACCAGCGCCATCAGCGCGAATGAATCGGCGTACAGCGCGGTCAGCGCCCAACGCACGCTGCCGATCAGCAGGCAGGCACCGAGCAGGCGCGGCGCACCGAAGCGTGCCAGCACGCCGGGCACGAACCAGAACATCACGATCTCGGCGAGCACGCCGATCGCCCACAGGATGCCCACGTGCAGGCCGTCGTGCCCGTGCGCTTGCAGATGCAGGGTAAAGAAAACGTAGAACGTGCCGAAGCCGGCTTGCGCCAACATCGCCATCAACAAAAAGCGGCGCACGCCGGGCCGCCGCCACAGATGGTCGGTGTTGGTGGCGCCGGCGATGGCTGCGGGCGCGGGCGCGTCGTGTCGATGCGGCCACGCCGCCAGCGCGGCGATGATCAGCAAGGGCAGGCACAGCCACGGGAAGGCGGCATCGCCGAGGCGATCGAGCAGCCAGCCGTAGCTGCCTGCGACGAGCAAAAATCCGAGCGAGCCCCACAAGCGGATGCGGCCATAGTCGTGATTGGCGCGGCCGAGCGCGGTCAACGTCATCGCCTCGAATTGCGGCAGCAGCGCGTTGTAGAAAAATCCGAAGACCGCCATCACCGCCAGCAACGGTATGGTGGCGCGGGTGAGCGTGAATAGCGCAAAGCTGGCCAGCCCGAGCACGCAGCCATGCACCAGCCAGCGGCCCGGCTGCGCACTGCGCGAAGTCAGCGTCGCCCATGCCGGCGGCCCGATCACGCGCGAGGCGTACCACAGGCCGATCATCGCGCTCGCCATCGCGCCGCCATGCCCCATCGCCACCACCCAGCGACCGACATAGGGCGTATAGGCGCCGATCACGGCGTAGTACCAGAAGTAGAACTGCGCGTAGAGCAAGCGCTGGCGAGGGGTCATGCTTCGCCTCCGTGGCGCAGATGGCGGAAGCGTTTTGCGTCAGGCCAGGGTTCGGGCACGACGCGATCGACGCACGGACGCATCATGATCTTCCGATTCCCGATTGCGCGCCGCATCAGCGGCGCGCCCTTCGGGCCGGCTTTGCCGTGTGCTTCGGCATCCTGCCTTCGCAGTCCCGATTCCCGGCCGTCAGAATGGCAGTTCGAGCGCGGCGCACAGGTAGTCGACCAGCGGCGCGCAGCCGCGCAGGCCGTCGCTCACGGTCTTGAGCAGGCGCGGGCCGGTGACGACTTCGTCGGCCAATGCGCGGGTGGCGGCGAAACTCTTGCGTTGCAGGTCGGCGATCAGTTCATGCCCGGGTGGATAGCCACGCGGCGGCCGTGCCAGCGACGATCCGATCAGTTCGTACTTGCGGCGAAACGCCGGCGCCCGCGTCAGTTGCGTCCAGCTGCGCGGATTTTCGACGATGAAGTCGCGGATGCGGCGCAATACCGCCGTCTCCGGCTGCCACAGGCCGCCACCGAGCAGGCAGCCGCCCGGCGCGATGCGCAGGTAGAAAGACGGCGCATCGATGGCCACTCCGCGCCATGGCAGGCTCGTTGTCGTGTCGCGTCGATCCTGGCCACGCCCGCTGTCGACCGTCTTGATGCGCTCGTGGTACAGCCGCGCGCTCGCCCAGCTCTTGTAGGGCGTCTTGTCATTGGCAAAGCGGGTGTCGCGATGGATGCGGAACAACGAGCCGCCGACCGGCCGCGGGTCGGCGCGGAAGTGCGGGCTGATCTGCGCCAGCGGCTCGCGCAGATCCGAGATCAGGCGCAGGAACGGTTGCCGCAGGTACTGCTCGTAATCGTCCTTGTGCGCATGGAACCAGGCGCGGTTGTTGTTGCGCGCAAGCGCCCGCTGGAAGCGGAAGCTGCGATCGCTGAAATAGGTCGGCATCGGGCGCTCAGCGCAGGGAGGATTGCAGGCGCAGGCGCCAGTCGTCGACGGCGTCGAGCAGCACCTGCGCGCGCGGGTCGGCGGCGTGGCGCTGGCGCAGCGTGGCCGATTCGGCGGCATGGCTGGCGAAGGTGTATTCGGACAGGCCGCAGTCATCGACCAGCCGCCGGCGGCGGTAGTCGTCCCAGCGTTGACGCTGGCCGCCATCGAGCGATTCGGGCCAGTTGCGCGCCTGGTGGCGGAACAACAATTCGGGCAGACGCGGGTCGCGCAAGCGCGTGGCGAATGCGGGCAGTGCCGCCGGTGAACTGGCGCGCACGGCGGCGAACAGCCGCTTGTCGGCATCGGCCACGAAGCCTTCGTAGATCGCGGCATCGACGTCGCCGCCGGCGATCGGCGCGCGAGCGTGCACGCGGCGCAGCTTTTCCGCCAGCCCGGGTGCAGCGCGCAAGATCGCGGCACGACGGCGGGCGAGCTCGGGGTCGATTTGCAGGCGCTGGAAATCCGGTGGCCGCAATACCGCGAGTTCGACCAGCATCGGCCCGCGGTTGAGATGGATCTGCTTGAGCGGGATGCGCTGAACGCCTTCGGGCAGGTCCGCACGTGGCGTGTACAGGCGGTCGGCGATGTCGTCGGCGTCCAGCTCCAGCAATGGCTGCGGGTCGGCATCGAGATCGAACGCGATCACATGATTGTCGATCTGCGGATGCCGGCAGATCGGCACCACCAGCGCGGCGTGGCGGCGACTGCCGGGATAACGACCGGAAACATGCAGCACCGGCGTCATTTCCGCGATGTCGCACAAGCTGGCCGCGTGGCGCTTGTCGCGCAGCTTCAAGGCATAATCGAACAAGCGAGGCTGCGCCCGCCTGAGCAATCGCGCCATGGCGATCGTCGCTTCGACGTCGGCCAGCGCATCGTGCGCATTCGCATGAGAGATGCCGTTGGCGGCGGTCAGGTCGGTGAGCTTGAAGCTCGCCGGGGCGGGATCGATCGAGTCGATGCCGTTGGCGGTCGCCGAATCGGCCAAGTCGACGCTTGCCTCGTCGGTGTGGGTTGCCGGCCTGGCAGACGCCGCACGCCGTGGCCACACGATTCCTTCCGGACGCAATGCGTATGCCAGTCGCAGCACGTCGAGCAGATCCCAGCGCGAATTGCCGTTGCGCCATTCGCGCTCGTAGGGGTCGTGGAAACTGCGCCAGGCGCCGTGGCGGATGAACTCGTCGTCGAAGCGATACGAGTTGAAACCGACCGAGCACGTCTGCGGCACCATCATCTCGTCAAGGACGGTAGCGATGAACTCCGCCTCGCACACGCCATCGCGCAAGGCCTGCTGCGGGGTGATGCCGGTGATCAGGGTGGCGGTGGGCGAGGGCAGCAGGTCGTCGGCGGGGCGGCAGAACAACACCTGCGGTTCGCCGATCGGATCGAGATTTTCGTCGGTGCGCTGGGCGGCGAACTGGGCGATGCGCGTGCGGCGCGGGTCCTGCCCGAAGGTTTCGAGGTCGTACCAGAGAAAACTCATGCCGTTCGCATCCGTCGGTCGATCGCCGCCTGCAAGGCGCGCAGCGTAGCGCAAGCTTCGACATCGCGGGTGTGCCACGCGACCTGTCGGCGGATTTGCAGGACAATGGGGACGACGCCGACCTCGCGTCGCCAGCCGAGTTGCCGATGACCATCGATCGCCGCGATTTCCTCAAACTCGGCAGCCTGCTCGCGCTGGGCGGGTTGCCGCCGGCCGCGCGCGCGGCGATGCAGGCGATGGAAGCCGCGCAAGCCGTGCCGGCCGACGGCAAGGCCGATCACGTGTTGCGCATCGCGCCGGCGAAGATCGAGCTCGCGCCCGGTCATGAAATCAGCACGCTCGCCTACGACGGCCAGTTCCCCGGGCCGATGCTGCGTCTGCACGAAGGGCGGCGGGTCGTGGTCGACATCCACAACGATTCGGATGCGCCGCAGGTGGTGCACTGGCACGGGCTGCACCTGCCGGCCGAGATCGACGGCGCGATCGAGGAAGGCACGCCGGCGATCGCGCCCGGCGGCTCGCGGCGGATCGCCTTCACGCCCGAGCAATCCGGCTTTCGCATGTACCACACGCATCAGGGAGCCGGCCTGGATCTGCGTCGCGGCATGTATTCGGGCCTGTTCGGGCCGCTGTACGTGCAGCCGCGGCACGATGCCGGTGGCTACGATCGCGAAGTCTTCCTCGTGCTCAAGGATTTCCAGCCGCGCATCAGCGCCGATGAAGACATGGACATGGATTTCCTCGCGCCGAAAGGTCGCGATCAGTCGCTGGTGAAGATCGCCGCGCAGGCGGTCGACGACGCCCACGTGCAACCGGACTGGGAGAGCTGGAGCGTCGCCTTCGGCAGCGGCTGCATCAACGGCCGCATGCTCGGTCATGGCGAGCCGATCCGCGTGCGACGCGGCGAGCGCGTGCTGTTCCACATCCTCAACGCCAGCGCGATGAGCAATCGCGGTATCGCCTTGCCGGGGCACTGGTTCCGCGTGGTCGCGCTCGACGGCAACGCCGTAGCGACGCAGGCCACGGTGCCGGTGTTGTGGCTGGGTGCGGCCGAACGCATCAGCGCGATCGTCACCATGGATGCGCCGGGGACCTGGATTTTCGGCGAGATCGACGATGCGGCGCGCAACGGCGGCATCGGCATCGTCGTCGAGTACGCCGGCGCCAAAGGTGCGCCGCAGTGGCGCAAGCCGGCGGACTTCGCCTGGGACTATCGCCGTTTCGCCGATCCGCAGGCGCGCCCGCGTGAACCCGATCATGTGCTGGAGATGACCTTCGTCGAGCACCCGTTTGCCGGCAAGGGCTTCAATCGCTGGGCGATCAACGGCCAGTCGTTCGCCATGGATGCGATGAAGCCGATGTTCACGCTGCAACGCGGCAAGCGTTACCGCCTGCGCATGCACAACGCCAGCGACGACGCGCATCCGATCCACTTGCATCGACACACGTTCGAGATCACCAACATCGCCGGCCACGCCTCCGGTGGCGTGCGCAAGGACGTGGCGCTGGTCGCCGGCTACCAGTCGATGGAGGTCGATTTCACCGCCGACCAGCCGGGGTTGTCGTTGTTCCATTGCCACATGCAGGCGCACATGGATCACGGTTTCATGGCGTTGCTGGATTGCAGCTGAGACCCATCGGCCGTCACTTTGCCGCGGCCTTGCCGCGCCGGCGTCGCCGTTGCCACCAGCGCAGCAGCCCATAAGACAGACGGACTTTCTCCTCGCCGACCGGCAGGTCGGAGTGGGCGAAGATCCACGATGACTTCGAGTAAGCGATCTGCTGCTCGGGATAGACGCTGCGGTGGCCGATCAGCAAATACGCCGCCACGCAGGCGCCGGCGACGTACAGCAGCGAGTCGGCGCCGAACAGTTCCACGCCCATCAGGATTGCCGCGATCGGTGCGTTGGATGCGGACGCGACCACCGCCGTCAAGCCGACCGCCGCGCCCAGTGCCGGCGCGATCCCCAGCACCGGTGCCAACGCCCCGCCAGCGACGGCACCCATCACGAACTGCGGGGTGACGATGCCGCCGTAGAAGCCCGACCCCAGGGTGATGGCAACCAGCAAGGCTTTCCAGAAGAATCCGGGCCAAGGCATCGCCTCGCCGGCCAGCGCACGATCCATCAAGGGCAGGCTCAGGCCGAAGTAGTCATGCGGCAGCACCAGCAGCGCCAGCGCCAGCACGCAGCCGCCGAGCACCGGCAACGCCGGCGGCCAGCCGATCCAACGCCGCTCCAGCCATGTCTTGAGCTTGCGCATCTGCCGCAGCAACTCGACGAAGATCCATGCCACCGCGCCACAGGCCACGCCGATCGCCACCATCTTCAGGAACAGTACTTCGGTGAGCGCGGCGCTGAAATCGAAATGATAATGCGGGTAGGGCACGCCGAGGCGGCGCGACACCTCGTAGGCGGTAACGCCGGCGACGATGCCGGGGAACAGGAAGTCGTGGCGGATGCGGCCGATCGCCAGCATCTCGACGCCGTAGATGGCGCCGGCGATGGGAGTGCCGAACACGCTGGCAAAGCCGGCGCTGACGCCGCAGGCGAGCAAGCGTTTGCGCAATTCGCGGTTCAGCCGCAGCGTGCGCCCGATCGCTGCCGCCAAGCTGGCGCCGATGTGCGAGCAGGGACCTTCCTTGCCGGCCGAACCGCCGCAAGCGAGGGTTATCAATGCCGCCAGCGGCTTGATCCACATCGTCCGGAACGGCATCTTGCCCTGCTGCTCGTTCACCGCGACGATGGCGTTGTCCTTGAAGGTGCTGCGCCGCAGGCGATAGCCGTAATGCAACAGCAGGCCATTGGCCAGCCCGCCCAGTGGCAACAGCGCCATCTGCTGCCACAACGGCAACGTCGCGGCACGATCGGCGGTGGCGAACAACGCACGCAAGAACGCTGTGCAGCCGATGCCGACGATGGCGCCGGTGATGATCGACAGCAGCAGCCATTGCAGCACCGTGGCCAGCATCACCAGTGGTTCGGCGTAGCGATAGCGCAGCATCGTCGACTCGCGATGGGTGACGAAGTCAGAGTGACATGGGCGGCGCGACCAGCACGTCGACACCGTTGATCGGATGAATCGCCGCCGCCGGAATCGCCACGCCGGCGCGCCAGCGTGCCAGCGCGTCGCGCTTGCCTTGCCCTTCGACCAGAAACAGCACCTCGCGCGCCCGCGACAGCCGCGCTGCACTCAAGCTGACGCGCTGCGGCGGTGGCTTGGGCGCGGCGAAGACGGGCAGGGCAGGCGGCGCATCGTTGCCCTCGCCCCAGTCGTGGCCGGGAAACAGGCTGGCGGTGTGGCCGTCTTCGCCCAGGCCGAGCAGCACCAGATCGAACTCGACGATTGCGTTCAAGTCGACGGCATAGGCAGCGGCTGCCGCCTGCGCGCCGCGTTCGCCGGCGATGACGTGAATGTTCGATAGCGAAATCGGCACGTGATCGAGCAATGCAGCGCGCGCCATCACGCTGTTGCGCTGCGGATCACCTACCTGCGCGCAGCGTTCGTCGCCGAACCAGATCCGCCATCGCGCCCAGTCCGTCTGCGCCGCGCGCAATGCTTCGTAAGCGGCGCGAGGCGTATTGCCGCCGGCGAGGACGAGATCGAAGCGACCGCGCGCCGCGATCGCCCGCGCCGCCGCATCGGCGATCCAGTCGCATGCCCGCCGCGCCAAGGTCGGGGCGTCGGCGCAGTCATGCCAGCGCACGTTCGATGCTGGCGAAGCGCTCATTCCTTCCTGATCGCGTGCCCGCCGAATTCGTTGCGCATCGCCGCCAGCAGCTTGTCGGCAAACGAATCGGAATCGCGCGAACGCAGGCGTTCGATCAACGCGGCGGTGATGATCGGCGCCGGCACGTCGAGGTCGATGGCTTCGGCGACCGTCCAGCGGCCTTCGCCGGAATCGACCACATACGGCGCGATGCCGGCCAGGGTGGGATTCTTGCCCAGCGCGTCGGTGGTGAGATCGAGCAGCCACGAGCGCACCACGCTGCCACGCTGCCAGATTTGCGCGATCTGGTGCAGGTCGAGCGCGAACTCCTTCTTGTGGCCGAGGATGGCGAAGCCTTCGGCGTAGGCCTGCATCATGCCGTATTCGATGCCGTTGTGGATCATCTTGGTGAAGTGGCCAGCGCCAGCCGGGCCGACCCGTCCCCAACCTTCCGAAGCACTCGGCGCCAGCGCCTCGAAGATCGGCCGCAGGCGTTCGACCACCGCCGCATCGCCACCGACCATCAGGCTGTAACCTTCGTCCAGGCCCCAGATGCCGCCGCTGGTGCCGGAGTCGACGAAGTCGACTTTCTTCGCCGCGCACAGGCCGGCGTGGCGCAGCGAATCCTTGTAGTACGAATTGCCGCCGTCGATGATGCAATCGCCCGGTGCCAGCAGTGCGAGCAGGGCGGTGATGGTGTCGTCGGTGATCGTGCCGGCCGGCACCATCGTCCAGATCGCGCGCGGCGCATCGAGTTTGGCCACCAGCGCGGCCAGCGACTCCGCCGACTCGCCGGCCTTGTCCTCCAGCCCCTTGCGTGCCGCCTCGCTGGGGTCGTAGCCGACCACGCGATGGCCGCCGCGGATCAAGCGTTGCGCCATGTTCGCGCCCATCCGGCCCAAGCCGATCATGCCCAGATCCATGCGTGCTTCCTCGTCGTTGAAAGCGGAAGTGTACGCCGCCGATCAGAACGCGATCATCACGATCGAACCGGCGACGATCAGCGCGCCACCCAGCAGCACCGGCCAGGTGACGCTTTCGTGCAGAAACACGAGGCCGAGCACGATGGCGAAAGCGACGCTGAGTTTGTCGATCGGCGCAACCTTCGTCACCGGCCCCAGTTGCAGCGCGCGGTAATAGCACAACCACGACAGCCCGGTGGCGATGCCCGAGAGCACGAGGAATACCCAGGTGTGGGCGGCGATCGGCGCGGTCGGTTTCCATTCGCCGCGCGCCGAAAGCAACAGCGCCGTCACGCCGAGAATCACCACCGTACGCACGAAGGTGGCGAGGTTGGAGTTGATGCCCGCCACTCCGAGCTTGCCGAGCAGCGCGGTCAGGCCGGCGAAGAAGGCCGAGCCGAGAGCGAACAGGACCCAGTTCTGGCGCAGATTCATGGTTGATTCCTCGTCGTGGCGAACACCCGAACGATACGCGTCATCGAGCAATGCCGGCCTTTCGGCGCTGGCGGGATGTCTCAGCCAGCGACGCCGATGGCGCGCCCGATGGCGCCGGTGACCAACATCGTCGCCGCGCCCCAGAGCACCACTCGCAGAGCGCCGCGGCCGATGCTGGCGCCGCCGGCGTGGGCGGCGATCGCGCCCAGTGCCGCCAGCGCCAGCAGTGACACTGCCGCCATCGCCATCGCCACATGCGCCGGCGGTGCCAGCCACGCAGTCAAGATCGGCACCATGCCGCCGATGGCGAAGCTGACCATCGACGCCAGCGTGGCTTGCAGTGGCCGCGCCGAAAGGGCGTCGGTAATGCCGATGTCGTCGCGCGCGTGCGCGCCCAGCGCGTCGTGCTGCATCAGCTGGCGCGCGACCTGATCGGCCAGCTCCGGTTCCAGCCCGCGGCGGATGTAGATATCGCACAGTTCGGCGCGCTCGCCGGCATAGTCGGCTTCCAGCGCCTGGCGTTCGATCTCCAGATCGGCGCGCTCGATGTCGGCCTGCGAACTGACCGAAACGAATTCGCCCGCACCCATCGACAAGGCACCGGCGACGAGGCCGGCGATGCCGGCGGTGAACAAGGCGCCGGCGTCGGCATGGGTGGCGGCGACGCCGATCATCAGGCCGGCGATCGACAGGATGCCGTCGTTGGCGCCGAGCACGCCGGCGCGGGTGCTGCCGGACGCGTGGGTGCGGTGGGTATGGTTTGGCATGAGGAGTGGCGCAATGGTGCGAATGGGAATGGCAGGCAGCGCAGCGACGGCGCGGGTTTGCTTCAATGGGTCAGGGTACCCGAATCGGCGGTCCAAACTGCCGCGAAGGTTGCCGCCGGCGCATCATGGTGAACCGCAGGCTTGATGCAGATCAGCATAGGCGCGGTGGTACGGGTATCCAATGGACATGCATGCAACGACGGAGAACAAGGCCATGATCAAGGACTTGCTGATCCCCATCACCGACACCGCCGGCGATGCCGACGCCATCGGTTGCGCCGCAGCGATCGCCGCCCGGCGCGGCGCGCGCCTGACCTTGCTGGAGTTCGTCAACCTGCCGGTGCCGATCGCCGAGCCATGGGGCGGTGGCGAACTGGCGATGGGCGAGTTGTACGACACCTTTCGCAGCGAGGCGCGCAAGCAGGCGCAGGCGTGGAAGGAGCGGCTGGCGAGCACTGCCGCCGAGGTGCCGTCGGAGGTTCGGCTGGTCGAGTCGTTCGTCTTCGATGGCCCGGCGCAGGCGGCGCAGCACGCGCGTTACGCCGACTTGGCGCTGCTGCCGATGGTGGCCGAACCGGCCCGCGATGGCGCCACCCTCCGCGCCTTCTTCACCAGCCTGCTGCTCGAATCGGGGCGGCCGCTGTTGCTGGTGCCGGCGGCGCGACCGTGGCGCGAGCCGCAGCGGGTCGTGCTGGCGTGGCGGCCGCGGCGCGAGGCGACCCGCGCCTTGCACGACGCGCTGGCGCTGATCGACGGGCCGGCGGCGATCGAGATCGTGCAGATCGGCGACGACGACGAAGGCCCCAGCCCCGGCGCCGACATCGCCGCCCATCTCGCCCGGCACGGCATGCAGGCGCGCGCCGTCAACCTGCCGGCGAGCAGCGATGCGGTCGCCAGCACCCTGGTCGCGCATGCGCAGGCGATCGAGGCCGACCTGATCGTCGCCGGCGGCTACGGCCATTCGCGCTTTCGCGAGTGGGTGATGGGTGGCGTCACCGCCGACCTGATCGCCAGGCCGTGCACCATTCCGATCCTGTTTTCGCACTGACGGTGCGCGGATGGGCGGCCGCGGGGCAGCCGCACGGCCGCGCTTCATGGCGTGCAGGCGGCGGCTGCACCGTTCGCATCCGGTGTGCC
Organism: Pseudomonadota bacterium; assembly: GCA_018240435.1. Classification (GTDB taxonomy): domain Bacteria; phylum Pseudomonadota; class Gammaproteobacteria; order Xanthomonadales; family Xanthomonadaceae; genus SZAS-103. The sequence goes on from JAFEFT010000008.1 coordinate 105,540, forward strand.
ACGTGCCGCTAAAATGAGCGGCCCCGCCACTGCGCCCGCCGACGATGACGACCATGGAGCAAGCCGCGACCACGACTGCGATCACCCTCGGCACGCCGTTGAGTCGCACGGCCAAACGGGTACTGCTGCTCGGCTCCGGTGAGTTGGGCAAGGAAGTGGCGATCGAACTGCAACGCTTCGGCGTCGAGGTGATCGCCGCCGATCGTTACGCCAACGCGCCGGCGATGCAGGTGGCGCAGCACTCGCACGTGCTCGACATGCTCGATCCGGCGGCGCTGCGCGAGCTGATCGTGCGCGAGCGCCCGCATCTGGTGGTGCCCGAGATCGAGGCGATCCACACGCAGACGCTGGTCGAGCTCGAACGCCTGCACGGCCAGCAGGTGATCCCGACCGCGCGCGCGGCGCGGTTGACGATGGAGCGCGAGGGCATCCGCCATCTCGCCGCGCAGACGCTGGGCCTGCCGACGTCGCCGTATCGCTTCGTCGACGACCAGGATCAATATCGCCAGGCAGTTGCGGCGATCGGCCTGCCGTGCGTGGTCAAGCCGGTGATGTCCAGTTCCGGCAAGGGCCAGAGCATCGTCCGCAGCGAGGCGGAAATCGACGCTGCGTGGGCGTATTCGCAAAGTGGCGGCCGCGCCGGGCGTGGGCGGGTGATCGTCGAGGGCCTGATCGAGTTCGATTACGAGATCACCCAGCTCACCGTGCGTCATCGCGACGGCACGAGTTTCTGCGAGCCGATCGGGCACTTGCAGGCCGATGGCGACTATCGCGAAAGCTGGCAGCCGCAGCCGATGAGCCCGCTGGCGCTGGAGCGTGCGCGCCACATCGCCAAGGCGGTGACCGACAACCTCGGCGGCTACGGCGTGTTCGGCGTCGAGTTGTTCGTCAAGGGTGATGATGTCTGGTTTTCCGAGGTCTCGCCGCGCCCGCACGACACCGGGCTGGTCACGCTGATCGCGCAGGATTTGTCGGAATTCGCCCTGCATGCGCGGGCGATCCTCGGCTTGCCGATTCCGAACATCGTCCAGCACGGCCCGTCGGCCTCGTGCGCGGTGCTGGCGCACGGCCACGGCGTGCCGCGATTCGGCCATGTCGAGGCGGCGCTGGCACAGCCTGATACCGCCTTGCGTCTGTTCGGCAAGCCGCGGGTGGAAGGCCATCGTCGCGTCGCGGTGACGCTGGCGCGCGGCGAAACCATCGAGGAGGCGCGGGCGAAGGCGCGCGCGGCGGCGGCGGCGTTGCGCGTCGAACTGGTGGCGGATGCTTGAGCACGCGGGAGAACGGACGATGAGCAGCGGCAGTTTCCACGCGGTGTTCCTGCATCCGGGCGCGATCGAGGCGCTCGGGGCGGCGATCGCGCCCTATCTCAACGACGGCCCGCACGGCAAGCACGTGGTCTGCCGCGAAATTGATCCGGGCGGGCCCTTCTTCGGCATGACCATCGCCGGCACCACCAACGACGGCCGCGCGGTCGAGCTGGATTTGATGATCCCGGCCAACATGGTGCTGATGGTGCTCTCGGCGCATGGCGAGGGCGGCTTCGGGTTCCAGCAGGGATCGGCGCCGGCCGAGTCGACGCCGCCCGCGCATGGCGGTGCGATGGCGGCCGGCCCGGCCAGCACCGGCGCCGTCGCCGACGATCCGCCGCCGAGCGCGCAGGGCGATCGCTGGTCGTCGCTCGAAGGCTGAGAAGGCGTGAGTCTTTCCGCTTCCCCGACGCCGAACATCACAACTCCCGCCACTGGCTGCCGTCGAGCACCTGCAACGGCCGGAAGCGCGACTTGTAGTGCATCTTCGGATGCCCGTCGATCCAGTAGCCCAGGTAGATGAACTCACGACCGGTGCGGCGCGCCCATTCGATCTGGCGCAGGATCGCCAGCGTGCCCAGCGAGCGCGCTGGCGCGTCGGGCTCGAAGAACGTGTAGACCGCCGACAGCGCATCGTGGGTGGTGTCGCATACCGCCAGTGCCAGCAGTCGCCCGTGCAGGCGCAGTTCCATGAACCGGGTCGGGCTCCACGGACTGGCGATGAAGTGGTCGAAGTCGTCTTCGCTGGTCTCCGCCATCGGGCCATCGCCATGGCGTGCCTGCAAATACCGACGATACAGAGCAAACACTTCCGCCGTGCGCAGCGGCAGCACCATCCGGTCGACGACTTCGGCGTTGTCGCGCAGGCAGCGGCGCTGGCTGCGATCGGGACGAAAATCGCGCACCGGCAGCCGCACCGGCGTACAGGCATTGCACGACGGGCATTGCGGCCGATAGACATGGCCGCCGGACCGGCGATAGCCCTGCGCCAGCGCGTTGGGATAGGCCAGGGCCAGATCGGGGTCGCGCGGGTCGAGGACGAGGTCGCGCGCGCGACGATCGGTGAAATAGCCGCAATCGTGTTCGCCGGTGCGGTACAAGGTCATGGTCGTCATCCTGATCCGTGCCACGGCGCGCGGCGGCGCGGCAACAGCGGTCGTTCGAGTTCCTTGGCGGGCGCGCGACCTTTATAGTGACACCTTCGACCCGTTCAGGAATCGCCCATGCCCCGTTCATTGCGCCCGTCACTGGCCTCTTTCATCCCGTTCGCCGCCGCGCTGGCGGTTGCCAGTGCATTCGCCCCGGCGAAGGCAGCGCAGGGTGCGGCGCCAGCGCCCAGAGCCCCGGCGATGGTCTGGATCGGCGATCTGGATGCCAACCACGACGGCAAGATCAGTCGCCAGGAAGCGGCGGCGATGCCGGAAATCGCGAAGAACTTCGATGCCATCGACGCCAACCACGACGGTTTCATCACCATGTCGGAGGTCAAGGCGATGTGGCGTGCCGGTCTGATTCGGCAAGCGCAGGCCAGCGTGCAGGCGCGGATGGCCGCCTTCAATCGCGCCGACGGCAAGCACGAGGGCAAGATCAATGCCGAACAGGCCAAGGTCGCCGGCATGAGTTTCGTCGTTGCCAATTTCAATGCCATCGACAGCAATCACGACGGTTTCGTCGATCGCGACGAGATGCAGAAGGCATCGGTGGCGATCGCGCAACGCGCGCTGCAGGCACGTGCTGCGCGCATGCAGGGGTTGTTCAACAAGGCCGATGCCAATCACGACGGCAAGCTCACCCGCGCCGAGTTCACCGCCGCCTTCCCGCGCTTCGTGCCATCGTTTGCCTTCTTCGACGAGAACCACGACGGCTTCGTGGAATTGAGCGAGTTCGGCTTGCCGCCGGGCATCTGAGGCCGCGAGCCTGGCAGGTTGTACGGCAGGCGGCCGCCAGATCGGCCGTGCGGGATCAGGCGCGCGGGATCGGACGCACGGGATCAGGCGCGTGCTGAATCAGGCGTGTGCTGAATCAGGCGCGGGATGGTCGATGCGAAGCGGCGAGCGCGGTCGGCGTCGCCCGCCGTCGCTCAGTGCCACCACGCCTTCGCCGCAGCCAGCGCCATCACCATGCCGATGGCGACCAGCAACAGCACGCGCACGCGCGTGACCAGCGCGGCGCGGCGATCGCGCGGGGCGCCGGGCTGGCCACGAACCGATGCCGGCAGGAACGATGCACTGGCCGGGTGCGATTCCATTGCCGCGATGCCGTGCCGAGTCGAATCGAGCAGACCCTGCTCGCGCAGCATGGCCCGCGCCTTGGGCTGATCCTCGGCCTTGAGCACCCACACTTGCGGATCGTTGTCGGGGTCGATTGGCTGGCGATAACTGAACGCCTTGCGCCGCGCGCCCTTGTACGAGCGATCGTTGCTGATCTTCACGGCGATGCCGGCGTCGGTGAGCATCTTCGCCACGGCTTCGACCGATTCCAGCCGCTGCGAGCTGAATACCATGCGCATCAGTGTGCTCCCAGGGTCGATCCGCCCTGCGCCGGGACGATCCGCATCAGCCCTTCCTGAGTCGTCGAGGCGACCAGCGTGCCGCGGGTATCGTAGATCATGCCGCGCGCCAGGCCCCGCGCATCCTGCGCGGTCGGGCTGTCGCACGAATACAGCAGCCATTGGTCGACGCGGAATGGACGATGGAACCACATCGCATGATCGAGGCTGGCCATCACCACGTTGGGCTGGTAATAGCTGATGCCGTGCGGAAACGTGGCGGTGCCGATCAGATGGAAATCGGAGGCGTAGGCGAGCATGGCGTGGTGCAGTTCGGGCGCGTCGCCAATGGGTTCGGCAAGTTTGAACCACACCTGCTGGAAGGGCGGCCGCTTGCTCGGATTCAACTCGTCGCGCGGATAGACATGGCGGAACACGAACGGCCCGCCGCGATCGAGCCAGCGTTTGAGCTTGGGCGACAGCCGCGCCAGCACCGCTGGATCGATCGGTGGCAGCGCCGGCAGGTCCTCGGGCGCCGGCACCACCGGCATCGGCAACTGATGCTCGGCGCCGGTTTCGTGCTGCTGGAATGATGCGGTGAACACGAAGATCGGCTTGCCGTGCTGGATCGCCGTGACTCGCCGCACCGAGAAGCTGCCGCCGTCGCGGGTGCGGTCGACGTCGTAGACGATCGGATGCTCGATGTCACCGGCACGCAGGAAGTAGGCGTGCAGCGAATGCACCACGCGCGCATCGTCGACGGTGGCCTGCGCCGCCGACAACGCTTGCCCGAGTACCTGCCCGCCGAACACGAAACGGGTGCCGATGTCGCGGCTCTGGCCGCGAAACAGGTTGTCTTCGAGGCGTTCGAGCGAGAGCAGGGCGATCAGCTCGCCGACGGGGCCTTGCGGGTCGGTGTCGTGCATGGCGCGATTATAGCGGCGAGACGAGCCGGTGCCTGGATGCTGGCGGTCAAACCACATCGCCGCCGGCTGGCGCGGGCGCTATCATCGACGCCCCGGACGGACGCAGGCGAGGCTGACCATGCGCAAACTGCTCAAGGTCACCGCGATCGTGTTCGGTGTCGTCGTGCTGGTCGCCGCCAGCGTGCTCGCCATCGCCTGGTGGAAGACGCAGCAGGCGTTGGCGCGCAGCTACACGACGGCCGATCCGCCGCTGGCGATCGCCCACGATGCGGCGACGCTGGCGCGCGGTGCGCACCTGTTCGCGACCCGCGGCTGTGCCGAATGCCACGGTGCCGATGGCAGCGGCAAGCTGGCGTTCGACGCCGGTCCGGTGATTCATCTGGTGGCGCCGAACATCACCGCCGGGGGCGTCGTTCGCGACATGAGCGGCGACCAGATCGCCGCCGCGATCCGCCATGGCGTCAAGGCCGACGGCCACCCGATGGTGTTCATGCCGGTCGGCGATTACCACGAACTGAGCGATGGCGACACCGCCGCCCTGGTCGCGTACGTCCAGTCGTTGCCGACGTCCGCAAACGACCCCGGGCCGACTCGCATCGGTCCGCTGGGCTATGTGCTCTATCTGTTCGGTCGCTTCCCCTTGCTGCCGGCCGAGTCGATCGACCACGCGCCGCGGGTGCGGGTGGCGCCGACGCCGGCGGTTTCCGCCGAATACGGCAAGTATCTGGCGCAAGCTTGCACCGGCTGTCACGGTGCCGATCTCTCCGGGCAGCACGTTCCTGGCACGCCGCCGAGTTTCCCGGACGCAGCCGATCTGACACCGACCCACCTGGGCGCGTGGACGAACGCCGATTTCCGCCGGGTGTTGCGCACCGGCAAGCGCCCCGATGGCAGTGCCGTCAACGACTTCATGCCGTGGCGTTCGGTCGGCAAGCTCGATGATGTCGAGATCGACGCGCTGTGGGCATACATCCACAGCCTGCCGTCGGCGCGCAAGGCGCCCACACGCTGATCGAAGCCGCGGTCGGCCTACCGCGGCTGCGCGGGCAGGCGCTGCAACGCCGTCGCCGCCAGCACCCGATCCCACGGAAACAGCGGCCCCGGATCGCGTTTGCGCGGCACGGTCAGCGATGGATCGTCGCTGGCCGGCACCTGCTCGGTATCCAGATCTTCGTGACCGGCGATCAGGTAAAGGCCCGGCAGCTGCCGCTGCAACTGCGCCAGCAATGCCGTCAGCGCCTCGATCTGCAGATCGGGGTAGGGCTCGTCCATCGCCTGATGGCGCGAGTCCAGCCAGTGCGGATAGCGACCGACATTGACCAGTTCGATGCCGACTGCGCGCGCGTTGTAACCGCGCACATGATGGGCGATGCGCTCGGCGCGCACGAACTCGTGCACGCTGCCGTCGCGGTCGATGTACCAATGGCCGCTGTTGCCGGTTTGCGAGCCTTCGTGGAGGATGCGTTCGCCGTATTGCCGCGCCATCGCCAGATCGGGCAACTCGGTGCAATGGATGACAACGAGGTCGATGGCGGCGAGCGGGCGGGCGTCGAGGCGATCCTCGTACGGCAGTGGCCAGCGGTGGATGGCGACGGGCGAAGGAGCGTGCGGCATGGCGCATGCTAGCATCGCCGGCTCGCGCCACGGACAGCAAACCATCGCCATGACGACATCGCAACGACAGTCCGCATGCGGCGCCGGTGCCTGCCGATGATCGGCCACGTCATCCTCTCGCACGGCCTGGAAAGCGGCCCCGATGCGACCAAGGTGACCGCGCTCGCGGCCGCCGCCGAGGCGCTGGGCTGGACGAGCGAGCGACCTGATTATCTGGCCTGTGATCGCGCCGCTGGATTCGGCCGCCTCGGTGATGTTGCCGGTCGCATCGCGCAGCTGTGCGCGCGTGCGCGCGCGGTTGATGGGCCGCTGGTGCTGGCCGGATCGAGTCTGGGCGCCTACATCTGTGCACTGGCCTCGCTGGCGCGGCCGTGCGCGGGCCTGTTCCTGCTGGCGCCGCCACCGTTGCTGGAAGACCATTCACCGCTGCGCGCCGCCGCGGTACCGACCTGCATCGTGCACGGCTGGCGCGACGAACTGATCCCGGTACAGCAGGTCATCGACTGGGCGCTGCCGCGCCGTGACCGCCTGCTGCTGGTCGACGACGACCATCGCTTGTCGGCGCATGTCGGCTACTGCGCCGATCGTTTCGTCGACTTCCTGCGTTCGCTCTGAGCCGCGCGCCGTGAAATTCTTTGTCAGTTGTGCGAAGGGGCTCGAATACCTGCTCGTCGATGAGTTGCTGGCGCTGGGCGCGAGCAAGGCCACCGCCGCGATGGCCGGCGTGAACGTCGAAGCCGATGCCGAACTCGCGTATCGCGCGGTGCTGTGGTCGCGTCTTGCCAGTCGCGTGCTGTGGCCGCTGGCCGAGTTCGAATGCGCCGACGAAGCGGCGTTGTACGACGGCGTGGCGGCGGTCGACTGGTGCGAGCATCTGCATGTCGACGGCACCCTCGCCGTCGACGCGCATGTGGCGGGCGAGGCGATCACGCATGGCAAGTTTGCCGCGCTGCGGGTCAAGGATGCGATCGTCGATCAATTTCGCACTGCCACTGGCGAGCGCCCTGCGGTCGACACCGACACGCCCGACCTGCGCCTGAACCTGCATCTGCGCAAGGGTCGCGCCAGCCTTGCGGTCGATCTTGGTGGCGGCAGCCTGCACCGCCGTGGCTGGCGGGCGCAACAAGGCGAGGCGCCGCTGAAGGAAAACCTCGCCGCGGCGATGCTGCTGCGCGGCCGTTGGCCACAAATCTACGCCGAAGGCGGCGGTTTGCTCGACCCGATGTGCGGCAGCGGCACCTTGCTGATCGAAGGTGCGTTGATGGCCGCCGACGTCGCGCCCGGTCTGGCGCGGCATGGCGACGCGTTGCCGACGCGCTGGCGAGGTTTCGACGTGATGGCATGGCAACGATTGTGCGATGAGGCGCGCGAACGCGAGCGTGTCGGTCGCACTCAACTGCGCGCCGTGTTTCACGGTGCCGACGTCGACCCGCGCGCCATTCACGCCGCGCTGGCCAACGCGCAGGCGGCCAGTATCGCTGCGGCCATCGACTTCGCGGTGCGATCGGTGCAGGCGCTTGCGCCGCCGCCGGAGGCGCGGGGGCTGGCGGTCTGCAACCCGCCCTACGACCAGCGGCTGGCCGCCGATGCCGGGCTCTATCGCGACCTCGGCGATGCCCTGCAACGCGCCACGCCCGATTGGCGAGCGGTGATCCTGTGCGGCGACGACGCCCTGGCGCGCGCCACCGGCCTGCGCGCAAGCAAGCGTTACGCCTTCTTCAATGGCGCCCTCGAATGCGTGCTGCTGACCTGTGATGCGGCGCGACCGCCGGCGCACGAGGCGCGTCCGGCGGTGCCGTTGTCGGAAGGCGCGACGATGATCGCCAACCGCCTGCGCAAGAATCTGCGCAAGCTCAAGGCGTGGCGCGCACGCGAGGGCATCGAATGTTTTCGCGCCTACGATGCCGATCTGCCCGAGTACGCCGCCGCGATCGACGTCTACACCGAGGACACCGACGCCGCACGCACCTTCCTGCATGTGCAGGAATACCAGGCGCCGGCCGACATCCCGGAAGCCGACAGCCGTCGCCGCCTGGGCGAGATCGTGCGCGCGGCCGGCGAGGTGTTCGTGGTGCCGCGTGAGCAGATCGCGATCAAGACCCGCCAGCGCGGCAAGGGCGGCAGCAAATACGGCGCGATGGCGCAGCGCGGCGAGTATCTGATCGTGCGCGAAGGCGCGGCGCGGCTGCGGGTGAACCTGTTCGATCATCTCGACACTGGCCTGTTCCTCGACCATCGCCCGTTGCGCGCCCGCATCGCGGCAATGGCGCGCGGCCGGCGCTTTCTCAACCTGTTTGCCTATGCCGGCGTCGCCAGCGTGCAGGCGGCGGTCGGCGGCGCCGCCAGCACCACCAGCGTCGATCTGTCGGCAGCCTATCTGCAATGGGCGGCCGACAATCTCGCGCTCAACGGCTGCACTGGCAGCGCGCACCGCTTGGTGCAGGCCGATGCGATGGCGTGGCTGGAAGCCGAGCGCGGCACTTACGACCTGATCTTCTGCGACCCGCCGACGTTCTCCAACTCGGCGCGCGCCGATGATTTCGACGTGCAGCGCGAGCACGTGCGCCTGCTGCGCGCGGCGCTGGCACGGCTGGCGCACGGCGGCGTGCTGTTCTTTTCCAACAATTTTCGCCGCTTCCGCCTCGACGAGTCGGCGCTGGCGGATATCGCGCAGATCCGCGACATCGGTGCCGAAACGATTCCGCCGGACTTCGAGCGCAATCCGCGCATCCATCGTTGCTGGGAATTGCGGCGCTGAGGCGATGGCCCGGCGGGCGGTCAAGCCTGCGGAGGCGTGTTGCGCGCATGCTGCGCCAGCAGGTGCTCGCCCTGCGCGGCATCCGCGACGCCGTGGTGGAAGACATGCAAGTTCTGGCGCGGATAGGGAATGCTCAGGCCGCGCTCGCCGATCGCGCCGCGGATCGCCTCGCGCAGTTCGCTGGCGACGAGGGTGCCATCGCCGGTGGCGACCCAGGCGCGCAGCACCAGCTTGACGCCGCTGTCGGCCAGATCGGTCACCAGCACGTCGGGTTTGGGATCGGCCAGCACGCCCGGGTGCGCGCCGGCCAGCGCGATCAAGGTCTGCCGTGCGCCGGCGATGTCGTCGCCATAGCCGATGCCAAGGCCGATCTCGATGCGACGACGCTCGCGGGCGGTGAAATTGACGATCGGCGCAGTGGTGATCAGGCTGTTGGGCAACACGATCACGCGGTTGTCAGGGCTGCGCAACACGGTCTGGAAAATACGCACTTGCTCGACCACGCCGGTCAGGCCGGCCAGTTGCACTTCGTCGCCGGCGCGAAACGGACGCTGGGTGATCAGCATCAGGCCCGAGGCCACGTTCGCCAGCGAATCCTTCAACGCCAGGCCGATGCCGAGGCCAGCGGCGCCGACCACCGCCAGCAGCGACGTGGTGGGCAGGCCCAGTACCTCCATCACCAGCACCACCACCACGATCAGGCACAAGGTGCGGATGACGTTGCGCAGGAAGGTGGCAAGGATGCCGTCGACGCCGAGCCTGCCCAGGCCGCCGGCGAGCACGCGGGCGATCTGCTTGGACAGCCAGATGCCGGCGATGAGCAGCACCAATGCCAACGCTGCCCGCAGGCCCCAGTCGATGCCCTGCGCCGACCAGTCGATGCGCCGCAGGTGGTCGAACCAGCGCACCGACTGCGCCACCGGGTGTTCGAGCAACTGCTGCGCGGGCGAGGCGGCGGGTGCGCTCATCGCAATGCCATCAACCGCTGCCCAGCCGGGCCAGCCGCAGCCAGGTGTCGACTACGGTATCGGGATTGAGCGACACCGATTCGATGCCCTGCTGCATCAGCCATTCGGCCAGATCGGGATGATCGGACGGGCCCTGACCGCAGATGCCGATGTACTTGCCGCGCGCACGCGCGGTCTTGATCGCCATCGCCAGCAGTTTCTTCACCGCCGCATCGCGTTCGTCGAACAGGTGGGCGACGATGCCCGAGTCGCGATCCAGGCCCAGGGTGAGCTGGGTGAGGTCGTTGGAGCCGATCGAAAAGCCGTCGAACAGGTCGAGGAACTCATCGGCCAGCAGCGCGTTCGACGGCAGCTCGCACATCATGATGACCTTCAGACCCGGCTTTCCATCAACACTGTCGCCACGCACCAGACCGTGGCGAGCGAGCACGTCGATGACCTTGCGCCCTTCGTCGAGCGTGCGCACGAACGGGATCATCACCCAGCAGTTGGTCAGACCCATCAACTCGCGCACCTTGCGCACGGCGCGGCATTCGAGCTCGAAGCAGTCGGCAAAGCTCGGATCGACGTAGCGCGAGGCGCCACGGAAGCCAAGCATCGGGTTTTCTTCGTGTGGCTCGTAGGCCTTGCCACCGACGAGGTTGGCGTATTCGTTGGACTTGAAGTCGGACAGCCGCACGATCACCGGATTGGGCGCGAAGGCGGCGGTGAGGGTGGCGATGCCTTCGGCGAGGCGGTCGACGTAGTAGCTCACCGGGTCGGCATAGCCGGCGATCATCGGCGCGATCTGTTCCTTGATCTCGCGCGGCTGGCGGTCGTATTCGAGCAGGGCGCGCGGATGCACGCCGATCTGGCGGGCGATGATGAACTCCAGCCGCGCCAGGCCGATGCCCATGTTCGGCAGCTGCGCGAAGTCGAACGCGCGCTCGGGGTTGCCGACGTTCATCATGATCTTCAGCGGCGCCGGCGGCATGTTCTGCAAATCGGTGACGGAGCGCTCGAAGGGCAGGGCGCCTTCGTAGATGTGGCCGGTGTCGCCTTCGGCGCAGGACACCGTCACCTCGTTGCCATCGGGAATGGTCGTCATCGCGTCACCGCAACCGACCACCGCCGGCACGCCCAGTTCACGGGCGATGATGGCGGCATGGCAGGTGCGGCCGCCGCGATTGGTGACGATGGCGCTGGCGCGCTTCATCACCGGTTCCCAGTCGGGGTCGGTCATGTCGGCGACCAGCACATCGCCGGGTTGCACTTTTTCCATCTCGGCCAGGCTGCGCACGACGCGAGCGCGGCCACTGCCGATCTTCTGGCCGATGGCGCGGCCCTCGCACAGCACCGGGCCGCTGCCTTGCAGGTGGTAGCGCTCGATCTGGTTGACGCGGGCGCGCGATTTCACCGTCTCCGGGCGCGCCTGCACGATGTACAGCTTGCCGGTCTGGCCGTCCTTGGCCCATTCGATGTCCATCGGCCGGCCATAGTGCTGTTCGATCTTCAGCGACTGCCGGGCCAGTTCCTCGACGTCGGCATCGCTGATCGAAAAACGCTGGCGCAGTTCGGCGGGGGTGTCCTCGTTGCGCACGCGCTCGCCGGGCACGTCCGAATACACCATGCGGATCGCCTTGGCGCCGAGGCTGCGCCGCAGCACGGCGTGCCTGCCCTCGCGCAGGGTCGGTTTGTAGACGTAGAACTCGTCCGGGTTGACCGCACCCTGGACGACGTTCTCGCCCAGGCCGTAGCTGGCGGTGACGAACACCACGTCGCGGAAACCCGACTCGGTATCCAGAGTGAACAGCACGCCCGACGCGCCAAGGTCCGAGCGCACCATCAACTGCACGCCAGCGGAAAGAAATACGTCCTCGTGCTTGAAGCCGTGATGGACGCGATAGGCGATGGCGCGGTCGTTGTAGAG
>JAFEFT010000009.1:0-116221 GCA_018240435.1 Pseudomonadota bacterium
AGCACTTTGGGGTGGCCCGCAGGGCATCGGCGGTGTCGGCAAATCCGGCTGGCGAGCGTGGATTGAAATCAGGACGCCCCAGCCGCGTCAGCAATCCGCCCAACTTTTTCACATCGGGCACCTGCTGCACATCGAGTGCGCGCAACGCGGCGATGAGAAAGTCGTCCGGCGTGCGGAACTTGCGCGCCGCCGGACTCCACGCTTCCTCGCTGCCGAGCATCGACGCATACCACGCGCGCAGATCGCCGCGGGTGTCGAGCCAGGTCGAAGTCATGCGCTGCAACAGTTTCGGTGGCGGATTGTCGGCGACGAAATGCCGCGCCAGCTTGAGCGAAAGATGTTTGGCGGTGGCTGGATGCACGGCCAGATCGGCGAGCACGGCGCGCCCTTGATCGAATCCGCGCTGCGCGTAGCGTCTGCCGACGACGGTACGCACGCCAGGCTCGTGGGTGTTTTCGCGAAACACGAAGCCGGTGGTCGGATTGACATGATCGGACGCATTCCCGGCAGGATCGAAGCGGTCATCGCGCGGGGCGCGCAGACTCCAGCCGGTGATCGCACGCGCCAGTTCGGTGACATCGGATTGCGTGTAGCCGCCGTTCACGCCGAGCGTGTGCAGCTCCATGATTTCGCGGCCGAGATTCTCGTTCAAACCCAGTCGCTGTTTTTTTCGCTGCGGATCGGTAAATCGCGCCACCCGTTCGCCGAGCATCGAATCCGGCCCGACCGACTGGAAGTTGTCGAGATAACGCAACATCGCCGGATGCGTTTCGATGCCGAGCAGCAGATCCTCGAAGCGGCCGAAAGCGTGCGGACGGATGACTTCGCGCTCCATCGGCGCGGCGTACAGCAGCGCCGCGCGTTTGTCGATGGAAACCGCGAAGTGGTTGCTCCAAAAGCGCACGATGCGCTCGCGAAAGCCGATCGGCGCCAACAGCGCCGCACTCCAGCGGGCGTTGGCCTCGGCCAGCAACTGCGCACCGAACACCTTCAGGAAGCCGTCGCCCAGATTCTTCCTTGCCTCCGGATTGCCATTGGCGACGGCATTGAGGCGTTCGAGCTCTTCCTTGCGCTGCTTCCGGTCCTGCCGGAACTGGTATTCCGCAGCCAGATAGCTGGCACTGGTCGACAGCCCGGCGAACAGCGCGTCGCCGGGCGAAGGCCCGCTCGTTTCACGCACCAGCGCCGCGCGCGGATCGCCCATGCCCTCGATCACGCCGGGCCTGGCACCCAGGCCGAAACGGTTGGCCGCCGAAGCGGCGGCGAGACGGTTGTTGACCATGGCGGGCTCCGGCGTGCGTTGCAACCACACCCGGGAACGCACTGCCACCCGACGGGTTGACGCGTGGGGTGGCACCACCGGCAACGAGCCGCAAGTCGCTGCGCGCAATCGCTGCAGGATGCGCCATCACGCGATCGCCAAAAACACTGCCCGCACCATGCAGGACACGGTGCGGGCCGTGTGGCGTTCGTAATCGATCGCCAGCGGTCTGGATCAATCTCCGCGCGGTTGATCCAGCATGGTCATCCGTGGCCGGCCTTCGCAGCCGGAAAGCGCGCAGCCGCTCAGGGAATCAGGCGCAGTGCGAATGGATAGCGGTATTCGACCCCTTCCTTGGCCTTCAGCGCGGCGATGATGATGAATACCAGCCCGGCGATGCCGACGGCCATCAGCACCAGCCACAGCAGCATGGCGACGATCCAGCCGATCGCCGGAATGAATGCGATCATCGTGGCGATGATCGAGACCGGCATCATCACGATCCACAGGGAAATCACGAAATTCAGCGCTTCCTTGGCACAACTGGTGACGAAAGCCTTGGCCGGGTTGTCCTTGTGGATCAGCCACAGCACCAACGGCCCGATGGTCACCAGGGCCGAGAGGTGGGCGAGCATGCCCATGGTCTTGTCGTCGTCGGATAGATCGCTCATCAGCCCTTCTCCATGCAGGCGGGAACCCGGAAAACCGGCGGATGGCCGGCCGTGCGTCCATCATGACGCACTGCCGGCATTAACGAAACCCGGTCCTGGATGCGGCCAGCGGCGAGCGCGGCCTTACACTCTCGCCAGCAGCGCCTTCTTTTGCTCGGCGAATTCCTGCGCGTCGATCAGGCCATCGTCCAGCAGCCCCTTGAGTTCGAGCAGCTTGGCGCGCAACTCGCCGGCCTCCAGGCGCTCGACCGGCGCTGCCGGTGCCGCAGCCGGCGCCAGCGCTGGCGCGCCGCCGGCAACCTGCGCCACCTTCTGCGCCATGCCCAGGCCCAGGGCGATGCCCAGTCCGGCGCCCATGCCCTCGCCGGCGTTGCCACCCTGATTCTTCGCCGCATCGCGCATCGCATCGGCGGCGGCGATCGCCTGGTAATCGGCCACGTCCTGGGCGGCGATGCCGCTGGCGCGGTTGATCATCTCCTGGACTTCCTTCGGCGGCGTGATCGCCTGCACCATCAGGTCGACCAGTTCCAGCCCGTACTGGGCGAAATCCAGCTTCACCGCATCGCGGGTCTCCTGCGCGATCTGTCCGTAATGCACGGGCAGGTCGAGGATCGACTTCATGATCGAGCCGAGCTTCTCGTTGAGGCGCGAGACGATCACGCTGCGGTAGAACTCCTCCAGCGCGAAGGTGGTCTCCATCCCGCGGGTGCCGACCAGGGTGTTGAGGAACAGCCGTGCATCGGCGATGCGGATCGAGTACACGCCGAACGCACGCAAGGTGATCATGCGGAAGTCGGCATCGCGGAACACCACCGGCGAACTGGTGCCCCAGCCGAGGTTGACGAAGGTCTTGGTGGCGACGAAGTAGACGTTGGCACGGAACGGCGACTTGCCGCCGAACGGCAGGCCGATGATCTTGCCCAGCAGCGGCAGGTTCTGCGTCGACAGCGTGTGCCGGCCCGGCCCGAACAAATCGAGCATCTGGCCATCGCGGAAGAACACGCCGATCTGGCTTTCCTGCACCACCAGCTGGCTGCCGGTGGTGAATTGTCCGGAGCCCTCCATGGGCATCTTGGCGACCATGATCTCGCCGGTGTCGTCGAAGAACTCCAGTACGTCGAAGATGGCCATGGATCGTTCTCCGGATCAGGCGCCGAGCGGCAGATTGGACTGGAAGCGGGTCAACGCCTGCTGGATCGAGGCGATCATCGGCGCCGCCTGCGGGTTCGTTGGCGCCCCGCCGACGATGGCTTCCAGCTCGCCGCAAAACGCCCCGGCACGCAGCAGTTCACCGGCATCGGCCTGCGCGGCCGTGCGCAGGTGGCTCCACTGACTTTCGAGGATGCCCAGGCGCCGATGCAGCTCGAGCAGCGCCTGGCGATCCGCCGGCCCGTCGCCGCGCATGCCGTCGAGCAGGCCGCGCACGCGCGCGATGCGCGCCGCCAGCGCGCGCCCGGCATCGTTGCTGGCGCTGATCTGCACCTGCTCTGAGGTGGCGCCGAGGTCGTGGCTGTAGAGGACGATGCCGACCGCAAACCAGATCGCCGTCAGCGCGAACAGCACGCCGGAGAACACCGAGTCGTCGCTGTCGTGACCGCGCACCAGCGCATACAGCAAGGTCGCGGCCAGCACGGTGACGACGTAACCGACCGCCACCCCGAAGGTGATCGCCATCGTCGCCGGGCTGCTGCCGCTGGCGCCCGGACCGCGACCGAGCTTGGCATTGACCGCGAGCAGGCCGACGATCAACGCCACCGCCGCGGCCACGCCGAAGCTGCCGTAGAAGACGATGCCGCGCGGCGGTGTCGTGATCATCACGCCGAAGAACAGGATGGCGGCGATCGCCAGCAAGGTCACGCCGGCGATCACCAGGATCGAACCCATTTGGCTGCGCATGTCCGTTCGGCCTCGAGTCGTGGATGGACGGATGAACGCGACGCCTAGGCGCAGTACCGTCGCGTGAAATCGGCATCGCTCATGCTGGAGGACAGGTAGATGATGCCCTCGATGAAACCGATGATGAATGGGATGTAGGTCCAGCAGAAGATCAGGTAGACGATTCCGATCCCGATCTTGCCGCAGTAAAACTTGTGGACGCCGATTCCGCCCAGCAGCAGCGCCAGCACGCCGGCGGTGACCCGGCTCTTGACGTTGCCGACGTAGCCCGCCTGCGGTGCACCACAGCGCGAGCAGGCCTCCGCCGTCGCCAGGATCGGCGTGCCGCAACCGGCACAATAGCGCTGTCCAACCGGCAACGGTGCGCCGCCGCCGGCAGCGCCCGCCATCGGCACCGGTGGCGGTGTCGTCGCGCCGCGTACCTCGGTGCCGCATTTGATGCATCGCGTGGCGCCGGGTTTCAGGCCGGCGCCGCAAGTCTCGCACTGCATGAAGGGTCATCCAGGAATCGAATCCGGACGCCGATGATATAACGGCCGAGGGGTCAGGTTGTGGCGCTGCGAACTTGCTCAGCCCCCCGCGCCGGCCACCGTCATCGCCCCGATCAGCATCGGTCCGGTGCGGACAGGCGAGCGCAGGTCGACGTCGCTGCCGACCGCTTCCAGTGCCGCGTACATCTGCCGCAGGTTGCCGGCGATGGTGATCTCGTCCACCGGAAAGGCGATCTCGCCGTGCTCGACCCAGAAGCCGGCAGCACCGCGCGAATAATCGCCGGTGACCGGGTTCACGCCCTGCCCCATCAGTTCGGTGACGTACAGGCCGCGGCCCATGCCGCGCAGCAGCGCCGGAAGGTCGTCGGCGCCGAGGCTGGCTTCGAGGTTGAACACGCCGCCGGCATTGCCGGTGCTGGCAAGGCCGAGCTTGCGCGCCGAATACGAATCGAGCAGGTAACGCTGCAAGGTGCCGCCGGCGACGAGGTTGGATTCGACCGTCGCCACGCCCTCACCATCGTACGAACTCGACTTCAGGCCGCGGCGAATATGCGGGCGCTCGCGCAAGGCGAACCAATCGGGAAACAAACGCTCGCCGACCGCGCCGAGCAGGAAGCTCGATTGCCGATATTGCGCGCCGCCCGCTACCGCGCCGAGCAGATGGCCCATCAGGCCACGCGCCATCTCGTTCGAGAACAGCACCGGGAAGCGGCCGGTCGGCGCGCGCCGTGGATCGAGCCGCGCCAGCGCCCGCTCGGCGGCGCGACGACCGACGGCTTCCGGCGATTCCAGATCGGTGGCGGCGAGCCCGAGCGTGTACCAATCGTCGCGCTGCATCGCCTCGCCGCTGCCGGCGATCAATGAACAAGACATCGAATGACTGGTACCACGCTCGCCACCGACGAAGCCGTGGCTGTTGGCGTACACGCCGATGCTTTCGGTGGAATGGACCGCCGCACCCTCGGAGTTGCCGATGCGCGCATCGGCCGCGCGCCCGGCGCTCTCGCAGGCCAGGCCCAAGCTGACGGCGGCATCGGCATCCAGCGCCCACGGATGCCAGCGATCGAAATCCTCGATGTGCGTGGCCATGCGTTCGGCGTCGGCCAGGCCGGCGCAGGGATCGGCCTCGGTGTAGCGAGCGATCGCCAGCGCCTGATCGAGCGTGGCCTCCAGCCCGGCCGCCGACAAGTCGGCACTGCTGGCGCTGGCTTTGCGGCCGTCGCGGTAGACCGTCAGCGCCAGCGAGCGATCGCGGGTGAACTCGACCGTCTCGACATCGCCCATGCGCACGCCGACGGCCAGGCCGCGGCTTTCATTGAGCGCGATCTCGCACTGATCGGCACCGCGCGCGCGGGCGCGGGCCAGCAGGTCGGTGGCGAGATCGGACAGTTCGGCGATGCGCTGATGCGAACGGTCGTGGTCTGCGATGGCTTGCTTTGCGGCGATCTGGGTCACTTGCGTATCCTTGGAAGATGATCGATCACGACGAACCGGAAGACGAATCAGGCGCAGACGGCTGGGACGGACCCAGCCGCAGCCAGCGCCGGCGCGAGGCGCTGGACGTGCTGGAACTCGCGCGCCGACTGATGGATGTCAGCGAGGCGCAGCTTGCGCGGCTGCCGCTGGATGAATCCTTGCGCGCACTCGTGCGCGACAGCCAACGCATCAAACAGCAGATCGCGCGCAAGCGGCAGACGCAGTTTCTCGCCAAGCACCTTCGCCGCGAGGACGATGCGACGTTGACGGCGATCCGCACCGGCCTCGACCATGCCGGAAGCGATGCCCGCCGCGACACCGCGCGCCTGCACGAAGCCGAACACTGGCGCGAGCGACTGCTCGCCGATGGCGATGCGGCGCTGGCCGATTTCATCGCCGCGCACGCGAGCGCCGACCGCCAGCACCTGCGCCAGCTCGTCCGCAATGCGCAAACCGAACGCCTGCAAAACAAGCCGCCGCATGCGCAGCGCGAGCTGTTTCGGGCGTTGCGGGAGGTGCTGGAGGAGCCGGGAGTCGAGAATCGGGAATAGGGAATCGGAACGGCTAAAGCGAAGCGGGTCGCTGCTCGCTCGACGATTCTCGGCTTCCGTTTCCCGATTCCCAGCCTGCATCACGCCTGCGTCCCGCCCACGGTCAGCGACTCCAGCAGCAAGGTTGGCTGGCCGACGCCGACGGGCACCGATTGCCCCTCCTTGCCGCACACGCCCACGCCTTCGTCGAGCGCCATGTCGTTGCCGATCATTGCCACCCGCTGCATCGCTTCCGGGCCGTTGCCGATCAAGGTCGCGCCTTTCACCGGGCGGGTGATCTTGCCGTTTTCGATCAGATACGCCTCGCTGGTCGAGAACACGAACTTGCCGCTGGTGATGTCGACCTGACCGCCGCCGAAGTTCGGCGCATACAAGCCCTTTTTCACCGAAGCGATGATCTCGGCCGGGTCGTGCGCGCCGGCCAGCATCAGGGTGTTGGTCATGCGCGGCATCGGCAGATCCGCGAAACTCTCGCGGCGACCGTTGCCGGTCGGCGCCACACCCATCAGCCGCGCGTTGAGGCGATCTTGCATGTAGCCGACGAGGATGCCGTCGTCGATCAGCACGTTGCGCCGGGTCGGCGTGCCTTCGTCATCGACATTGAGCGAGCCACGGCGTCCGGCGATGGTGCCGTCGTCGACGATGGTCACGCCCTTCGCCGCCACGCGCTGGCCGATGCGACCGGCGAAGGTCGAGGTGCCTTTGCGGTTGAAATCGCCTTCCAGCCCGTGCCCGACCGCCTCGTGCAGCAGCACGCCGGGCCAGCCCGGGCCGAGCACCACCGGCATCGCGCCGGCCGGGGCATCGATCGCATCGAGATTGACCAGCGCCTGGCGCAGCGCCTCGCGCGCCCAGGCTTCCGGCTTGCCGCCGGCGAACAATTCGACGTAGCCGTGGCGGCCGCCACCGCCGGAATATCCCTGTTCGCGCCGACCCTTGGCTTCGACGATCACCTGCACGTTGAAGCGCACCAGCGGCCGCACGTCGGCAGCCAACGTGCCGTCGGCGCGCGCGATCAGCACCGTACGCACGCCACCGGCGAGGCTGACGATCACCTGCTTGACGCGCGGATCGGCCGCGCGCAACAACTCGTCGACCCGCCGCAGCGCAGCGATCTTGGCATCGGCATCCATGGCGTCGATCGGATCGAGCGCCGGATACAGCGCCCGCTCGCCGACGCGCACCGGCATGCCACCTTGCATCTGCGCGCCCTCGCGCGCGATCGCCCGCGCCGCGCCGGCCGCCTCCAGCAGCGCCGCGCCGTGGATGTCGTCGGAATAGGCAAAGCCGGTCTTCTCGCCACTGATCGCGCGCACGCCCACGCCTTGCTCGATCGCGTGCGTGCCGTTCTTGACGATGCCGTCCTCGATCACCCACGACTCGTTGCGCGAATGCTGGAAATACAAATCGCCATCGTCGATGCCCGGCCCGAGCAGACGCGCGAAGGCACCGTCGAGCGATGACAGGTCCAGCCCGCTGGGCGCGAGCAGGCGGGACTGGGCAAGCGTGATCAGATCGGTCATGAGTCGTTTTCGCCGAGCGAGGAACCGCGCCGGTGAGGAAGACCGGGCGCAGGGTCGAAATGGGGGCGATCGCGATCGACGCAAGCGCCGATCCACCGTTTGGCAGGGTAACGCGACGCAGGCGCACGCGATAGCTCGGCGCCGCGCTACCATCATGATCCCTTCCCCCATCGAGGTGGCCGTGGCGCGCAGCGTGCATGATTTCGTCGACGACGACCGCAATGCCGGCATCCTTGTCTGGGTGAACGGTGAGCTCAAGCCGCGCGCCGAGGCGGTGGTGTCGGTGTTCGATTCGGGCTTCGTGCTCGGCGATGGCGTCTGGGAAGGGCTGCGCGTGCTCGACGGCCAGCCGTTGTTCCTCGACCAGCATCTGGATCGCCTGTACGAGGGCGCCAAGGCGATCGCGCTGGACATCGGCAGGGATCGCAAGAGCATCACCCGCGCGCTGATGGATACGCTCGCCGCCAACGACATGCGCGACCACGTGCATGTGCGGCTGATGGTCACCCGTGGCGTCAAACGCTCGCCATATCAGGATCCGCGCGCCAGCATCGGCCCGGCGACGGTGGTCATCATCGCCGAGCACAAGCGGCCGCGACCGGAACTGATCGAACAAGGGCTGAAACTGTTCACCGTGCACGTGCGCCGCGGCTATCCGGACGTGCAGGACCCCAAGCTCAACTCGCACAGCAAACTCAACTGCATCACCGCCTGCATCCAGGCCACCGCCGCCGGTGCCGACGAGGCGCTGATGCTCGATCCGCACGGCTTCGTCGCCACCTGCAACTCGACCCATTTCTTCATCGTCCGCAAAGGCCAGGTGTGGACTTCGAGCGGCGACTATTGCCTCGGCGGCATCACCCGCGCCAACGTGCTGCACCTCTGTCGACGCGAGGGCATCCCGGCGTTCGAGCGCAACTTCAGCCTGACCGACGTCTACGGCGCCGACGAGGCCTTCACCACCGGCACCTTCGCCGGCGTGGTGCCGGTCCGCGAAATAGATGGCCGCATGATCGGTGATGGCCGCCGCGGGCCGATGGTCGAACGCCTGCAGGAGCTGTACCAGGAGTTCGCACGCATGGATGCGGCGGTGCGCGGCGGGATGCGGCTGGCATGAACGCGCGCGAATCCGCGCAACCGCTGCGCATCGGCATGTGGAGCGGCCCGCGCAACATCTCCACGGCGATGATGCGCGCGTGGGAGAACCGCGGCGATTGCGCCGTCAGCGACGAACCGCTGTATGCCGCCTATCTGGACGCCACCGGCATCGACCATCCGCTGCGCGAGCAGGTCATCGCCGCCGGCGATACCGATGCGCGGCGCGTGATCGCATCCCTGCTCGGACCGGTGCCGGAAGATCGACCGATCTGGTACCAGAAGCACATGGCGCACCATCTGTTGCCGGGCATGGATCGCGGCTGGATACGCCCGCTCGCCAACGTGCTGCTGATCCGCGATCCGCGCGACGTGATCGCGTCTTATCTCAAAGCGCGCAGCAGCGTGTCGCCAGATGAAATCGGCCTGCCGCAGCAAGTCGAATTGTTCGAAATGCTGAGCGCTGCCGGCACGCCGCCGCCGATCATCGATGCCGCCGACTTCCTGCGCGCGCCGGCCGCGCATCTGCGCGCCTTGTGCGCGTGGCTCGGGATCGCCTTCAGCGAGCGCATGCTGCATTGGCCGGCCGGCCCGCGCGCCAGCGACGGCGTCTGGGCACCGCATTGGTACGCGCAGGTATGGCAGTCGACCGGGTTCGAACCGCCGCGGGCGCCCGCTCCGACGCCGCTGCCGCCCCACGGCGAAGCCGTCGCCGCCGCCTGCCAGCCGCTCTATGAGCGGCTGCACGCACGGCGGCTGCGGGTCACTGACTGATCTTGCCGAGGTTGGCGTCGAACAGGTCGCTGTCGCGATCGGCGGTCATGTCGTACAGGTTGTAGGGCTTGCTCAGGCGTGCGCCGCCGTCGCGCAGCAGCGGCTGCCACACCAGGTTGGCGCTGCGGCTGCGCGAGATCGGCAGCAGCAGATCGAAGGGAATCGACAAATAGACGCCCTTGTCGAAACTGCCTTCGCCGTAACGCGAGCCGGCGGTGGTCAAGGTCGCCCATGCGCCCATGCGCACGCCGTTGGCGAAATGGCGCGAGACGTCGAAAGTACCGCCCCAGTCGCCGGCGAGGTAGCGCCCGACGCTGACATTGGTTTGCAGGCCATGCCAGCCGGTGTCGTAGTAGAACGTCGCCAGGCCGGTGGCGACGTGATAGTTGCGGAACGAGAAATTCTGCTTGAAGCCACGCTGGCGAACGTAATTGGCATCGACGCCCAGCGCCCAGCGCTGGTGCAAGGGGCGATACAGGACTTCGCCGCCGACGCCGCCGAACATCGGCTCGAACAGGCCGGCATAGGCCATGCCGTACAAGTCGGTGCCGAGCTGGCGGGTGCCGGTGAGCTGGAACAAGGGCACGGTGACGTTGGAATCCTGCAGGTAGTTGAAGTAGTACGTGCGCACCCGCGGCAGGCGGCTGGGTGGCACATACGGCGTGCTGGAGAAATTGTTGAGGATGTTGACGTCGACTTGCGCATCCAGCCACAGGTTGCGGGTGAAATTCACCGTCGCATTGCCGTTGGCGGTGAGCTGGAACACCACCGGCTTGGACGGGCTGCCGAAGTTCTGCGCAAGCCCCGGCCCCAGCGAAAACTCGAATCGCTTGAGCGGGGTGCGATAAAGCACCTGCTCGGCCTGGGCGGCGGTCGGGTCTTGCTCGACACTGCGGCGCAGCGCCGGCAGGTCGATGTCGTGACGCAGGTAGGCGGTGAACCGCGGCCGATGGACACTGTTTTCGACGATCGCCAAGCCGTGCGTCTCGGGCACGAAGGTGATCCAGTCGATGCTCGCGTCGATACGATTGTCGAGAATGCGGGCAGCGCGCCCGAGCCCTTCGCTGCCGTAGAAAAACCGCGTCTGCTCGCCGTAGACGAGCAGTTCCGAGCCGCGCTGGGCAATGCGCTCGACCTTGATCCCGGCATTTTTTTCCAGCACCCGACTGATCGCCAACCAGTCGGCACGGGCGGTGGAAGTGCGCGCCGCCACCGGCGCGGCACCGGCCGACGGCGAAGCGGCCGACGGCGGCGACGCATCGGCGGCAGTCGCCGCGATCGGCTCGGGTGGCGGGTCGAGCGGCTTGGCGGCCGCCACGCGACGGCCGATGTTGTCGTGCAGTGTCACCGTCGCCATGTAGGTGGTGCCGCGCTCGTAGCCGAGCGTGACGTCGACGTTGCCGTTGACCCGGAACAAGGCGCCAAGGTTGATCGGCCAACGCTGCTGCTGATTGTTGGCCTGCGCCTCGTGCTGGTAATCGTTGCCGTCCAGCTCGGCCTTCAGGCGCAGCCAGGGCAAGGGCGTCTGGTATTCGACGCCACCGAACAGCGCGGTCGGGCCGCGAAAATAGCGCGAGGCGGTGAATTTGCCGGTAACCGCGCCCGGCCGTGAGGTCGGCCGATGATCGAAGCCGCTGTCGATCCACCCCAACGGATTGGGCAGGTTGCCGCGCCCGCCGACATTGCCCCAGCCCAGGCCGAGACTGAAATCGAAATTGCCCCAGCGCTTGCTGCCGACGACGTACTCGCCCGAGAAGAATCCGGTGCCGGCGATATCGCGGATGCCCACGGCGACCGCCGGCAGGAAATGCGACTCTTCCAGCAGGCGCAATTTCACGTCGATCGACTTGTCTTTGTAGCTCTGCGAGCCGGGCAAAGCCGGATCGTAGGGCCGGTTGCTGACGATGGTATAGCGCGCCACGGCCTCCAGCCACGGGAATGGCTGCGCGAAGGCGTTGATGCGGCTATAGGGGTCGACGCGATTCCACGACAGGCCGACTTCGCCATCGTCGGCCATGCGCGCACTGGGCGTCTGCAGCAGGCCGACTTCACCGAAATCGTTCTGCGTGTAGGGAAAACCCGGCGCCTGCTGCGCATGCAACGCCCCGGCGATGCACCAGGCCAACGGCGCGATCATGCAAACCGCCCGCAGGCCGCGCCGACGCTTCGATTCGGCCGCGCGCGGTCGCACGCCGAACGACGCCCCGGAAACCCCCGCCAACCGATACGTCACGTCTGCGGTCATGGGCCGATATCCGGGTTGTCCAACGGCTGGGTGGCGATGAAATCGGCCATGTCGCGATCGAAACTGCGGCTGGCGCCCAGGCGCAGCATCCCGGGCGACAACGGGACATACAGCACCGCACCGGGCGCGACCGGCATCGGCGGGCTTGCGTTCCAGGCTGCGATGCCCTGTTCGAACACGCGCCCATCGGGCTCGATCACATACAAACGGTCACCGTCGGCCAGCGCCGATGGCGGGCACTGCGCCAGATAATCGCGGGCGTCGCGCAAGCCGACGTGGGCGACGGCGCAGGGCTTGACCACCGCACCGACCACGCGCACGGTTTCGGGCCGGGCCGGATAGTACAGGACGTCGCCATCGGCGAGAGGCAAGTTGGCCTGCGGCGTGACTTGCAGCGCATGCGGTTCGAGCGTCGTGCCAACCTTGCGCCCGGTGACCGGCATGGCATCGACCATCGTGCGCAAGCGCGTCGCCAATTCGGCCATCGCCGGCTGCCCGCCCGCCGCCTCGCGGCGCATGACGCCCAGATCGTACAGCAGGCCGGCCTTGAGCCGGGTTTGCGACGACTGCAACGATGGCCGCAACCAGGCGGCACCCAGGATGTAGGCATCCGTGCGTACCGCCGCCGCCCGCGCCAGCGTCGCCAGCCGCGCGGAAGCGGACACCGTCAGCGAGCCGGCCTGCGCGACGGCACCGGCCGCGCGCACCTGGATCGTCGTGGGCGACTGCGCCGAAGCCACCGCGGTGACCAACGCCAAGGCCAGAGCGAGCCCTGCCGACCTCATGGCCCCGCCTCGCGGTAGGGGCGCAGCAGCAGCGTCTGCAACTCGATGCCCGGTGCCACCGTCTGCCGACTCTTCCAGATCAGGCCGTCGGCGGGATCGACCCAATAGTGGTTGCTGGCCGCAAAACCCGCCTGCGGCGCCGAGATCTGCTCGTCGATGCGGCGCAGGTGGTGGACCTTGCCGAGGATCGACACGTCCTCCATCGCCGCCGGCGTCATGCGCACGTCCAGCCGCACCCCGTAACGATAGCCCGGCGACCAGTCCACCACGCGGCTGCCGGTGAAGTGGCCTTGCAGGCGATGCAAACCTTGCGCAAAAGGATTGCCGGAGATCCAGCGGCTGTCGTCGAGGTTCTGCGCCAGCCCGATCGTGCGCACGACCTGGCCGTCACGCACGAACAGACCGCCGCCCTTGCCGTCGTACCAGTCGAGCTGAGCACCCTCGACGCCACCGAGCACCATCACCGCCTGCGCGCCGGGCGCCTGCACCAGCATCTGGAAGGCCGGCCGCGCCGCCACGTCCGCCGCCGTCGGTGCGATTTTCGGCGAACGATGCAGTGCCTGCCGGACGACATCGAAGTTCTCACGATAAGCAGACGAACAACCCGCCAGCAGCGCGACCAGCGCGATCAGCCCCAGGCGTGAGGTGGTCTTCGTTCGTCCGGCCACGACTCCGGCAGTCCGTCAGTTGGCGAAATCGCGGTTGGCCAGCGCCGCGTTCTGGATGATGGTGGAGATCGGCAGCAGCTGCACGAGCAGCCGGTTCCAGCGGGTGACCTCGGCCGGACCGACGAACACCACGTCGTTGGCACGGATCCGGAAATGCGCGCCCAGCGCGAACGCCGACGGCGAGCGCGCATCGAGCTGATAGATCGTCGCCGGCTCGTTCTCCATGTTCTCCACGCCACGGATGACGTAGATGGCCTGCCCCTTGGACGTGGCCGGATTCAAGCCACCGGCGCGGCCGATGGCCTGGGTCAGGTTGAGCGTGCCGGTCTTGAACGGCACTGCCATCGGGTGCACCACTTCGCCGACGACATAGGCTTCCATGCCGTCGTTGTACGGCAGGAAAATGCGATCGCCGGCCTTGATCCAGATGTCGTCCAGCCCGTGCGGGGCGCGTCCGAGGGCGTCGATGTCCAGATGGTAATCGCGGCCGTCGCGAGTCAGCACCAAGTCGGTCAGATCGGCCTTGTCGATGTTGATCGTCGCCGCACCGATCACCTGCGCCAAGGTCATCGGCACGACCGTCATCGGCAACGGGTCGGTCTTCATGAACGCGCCGCGCAGCGTCACCCGCTGTTCGCCATAGGCGATCACGTTGACGTCCACCTGCGGCTTCTCGACGTATTTGGTCAGCTTCCTGGCCAGCGCCGAGCGCAGTTCCTCGACCGTCAGGCCGGCGGCGTGGAACACGCCGACGTAAGGGTAGAACAAGGTGCCATCGGGCCGCACGACGCGACCGTTGGCGCTGGTCTGCTGCTGCGGGCCGGCCGGCGAGGTCAGCTCGGGGTGATCCCAGACGGTGATGTAGAGCGAATCACCGACGCCGATGCGATACGCCTCGGGCCGGAAATCGAGCAACTCCCGCGGCACCGCGGCAGCCCTGGCGGCGGCCGCATCCATCGCGATTTCCTTGCCGGTGATCGCAACCAGGCGGTAATGGCCATCGGCCGTCGAACCATCGCGGGTGAAATCCCGGCTGTCCATGTGCTGACCGGGGCTGAAGGCGCAACCGGCCGTTGCCAACGCCAGCACCATGGTTGTCGCGATTCGCGAAATCATCATCGAGGAAACCTTTGGTAGGGCCGCTGTGCGACGCAAGGCCGGGTTTGCTGCCCCATGCATCGGCGCGCGTACCGCCTGGGATTCGTCGCGGCTACGGCATGCACAGAGAACCTACGCGCACGACAAAGCGCCCGTCTGGTGATGGACGGGCACCGTGTCCACTGCGAAATGACTCAGTGCGTCGTGCCGGGCGTGCCGTGGTTGGTCGTGTCCTTCTTGCTGCCATTGCTCGACGCCACCGCCACCGTTGCCACCACCACCGCCACCATACCGGCAACGGCACCAGCGGAAAGACCGCCGAGCGCCAGCGCCTCGGCCTGATCGGGGGCAACCACCGCCGCCGGCTTCTGCTCCGGCAGGTTCTGATCCGCCGCCTGATTGGCATTCTGTGCAAAGCCCTGCGCCGACAAACCCAACGCAAACAGGCTGGCAGCCACCATCGCGATAACCTTCATATCCATTCCCCTTCCGGCGCTTGTTGGAAACACGTGGCGTGACTGTAGCAATATTCGCGACCGCCCGCAACCCTCTTGTTTGGCCTGCAAGTTGCGGCGCCGTCTGGAAAATTTTGTTGCGACGGCATTGCCGGAAACAGCCACGAATCGCGTTGCCAGCGGCTTGCGGACGGGCGCCACCAGGCACCGCCGCGCTCGTCCGGCCACGGCGAGCATGGCAGCGGGCCCGCCATCAAGCGGCCGTGCCCAGCCGCAGCGCCGCGAATCGCCGCTGAAAATCCGTGAACGCCGCGCATTCGATCGCCGCCCGAATGTCGCGCATCAAATCCTGGTAGTAATGCAGGTTGTGGACGGTCGCCAGCATCGGCCCGAGCATCTCGTTGCAACGATCCAGATGGCGCAGGTAGGCGCGGGAAAAGCCGCCGGCGCAGGTGGCGCAGGCGCATTCAGGGTCGATCGGACGCAGGTCGTGTTCGTACTTCGCGTTGCGGATGCGCACCGCGCCAAAGCGGGTGAAGTAATGACCGTTGCGGGCGTTGCGGGTGGGCAGCACGCAGTCGAACATGTCGATGCCGCGCGCGACTGCGGCGACGATGTCCTCGGGCTTGCCCACGCCCATCAGATAACGCGGGCGATCGGCCGGCAACTGCGGCGCGGTGTGCTCGAGCATGGCGTTGCGTTCGGCTTCCGGCTCGCCCACCGCCAGCCCACCGATCGCGTACCCATCGAAACCGATCGCCTGCAACGCCTGTGCCGATTGCGTGCGCAGGGCGGGGTGCACGCCGCCCTGGACGATGCCGAACAGCGCCGCGTCGTTGCCCTCGTGGGCGCGCTTGCTGCGCTCGGCCCAGCGCAGCGACAACTCCATCGAAGTGCGCGCGACCGTTTCGCTCGCGGGATACGGGGTGCACTCGTCGAAGATCATCACGATGTCCGAGCCGAGCGAGCGCTGGATCGCCATGCTTTCTTCGGGCCCGAGAAACACTTTGGCGCCGTCGACCGGCGACGCGAACGTCACGCCAGCTTCACTGATCTTGCGGCGCTTGGCCAGCGAGAACACCTGGAAGCCGCCGGAATCGGTGAGGATCGGTCGATCCCATTTCGCAAGTCCATGCAGCCCGCCATGCGCCTCGATCACGCGCAGGCCCGGGCGCAGGAACAGGTGGAAGGTGTTGCCGAGGATGATCTGCGCGCCGGTCGCGACGATATCGGCGGGCCGCATCGCCTTCACGGTGCCGTAGGTACCCACGGGCATGAAGGCGGGCGTTTCCACGACACCACGCGGAAACGTCAACCGACCGCGGCGGGCGGCGCCATCGCTGCGCAGCAAGTCGAACTGCATGCGGCTCATGCCGGCGATCCTTGCGGAAACACCAGCATGGCATCGCCGTAGCTGAAGAAGCGATATTTCCCGGCGACGGCGTGGCGGTAGGCGGCGAGCACGCGCTCGCGCCCGGCGAAGGCCGACACCAGCATCAGCAGGGTCGATTCGGGCAGGTGGAAATTGGTCAGCAGTGCATCGACTGCGGCGATGCGATAACCGGGAAAGATGAAGATGCGCGTCTCGCCGGCGAACGGGCGCAGCACGCGCTGGCCATCGTCGCCCTGCACCATCGCACTTTCCAACGCGCGTACCACCGTCGTGCCGACGGCGATCACGCGACCGCCTTGCGCCCGCGTTTGCGCGATTTGTGCGACGAGTTGCGGGCCGACGTTGAGCCACTCGCTGTGCATGACGTGCTCGTGCACGTTTTCGGTTCGCATCGACTGGAAAGTGCCGGCGCCGACGTGCAAGGTGATGTGGCCGAACTCGACGCCGCGCGTGCGCAATGCATCGAGCAGCGCATCGTCGAAGTGCAGGCCGGCGGTCGGCGCCGCCACCGCGCCCAGTTCGCGCGCGAACACGGTCTGGTAGCGCTCGCCATCATCCGCACCGGGAGCGCGATGGATGTACGGTGGCAGCGGCATCTGGCCGGCGTGCAGCAGCCATTTCTCCAGCGGTTCGCGGGTGTCAAAACGCAATTCGTAGAACTCGCCGTCGCGGCCGCGCACCACGGCTTCGCCGCCAGCATCGAGCACGATGCGGGTGCCGGCCCGCGAGGGCTTGCTGGCGCCGAGCTGCGCGCGCGCGTCGTGACCGCCGAGCAGGCGCTCGATCAGGATCTCCACCCGCCCGCCGCTGGTCTTGCGCCCGAACAACCGCGCCGGCAGCACGCGGGTGTCGTTGAACACCAGCAGGTCACCGGCGCGCAGCAGTTCGGGCAGATCGCGGACGTGCCGGTCGGCGAACGCGGCATCACCCGCCGGCAGCACCAGCAGGCGGCTGGCCGAGCGCTCGGGCAACGGCGCTTGCGCGATCAGCGCTTCCGGCAGGTCGTAATGGAAATCGGACTTTTTCAAATGTGCGCGACAAAGGCCAGTGGAACACGAAGGAACTTGTGGCGAGCCCAATTCTCCAGGCACGGGACAGGCAAGCATGGGGCATTAGGCAAGCACGGGACAGGCATCGATCTGGCAAATGTCACCGCGATCCCGCCCTCATTCCACCCTTCCCCGGCCCGCGTCAGGCCGTGCTGCTTGTCAAACGACTCTGACCCCATTCAGGGGCGGCGGCGGCGCCAGAACACCAGGCCGACCACCAGCAGCACGCCGCCGAGCGGAACCGGCCAGAATCGCTTGGTCCAATGGCGCGTAGTCCACCAGGCCTGACGCAATGGCAGCCACCGTGCGGCGTGAAAATCGGGCACCGGGCAGCTCTGGCCGAAATTCGCACCCCAGGGCACATAGGCACCGTTGCGCAGATAACGGTGGTAGATCCGCTGCGCACTGGCGGCGTCGGTGTCGAGCATCCAGCCAGTGGCCGAGCACATCATCGCCGCGTACGCCTGCGAGCGCGCCGGAACCAGGCTGGCGGCCTGCTCGGCGAGATTGGCGGCGAGGTAGCGGTAGTGGTAGCGCGCATCGGGCTTGACCGCGCTGGCCGCCACCCGCGCCGCCTCGCCGCCGCCCGACCAATGCCGATCGGCCGTCGGGGGCAGGTCGTCGGCGCCATAGGAGCCGCCATATTGCGCGTTGTCGGGCTCCAGTTCGGTGCCGAGCAGTTCCATGCCGTCGCGACGGATGATTTTCGCCTGCGCAAACAGCGCCGCCGCCCGTGTGCTGCGCAACCAGGCGTTGTCGTCGCGATGGGCATCGACCAGCACCTGCGCCTTCTTGCGCAGCGCCGGATCGTCGAAATAAGGCAGCGCTTGCTGCAAGCGGCCGACCCGCAGCAGCCGCCGCGCCAGCAGCCGCCGCAGCTGCGTCGCCGGCGAATCGGCCTGCAGCACGCCATCCTTGGGCACCGTCCTGGCCGCCGCCGGCACGTTCTTGTCGACGAACGCCTTGAGCTCGTCCACCGTCAGCACGCGCTCGGCGACGTACGCGGCATCGGGCCAGAATTCGGAAGCGCCGGCATACAGGCGCGCCATCGCATCCAGATAGTCGTCGCGACTCAGGGCGAGGATGCCGCGCTCGGCCTCGACCCGGCACAGCGGGCTCTGCACCGAAGGCATGTCGCCCTCGATGGCATCGCTCCACGCTTCGTTCGCCGGAAAACCCTTGGCCGCCAACGCATACTCGCGCGCGGCCGTCGCGGTGTCGCCGGCGCGCAGCGCCAGCTTGCCGCGCACCCACGCCGCCAGCGCGGTATCGGACTTGGCCGCCAGCTGCCCGGCCAGATCGTAGCGACCGGCACGATAGGCGCCCGCCGCCAGGCGGTCGGCGCCCTCGAAATGGGCGATGCCGCGCGCCTGCACGATCTGCAGGAACTCGGTCACGCCGATCAGGCCGATGCGTTTGCCGGCATCGGCTTCGCCGCCGCTCGCCTCCTCGTTGTCGGCCTCGGGCGAGGAGCCAGCCGGCGGCCAGACCTGCTCGAATTCATTGGAACGAGTGAACAGGTAGGCGGCGAGCAGGCGCTGCGCCACCGGGTCGGCCAGCGCCTGATCGAGCTGCTCGCGATGCGCCAGCAGGCTGCGCGCGACGAACAGCAACGAAGCCGCGCCACTGAGCGAATCGTGCGCGGCTTGTTGCACATACCAGCGCACTGCCGGGGCGACGGCGCCGTGATGCCAGGCGATGCGCCCTTGCTCACCGAAACTGGCCACCGCCAGGCCTTGCGGATCGGGAATGCCGGCCAGTACCCGCTCGCGCACGTCGACGAAAGCGGCATCGGCGCCGGAGCTGTCGCCGCTGGCGACGAGCGAGCGACCGAGCATGTACTGCGCCCACAGCCCGCGGCGCAGCCGCTGCGGCGGCGGCAGCGCGAGCACGGCGCGAAAATGGTCCTGCGCCGTGGCTTGCTCGCCCTTGCGAAAGGCGATCGCGCCGAGCGTGTATTCGCGCAATTCAGCGCTCAGGCCAACGCCCGCTGCGGCGGCCGCATCGGCGTCGTGGGCGGCACGCATCGCCTTGACCTTGGCCACCTCGGCGGCCGCCAGCCCCATCGCCTCGGCGGCGGCGCGGGTTTCGTCGTGATCATCCCAGACCGATCCTTCGACCGCGCGCAACGTGTCGTGCGGCGCCGGCAACAAGCGCGCCGCTTCGAAGAAAAACATGCCATCGGGCAGGTCGAACAAGCTCGACTTGCGATCGGCGAGCAGCGACTGCGGAAAATCCGGACCGCAGGCCGGTGCGGTCGCCACCGGCAACAGCAGGCCCAGCGACAGGGCAAGGATGGCTTTACGGATGTACATGCAGGTCGGCCGTCTTCAGACTGGCGCAGCGCACCCAGCCAAGCGGGCGCGTCTGCGTCGCCGGCAAGGTCGCATGGGACTGGGGATCGCGCACGAAACGCAACTTGCCGCCGGCGCGATCGACACGATAGCCCGGCAGTGCATCGGCATCGCTGCAACCTTGCCCTTCGACATCGACCGAAACCGGCAACGGCGCTTCCAGATTGCCGCTGTTGCGCACGCTCAGATCGGATGCGCCATTGCCGCTCTCGCCCAGTTGGGCGACGAAATCGGCGTGCAACTCCTTGCCGGCGATCACCGCGGCGATGGTCGCCAGCGGCCAGGCGCGCCGATCGCCGGGCAGCGGCATGCGGAACCAGATGAAACCGTGCAGGTTCGCCGGCGGCCGATCGCGCAACGCCCGCACCAGATTGGCCACCGCCTGCGGATCGGCGAACAGCTCCAGCCGCTCGCCCGCCACCGGCAGGCCCGACTCACTCTCGACGCCGACGCGACGACCGCGCGCATCGATCACCAGCGCCGAGCCGTAGGCCGGCAGAGCGACCCGGAAAGGCTTGGGGTCGACCTTGGCGAACCGCTCGATCCAGGCTTGCGCCTGCTTCGGGTCGAACAAGCCGTGCCGCGGGTCGGTGACGGCATGGACTTGCAGCACGGCTTCGTCGGCCTGCGCCAATACCTCGGCCAGCGCCGGCGACTCCAGCCACGCCGGCAACGCCGTGATCGACAGCGCCACCCCCTGCGGCAGCTTCGCCTTGATCGTCGCCAGCAGTTTGGCGTAGTCGCCCAGCCGCGCACTGGCGCAATCGAAATCGATTTCCACGCCATCGACGTTGACGCCGGCGGCGCGCCACTTGCCGATCAGGTCGGCGGCCTTGCCGGCGATCGCGTTGCCATCCAGTGTCGGCAACCGGCCATCCAGGCGGATCACCGGCCGTACCGCGCGGCCGTCGGACCGCAGCGACGGCAGGTGCGGGCGCGCCTCCATCCAGCCCTCGCCGGGCTGGTCCTGCGCCGCCAGCACGCGCAGTTCGCTGAACAGGCCACGGCTGTCGGCCAGCGCCGCGATATTGGCCGGCAACCACAGCCGTTGCCAGATATAGACGCCCTCGGCCAGGCCGATGGTGCTGGTGGTCTTCGTGCCGGCCGGAGCCGGCGCGGCGATCACCGTCGTCGGCCGCGGCGGCGCGGTGGTGGCCGGTGGCTCGCCCGACGGCGCGCAGGCGGCGAGCAGCAGGGCAACGAAACAGGCGGCAAGCGCACGAATCGACGACATCGACATGCTGGAAACGACGGCAGACGGGATGCGGCACGATACCAGACAGAGGACAGAGGACAGAAAGGTAGTCTGAGGTCAGTAGCGTCTCGGATTCCCGATTCCCCACTTCGCCACTGGCGTTCGCCCCCATCCCAACCTTCCCCCGCAAGCGGGAAAGGAGACAAGTGCCAGTCGCAACTCCCGCCGATTCCCGATTCCCGATTCCCGATTCCCTATTCCCGGATAACCGTCCTTGGTGCGTCTTCCGTTCGGCATCCTGCCTCGCCCGTAGCCAGGCACACGCGATGGGTTTCATCGCATTGCGTAAACGTGCCTGACTACAACCACCCCTTCTGCCGCGCCAGCCGGTAGGCTTCGATGCGGTTGCCGACGCCGAGCTTGCCGATCGCTTCGGACAGATAGTTGCGCACGGTACCGTGCGACAGGTGCAGTTTTTCGGCGATCTCGGCCGCGCCCAGGCCCTCGCCGGCCAGACGCAGCACCTGGCGTTCGCGCTCGTTGAGCGGATCGGTTTCCGTCCACGCCTCCAGTGCCAGCTCCGGGGCGATGGCGCGGCCGCCGCGATGCACTTGTCGCAGCGCCTCGGCCAGTTTCTCGGCCGGCGCATCCTTGAGCAGATAGCCCGCCACCCCGGCATCCAGCGCGCGGCGAAGGTAGCCGCTGCGGGCAAACGTGGTGACGATCACCACCTTGACCGGCAATTCGCGGCTGCGGATGCGCTGGGCCAGTTCCAGACCGGTCAGGCCCGGCATCTCGATGTCGGAAACCACCACGTCGGGCAGCGCGCCCTCGCCGTGGCGGCGTTGCAGTTCGCGCCATGCCGACTCGCCGTCGGCGACGCTGCCGAGCACTTCGATGTCCGCTTCGAGCGCCAGCAACGCCGACAGCGCGCCGCGCACCATCGCCTGATCCTCGGCGAGCAGGACACGGATCATCGCCGCCTCCGGGCATCGGCAGCTGTCCACGCATTCATGCGTGCGCCTTGCGTGCGACGGCGTCGAGCGCGATCACCTCGGCGGATTTGACATCCAGCGGCAGACGCGCGATCAGCGTCGTGCCCTGCCCGCGCACGGCGGCGATCTGCAGGCTGCCGCCCAGCGCCTGGACGCGCTCGCGCATCCCGTTCAGGCCGTTGCCATGGGCGGCGACGACGCCGCGGCCGTCGTCATCCACGCGCAGCACCAGCGCCTCGCCATCCACGGTCAGGCCGACCCTGGCGCGCTTGGCTTTGGCATGGCGCTGGATGTTGGTCGCCGCCTCGCGCAGCACCAGGCCAAGGCAGGTTTCCAGCGGCGCCGGCACGGCGCGCTCGAAGCCGGATGCGGAAAATTCGACGCCGACGCATTCGAGCATCATCCGCGCCGAGGCGATCTCGCCGGCCAGGCCAGCCGCGCGCATGCCGGTGACGGCGCTGCGCACCTGCGCCAGCGCCTCGCGTGCGGTGCGCTCGACCTCGCCGATCTCGCGCCGCGAGGCCTGCGGATCGCGCGCCAGCAGCTTGCCGGCCAGCTCGG
The DNA here is from genome assembly GCA_018240435.1 of Pseudomonadota bacterium. GTDB lineage: Bacteria > Pseudomonadota > Gammaproteobacteria > Xanthomonadales > Xanthomonadaceae > SZAS-103. The sequence continues at coordinate 22,537 of JAFEFT010000009.1, forward strand.
ACTTGAGCGCGATCAGCGACAGCGTGTGGCCGAGCAGGTCGTGCAGGTCGCGGCCGATGCGCTCGCGCTCGGCCTGCGCCGCCAGACGCCGGATCTCGTCATGCGACATCCGCAGTTGCTCGTCCTTGCTCCGGGTGGCGCGGTAGGCGACGTTGCTGCCGCCGATCGCCATGCCCATCACCACCATGCTCACCACGAATGGCCACGGCATGCCGATCCGGTAGCCGATCAGGGCGTAGGGCAACAGCACCAGCGCCATCAGCGCCAGCGCGCGCAGCGGCGGCGCGGCGAAGGCGAACAAGGCGCAGGCGTAGATCAGGTAGGTGACCGAGCCCGGATTCCACGCCATCAACGCGTAGCCGAGCACGGCGATGGCGGCGGCATTGATGGCCAGCCCGCGCCGCGAGCGATAGTAGGCGGCAAGATAGAACACCAGGAACATGACGAAACTTGCCAATGTCGGCCACAGCCAGTGCGGGAAAGTGCCCGGCGCGGAAAACAACGGCGTGGCGAACAGCCAGAAGATCCAGACCAACCCGAACAACGGCAGATATTTCGAATTCGACCCGCCGTCGGCCGACAACATGCGCTCGCCGATCACCGAGTCGGCATCCGGGCGAATCAGTGGTCGTGCGAACGCCATGGCGCCTCCATCACTCACCGCGCAGATCATCTTCGCGCGAACCGGGCAACGGCCACGATGCATGCCGCGCATCAGCCGGGCCAAGGATAAACCCGCTCCGGGCAGAATCGTGATCGGTGCCGGCACCGCGCACCGGGCCATCGCCGGCGCGCGCTCCGATCAATGCCGATCCTGTAGTTGAAAAACCCACAGCTTCTCAGGCTGCCCGCGCCAGCCAGCGGCGGGCGATGCCGAAACAAATCACGCTGAACGCCACCAGCCACAGCACGTGCTCGACGATGCCTTGCGCCGGCACCTGTCCGACCACCATCAAGGCCAGCTGCGACAGGTGATAAGCAGGCCACACCGGTGCCAGTTGCGCGATGAACTTCGGCAGCATCGCCAGCGGCAGCCACAACCCCGACAGGAACGCCATCGGCAGATAAATCAGATTGACGAACGCCGGTGCCGCGTTGGCGTTGGCCTTGGCGCCGATCATCAGGCCCAGCGCGCAAAATGGCAGCACCCCGAGCAGGGCGATCGCGCCCAGCGCGATCCACTTCCACGCCGCCATCTGCACGCCGGCCAGCCCGAACGCCATCGTCGCCAGCACCAGAAAGATGATGATGCCGAACGTCATCGCCATCGCCAGCTTGGCGAGCAGATACCCACCCGGCGGCATCGGCGCCACCCGCTTGAGCGCGAGCCAGCCGCGCTCGCGCTCGATCGCCACCGCCACGCCGAAGCCGAACAAGCTCGGCGCCATCAGCCCGAACACGCTGTAGGTGGCAAACAGGTAGTGCGCCGCTTGCGCGTTGTGGCGGTTGAGGACGATGCCGAACAGCAGATAGAACAGCGGCGGGAACATCAGCGTCGGCACCGCCGCGCTGGGCGTGCGCAGCACGCGCAGGAATTCGTATTTCGCCTCCAGCAGGCAGGCGCGCAGGACGGTCGATCGTGCGACCGGCATTGCCGTGTCAACGGCAGCGGGAATCATCGTGTTCATTCGAACCTCACGGCATCCGGGGTGACGGCAACGCAGCGTCTTCACGCCGCAACGGACTTACGCAGCCGCGGCCTGGGCTTCGCGGGTGATCTCGACGAAAGCCTCGGCCAGACCGGCGCGATGGATTTCCAGTTCGGACAGTTCGGCATCCTGATCCAGCATCCGGCGCACCACGGCTTCGGCGGCATCGGTGACCACGTCGAGACGATCGACGTCGCGCACCGCACTGCGCACGTGCGGCCAGCACAGGATGGTTTCGACGGCCAGCGAACTGCGACACCGCACGCGCGCGTGGGCAACACGGGCGCGGATTTGCGCCACGCTGCCCTCGGCGACGATGCGACCTTTGGCCACCACGCACACACGGTCGGCGAGCGCCTCGGCTTCCTCCAGGTAATGCGTGGTCAGCACGACACCGCAACCCTCGTCGACGAGGCGGCGAATCGTCTTCCACATGATCTGCCGGGCGTCGAGATCCAACCCGGTGGTCGGCTCGTCGAGGAACAGGATTTGCGGCCGTCCCACCAGCGCCAACGCGAATTGCACGCGCCGCTGCTGGCCGCCGGACAGCTTGCCGTAGCGCCGCTGCAGCAAGTCGTCGACACCGGCCAGGGCGGCGCATTCGGCCAGCGATCGCGGCTGCGGGTAATAGCTGGCGAACAGCGCGATCAACTCGCCGACATCGAGCGTCTCCGGCACCGCCGCTGCTTGCAGCATCGCGCCGATGCGCCGACGCGCCGGCAGCGAAGTGGGTGCCATGCCGAACAACTCGGCGCGACCGGCATCGGGCTGCTGCAAGCCCAGCAGCAACGAGATCGCCGTGGTCTTGCCGGCGCCATTGGGGCCGAGCACCGCCAGCACCTGCCCGGCGCGCACCGACAAGTCGATGCCATCGAGCGCGGTGACTTTCCCGAAGCGCCGCGTCACGCCGGACAGGCCGGCCACCACCGGCGCCGCCGGTTTCTCGATGTCCCACAAAGCCCGCTTCAATGCGATCGCGTTCATGCACTGCCTCCGGTGAGTGCACACAGTCTCGGCCGCGCACGCCATCGACGGCAGTGGACGGCGTCAGAACGTGGGGCTGACAGTTGTCAGATTCAGAGGACAGAGGACGGAGGACGGAGGACAGAGGACAGAAGACAGAACGTAGTCAGTTGGCAGTCGTCCGCAATCGCCATTTCGGCGCGCGGCGACTGACGACTGCTTGCCGGAACTCGCAACTCGCAACTCGGAACTCGGAACTCGGAACTCGGAACTCGGAACTCGCAACTCGGCGACCGACTACTGCTTACTGACCACCCATCCGTCCTCTGTCCTCCGTCCTCCGTCCTCTGTCCTCTGTCCTCTGTCCTCTGTCCGGGGGTTATTTCGGCGCCGGGCGCATGCTAAAATGCGTGGCGCAAGTCGTTCTTTTTGCTGCAAGAACGGCACCGCCCGGCCCGAGCACGAGGCCACTGACTCACTCACGCCTGCGCGGGTTGCCCGGCCCGCGCGTTGCGTGCGCCCCCATGACGGCGCCACGACGCCATCACGACGCCAGGGAGACACCCATGACGCAGACCCGTTCCGACCTGCTGCAAAAACTCGATGTCCTGCGCCACCACGGCGGTGCGATCCGCACTCGCGGCCTGGACGATGCCACCATCGAACGCTTCGCTGCCAGCCATCCGGAGCTGCGCGAGGCCATCGACGCCGCAGCCGAACAATTCGCCGCGCTGTGCGCCGATCCGCAGTGGCGCGAGCTGCTGGCGATGGACGAGCAGGCCCAGCTCGACGCCGTCCAGGCCGGCTTCGTCAATTTTTATCCCGACGATGCGGTCAACCCCTACGTCGCCCTGACCGGTCGCGGGCCGTGGATCGTCACCCTCAAGGGCGCGGTCGTGCATGACTCCGGCGGCTACGGCATGCTGCCGTTCGGGCACGCGCCCAAGGCCGTGCTCGAAGCGATGGCCAGGCCGCAGGCGATGGCCAACATCATGACCCCGAGCCTGAGCCAGCTGCGCCTGGTGCGCGCCTTGCAGGCCGAAATCGGCCACAGCCGCGGCGGCAGCCCGTATTCGCACATCCTGTGCCTGAACTCCGGCTCCGAATCGGTGTCGCTGGCCGGGCGCATCGCCGATGTCAACACCAAGCTGATGACCGACGCCGGCGGCCGCCATGCCGGCGAGCAGGTCAAGCGGCTGGCGGTGAAAGGCGCCTTCCACGGCCGCACCGAGCTGCCGGCAATTTATTCGGACTCCTCGCGCAAGGCCTACCAGACGCACCTGGCCAGCTTCCGCCACGAGGGCAGCCTGCTCACCGTCGAGCCCTACAGCATCGAGCAACTGCGCGCGGTGTTCGCCGAGGCCGACAAGAACGGCTGGTACATCGAGGCGATGTTCCTGGAGCCGGTGATGGGTGAAGGCGACCCCGGTCGCGCCGTGCCGCGCGCGTTCTACGAGGCCGCCCGCGAACTGACGAAGGCGCACGGCTGCCTGCTGCTGGTCGATTCGATCCAGGCCGGCCTGCGCGCCCACGGCGTGCTGTCGATCGTCGACTACCCCGGCTTCGAAGGCATCGACGCGCCGGACATGGAAACCTATTCCAAGGCGCTCAACGCCGGCCAGTATCCGCTGTCGGTACTCGCCGTCGGCGAACGCGCTGCGGGCCTGTATCGCAAGGGCGTGTACGGCAACACCATGACCAGCAACCCGCGGGCGATGGATGTGGCCTGCGCCGTGCTCGGCCAGCTCACGCCCGAGCTGCGCGCCAACGTGCGCAACCAGGGCCGCGCCTTCATCGCCAAACTCGAAAAGCTCAAGGACGAACTGCCCGGCCTGATCACCAAGGTGCAGGGCACCGGCCTGCTGTTCTCCTGCGAACTGGCCGACGTGTTCAAGTGCTACGGCGCCGGCTCGACCGAGGAATACATGCGTGAACACGGCATCGGCGTGATCCACGGCGGCGCCAACTCGCTGCGCTTCACCCCGCACTTCGCCATCACCGACGACGAGGTCGATCTGGTGGTGGCGCACATCCGCAAGGCACTGCTGGAAGGCCCGCGCAAGGCGCAAACGGCCGCGCAGGAAAGCGCCCATTCAGCGAGTGCGCGCGCGGCCTGAGCGCACTGCACTGCGCTCCGGGGCTTGACGAAAAGGCCGGGGCGACCCGGCCTTTTTCATGGGTTCCGAGTCCCGAGTTGCGAGTTGCGAGTTCCGATTGGTACCGCAGCTCCGCTGCGCCTCAAAACACATCCAGATCCCGTGCCGATACCACCTTGCCGTGGTAGCCGGCGGCCTGGATTTCGCGTAGCAGATCGGCGTCGCTGCTGCCCCAGTACAACTGGTGATAGAGCACCAGCAGTTTCGGCCTGGCGCGCAGGGCAAGCTGCGCCAATTGCGCGGTCGATGTGTGCGCGCCGGCGTGGTAAGCCTGCCAATCCTTCGTTCGCCGTGCGAACCCTGCGGTTGAATACACCTCGTGCACCAGCACATCGCAGCCGTTGCACTGGCGCACCACTTCCTCGACCGGCACGGTGTCTCCCGACACCACGATGCGCCGCTGCGTGGTCTGGAAGGTGTAGCCGTAGGCGTGCGCCCAGTTCGCGTGCTGCACGGCGAACGCGGTGATGGTCATGCCATCGCCGCGATAGACGACGCCCGGCGCGATCTCGACTGCCTTCGCCTGCCAGCCGGTGCGGTTGATCGGCTCCAGCCCATGCAGGCGATCATCGATGTCGGCGGCGTAGGCTTTTTCCAGATTTTCGACCATCGCATTGGTGCCCGGCGGGCCGTAGACGGTCAGTGGCTCCGTGCGATCGAGCACCCACGGCGTCAGCATCAAGTCGGGCAATCCGATCGTGTGGTCCGAATGCAGATGGGTGAGAAACACGCGATCGAGTGCCGGCATCGTCAACTCTTTCACGCCGGCCTTTTGCGCCGCCGCAGCGCGCCGCACCACCCCGGCGCCGGCATCGACCAGATAGACCTTGCCGCGGGCGATGATGGCCAGCGCTGGCCCGGAATGGTCCGGATCGGGATTGGGCGTGCCGGTGCCCAGCATCACCAGCGTGGCGTCGGTGGTCGATGGCGGCGCGGCGCGCTCGGCAGCCGATGGCGCGCTGCGGCTCGACGGCGGCACCACGACGGGCGGCGTGGCGGCGGGGCCGCAGCCGGACAAGGCGATTGCCATGGCGGCGCCGACGGCCGGACGCATCCGTTTTTCTGGCATCGTCATCTCCCCTGCCCTTGCCGAACCGGGCGAGGCCGATGGTAGCAGTGCCGGGAATGTGATGGATTGCGCAAAAATCCGTTGTCAGCAGCGCCGGCAAAGGCGACACTGTCATCTGCGACTTTGCGGCCGGCGAGGGCCAGACACATGGGCATTCTGGACGTCATCAAACGCTGGTTCGGCGGCGGCAAGCCGCAACCGGCAGCCCCTGCGCGGCCGACGATGACGCCGCGGCCGGCAGCGGTCGCCGCGCCGGTCGCCAGCGCACCCGCACCGACGCCCGCTCCGGCGGTCTCCGCCGCCGCGCCAGCAACGCCGGCAGTCGCCAGCGCTCCGGTTGCCGCCGAAGTGGCGCCCGCCGCCGAGGCCAAACCGGCCGCCGAGTTCGTCGAACGCCGCAACAAGGAGCGCGTCAATGCGCGCGAAGGCACGCGCGTGCTGATCATCGACGATTCGCCGACGATCTCGGCCCTGCTCAAGCGCATGCTCGAGCAGAACGGCTACCAGGCCAGCGATGCCGCCGATGCCGACACCGGCTTGTTCATGGCCTTGTCGGAAGTTCCTGATCTGATCTTCCTCGACATCGTGCTGCCGGGCATGAATGGTTTCGAAGCCCTGCGCCGCCTGCGCCGCGAGCCGACCACCAAGACCATCCCGGTCATCATGATCTCCGGCAACGAACTGGCAACCGAGCAGTTCTACGCGCAGCGCATCGGTGCCGACGATTTCATGAAAAAGCCCTTTGCGCGCAGCGAAGTGTTCGCGCGCATCGAGAAACTGCTCGACGCCGACAAGGTGCCGCGCCGTCACCTGGCCAACAAGGCGGCGGCCGCGGCGACGGCCGCGGCGGCGACGCCAACGGCGACGGCGCCCCAGGTCGGCCCGAGTGCGGCCACCGCGGTGCCATTGTCGGCACCAGCCAGCGCCGCGCCCGCATCCACCCCGCCGATCGCGGCAACGACGGCTACCGCCGCGGTCGCGAGCCCGGCCGATGCGAGCCCGGCAGCGACGGTCACGACCGCTGCGCCCGTCGCACCGGCCGACACCACGCCGGCGTCAGCCACCGCGACGCCGGCGCCGGCCGCCCAGGCCACCGCGCCAGCGGCAGCGCCCGCCGACGAATCCGCTGCGACAACCCACACGCCGACACCGGCGGCGGCTGCCGCGCCCACTAGCGAGTCGGTGACGACGACGCCTGCGACCGAGCCGACAGCGGCGATCGACGCCGCCCTGGAAGCAGCATCGACCGCAGCGGCCACCGCAGCGGCCACCGATGCGGCAGCCGCTGTGGCCAGCGAGCCGGTGGCCACCGCCACGCCGGAGCCGGAGCCGGAGACGGCCACCGCGGTGGTCGACGCGCAGCCCGCCAGCGCCATCGACGGCGACGCCAGCGCGGCCGCGACGGCGGCCGAGACGACGCCGGCTACGGTGGTCGCCAATGTGCGCGTCGAAGTCAGCGCGGCGCCGGCGCCCGTCGCCGCCGCGCCGATCGTTCATGACCACGACCACGAGCCACCGATACCGGCACCGGCCGCATCGAGCGCGGCCGACACCGCAGTGCCGCGCGCGGCGTCGAACTGACGGCGCGATCTGCCGGCCGCAACGGCACTCCGCCACGGTCACGGTTTTGCCAACCGCGTCGCTTGTGCGTGTGCCGGCGCGGCGCTAGCCTCCCGGACATGCGCCGATCCATCGTTCGCCCGCCAGCCAGTCACGCCACGGGGCACGCCGCGGTCGCCTTGCGGTTGCTGATCGTCGCGGCCGCCGTGTTGCCGATCGCGCCAGCGATTGCCGGCGTCGGCGACGACTTCGGCAGCCGCGATCCGGCGGTCTGCCCGCTGCGTGACGCACCGGCGAAAGGGCCACCGTCGGCGCCGCAGATGGTTCGCTATTTCGCTTGCGATACCGAAAAGGTCGGCGACCTGGGTGCCACCATGTATCTGCTCGGCGAAGTACGCCTGAAGTCGGCGCCGAGGGCCCGCGCCTACGATGGCAAGACCGACGTCATCGCCGTCAACGCCGATCCCGGGCAGCCGGTGTACGAGATCGGCGTCGATTTTCGCATCTATCAATGCCGTCGCAAGGACAGCGCCGAAGGGCTGGCCAGCCCCGGCCATGCCTGCCGCTACCAGAACTTCTATGGCCACACCGGCCTGTGCTGGAAGGCGATCGGCGGCAACTGGCACTGCGCGCTGCCGTACCGGATCGACCCGGCGCGCACCGTGCATGGCGTGGCGCCACCCAGGGCCGGCAGCTATCTCGCCGTCGGCGCGAGCTATCCGCCACCGCCCGCGGCGGCCAAAAAGAAGGCCAGGAAGCGTCACCACCGCTAGGCGATCGGGCGCTGGCAGCGCCGCTGCGCAGCATCGCGCGAAGCGGCGACTCGCCGCCACCGGCCGATGCGCCGGCGCGTTCAGTCCAGGCCGCAGCTGCTCGCTGCGATGGCATCGTGCGCGTGCAGGCTTTCATGGTGGGCGACGCGGATACGGAAGGCGCGCACCCGCGGCTCGCGCTCCAGCCAGCCGTGCAAGCGTCGCGCGGCGTCTTCGCAGAACATCGGGTTGTCGCCGTTGGCACGGGCGAAGGCCTGCTCATCGATGCGCTTGACCGCTGCCTGCACCGGCGTGCCCAGTGCCGCTTCGGCGGCATCGATCAAGGCCGCCAGCGGCAGTTCATCGCCGCCGGCGGCGAGGCGGACTTCGATGGCGGCGGTGCTGCGCTGGCTGTGCGGGGTGGCGCGCATGCCCTGCTCGCCTTCCAGCCAGCGCAAGGCGGCGGCACGATCGAGCGGCGCGTCGGCGGGGAAAGCGCGAGCGAAATCGGCGGCGACGAGTTGTCGCGCCAGCGCCGTCGAGGCCGGACAGGTGCTGGAGTAGACGATGTCGAAACCCAGATCGAGCACGAACGCCTCGCGTATCCGCGTCGCCGTCAGCCGCACCGGATAGCGCCGCCAGCCGGCGCGACCGCTGGCCAGCGCCGGCCGACGCAGGAAATGATCGAAGCCGATGCGCAGGCGGGCGCGGGTCGACAGCCCGGCGTGGCTGGCGAGGAAGTCGAGCAGCAGCGCGTCGAGCAGCGCCGGCGTCAGCGGCTGCTCGGACAAGGCCGCATCCAGCGCCAGATACAGCCGCGACATGTGGATGCCGCGGGCGCTGCCGGGCAAGTCCACCTCGGCGGCCAGCCGCGCCGGCAGACGCAGCCCGGCGGCATCGCCCGCCAGGCGCAGCGGCAAGTCGATGGCATCCATCCCGACCCAGTCCAGACCGCTGCGCGCCACCGACTCGATGGCGACGTCGGGCAGCACGCCGCCCGCCTCGTCGGAACGGGCGATGACGAACGGTGCGTACGGCTGATCGCTGGGCATGCGAACCTCGACTCGAACGCGGGCAGCGTCGCACGCGCCCTCGGAACCGGGCATTTTACCCGCTGCCGCGCCGGCGTGCCGCGCGCCACGCCAGGCGCAGGGCGCGCAACGGCGGCAGCGGGCGGTTCCGGCCGCCGGCGCTGGCTTGCAGCAAAGCAGCGTCAAACGCCCGGCGGCAGCGCCGGTACAGGCTCGCCGGCAGCGGCTCGGCCGGCAAGGCGGCGGCCAGTTCGCGCGCCCAGTCGGCCCGTGCGCCCTGCCCGCGATCGCCGTCCAGATCGGCGCCGGTCAACCCATGCCGCGCCAGCAGCGCCAGCGGCAAGCGCCCGCCAGCACGGCTCTCGCGACCGATCCGCATGCGCTCGCCGAGCAAGTTCACCGCCACCGCCCGCGCCACGGCGGCATCGGTCGGAGCATCGAACAGCGCGCCTTCGATCGTCGCGATGGCCGTGGCCAGCGGCGCCACCGTCGCCAGTGCCGCCTCGCCATCGGCCGGGCGGGCATCATCGGCGCCGGCCATCGCCAGCATCGCCGTGGCCAGTTCCCGCCACGGCAATCCCGGCTGCGCCAGCGCGATCGTCAACGGATGCCGCGGCGCGCCATTGCCGGCGTACTGCGCCTCCTCGGCCCACCAGCCGCATTTGACCTGAGTCGGGCTGGCATCGCTCAGCTCCAGTGCGGCCTGCCGCCACTGGCACAGCAACGCACCCCAGAGCAGGAATCGCGCCCGCTGCGGGCGCGGACAAAACACCTCGGCGAACGCCATCTCCGGCTCGCGGGCGCGCCAGCTTGCGATGAAACTGGCCGCTTCCCCGACGTCGGCCGGATCGCCCCGGCGGCTCAATACGGATCCCGGCCGCAGCCGTCCATCAGGCTGAAGCACAGCTCCAGCGGGAAACCGATGCGGCGATCGGCGCCCCAACTGGACGGGTCTTCATGCGATTCGCGATAGCCCCACAGTGCCACCACCGAGCGCATCCCGGCGGCACGCGCGGCCTGGATGTCACGCTCGTCGTCGCCGACGTAGACGCAATGATCGGCGGAAATCCCCAGTTGTGCGCAGGCATGCAGCAGTGGCTCGGGTTCGGGCTTTTTCTGCGGCAAGCTGTCGCCACCGACCAGCACCGCGCAGCGCGTGCTCCAGCCCATCGCCGCGACCACCTTGCGCGCCAGCCCTTCGGGCTTGTTGCTGACGATGCCCCAGCGCCGGCCGCTGCGCTCGATGCGCGCCAGCAGCGCCTCGATGTCGGCAAAGGCGTGGCCGTGGTCGGCGATCGCCTCGCCGTAATAACCCAGGAACGGCGTCAGCAATGCCTCCCGCGCCGCCACTTCGAGATCGGGGAAGGCAACCGCCAACATCGCCCGCGAACCTTTCGACACCACCGGGCGCAGCGTCTCCAGACTCAATGGTGCGCGGCCGGCATCGGCGAGCACGCGATTGGTTGCCGCCAGCAGATCCGGGGCGCTGTCGACGAGGGTGCCGTCGAGATCGAACAGGACGCAGTCGATGGATGAATCGATCATGTCGGCTTCACCGCGAAAGCCAGATAGTTTACCGCGGTGCCGGCCCCGACCCTGGCCGTGCGTCGCAACGGGTCGTAATGCAGGCCGTTGACCTCGCGCAGTTCCAGCCCGGCCTGACGCAGCCAGGCCGCCAGTTCGGAAGGCCGGATGAACTGGGCGTAGTGGTGGGTGCCACGAGGCAACAGCCCGGCCAGATATTCGGCGCCGACGATGGCCAGCGCGAACGCCGCCGCCGTGCGGTTGAGGGTCGAAACAAACAAGCTGCCGCCCGGCCGCAATAGTTCGGCGCAGGCGCGCACGACCGCGGCCGGATCGGGCACGTGTTCGAGCATCTCCATGCAGGTGACCGCATCGAATTGCGCCGGCATTTCCGCGGCGAGCGCCTCGACCGATTGCACACGGTAGTCCACCCGCATTTCCGGCCTCGTCGCCTGCGCTTCCAGCAGATGCAGCCGGGCGATGTCGATCAGCTCGGGCGCCAGATCCAGCCCCGTCACCTGTGCGCCCTCGCCCGCCAGCGCCTCGCTGAGCAGGCCACCGCCGCAGCCGACATCGAGCACGCGCGCGCCGCGCAAGGCCACGCGCTCGCGCACGTAGGCCAGCCGCGCCGGATTGAGTTCGTGCAGAGGGCGCTGCGGGCCGGTGGGGTCCCACCAGCGGTGCGCCAGCTCGGCGAACTTGTCGAGTTCGGCTTGATCGAAGTTGGTCGCCGTCGAGTTCATCGAATCCCCTCGCTTCGCGCACCGAACCATCCATGGTGCGTGGCGCCGGCCCAGCCATCCATGGCTGGGCGCTCAGCGCCGCGCGGCAGTCCACCGGACTGCCGCAAGCGCGGCACCTCGCCCCACCAGCGGTGCGCCAGCTCGGCGAACTTGTCGAGTTCGGCCTGATCGCAATTGGCGATAGCTGCACTCATTCCTGTCTCCATGCCGACGTGACAAATCCTGAAACCCGTTCGCCCTGAGCCTGTCGAAGGGTGAACCAGGTAACGCCTGACATCGCCGAGTCCATTCATGGTTCGACAAGCTCACCACGAACGGACTCCTGATTCGACAGGCTCACCACGAACGGACTCCTGATTCGACAAGCTCACCACGAACGGACTCCTGCCAGTGGCGTCAATGTCGACCTGAACGCCCAATCACCGCGATACGCTCGCGCCACTGGCGCGCGTTGGCGATCACCGCCGAGGTATCGATGTCGACCAAAACGCCCTCGCGCAACTTGCGCTCGCCGTCGATCCATACGTCGGTGACGTGCTGACGGCCGGTTGCATAGACCAATTGCGAGATCGGATCGTACAGCGGTTGCGTCTCGATCCGGTCCATGTCGACCAGCGCCAGATCGGCGCGCTTGCCGACTTCGATGCTGCCGATCGCATCATTCATGCCGAGCGCGCGAGCGCCGCCCAGTGTGGCCATGCGCAGCACGTCGGCGGCGCGCATCGCTGCCGCATCGCCGGCCGCGACCTTGGCGAGCAATGCCGTGGTGCGCATCTCGCCGAACAGGTCCAGATCGTTGTTGCTGGCGCAGCCGTCACTGCCCAGCGCGAGGTTGACGCCGGCACGACGCAAATCTTCACTGCGACAGATGCCCGACGCGAGCTTGAGGTTGGATTCCGGGCAATGCGCGACCGACACGCCGCGCGCCACGCACAGCGCGATCTCGGCGTCGGTCAATTGCGTCATGTGCACCGCGATCAGGCGATCGTTGAACACGCCGAGGCGATCGAGCCGCGCGATCGGCCGCTGCCGGTGCGCCTTGATCGAATCGGCGATCTCCTGCGCGGTTTCGTGGACATGGCAATGCACCGGCACGTCGAGCAGATCGGACAGCATGCGCACCCGCTCGAACGCGGCATCGCTCACCGTGTACGGCGCGTGCGGCGCGAAGCAGGTGCGCACGAGGCGATCGTCGCGATACAGATCATGAACCTGGCCGGCCTTGTCGAAATACGCGTCGGTGGACGTGGCCCACGCGGTCGGGAAGTCGATGACGATCAGCCCGACCAGCGCGCGAAAGCCGAGGCGGTGGTAAGTCGCCGCCGCCGCGTCGGGAAAGAAATACATGTCGTTGCAGCAGGTGACGCCGCCGCGCAGCATTTCGGCGACGGCCAGCGCGACGCCATCGGCGACGAACGGCGGGCTCACCACCGCGCCCTCAATCGGCCAGATGTGGCCGGTCAGCCAGTCCATCAGCGGCAGGTCGTCGGCGACGCCGCGCAACAGCGTCATCGCATTGTGGGCGTGGGCGTTGACCAGTCCCGGGATCAATACCGACTGCGGACGGCTGAGGGTTTCGTCGGCGAGAAAGCGAACGCGCGCCTGTGCCGTCGGCAGCACGGCGACGATGGCGCCATCCTTCACCGCGACCGCATGCTCGGCGAGCACGACCCCGTGCGGCTCGACCGGCACGACCCAGCCGGCTTCGATCAAGAGGTCGCAGGGTGTTGGATGGCTCGCGTCGGTCATCGCTCTTGCTCGTCATTCCCGCGAAGGCGGGAATCGCTCTTCAAATGTAAGGCAGCGACAAGTAAACCGAACCCTCGATTCACGCAAACTCAAGAGCGATCCCCGCCTTCGCGGGGATGACGATCTGGCAACGGCATGGCCGCAAGCGGCCATGCGCCAGATCGTCACTTCACCCGGCTGACGTATTCGCCGCTGCGGGTGTCGACCTTGATGACCTCGTCCTGGCCGACGAACAGCGGCACTCGCACCACCGCGCCGGTCTCCAGCTTGGCCGGCTTGCCGCCGCCGCCGGAGGTGTCGCCGCGCAGGCCCGGGTCGGTCTCGACGATCTTGAGCTCGACGAAATTCGGCGGCTGCACCGCGATCGGGCTGCCGTTCCACAGCGTCACCACGCAGGGCTCCTCACCCTTGAGCCATTTGCCGGCATCGCCCATGCCGGCGGCATCGGCCTGGAACTGCTCGAACGTCTCGGCCTGCATGAAGTGCCAGTGCTCGCCGTCGTTGTACAGGTATTGCATGTCGGTATCGACGACATCGGCGGCCTCGAGCGAGTCGGTCGCCTTCATCGTCATCTCGACCACGCGGCCCGACTTGATGTTGCGATATTTCACGCGGGTAAACGCCTGGCCCTTGCCGGGCTTGACGTATTCGGTATCGGTGATGACGCACGGCTCGTTGTTGACGATGATCTTCATGCCGTTCTTGACGTCGTTCATGCCGTAAGCCATGGCTACCACTCCGTAAGCGTTCGCGCCGCCCGCACGGGCAGCTACAATGGGGGATGCTGATGAATGTCCTGAACGCGACCGTCCGACGCGGTACGCGCAGCCTGCCATGATAACCGCTCCGGTCCACCACGCGCAGCCGCCGCACTGGCAACGGCTGTGGCGCGAGGCGGTGCGCGATCCGCGCGAGCTGCTGCGCCTGCTCGATCTGCCGGCGCTGGCGGCAACGCTGTCCGACGCCGCCGCGGCGCAGTTCCCGCTGCGGGTGCCGCACGGCTTCGTGGCGCGGATGCGCCGTGGCGATGCGCACGATCCGCTGCTGCGGCAGGTGCTGCCGCTGCTCGACGAGGATCGCGTCGTGCCCGGCTTCACGCTCGACGCCGTCGGCGATGGCGCTGCCGGCGCCACCACCGGCGTGATCCACAAATACCACGGCCGCGCCCTGCTGATCGCCACCGGCTCGTGCGCGATCCACTGCCGCTACTGCTTTCGCCGCCACTTCCCCTACGCCGAACAGACCGCGGCGACAGGGCGCTGGCGCGAGGCGCTGGACTGGCTGCGCGCGCACCCGGAGATCGACGAGGTGCTGCTCTCCGGCGGCGATCCGCTGTCGCTCTCGACCGCCCGGCTGGCCGAATTCACCCGCGAGCTGGCCGGCATCACCCACGTCGGCACCCTGCGCATCCACACCCGCCTGCCAGTGGCGCTGCCCGAGCGAATCGACGCCGAATTGCTGGACTGGCTGGCCGCCCTGCCGCAACGCGTGGTGGTGATGATCCACGCCAATCATGGCAACGAATTCGACGCTTCCGTCGATGCCGCGCTGCGGGCATTGCGCGACGCCGGCGTCACCTTGCTCAATCAATCGGTGCTGCTGCGCGGCGTCAACGACGACGCCGATGTGCTGGCCGCGCTGTCGCGGCGGATGTTCGCCGCCGGCGTGCTGCCGTGCTACCTGCACCAGCTCGACCGCGTTGCCGGCACCGCTCACTTCGCCGTCGACGACGCCAGCGCGCGCGATCTCGTCGCCACCATCCGCGACCGCCTGCCGGGCTATCTGGTGCCGCGACTGGTGCGCGAGATCGCCGGCGCGGCCGCCAAGACGCCGGTCTGACCCGGCATCCGGCGCCGCCGCAACGCCTCGACCGCGTCGCCGCAGTCCCGATCGGCGCAGGGCTGCGTTATGATTCCGCTTCCGACGACCGCGCTGGCGGTACAGCGCCCGGTCGGCTCCCTTTTCGATCCGCCAGAGTCCCCCGCATGGCACCGAAAGCGAAAGAAGCCAGCATCCGGTTGATGGTGGTCGAAGACCAGCTCGACCACGCCGAGCACCACATCAGCACGCTGCGCAACGGCGGCATCGCGGTGCGTCCGCAACGACCGCAGGATTCGGCCGAACTCAAGGCACAACTGGCCGAAGGCCATGTCGACATCGTGCTCGCCTCGCTGGACGCGAAAAATCTGCCGTTCGCCGAAGTGCTGACGGCGGTCAACGCCAACGGCAAGGACATCAGCGTGATCGCCACCATGGGCAAGCCGCTGGACGAGGATCGTCTGGTCGCCGCACTGGTCGGCGGCGCACGCGCGGTGGCGCTGCGCGATCGCCCCGAGCACCTGCGCCTGGTCGTGCGCAACGAGTTCGCGGCGCTCGAAAATCGCCGCGAAATGCGCCACGCCGAAGCGGCGCTGCACGAGTCGGAGCGGCGCTGCGATCAGCTGATGGCGTCCTCGCGCGACCCGATCGCCTACGTCGCCGACGGCATGCACATCCGCGCCAACGAGGCCTATCTGGAAATGTTCGGCTACGAGGACTTCGAGGAGATCGAAGGCCTGCCACTGCTGGACATGGTCGGCGACGACGATGCCGATCGCTTCAAGACCCTGCTCAAGAACATGGCCAAGGGCGAGCCTCCACCGGACAAGTACGAGCTGCGCGCGCGCCGCGCCGACGGTTCGGATTTCGACGCGACGATGGAGTTCTCGCAGGCCAAGTACGAGGGCGAGGCCTGCCTGCAAATCATCTTCCGGCAGCGTCTGGTCGATGCCGACATGCAGGCCGAGCTCGACAAGCTGCGCTATGAGGACCAGGTTACCGGGCTGGCCAACCGCCGCTATTTCATGGAGCAGCTCGAACCGATGGTCAAGGCCGCCGCCGAGGGCCGCAACGACCAGATCCTGCTGCTGATCGAACCGGACCACTACGCCACCTTGATGCAGGAAATCGGCATCGGCCACTCCGATGAATTCCTTGCCCGCTTTGGTGCCCACCTGCGCGAGACGCTGGGCGGCAAGGCCATCGCCGCGCGCTTTTCCGACCACACCTTCGCCGTGCTCAAGGCCGATTCGGCGCCCGAGGCCAGCAAGGCGCTGGCCGCATCGATCCGTACCGCCTTCCAGGGCTTCATCGTCGAGGCCGGATCGCGCTCGGTGAACATCACCGTCAGCATCGGCGGCGTGCAGATCGGCGAGAAGATCGCCAGCCTGCAGCAGGTGCTGGGCAAGGCCAGCCAGGCGGTCAACGCCTGCAGCGGGGTGGGCGGCGACCGCATCGAAATCTTCGATCCATCCGCCCGCGACCGCGCCGAAATCGAACGCATTGCCGCCTGGGTCGCGCGCATCAAACAGGCCCTGGCGGGCGACGGCTTCGTCCTGCATTACCAGCCGATCATCAGCATGAACGGCCAGCCCGGCGAGACGTACGAGGTCTTGCTGCGCATGCGCGGTGCCGGCGGCGAGATCGTGCCACCGGCAAACTTCCTGCCGATCGCCGAAGAACACGCCCTGCTCGACGACGTCGACCGTTTCGTCGTCACCCGGGCCATCGAAGTGCTGGCCGAGCGCAAGAAAGCCGGCAAACAGACCACGCTGGTGGTCAAGGTCACGCCGGCCTCGCTGCACGAGGGCGGCTTCGAGGACCTGATCGCCGAGCAGCTCAAAAAGCACGGCGTGCCCGGCGATCGCCTGATCCTGGAAATCCCCGAGACCAAGGTGTTCACCAACTTGCGCGCCACCCAGGATCTGCAGAAGGCCGTGCACTCGCTGGGCGTGCGGCTGGCGCTGGCGCAATTCGGCACCGGCCTGAACTCGTTCCAGATGCTCGGCCACATCGACGCGGCCTATCTGAAGATCGACCGCTCGTTCTCGGCCGATCTGGCCAAGTCGGCCGACAGCCAGAAGAAGATGCGCGAGATGACCGCCGAGGGCCACCAACTGGGCAAGCAGGTGATCGCCGAGTTCGTGCAGGACGCCGGCAGCATGAGCGCGCTGTTCTCGATCGGCGTGGACTACGTCGAAGGCCACTTCCTGGCCGCCGCCGGCCCGGACATGAACTACGAGTTCTGACCGCAGCGGCCGGTTCGGTTGGCAGCCAGCCCCGCTTCCGAAAATTCCGCTAGGGAAGGTCTGAATAAGTCTTGTCATCCCTGCGAAGGCAGGGATCCAGTGACTCTATGTTGTTGAAATAAAAGACACTGGATTCCCGCTTTCGCGGAAGCGCTTTACAACGGCGAAGCCGGTCAATGACGATCAAAAACAAAGTTGTTCAGACCTTCCCTAGCGGCCAGCCCGCCCGCTCCCGAAGATTCCGTTCCTGGCAGCCCCGCTCCCGAAGATTCCATTCACGACCGGCCCGCCCACTCCCGAAGATTCCGTTCGTGGTGAGCCTGTCGAACCATGAACGGAATCCCTCGCCACACCCTCGACAAACCACTCGCGCCCGCCCCAACGCAGACCCGCTAACGGCCAGGCCCGCTCCCGAAGATTCCGCTAACAGCCAGCCCCCGCTCCCGAAGATTCCATTCACGACCAGCCCGCCCACTCCCGAAGATTCCGTTCACGACCAGCCCGCCCACTCCCGAAGATTCCGTTCGTGGTGAGCCTGTCGAACCATGAACGGAATCCCCCGCCACACCCGCGACAAACCACTCGCGTTCGCCTCAACGCAGACCCGCTAGCGGCCAGCCCCCGCTCCCGAAGATTCCGTTCCTGGCAGCCCCCACTCCCGAAGATTCCATTCACG
Organism: Pseudomonadota bacterium; assembly: GCA_018240435.1. Classification (GTDB taxonomy): domain Bacteria; phylum Pseudomonadota; class Gammaproteobacteria; order Xanthomonadales; family Xanthomonadaceae; genus SZAS-103. The sequence continues at coordinate 40,476 of JAFEFT010000009.1, forward strand.
ACCAGCCCGCCCACTCCCGAAGATTCCATTCACGACCAGCCCGCCCGCTCCCGAAGATTCCGTTCGTGGTGAGCCTGTCGAACCATGAACGGAATCCCATACCGCACCAGCAGCCCGGCGCCCGCCGCCATTCCCCGGCGGCCACGACCCTGCATGGCGCTTGGGAATGGCGCGGCCTGCCCCGATAATGCGCACATGGACATCCACGATGGCAGCGGCCAAGGCCGCGATGCGAGCCGCGGCTTCGAATTCCCCGGCGTGTTCGAGATCGCCGCGATGGGGCCGGCGCAGGCGCGGCTGGAAGAGGAGATTCCGCGCTTGCTGACCCAAGCGGGGCTGACGGTGCTGCACGAAACCGTCCGCACCCGGGAATCGAGCGCCGGCCGCTTCGTGTCGGTGACGGTCAGCTTTCACGCCGCCTCGCGCGCCGATTACGACACCGCGCACCGCGCCTTGCGCGCGCATCCGGAGGTGAAGTGGACGTTGTGAGTCAGTCGCGGCAGTGGCTCGTGCGCGATCTCGGCCGGCGCGCCTACGAGCCGGTGTGGCGGGCGATGCAGGCCTTCACCGATACCCGCGACGACGCCACCGCGGACGAACTGTGGGTCGTCGAACACGATCCGGTGTTCACCCTCGGCCAGGCCGGCAAGCCCGAACATGTGCTCGCACCGGGCGATATTCCGGTGCTGCACGTCGATCGCGGCGGCCAGGTCACCTACCACGGCCCCGGCCAGATCGTCGCCTATCCACTGGTGGATTTGCGCCGCATCCACCTGGGCGTGCGCGAGATGGTCGAGCGCATCGAACAGTCGGTGATCGACGTGCTGGCCGACTGGAACATCCTCGGGCAACGCCGCGACGGCGCACCGGGCGTGTATGTCGCCGGCGCCAAGATCGCCGCACTGGGACTGCGCATCCGCCGTGGTTGCAGCTTCCACGGCCTGGCGTTCAACGTGGCGATGGATCTGGAGCCCTTCCACCGCATCAATCCGTGCGGCTATCAGGGCCTGCAAGTCACCTCGGTGCGCGATCTGGGCGGCCCATCCCGCGCCGCCGAACTGGTCCCGGCATTGGTCGAATCACTGTCGCGCCAGCTCGGCCTGTGCCCGCGCTGGCCGGATGGCGCGCCGGCGCTGGCGCAGACCGCCACCGGCACCGCGCACCCATGAAGCACCACGTCACCGGTCCGCGCGCGCCAACCGCGAGCTTGCCGCCCGTCGGCGCCGTTTGCGTTGTCTGGCCACGACGGCGCCGCGCGGGAAGGCGGCCACGCCTTTCGGCACAGGCGCGATTCAGGCAATGGGCGCAGGCTGTGGCACGATGCAATGACGGCGCTGGCCCGGCTGCGGCGTCGCCGGTTTGCCTGTACCGGCGGCCGCGAACCACGGCCGCACTGGCGTTGTCCAAACCTGTCGTTGACGTCCGGCGCGCCCATCGCCCGCCCCGGTCGTGCACCACCCGACGCGATCGCCCGCAAGGATTCCCATGATTCGCAAGTTGCTGCTCGCCACCATCGTCGCCGTGCCGCTGGCCCTGCTCGGCCATCGCTTGTCGACGATGCCGCAATCGCCCGAAGACGCGATGCACGATCTGATTGCGTCGACCGCTCCGGCCGCGCTCACGTCGACCGGCAAGGCGACCGCGCGCGACGCGGCGCAAGGCTTGAGCCCGACCGCGCAGCAGGGCCGCGAAGCCTGGATCGTCAACCGCCTGCTCAGCGATGGCCGTTTCTTCTATCGTCCACAGCCGGCCGGGCCAGCGTTGTCGCAACAGATCTTCAAGCACTACCTCGACTCGCTCGACGGCGGCAAACTGTTCTTCACGCAGGCCGACATCGACCGCTTCGCCCCGTACCGCGACACCCTCAGCGATGCGATCAGGACGCAGAACCTCAAACCGGCCTTCGACATCTTCAAGGTCTACCTGCAACGCATCGACCAGCGCGTGGCCTATGCCCGGCAGCTGGTGCACCACGACTTCGACTTCGGCAGCAAGGAAACCTGGGCGTACGACCGCAAGGATGCGCCCTGGGCGGCCGACGACAAGGCGCTCGACGAGTTGTGGCGCAAGTACGTCAAGAACGACGTGCTGCGGCTGAAGCTGGCGGGCAAGAAGCCGGCCGAGATCCGCGCCACCCTCGACAAGCGCTACGCGCAGATCGCCAGCCGCGCGCACCTGATGAACGGCGAGGACGTGTTCCAGACCTTCATGGATTCCTATGCGCTGAGCCTGGATCCGCACACCGATTACATGGATCCGCGCACCACCGCCAACTTCAACATCTCGATGAGCCTGTCGCTGGAAGGCATCGGCGCGGTGCTGCAAAAGCAGGACGACTACGTCGCCATCCGCACCCTGATGCCCGGCGGCCCGGCCGCCGCGTCGGGCAAGCTCAAGGTCGGCGATCGCGTCGTTGCCGTAGGCCAGGGCAACAGCGGCGAGATGGTCGACGTGGTCGGCTGGCGCATCGACGACGTGGTCGACAAGATCCGCGGCGCCAAGGGCACCCGCGTCCGCCTCGACGTGCTGCCCGGAAGCGCCTCGGCCGACGCCAAGCCGGTCACCGTCAGCCTCGTGCGCGACAAGATCCATCTCGAGGAGCAGGCCGCCAAGTCGCGCATCATCGAGACCGGCACCGGCGCGCAAAAGCACCGCATCGGCATCATCGAGCTGCCCACCTTCTACGAGGATTTCGAAGGCCGTCGCCGCAACGATCCCAATTACGCCTCGGCCACCCGCGATGTCGCGAAGATCCTCGCCCAGTTCAACACCCAGAAGGTCGACGGCGTGGTGGTCGATCTGCGCGACAACGGCGGCGGCTCGCTGACCGAAGCGATCGAACTCACCGGCCTGTTCGTCGGCCCGGGGCCGGTGGTGCAGGTGCGCGACTCGTCCGGCAACGTCGATGTGCAGACCGACGACGAATCGCGGGCGGCTTGGAACGGGCCATTGGCGGTGCTGGTCAATCGCGGCTCGGCATCGGCCTCGGAGATCTTCGCCGCCGCGATCCAGGACTACGGTCGCGGCCTGATCCTCGGCGAGAACACCTTCGGCAAGGGCACCGTGCAAAATCTCGTCGATCTCAACCGCATCACCCGCACGCAGCCACCGCAGTATGGCCAGGTGAAGCTGACCGTGCAGCAATTCTTCCGCGTCAGCGGCGGCAGCACGCAACACAAGGGCGTGATCCCGGACATCAGCTTCCCGGCCAGCCTGGATGGCAAGGACTACGGCGAGAGCACCTACGACAACGCCCTGCCGTGGAGCCGGATCGCCGCCGCCGACCATCGCGTGTTCAACCGTTTCGCCAGCCTGCTGCCGCACCTGCAGGCGCAGTTCGAAGCGCAAGCCAAGTCCGATCTCGAGTACCAGTGGTGGCTGCAGGATTACGCCGTGTACCGCGCCCAGGCCGACCGCAAGACGATCTCGCTCAATCTCGCCGAGCGCGCTGCCGAACGCGACAAGGACACCGCACGCCTGGCCGAACGCCAGGCCGAACGCAAGAAACTCGGGCTGGATTCCGACGACGCCCGCGCCGACGACGGCCTCGACGCCGGCGAGCGCAACATCGCCGACGAAGCCCGCCGCGAGAAGGCCGCCAAGGATCGCATCAGCCCGCTGCAACGCGAAGCGGCGGCGATCCTCGGCGACGCCATCGACCTGCTCGGTGCCGACCCGCAACTGGCGCAGGCGGTGCTGGCCAAGGGCGGGCACCGCACCTGGGCCGACTGACGCCGGCGCCGGCCGCACGATCCGGAAAAGCCGCCGCGAGGCGGCTTTTCCAATGCTGCGCCGATCTCCCCGCGCCGATCACCGTCGCCGTCGCGGCGCAGCCCTCGTCGGCAGTGCCAGCCCCTGCTTGACGACGTCGAACACCAGCTGTGTTTCATGACGCTTGACCGCGGCCTCGTCGACGAACAGGCGGGCGGCAATCTGGCGGTAATGGGCGACACTGGTGGCGGCGATGATGACCAGGTAATCCCACGCCCCGGCCACGGCGTAGCACTGCTGCACCTCGGGCGCGGCGCGCAGGCGGGCGCGGAAGGCATCCTCGAGACGGGCGCTGCCACGCTCCATGCGCACCCACACGGCCACCAGGGTGATCGCCGGCAGCAGGTTGGCGTCGAGCAGCGCGACCTCACGCAGCAAACCGGCCCGCCGATAGCGCTGGATGCGCCGCTGCACCGCGCTCGCCGACAGGCCGACGGCCTCGCCGAGGGCGGTCAAGGTCGCGCCGGCATCGGCCTGCAAGGCTTCGAGCAGGCGATGGTCGAACTCGTCGAGGACGGGCGGAGCAGACACGCAAAAATTTTGCGTCAGGACGCATGATTTTTCAACCGCGATGCTTGCGTGCCTCCTACCATGGGGCTCGCGGCACATCCGGCCGCAGCGCCGCAACCGCTGCATCCACCACCACCGGCACGACTTGCATGAACGCCATCCCGATCGACATCGAACGCCACCCGCCCTCGCGCCTGTCGATCGCGCTGGCGCTGGGCGTGCTGTACGTGATCTGGGGCTCGACGTACCTGGGCATCCGCATCGCCCTGCAAGGCTTTCCGCCGTTCCTGCTCGGCGCCATCCGCATGGCCGCCGCCGGCGGCCTGATGTACGCGGTGCTGCGCTGGCGCGGCGAACGCGCGCCCACCCGCGGGCAATGGAAGACGCTGGCGGTGCTCAGCTTCTGGATGATCCTGCTGTCCAACGGCTTCGTGAATTTCGCCGAGCAAAAAGTGTCGTCGGGATTGGCGGCGGTGGCAGTGGCATCGACGCCGTTGTGGGTGGGGCTGTTCAGCGCCCTGCGCGGTCGCCACCCCGGCCGCGGCGAATGGGTCGGGCTGGGCATCGGCATGCTCGGGGTGATCTGGCTCAACTTCGGCGGGGAACTGCGCGCCACCCCGCTGGGCATGATCGCGCTGGCGGTGGCCTCACTCGCCTGGGCCTGGGGCTCAATCTGGAGTCGTGACCAGGACCTGCCCTCGCCCTTCATGTCCGCCGCCGGCCAGATGTTGTGCGGCTCGCTGTGGATGCTGGCGACCGCGTTGCTGACCGGCGAGCGCATGCACGCCCTGCCCTCACCGGCGGCGCTCGGCGCGCTGGCGTATCTGGCGGTGTTCGGCTCGATCATCGGCTTCACCGCCTACATCTGGCTGCTGCACCACGTCCGCCCGGTGCTCGCCAGCAGCTACGCCTACGTCAATCCACCGATCGCGGTACTGCTCGGTGCGGCGCTGGCCGGCGAGCATTTCGGCCTCCACGAACTGGGCGCGATGGCGGTGATCGTCGCCGGCGTGGCGATGGTGATCGTGGCGCGCGGGAAGCGGTGAAGAAGCCCGGCGCTGGATGAGTTCCGCCTGCGACCTCCCTCCCCCGCTGGCGGGGAAGGGGCGCAACACTGGAGCTCACAACTCACAACCCACTACTCATAACTCACAATTCGGAACTCGGAACTCGGGATCAAGGCAAGTCGGTAGTGACCCAGCCGGCTGCGTCACCCCGCCCGCAACGCATCCACCACCGGCATCCGCGCGGCGCGCAGGGCCGGGAACAGGCCACCCACCAAGCCGATGCCCAATGCCCACTTCAGCCCGCTCCACATCAACGCGGGATCGACCTTGAACTGGAACACGACCTGACTGAAGTTGCTGCCGAGCGTGGAGGCGCTGTACCCGTTGAACACCAGCCAGGCGATGCCAGCGCCGAGGATGCCGCCGAGCAGCGCCAGCAGCATCGTTTCCAGCATCACCGCCACCACCACCGGCAGGCCGCCGAAACCGATCGCGCGCAAGGTGGCGATTTCACGGGAGCGGGTGGCGACTGCCGCATACATCGTATTGAGCGCGCCGAACACGGCGCCGATCGCCATGATCGCGCCGATCACCTTGCCGAGGATTTCGATCAGCGTGGTGAGGCCTTCGGATTGCTTGGCGTAGTAATCGTGCGTCGTCATCGCATCGAGCTTGAGCTGTGGGTCGGCGGCGAGCCCCGCCTTGAGCTGGCGCATGCCGTTCTTGCCATCCAGCCGCACCGTCACCGACTGGAAGGCGCTGCGGTTGTAGGTCGAGGCCACCACTTCGGCATCGGCCCAGAGTTCGGAGTCGTGCGAATCGCCGGAAACGAATTCGCCGACGACCGTCCACTCCTGCCGCCCCAGCTTGATATGGCTGCCCACGTCGAGGCCGACGAACTTCGCGCGCGCACCGTGCCCGACCACCAGCTCGCGCAGGCCGCTGCCGAAGGTTCTGCCGGCAACGATCTTGACGTTGCCGCGCAGCGCCCACGCCGCCGGGCCGACGCCGCGCAATTGCACGTTGGCGTCGGTGTGATCGCTCTTGCTCGGCAGGTTCACCACCTGCGACAGCTCGGGCGAGATCAGCGGTTTGCCGTCGGCGCCCTTGGCGATGCCCGGCAACGCGCCGATCAAAGGCACCTGATCGCGGGTGATCACCGAGTTGGTCTCGGCCATCGAACCGCCGCGCAGGATGATCGCGGTGCGATCGTTGCCGGTCTGGTTCAGCGTCGCCTGAAAACCGGCCGCCATCGCCAGCATCGCCACCAGCACGCCGACCACACCGGCGATGCCGATGATGATGACCGACGACGCACCCCAGCGCTGCGGCAAACTCGCCACGCCGATGCCGGCGGCGGCGATGGCCAGCCGTCCGCTGCGCGTCGCCAGCAGCCAGATGGCGAACAGCGCACCGACGACGATGACGCCCTGCCACGGCAAGATCGTCCAGACGGCCAAGCCGGCGATGAGCAGGGCGACGGTCGCGGTGCCGATCAGGAATTTCTTCATCGCAATTCTCCTTCAGCGCCCGGCGAGGGCGTCGACGATGTTCAGACGCATCGCCCGCAACGCCGGCGGCAGGCCGACGATCACGCCGATCACGATCATCAACGCGACACCGACGAGCCAGGTTTCACCCTGCAGGGCAGGTAGCTGGAAGCGTCCGTGGCTGGCGTTTGTAATCGCCGGATTGGCCACCATCGCCAGCGCCAAACCGATCGCGCCGCCGAGCACGACCATCGACACCGACTCGGCCAGCACCAGCCACAGCAGGCTGCGATTGGAGAAACCGATCGTCTTGAGCACGGCCAACTCCGGAATGCGCTCGCGCACCGCCTGCGCCATGGTGTTGCCGGTCAGCAGCAGCAAGGTGAAGAACACCGCCGCCATGATCGCGGTGACGATCATGCCGACGTCGGCCAGCTGCTTGACGAAGGCCTGCTGAAACGCCGCTTCGCTCTGCGTCTTGGTCTCGTGGTCGGAGTTTTCCGACAGCGAATCGATCGCCTTGGCCACGGCGCCGGCGCGGTTGATGTCCTTCACCCGCACGACATACCAGCCGACCCGTCCCTTGACGTAGTCGTTACCTTCGTCGAAATACTTCCAGTGGAAAAACAGCACCTGCTCCTGCCCGCGCATCTTCGGATCGGCGACGTGGAAAATGCCGTCGAGGCGGAACGTCCAGGTGTTGCTGCCCTTGGTCGGAAAGATCGTCGCCTGCATCGGGATCATGTCGCCGATCTTCCAATGATTCTTGTCGGCCAGACTCTGCCCGACGATCGCACCCATCTGATCGGCCTCGTACGCCTTTCGTTGTGCGGCCGGAAGCAAAAATTCCGGGTACATGTCGAGATAGTTCGGGCTGACCGAAAAGTTGGGAAAGAAATCGCGCGGATCCTTGTAGAAGCCGCCGAACCACGCCGCATAGGCGACTTGCTTGACGCCCGGTGTCGCGACCACTTGTTGTTCGAGGCTGGCCGGCAGCATCTGCGTGATCGACAGTTTGGACGACACGATCATGCGATCGACGCCCTCCACGCCATTGGTCGCGTTGAAAGCGACGCGAACCGAGTCGAGCAGACCGAACAACAAGAACGCCGCAACCACCGACAGCAATGTCAGCGAGGTGCGCGTCTTGCTGCGGAACATCGCAGCCCAGATCAGATGCAGGTATTTCATGGTGCCTCCAGCATTTCCTTGTAAGGTGTCCCCTGCCGTTCGCCCTGAGCTTGTCGAAGGGCGTGCCAGATCACGCGAACAGCGTGGTTCGACAAGCTCACCACGAACGGCAAGTCGGGAATCCGAACTCGGTACCAGGGGTTGGCAGAAAATTACATCTCCGTCCGGGAGAAGGTGGCGCGTAGCGCCGGACGAGGGGCCGTCGGCTCGTGAAGCTGGCCGGTGCGGCGACCCCTCACCCCAACCCCTCTCCCGGTGGGAGAGGGGCTCACCCTTCTCCCCAACTCTCTCCCGGTGGGAGTGGGGCTTCAAGCGTGCTCCACCTGTTCGACCAAGGTGCCCTTGTCCAAGTGCAGGGTGTGGGTGGCGTACTCGGCGGCTTTCGGATCGTGGGTCACCATCACGATGGTCTTGCCGTGCGAGCGGTTGAGCGTTTGCAGCAGGCCGAGGATTTCCTCGGCCGATTGCCGATCGAGATCGCCGGTCGGCTCGTCGCAGATCAAAAGGTCGGGGTCGGAGACGATGGCGCGGGCGATCGCCACCCGCTGCTGCTGTCCGCCCGACAACTCGCCGGGACGATGGCCGACGCGATCGGCCAGCCCGACCAGTTGCAGGGCGATGCCGGCATTGCGCTTGCGCTGCGCCGCCGACAGCTTGGTCAGCAGCAGCGGCAACTCGACATTGCGCTGCGCCGACAGGCTCGGCATCAGGTTGTAGAACTGGAACACGAAACCGACGTGATTGCTGCGCCACACCGACAACTGCCCCGCACTCATCGCGTCGATGCGCGTGCCGCCGACGTCGATGCTGCCGCCGCTGGGCGAATCCAGCCCGCCGATCAGATTGAGCAAAGTCGTCTTGCCCGAACCCGACGGCCCCATCAGGGCGACGAAATCGCCCTGCGCGATGTCCAGATCGATGCCGTGCAGCACCTGCACCTTCTCAGGGCCGCGCTGGTAGGTCTTGGTGAGGTTGCGCAGGGAAACCAGAGTAGCCATCGGGTCATCCTCGACAAGTTCGGATCGTTCGGAAAACAGCGCCATCAAGGCGAATCGGCGCCACCGGCGGCATCGGATGCATCGCTCGCCACCCGCACCCGCTCGCCATTTTTCAGGCTGGCATCGGGATCGAGCACGACCACGTCGCCACCATTCAGGCCGGACAGCACTTCGCGATCGTCGCCGAGGGTGCGACCCAGTTTCAGCGTCTGCTGCTGCAACGTGCCGCCGGAGACGACGAACGCGACGTCGCTGCCGCCGCGCTGGACGATGGCATTGGCCGGCACCAGCACACCGGCCTTGGCATTGGCCACCACGGGCGACGCCTTCTCCAGGAAGCTCACCCGCACGCCCATGTCCGGCACGATGCGCGCGTCTTTCGAGTTGAGCTTGATGCGCACCTTCACCGTCGCCTTGCTGCGATCGGCGGTGGGGATGATGGCGATCACCTCGGCCGGGATCTTCCAGTCCGGGTAGGCGTCGAGCACCGCCTGCACCGGCATTTGCGGCTGCACGCGGCCGATGTAGGACTCGTTGACGTCCACTTCCACTTCCAGCGAATCCATGTCCACGATGGTGCCGATGCCGGTGCGGGTGAAGCCGCCGCCGGCCGAGAACGGCGAGACGATCTCGCCGACCTGCGCGGCTTTCGCGATCACCACCCCGGCGAACGGCGCGCGTACGACGGTGTTGTCGATGCCGATGTCGGCGATGCGGACGTTGTCGCTGGCGACCTGCACGCTGTGCCGGGCGGCGGCGAGCTGCGCGCGCAGGCTGTCGCGCTGCGCCACCGACTGATCGAGCTGGCTGCGCGACACCAGCTGGCGAGCGGCCATCTCCTGCATCCGCGTGGCATCGGCCTGCGCCGAGACGAGCTGCGCGCCGACGCTGTCGGCCTGGCTGCGCGCGGCGGCGAGCTGCGCCTGCGCCAGACTCTTTTGCGCATCGGCGTCGACCGGATCGAGCGTGGCCATCACGAACCCTTCCGGGATGTGCTGGCCTTCTTCGATGAACACTTCCTTGACCTTGCCGGTGATCTTCGCCGACACCGTCGCCTCGCGCCGCGCGGTGACATAGCCGGTGGCGTCGAGCACCGAGGCGCTACTCGCACCGTTGCCGATCGCGGTCGCGGTGGCGACGTGGACTTGCGGCAGATCGTGGCCGCGCAGCAGCTTCCATCCAACGAAACCGGCGACCGCCAATGCGCCGACCACCGCCAGCGCGAGCCACGGCCCGCGCGACGACGATGGCGGCGGCGCGCTGCGGTCGATGCGCAACTGATGCAACAAGTCGGCGGGCTGGTTCATGCGTGGGCTCATCGTCGGTGCGTGGGGGCGGCCAGCATAGCCGCTGCGATCGAGCCGTCGCGACTGCATGCAGCGCCGGCCTCCACGTTGCCGGGCATTGTTCGCCATCGCAGTCGGCGTCGGTAGTGACGCTCGTCATCCGTGCGGGTGCGATTCGTCACCCGCATCGCCGGCATCGATGTCCGCTCGCGGCGCTCACCCGGCGCGAGCGGACGCGATCGATTGCCTGGCGGTCGTTTCGTCAGCCGCCGGCAAAGCGCTGCTTGAGCAGCGCATGCACGGCGCGCAGGCCCAGTGCCTCGCCACCGGCCGGATGGCCGGGGCGGTCGCGGTCGTTCCAGGCGTAGGTATCCAGATGCGCCCACGGCAGGCCGTCGGGGACGAAGCGTTGCAGGTACAAGGCGGCGGTGATCGCGCCGGCCATCCGGCTGGCGCCGGAATTGGCGGTGTCGGCGATGGCGCTTTTCAGGTAGTTCCGATACGGCTTCCACAGCGGCATGCGCCACAGCGGATCGCGCACCCGCACCGACGCGGCCAGCAGATCGCCGGCCAACCCTTCGTCGTTGCAGAACAGCGCCGGCAACTCGGGGCCAAGCGCCACCCGCGCCGCCCCGGTCAGGGTGGCGAAATCCAGCACCAACTCCGGCTGCATCTCCACGGCGTAGGCCAGGGCATCGCACAACACCAGCCGGCCTTCGGCGTCGGTATTGTCGACCTCGACGCTGATGCCGGCACGCGAGACCAGCACGTCGCCGGGGCGGAAGGCGTTGCCGGCGATGGCGTTTTCCACCGCCGGGATCAGCACCGTCAGGCGGATCGGCAACTTCGTCGCCATCACCAGTTGCGCCAGCCCGAGCGCGTGCGCGGCGCCGCCCATGTCCTTCTTCATCAGGCGCATGCCGTCGCCGGTCTTGATGTTCAGGCCGCCGGTGTCGAAGCACACGCCCTTGCCGGCGACGACCACATGCGGGTGCGCAAGATCGCCCCAATGCAGCGCGACCAACCGTGGCGCGCGGTGCGAGGCGCGACCGACGGCGTGGATGACCGGGAAGTTCTCATCCAGCAATTCATCGCCGACCGTCGTCACCACCTCGCCACCGTAGGCATTGGCCAGGCGCAGGGCGACGGCTTCGAGCTCGGCCGGGCCCATGTCCTGGGTCGGCGTATTGACCAGATCGCGCACCAGCGTAGTGGCCTTGAGGATGGCGAAGGCTTCGGCGGTGGCGGTGCGGGCGTCCTCCAGCAGCAGCCGCGCCGGCGTGCGCGCCGGTTTGCGATAACGCTCGAAGCGATACGCGCCCATGCCCCAGCCGAGGATGGCGTCGGCCAATTCGATGCGCAGGCCCTCGCCGGCCACACCGGGCTTGCCCAGCGCGTAGATGCCCGGCGGCAGGCCGAACGGGCAGGCGGCCAGCGCGAACGGATCACGGGCATCATCGATGCCGGCCAGCGCCGCCTGTGGCGCGCCGTCCTCGCCGGGGATCAGCAGGCAGCTGTTGGCCTCGGCGCGGAAACCCGACGCCGCCACCCACTGCCGCACGCGCGCCGGCTGCCGGTCGAGATATTGCGCCAGCGCCGCGGCATCGATCGCCAGCAGCGGAATCGCCTGCGTGACGTCTTCCAGCGAGGCATTGGCGAAGCAGGCAGGCAGGCTCATGCAAGACTCCGTGATCGAGACTCGACGGGCACGGCAGGCGCGGTCGGGACAGCAGCGCGGCTGGCCTCGTCGAGCCAGTCGGCCAACTCGCCCAGATGCGCGAACACCAGCCCGGGGCGTTGGGGTGAATGTTGCCAGCGGCGGCCGTCGCGATTGATCCACGCCGCCTGCAGGCCGGCGCGCGTGGCGCCGGCGACATCATGTTCGGGGTCGTCGCCGACGTGCAGCACCTCGTGCGGCGCCAGCCGCAGGCGCGCGCAGGCAGCATGGAAGATGCTCGCCGCCGGCTTGCCCTGGCCGTGCTCGCGCGCCGTCAACGAGAACGCAAAACGCTGATCGATGCCGATGCGTACGAGGCAAGCGTTGCCGTTGCTGATCGCCGCCAGCGGCAGCCGCGCGCCGAGCCGATCGAGCGCCGCCAGCGTATCGACGTAATGCTCGACCTCGCAGCGGGCGGCGAAATACGCCTCGAACGCCGCGCCCACCAGCGCCGTGTCCTCGCCACTGTCGGCCAGTATGTGTTCGAGCGTGAGCCGCCGCTGCGCGGTGAAATCGTGCGCCAGTTCGGGATGCTCGGCAGCCACCGCCTCGCGCAGCCGCTGCCGCGCCGATCGCGGCCAACGCGCTGCTGCGCGCGGCGCCTGCGAAGCCAGCCACACGTCGAGCGCCGCCTCGGCGCGATCGATCGCCGGCGCGATCGGCCACAGGGTATCGTCGAGATCCAGGGTGATGGCGCGCGGAAGCCAAGGCATGAGGGCATGGTAACCTGCCAACGCGGCCGCCGGCGTGCGATCGCCCTCCTCCTGCCCGCACGGGCCCTACTCCAGCAACGCCGCCCAGCGCGCGTAGCGCTCGATGCGCGACAGCGCGATCTTCACGCAGGCCAGCAACGGCACCGCCAGCAGCAGGCCGGCGATGCCCCACAGCCAGCCCAGCAGCATCAAGGCCAGAATCAGGATCAGCGGCGAGATCGCCATCCGCCGACCGAGGATGATCGGCGTCACCAGTTCGCCTTCCAGCAGGTGCAGGCCAAGGTAGGCCAGCGCCGGGGCCAGCGCCGGCAGCACGCCCTTGAAGCTGGTGAAGCCGACCAGCAGCATGATGCCGATCCCCAGCATCGGGCCGACGTAGGGCGCGAAATTCAGCAGCGCCATCATCGTGCCCCACAGCAGCGCCTGCGGCAGCGGCAGGCCGAGCAGCAGCAAGATCGCGGCGAGCAGGGCACCGACGATGCAGTTGATGGCGGTGATGGTCACCACGTAGCGCGAAATCTCGCGCTCGATGGCCTGCACGATGCTGGCGGTCACCAGCTTCTGCTGGCGCCGCGGCAGCATCGCGATCGCCTTGCGCACCAGCGACTGGCCGTAGGTCATGAAGAAATAGGTCAGCAGGATCACTGCCAGCAGCGAGGCCAGACGACGCGGCGTCGCCAGCAGCGCATCCCAGGGGTCGGAGGCATCGGTGCGGATCACCCGCGCCGGCCGGGTGCTGCCGGTGGTCGCCGCCTGCGCAATCGCCTGCGCCGCCGAACTGGCCTCGCGCACCGGTTGCATCAGGCTGCGCAGTCGCGGTTCGAGCTGGCGCAACTGTGCCGGCGCCTGCGCGATCCAGTTGCCGGCCGGTTGCGCCAGGCGATCGACCAGCAGCACCGCCGCCGCCAGTCCCAGACCCAGCACCAGCGCGCCGCCGATGAAGCGCGGCACGTACAGCCGTTGCAGCAGGCGGATGATCGGGTTGCCGATCAGTGCCAGGAACATCGCCAGCAACATCGGGATCAGCACGTCGCTGGCCGCCCATGCCGCGAACAGCAGGGCCAGCGTGGTCAGGATCAACTGCGCCACCGATGCCCGCGGGCGCGGTGTCTCGGCCGCGCTGGCCGGTGCCGCCTCCGGCGCGACGGTGCCAGCCGGCGGATCAGGCATCGTCGCCGCGACCGGAAGTGCGGGCCGTCTCGTCCTCCGCCTGCGCCATTGCCGCGCCGGCCGCGATCGCCGCGCGCAGGTTGTCGAAGGCGCCGTCGAGCAGCAGTCGCAACAGGCGACCGGGCAATCCCGGCGACGATGCCTTGGCGGATGGTGCCGCCCACCCGGCAAGCAGGCCGCCGAGCAACCCGGCACCCAGCACCCTTCCGGGGGTAAGGCCGTTTTCGATCTCCGCGCGCAGCCGTCGGCCGGCCGCGGTGGTCGCCACCACCTGCGCCCGATGCGCCGCCTGCGCTGCGGCCAGATCCTGCCGGCGACGACGCAGGCTCATGGATCAGGCTCCGCCGCCACGTCGGCACGCGCGAGCCCGGCCGCGACCAGCGTGCGGGCATCGCCAACCAGGCTCGCAAGTTGCTGGCGGGTGGTTTGCAAGTCGGCCAGCCGCAACACGGCCAGCGCCCGCCACGCCAGCAGCGCCGCCAGCAGCAGATCGGCCAGCGCCGGCAGCGCCAGTGCCGCGCCCCAGCCCAGACCGGCGGCATGCAGCCCCCACACCGCCAGCGCGGTGAGCAAGACCCAGCCAGTGAACGCCAGCACGGCGGCGGCGGCGAACAGCAACGCGCCCTGCGTGGCCGCCGTTCGCGCCAGCGCCAGATCGGCCAGCAACAAGCGCCGCAGGGTGGTGGTGGCACTGCCGCCAGCGCCGGCGAACGCGCGCGCGGCGTCGTATACCGAGCGTGCGGCCTCGCCCAGCGGTGGCGGCGATGACGGCTCGGAATCGCCCACGCGTCAGTTGCGGCGGCTCAGCCGGGCGATCAGGTAGCCGGCGGCAAAGGCGGCGCCGAACGTCGTCCACGGCCGGCTGCGGATCAGATCCTCGGCCTGCGCGAACAGATCCTTGCTCTGCCCGAGCAGCTTCTCGAACTTGTCGTCGAGCTCGGCCTTGGCTTCGCGCGCGGCATCCCGACTGCCGCTCATCGCATCGGCCATGCCGACGGTGAGGTGATCACGCGCCTGTCCGGCACCGCTGGCGAAGTCGGCGCGAGCTTCCTTGACGCCACTGCTCAGGTGCTCGCGCGCCTGGCTGACACCGCTGGCGAAGTCGACCCGAGCCTCCTTGACGCCACTGCTGAGGTGGTCGCGGGCCTGCCCGAGATGGCCGGCGGCGCTGCGCAGGTGCGAGGCGGGGCGTTCGGCGGGCACGGGGACTTCGGATTCATCGGCAGTGGTCATGACAGCCTCCATCGAAACATGGCGGGGGAAACATCGAGAATACGCTACATCGCGGCGGCGCGGGCGCCCGCCGCCGGGTCATTGCAACGACAGGGTGCCGACCATCTGCCCGCGCACGAGGGTCATCTGCAGGCGTTGCGGCTTGTTCGCCAGCGCGGCCTGGAAGGCCGCCAGATCCTGCACGTCGGCGCCGTTGACCTGCGCCACCAGGTCGCCCGCCTGCAGATTGTTGACGTAGGCGCGGCTGCCCGGCGCGACCTGCGCCACCACCACGCCCGACAAACCCTTCTGGCGCAGGCTTTCCGGCAAATCGTCGAACGTCGCACCCTGCAAACGCGGATCCAGACGCGCACCGACGAGCTTGTCGGCCTGCGCCTTGAGCGCAGCCGACAGCGTCAGCGCATGACCATCGCGCAAGACTTGCAAGGTAATCGGCTTGCCGACCGGCGCCAGCCCTTCGGCGTTGCGCAGCGCCTGCGCATTGGCCACCGTCTCGCCATTGACGGCGGTGATCACGTCGCCGATCTTCACGCCAGCCACCTGCGCCGCCGATCCGGCATAAACGCGGCTGACCAGCGCGCCGCGGCCGTTGGCGAGCTTGAGCGCCTGCACGATGCGATCGTTCAGATCCTGCGCCTCGACGCCCAGCGAGCCGCGCACCACCTTGCCGCTGGCAAGCAACTGCCGCATCACGTCCTGCGCCAGCGTCGACGGAATGGCGAAACCGATGCCGACGCTGCCGCCGCTCGGGCTGTAGATGGCACGATTGATGCCGACCAGCTCGCCGCGCAGATTGACCAGCGCGCCGCCGGAATTGCCCGGATTGATCGAGGCATCGGTCTGGATCATGTTCTGGTAGCCCAGCCCCTGCAGGCCGCTGCGGCCGAGCGCCGAGACGATACCGGAGGTGACGGTCTGGCCGAGCCCGAACGGATTGCCCACCGCGACCACGAAATCGCCGACCTGCAACTGCCGCGAATCGGCGATCGGCAGCGCGGTCAGATGATCGGCGGGAATCCGCACCAGGGCGATGTCGGTGCCCGGATCAGCGCCGACCAGGTGGCCTTCGACGGTGCGCCCGTCGGCCAGGGTGACGGTGATGCCGTCGGCGGCCTCGACGACGTGGTTGTTGGTGAGGATCAGGCCGCGCTGGGCATCGACCACCACACCCGAACCCAGCGCCTGCTCGACGCGCTCCTGCGGCATGTCGGGGATGCCGAAGAACTGCCGGAAGAAGGGGTCCTCGGCGAGCGGATTGCGCACCCGCACGATGTGCTTGCTCTGGATGCTGACCACCGCCGGGGTGACACCGCGCAGCATCGGCGCCAGCGAGGGCAGCGCCTGCCCACCCACCTCCGGCGGCAGCGCGGCACGGGCGGGCGAAATGGCGGCCTCCAACGGCATCGATGCCGACGCCGGCGGCTGCGACGGGTCGACCGTGGCTCGGAATTGAAGGGCGAGCAGGCCGCCGAGGGTGGCGGCGCACAACAGCGAAAGGAAGGCGGGAATCGGGCGCATGTGGCTTGGACGGGATTTGACCGGCACAAGTTCCAATTATGTGCGGTGGGCTTGAATATCAACTGACCATCACCCGGCTTCCCGGTTCGACGCCGCGTCAGCGAGCCATCGTGCGGCATTCCGCTGCCGTTTGTGGCCTCGTGCCGCAGCGATGCGATGATGGCGGCATGGCCTCCACCACCCCGCCACCCGAAGTTTCGGTCGCGCTTTGCACCTTCAACGGCGAACGCTACCTGCGCCAACAGCTCGACTCGGTGCTGGCGCAGCAGGACGTGGCCCTGGACGTGGTTGCGCTCGACGATGGCTCCACCGACGCCACCGGCGCCATCCTCGACGAATACGCCACGCGCGATCCGCGCCTGCGCTGGCAGGCCAATCCGCGCAACCTCGGCCCGACCGCGAGCTTCGAGCGGGCGATGGCGCTGTGCCGAGGTCCGTACATCGCGCCTTGCGATCAGGACGATGTCTGGCAACCGCGCAAGCTGGCCGAACTGCGCGCCGCGGTCGGCGACGCCGACCTCGTCTACTGCGATTCGGTCTACGTCGATGCGCAGGGGCGCGCGAGCGGGGGCCGGGTTTCGCAAGCCACCGCGATGCTCGCAGGCACCAACCCGATCGCATGGCTGTTCACCAATTCGGTGTCCGGCCACGCCAGCCTGGTGCGTCGCGACCTGTTCGAGCAGGCGCGGCCATTCCCCGTCGGCGCCTACCACGACTGGTGGCTGGCGCTGTGTGCCGCCGGGCGCAACGGCGTGCGCTACCTGGACCGCGCGCTGGTCGACTACCGCCGCCATGAAAACGCTCATTCGGGCATGGGCCGGTCCTCGTCGGGCCGCTCGCGCACCGCGGCGGCAAGCCGCACCTGGCTAGACGAACGCCATGCCCTCATGCGGGCCTACGCCGGCACTTCGTTGCGCCGGCACGAGATCGCCGCAGCGCTGGCGCAGGCGCTCGACGAGGCGCTCGGCAGCGGCCGCGGCGCACCGTTGCGCCGGCTGCTGTGGCGCCATCGTGATCTGCTGCCGGCATGGACGGGCATCGCCGCGCTGGACGCATTCAAGCTGCAACGGCGTCTGGCGACCAAACTCCGGCGCGCCCGCATGGCCGGATGAGCGACCGGCGAGGCCCGCCCAGGGTCGGTGCGACTGAAACGACCACCTCAGCCGCGCCCGAACCAGCGCCGCGGCAGCAACAACTTGAGCGCGCGCTCGGCGCTCTTGCGGCGCAGGCCGGGATGGCGCAGGCCGCGCCACAATGGCCCGAGCCATTGCCGGCGCGGGCGGTCGAGTATGGCCTCGCGCATGTCGGCTTCGAGCCGGTACATCCGCGCCAGTTCCAGCGCCAGCGCACGGCGTTCGCCGGACAGCTGCGGGCTGGCTGCGACACAGCGTTCCTGGTCGGCGGCGATATCCCGATACATCGCCAGCACGCGGCGATTGCGTCGTTCGTAGCCGGCCCAGTCGGCGCCGCTGCGGTCGAACATCCAGTCGTTGAGGTTGCGGTCATGCCGGCGATAACCGAGCAGCGGCTCGGCGATGCAGCGGCAACTGCCCAGCAGCACCGCGCGCAGGCTGAGCATGTTGTCCTCGACCACGCCCTGCAGCGGCGGCAGCTCGGTCAGCAGGCGGCGGCGCACGGCCATCGACGCACCGAGCACCGTGGCCATCTTGCCGCGGCGCAGGAACCAGCGCTGATCGACCTGCCCGGGCAGACCGCGCACGGCGCGCGCGAGAATCCGCCCGCTGACATCGATGTCATCGACCGCCGAGCCGACCACCATCGTCTCCGGGTGCGCGTGCATCTGCGCGAGCAGGCGTTCGACCCGCTGCGGATAGGCGACGTCGTCGCCGGCCAGAAACACCAGTACCTCGCCGGTCGCGATCGCCGCCAGTTCGACCAGATGCGCGCACAGGCCGAGGTTGCGCGGCGTGCTGCGCACGCACACCCGGTGCGGCCCCGCATATCCCGCCAGCACCTGTTGCGCCGCCTCGAAGGTACCGTCGCCGGAACTGTCGTCGGAAACGATGATTTCGCTCGGCACCGTCTGCGCCAGCGCCGACGCGATCGATTCGGCGATCGTCGCGCGCATCCGGTAGGCGATCACCAGCACACTGGCCGAGGGCGCGCCCCTCGCGCTCACCGCGAGGATTCCTTGATCGCCTCGAGCTCCCACAGGAAATAGGTGCCGCGATCGCGCGGATCGGGCTTGCCGCGCAGCCGACGCGACACCGCGCGAAACGCATGTGCCACCTGCTTGAGTCCGCTGCGCCGGCGGCGCTCGGCGAGAGCCTGCGGGTGCGCGTCGTAGGCATCCTGCACATGCGTCCAGTGTGCGCGGCGCGCCTGAAAGCGCCCGCCGAAACCGTACATTCGCGCGACCGGCTCGATGCCACAGAAATATTCGTGCGTGCGCGCGGTGATGATGTTGACGTGGGTCGGGTCGACGAAGGCCTCGGCGTGCGGGAACGCCGGCGTCAGCGCGTACAGCAATCCGCCGGGAGCCAGCACCCGCCAGATCTCGTCCATCAGGCGCACGAACGGCAACACCGTGCCGCCGCCATCGGGCGCCAGCAGCACGCGCGGCACATGCTCGATGAAATCGAACGCCGACACCGAGCCGAAGCTGGCATCGGCAAACGGGATGGGCTGCAAGGCGAGGTTGGCCACGCGATAGTCGAACCGATCCGACGCCGGCAACGGGCGGATGTCGACGCCGGCCAGGCGCGCGCGTCCGTAGGGGTTGCGCGGTACGGCGCCGCAGCCGAGATCGAGGTGGTAGTCGGGAAGGTTCATGCGCGCGTCCGAATCGGTGCGGATGTTACCCGGAAAGCGCGCGCACCCGTGCTCATTGGCGTTGCAGTGCGCGCAAGGCGCGGTACTTGGCGTGCACATAACGCGTGTGGCAGGCGTGATACGTCCACGCCGTGCCACCGTCGAGAAAGCCGCCGCGCAGCACATAGTTGCGCAGCCAGTGCACGGCGGCGTGCAACGGCGCCGCCAGCACGCCGGCGCGCCGTCCTTCGGCGTGCTTCTGCCGCGCCCACAAACCCGCGTAGCGCGCGAGCTTGGCGCGGTATTCGGCCAGCGAGCGGGCGGTATCGTGCTCGATGCGTGCGCGCACCGACGCGACGCGGCGACCGCGCAGATCCAGTCGTTCGTGCACCTGCGCTGGCAGATAGCGCAGGTTCGGCCGGAACAGGCGCTCGACCGGCTCGCGCCCCCAGCCGCCATGATCGAGCACCGTGCCGAGAAAGTGGGTGCGCCGCGCGAGTTTCCAGACATCCGCTCGCTCGACCGCGCCGGTCGCGAACAATTCGCGCAACGCCTCTGCCGCGCCCTCGCCCAGCCATTCGTCGGCGTCGAGCAGCAGCGCCCACGGCTGCATCGCCTGCGCGATCGCCGCGTTTTTCTGTTCGGGAAAACCCAACCAATCCTGTTGCCGCACGATCGCGCCAGCGGCCTGCGCCTGGCTCGCGGTGTCGTCGGTCGAACCCGAATCGAGCACGATGACCTCGGCGCACACCTTCGCCAATGAGGCCACGCAACGACCGATGCGATCGCCCTCGTTCATGGCGATCACCAGCCCCGACAGCGGCAGGCGTGGCGCGGCGTCAGTCATAGGGCGCCGCGAACGGCGATCCGGGCGGTTGCAGGCTGTAGCGCTTGTAAGTCCATTGGTATTGCGCCAGATCGCGGCGGGCGATGGCCTCGATGCCGGCATCGAGCGCCGATACCGCCAGCGAAATATCCGCGCCGCTCACCGCCGGGTCGGCGGCGAACAGATGCACGTCGAAGCGAACCGCACCACGTCGCTCGCTCTCCGGCAGACGTTCGGCGATCGCATACAGCACGGTCGCGCCGGTGCGCTGCGCCAGCCGCGGCAGCAAGGTCATGGTCAGCGCCGGCACCCCGAAGAACGGCGCGAACTCGCCATCGCCGAGCTTCGGCCGCTGATCGGGCAGGATGCCGACCACGCCGCCCGCGATCAACGTCTTGAGCAAGTTCCGCGCGGCGCTGGCACCGGCGGCGACCTGCCGGACGTTGTTGCGACCGCGCACACGGCGCAGGAAAGCCTCGCCCGACGCGTGCTCGGGCGGCCGATACAGCACGGTGATCGGCGTGCGCGACGCCAACCATTGATTGAGCAGCTCCCAGTTGCCGTAATGCGGCGCGGCGATGATCAAGCCCTTGCCGGCGGCGAGCGCGGCGTCGAACAACTCCTGCCCGTGCACGGCGCCGATCAGGCGCAGGTTGTCGGGCTCGCGGCGCGTCCAGAAACGCAGCGTTTCCAGTAGTCCGCGAAAGGTGGCGCGCAGCACCGCGCGCAAGCTGCGTTGCTGTTCGTCGGCATCCAGCGGCGGCTGGATCAAGGCCAGATTCGCCCGCGCCACCCGCGCCTCGCGCACGTTCGCCACCCGCGCAACCCACGCCATGCCATCGCCAAGCCGGTCGAGAACCGCCAGCGGCAAGCGGCCAATGACGGTCGCGAGGGCGTACAGGGCGAAGCCGGCAATGTGGGCAAGGCGCATCGCGGGAGTGTAATGGCGCAGGGAGCAGACAAGGCAAGAAGCATTGGACATCAAGATGACGCCCGGAATGCAGTACGATCCCTCGTCGGTGGCGGTTCCGTCCGGTGGTGTCGGGCAGTCCGATCGTGGTTCGACAGGCTCACCACGAACGGCTGGCTCACCGCGAGCGGTTGGCTCATCACGAACGGCTGGCTCACCGCGAGCGGTTGGCTCATCACGAACCGTTGGCTCACCACGAATGACGAGTTCACCGCGCATGACGGGCTCACCGCGAGTGGTTGTTGCACCACGAATGATTCGTCGGCGTGAGCGCCTTGTCGCCTTTTTCCCGTCTGCCTGCCCCGCCCCATGCTCGCCCTGATCCAACGCGTGACCCACGCCCGCGTCAGTGTCGACGGCGAAGTCGTCGGCGCCATCGGCGCAGGCCTGCTGGCGCTGGTCGCGGTCGAGCCCGGCGACGGCGCCGCGCAAGTCGAGCGCACCTGCGATCGCCTGCTCGGTTATCGCATCTTCGACGACGATCAGGGCCGGATGAACCGCTCGCTGGCCGACACCGGCGGCGGCCTGCTGCTGGTCAGCCAGTTCACCCTGGCCGCCGATACCCGCAAGGGCATGCGCCCGGGGTTTTCCACCGCGGCCGATCCGGCCGAGGGTTTGCGTTGGTTCCAGCGGCTGGTCGAATCGGCGCGGGCACGTCATCCGATCGTGGCCACTGGGCGTTACGGGGCGCACATGCGGGTTGAACTGGTCAACGACGGGCCGGCGACGTTCCTGCTGACGGCGCGCGCCGGCCCGGCCTGATCGCGCCGGCCAGGGCGACGCGGCGGCGGTGGCCGCGGACACGATTTCCTTGCCGGTCAAGGCCTTGGGAAACCGGACCGGGACCGCGATATAATGACAGGTCAACTTCACGCGGCGCACCCATGGCAACCACCAACAACCCGGCCGAACAGCAGAAGTCCGAGATCAAGCAGCTCATCAGCAAGGGCCTCGAACAGGGCTACCTGACCTACGCCGAGGTCAACGACCACCTGCCCGACGACTTGGTCGACCCCGACCAGATCGAGGACATCATCGGCATGATCAACGGCATGGGCATCCAGGTGCACGAGAGTGCGCCGGATGTCGAACTGCTGCTGACCGAGCCGCCGGCGACCAACATCGACGAAACCGCCGCCGAGGAAGCCGCCGCCGCACTGTCCTCGCTCGACGCCGAGGCCGGCCGCACCACCGATCCGGTGCGCATGTACATGCGCGAGATGGGCACCGTCGAGTTGCTCAACCGCGAGGGCGAGATCGCCATCGCCAAGCGCATCGAGGAAGGCCTCAACCAGGTGCTGTCGTCGCTGGCCAGCTTCCCGTGGTCCACGCACATGCTGCTGGAGGACTACGACAGCCACAAGGACGGCAAGAAGCGGCTTTCGGAGATCGTCGCCGGCTTTGCCGACATCGATGCGCCCGAAGAAATGCCGGCCGAAGAATCGGCGGCCGCGGTCAGCGACGACGACGAGGCGGCCGACGGCGAGGAAAGCGCGCCCGAGACCGGCCCCGACCCCGTCGAAGTCGGGCGCCGCATGGATCTGCTGCGCAGCCTGTACGGCAAGTTCCAGAAGGCGCACGGCAAGCTGGGCGGCGACGACAAGAAGGTCGCCAAGGCGCGCGCCGACATGGCCGCGCAGTTCATGACCTTCAAATTCCCGTTGGGCATGGTCGACGCGCTCACCCGCAAGCTGCGCGAAGTGGTCGCCTCGCTCAAGGAACACGAGCGGCGCGTGCTCGACATCTGCACCCGCCAGGCGAAGATGCCGCGCAAGGATTTCCTGCGTGCGTGGGAAGGCAATGCCACCAACACCAAGTGGGCCGACGAGGTCATCCGCCGCAAGCAGAAGTGGGCCTCGGGAATCCGCGAGCACAAGGACGACATCGTCGCCGAGCAGGAGAAGCTGATCGCCATCGAGAAAGCCCTGTTGCTGTCGATGGCCGACATCAAGGAAGTCAACCGCGCGATGGCCTACGGCGAGGCCAAGGCGCGCAAGGCGAAGAAGGAGATGGTCGAGGCCAACCTGCGTCTGGTGATCTCGATCGCCAAGAAGTACACCAACCGCGGCCTGCAGTTCCTCGACCTGATCCAGGAAGGCAACATCGGCCTGATGAAGGCGGTCGACAAGTTCGAATACCGCCGCGGCTACAAGTTCTCCACCTATGCGACGTGGTGGATCCGCCAGGCCATCACCCGCTCGATCGCCGACCAGGCGCGCACCATCCGCATCCCGGTGCACATGATCGAGACGATCAACAAGCTCAACCGCATCTCCCGCCAGATGCTGCAGGAGATGGGCCGCGAGGCCACCCCGGAAGAGCTGGCGGCGAAGATGGAGATGCCAGAGGACAAGATCCGCAAGGTGCTCAAGATCGCCAAGGAACCGATCTCGATGGAGACGCCGATCGGCGACGACGAGGATTCGCACCTGGGCGATTTCCTCGAAGACACCAATGGCGAATCGCCGTCGGACGCGGCCACCAACATCGGCCTGACCGAAACCGTGCGCGACGTGCTGTCCGGCCTCACCCCGCGCGAGGCCAAGGTGCTGCGCATGCGTTTCGGCATCGACATGAACACCGACCACACTCTTGAAGAAGTCGGCAAGCAGTTCGACGTCACCCGCGAGCGCATCCGCCAGATCGAAGCCAAGGCCCTGCGCAAACTGCGCCATCCCAGCCGCTCCGAGCAACTGCGCTCGTTCCTCGACAACGAGTGAGCCGCTGTCCAGTCTGCCGGGAAAACGGCCGCGCATGCGGCCGTTTTCGTTTCAGGACGCGAATCCGGGCCCGATGAACGGCGGGTAGTGCGTCTGCGCACGGCAGTTTGCGCCACGCGCGATGCACCTGGCCGGCTTGCAGCGCCGCGAGCAGCACTTCCGTTGCCTGCCGGGCAGCCGCCTGGCGCGGATGCAGCAGCAAACCAGGCGCGCGATGCGTGCTGTCCTGGCCCTGTGTTTGGAATCATGATCCTTGGCTATCTAGCCGGCGACCTGTTTGTGGCCTACCATCCGCTCACGGGCCTATAGCTCAATGGTCAGAGCAGGGGACTCATCGAAAGGTGCCGCTGCGGCGAAAGCCGCGGACGGGAACGGGATGAATTCAGGGAAACCGCAGCGGCGGCATCGCGCGATGCCGGACGGTGGCGATCCTGAGCCAAGCCGGCGGTGCACCGCCGGAAGGTGCAGAGACTACCTGAGGGCTTCAGCGCCCTTGATCACAGGCTCGAGCGTCCCGCACCCTACCAGCGCAAGCTGCGGGTGAAGAGATAGTCCGCGCCGGCCGGAAACGACCGGGAAACGCGAATCCCTTGGTTCCAGGTTCGAGTCCTGGTGGGCCCAGATCCATCGCCAACCACGCCTGACATGTCCCGCATCGAGAACCGCACCTTCGATGAGTTGCGCATCGGCGACAGCGCCAGCCTGGCGCGCACGCTGGCGCGCGAGGACATCGAGCTGTTCGCGGCGATGTCCGGTGATGTCAACCCGGCGCACGTCGACGAGGCGTTCGCCCGCGACGATCTGTTCCACCACGTGGTCGCGCACGGCATGTGGGGCGGCGCGCTGATCTCGACCGTGCTCGGCACGCAACTACCCGGCCCGGGCACCATCTATCTCGGTCAGTCGTTGCAATTCCGGCGGCCGGTGGCGATCGGCGACGTGGTGACGGTGACGGTGACGGTGAGCGCGCTGGAGGCGGCGCGCCATCGCGCGACGCTGGCCTGTTCGGTGCGCAACCAGCGCGGCGAGGACGTCATCACCGGCACCGCCGAGGTGATCGTGCCGACGACCAAGGTCTCGCGCGAGCGCATCGAGCCGCCCGCCGTCGAACTGCATCACGATGGCCGGCGCCACCGCGAGCTGCTCACGCGTGTCGCCGACGCGGCACCGGTGCGCACGGCGATCGTCCATCCGGTGGACGAAGCCAGCCTCGCCGGCGCCCTGGCCGCGGCGCGCGCCGGGCTGATCGTGCCGGTGCTGGTCGGCCCGGAACGGCGTATCCGCGCCGCCGCCCGGCGCGCCAGCCTCGATCTGGGCGATTGCGAGCTGATCGCCACCGAGCACAGCCATGCCGCCGCCGCGCACGCCGTGGCGCTGGCGCGCGCCGGCCAGGTCGGGGCGCTGATGAAGGGCGCCTTGCATACCGACGAATTGATGGCGGCGGTGGTCGACCGCGACGCGGGCCTGCGCACCGATCGTCGCATCAGCCATGTATTCGTGATCGACGTGCCGACCTATCCGCGCCTGCTGTTCGTCACCGATGCCGCGGTGAACATCCAGCCCGATCTGGATGCCAAGCGCGACATCGCGCAAAACGCGATCGATCTGGCCCGCGCCCTGGGCGTTGCCGAGCCGAGGCTGGCGATCCTGGCGGCGGTGGAGACGGTCAACGCCGGGATGCGCTCCACCCTCGATGCCGCCGCGTTGTGCAAGATGGCCGAGCGCGGCCAGATCAGCGGCGGCATCCTCGACGGCCCGCTCGCCTTCGACAATGCCGTCTCCGAACAGGCCGCTCGCGCCAAAGGCATCGCCTCGGCGGTTGCCGGCCGCGCCGACATCCTGCTGGTGCCCGATCTGGAGGCCGGCAACATCCTCGCCAAACAGCTCGAATACCTCGCGCACGCGCAGGTGGCCGGCATCGTGCTCGGGGCGCGAGTGCCGATCGTGCTCACCAGCCGCGCCGACGGCACCGACGCGCGACTGATCTCGTGCGCGATCGCGCAGGCGCTGCGGCATCAGCCACGACCGCCGAAGCCGTGAGCGGCGTGCTGTTGGTGCTCAACGCCGGCTCGTCGAGCCTGAAGTTCGCGATCTACGCGCTGGTCGATCGTCCCGCGCCCGGCAATCGCCTGTTCGCCGGCCATTGCGATGGCCTCGGCGACGGCGCCCGCCTGCGCGTGCGCGGCGGCGATGGCCGGATGCTCGTCGATGCACCGCTGCCCGGCGTCGGCGACCACGCCCAGGCACTCGATCGGGTGCTGGCCTGGGTGGACGAATCCGGCCTGACCCTGGCCGCCGCCGGCCATCGTGTCGTCCATGGCGGCGCCCACCGGCGCGCTCCGGCGCGGCTGGATGCGCCCCTGCTGGCCGAATTGCAGGCACTGGTGCCGCTGGCACCGCTGCACCAGCCGGCGGCGCTGGCGGCGATCGCGGCACTGGCAGATCGCGATCCGGCGCTGGCGCAGACGGCCAGTTTCGACACCGCCTTCCACCACGACCAGCCGGCCGTCGCCACCGCCTTTGCACTGCCGCGCCGGCTCGGCGCGCAAGGCATTCGCCGCTACGGCTTCCACGGCCTGTCCTACGACTACATCGCCGGCGTGCTGCCCGACTACCTTGGCACGCGCGCCGCCGAGGGCCGCGTCATCGTCGCCCACCTCGGCGCCGGCGTCAGCCTGTGCGCCCTGCAGGCGCGCCGCAGCATCGCCACCACGATGGGTTTCACCGCCCTCGACGGCCCGCCGATGGCGCGCCGCTGCGGCACCATCGACCCCGGCGTGCTGCTGTATCTGCTGCAACAGCGCGGCATGACTGCCGCCGACGTGAGCACGATGCTCTACGAACAATCCGGGCTGCTGGGGGTGTCGGGCTTGAGCGACGACATGCGGGTGCTGCTGGCCAGCGCCGACCCGCGCGCGGCCGAGGCCATCGACCTGTTCGTCTATCGCATCGGCCGCGAGATCGGCTCGCTGGCGGCAGCGCTGGGCGGCGTGGACGCGGTGGTGTTCACCGCCGGCATCGGCGAGCACGCTGTCGAAGTGCGCCGTCGCATCGGCGCTGGCGCCGCGTGGCTGGGCGTCGAAATCGACGACGACGCCAATGCCGCCGGCGGACCGCGCATCTCGCGGCCACACAGCCGGGTTTCGGCCTGGGTCATCCCGACCGACGAGGACCTGGTGGTCGCGCGCCAGGCCTGGGACGTGCTGCACGCCGACCTTGCATCGGCCTGATGCCAGTGCGCCGGCAGCAGCCGACACCGTTTGCCTCTACCATGTATCCATGCCCGAGCTGACTGCCGCGACGATCGCTGCCCTGCGCGATGCGCTCGGCACCGATGGACTGTTGCTCGATGCAGGCGAGTGCGCGGTCTACGGTTACGACAATTCGCGCCGCCACGCGCAGCCGCAGGCGGTGGCATTGCCCGAATCGAACGAGCAGGTGCAGGCGCTGGTGCGCGCCTGCGTCGCGGCACGACTGCCGATGGTGGCGCGCGGGCGCGGCACCAACACCACCGGCGCCTCGGTGCCGGTCGCCGGCGGCATCGTCGTCAGCTTCGAACGGATGGATCGCATCCTCGCCATCCGCGCCGCCGATCGCGTCGCCGTGGTGCAGCCGGGCGTGCTCAATGGCACCTTGCAGGAAGCCGCCGGCGCGCAGGGATTCTTCTGGCCGCCCGACCCCACCAGCGCGCCGTATTGCTCGATCGGCGGCAACCTCGCCTGCAATGCCGGCGGCCCGCGCGCGGTGAAATACGGTGCCACCCGCGACAACGTGCTGGCGCTGGCCTTCGTCGATGGTCGCGGCGCGTTGATCCGCGCCGGCGCGCCGACTACCAAGGGCGCCAGCGGCTACGACTTCACCCGCTTCCTGGTCGGCTCGGAAGGCACGCTCGGATTGATCGTCGAGGCCACCCTCAAGCTGGTGCCCAAACCGGAGGCGCGACGCAGCCTGCGTGCGCTGTATCGCGACATGGACGCCGCCGCCGCCGCGGTGGCGCGCTTGATGGCACAACCAGTGGCGCCATCGATGCTCGAGTTCATGGATGCCGGCTGCGTGAAACTCGCCCGCGAAGTCGGCGGTGCCGACATCCCCGAAGCCGGCGCGCTGCTGATGATCGAAGCCGATGGCGCTGCCGAGCAACTCGAATACGCCGTTGCCGCGCTGTCTCGCGCCGCCCGCGGCGACGGCCTGATCGCGCTCGACGTGGCGCCCGACGAAGCGGCGCGCGAAGCGCTGTGGGCGGCGCGCAAGGCGCTGTCGCCGTCGCTGCGCACGATCGCCCCGGGCAAGATCAACGAGGACGTGGTGGTGCCGGTTTCCGCCATTCCTGCGTTGGTCGCGCGCGTGGCCGAAATCGCCCGCGACATCGACCTGCCGGTGCTCAGCTTCGGCCACGCCGGCAACGGCAACCTGCACGTCAACATCATGTACGACCCCGCCGATGCCGCGCAAAGCGAGCGCGCGCAGCGCGGCATGCACGCCCTGTTCGCCGCCGTGCTCGCCCTCGATGGACAGCTTTCGGGCGAACACGGCATCGGCCTGGCCAAACGCGAGTTCATGGCGAAAGCGTATTCGCCGGCGACGCTGGCGCTGATGCGCGCGGTCAAGGCGCAGTTCGATCCGGAGGGGATTTTCAATCCGGGGAAGATGCTTTGATTCGGGAATCGGGAATCGAGAATCGGGAATCGAGAATCGGGAATCGGGAATCGAGAATCGGGAGCGGAAAACCACAGGGAGTCTCGAGCCCCTCTCCCACCGGGAGAGGGGTTGGGGTGAGGGGCCGGGCTCGCGACAAGCACCCGCGTACCGCAACTTCCGTCCCTTCGGGGCGCCCCTCTTTCCGCAGGGACAGGGACAAGCAAAGCAGTGCCCCGCTCGCCGTCGACAGTTCACCGAAAACCGATCACCGTCTGTCTTCTGTCCTCTGTCCTCTGTCCTCTGTCCTCTGTCCTCTGTCCTCTGTGCCCGCACCCACCCGCCGCCTCGCCACCCTGCTCACGCAGATCCGCGCCTGCCGGGTTTGCGAAGCACACCTGCCGCTGGGGCCGAATCCAGTCGTGCGCGCCGGCGTCGGCGCGCGAGTGCTGATCGTCGGGCAAGCACCGGGGACGAAGGTGCATGCCACCGGCATTCCGTGGAACGATGCCAGCGGCGATCGCCTGCGGCAGTGGCTGGCGATCGACCGCGATACGTTCTACGACGAACAGCAGGTCGCCATCGTGCCGATGGGCTTTTGCTACCCCGGCCGCGGCCATGGCGGCGACCTGCCGCCACGGCCGGAATGCGCGCCGCTGTGGCATCCGCAACTCATCCCGCTGCTGACCCGGGTGCGGCTGGTGCTGCTGATCGGCCGCTACGCGCAGGTCGGCTACCTCGGCAAGTCGCAGCGCGGGTCGCTCACCGAAACCGTGCGCGCCGCGCACGACTATCTGCCGCGCTACTTGCCACTGCCGCATCCAAGCCCGCGCAACCAGATGTGGCTGCGCCGGCATCCGTGGTTCGAGCGCGACATCCTGCCGTTGCTGCGCGAGCGCGTGGCGGCGGCGCTCGCCGATGCATCCACGCCGACGTCAACGCGCGAAAAAAAGCCCCGCTGAGTGCATCACGATCAGCGCATAACCGCCGGCGATCACGTCGTCGAGCATCACGCCCAGCCCGCCATGCACGCGGCGATCGGCCCAGCGCACCGGCCACGGCTTCCAGATGTCGAACAGACGGAACAGCGCGAAGCCGGCCAGCATCCAGATCCATCCCGCCGGCGCGGCGATCAGCGCGATCCAGACGCCGACGAACTCGTCCCACACCACCACCTGCGGGTCATTGACGCCGCTGCGGTTCACCACCCATTGCGCGGCCCACACGCCGAGCGCGAACGCGACGACGATCGCGCCGAGGTAATACGGCAACGACAAGTCGCGCAGCCACCACCACGGAATCAGTGCGGCGGCGGTGCCGACGGTGCCGGGCGCGCGCGGCGACAAGCCACTGCCGAAGCCGGTGGCGAGCCAGCCCAGCGGATGGCGCAGCAGGACGCGGGCTGTGAGCGCGGAGGGTGATGGCGTGGTGGATGAGGGATCGTTCAAGACGCGTCCTTTTCACCCTCACCCGGGTCGTGTTCGCCTTCGTCTGCACCGCTGAAGTGACGATAGCCGAGCGCTGGCGCGGCGACCAGCGAGCCATCGCGACCACGCAGGCGCAAGCCACACTCGTCGACGATGCGGCCAATGCATGTCACCGCCACGCCAGCGCGTGCGGCAGCCGCACGCACATCGTCGGCGCGCGACAACGGCGCGGTGAAGCACAGCTCGTAATCGTCGCCGCCGCCGAGCTGGAAGCGTTGCCGCGTCGATTCGTCGAAGCCTTCCAGCAATGAGGGTGAAGTCGGCAACGATGCGAGATCGAGTTCGCCGCCGACAGCGCTGGCTTCGAGCACATGCTTCAGATCGGCGAGCAGGCCGTCGGAAACATCGATGCCAGCGTGCGCGATGCCGCGCAGGGCGAGGCCGAGTTCGACCCGCGGCGTGGGGCGATCGAGGCGCACACGCAGCGTCGCGTCCATCGCCGAACCCTCGCGCCACTGCCGCAATCCCGCCGCCGCATCGCCGAGGGTGCCGCTGACCCACACTGCATCGCCGACGCGGGCGCCGTCGCGGCGCAGCGCTTCGCCGTGCGGCACGAAACCGTGCACGGTGACGGTGATCGCCAGCGGCCCGCGGGTGGTGTCGCCACCGATCAGCGCCACGCCGTGTCGTGTCGCCAGCGCGAAAAAACCATCGAGGAAACCGTCCAGCCACACCGCATCGGCATCGGGCAGGGTGAGGTTCAACGTGCACCACGCCGGCTGCGCAGCCATCGCCGCGAGATCGGACAAGTTCACCGCCAGCGTTTTCCAGCCGATGTCGAAGGCAGCGGTGTCGTGCGGAAAGTGCACGCCGGCGTTGAGCGTGTCGGTGCTGACGATCAGATCATGGCCTACCGGAACGCACAAGATCGCGGCGTCGTCGCCGATACCGAGCCGCACGTCGTTGCGCGCCGCCGCGGCGGCGCGGGCGCGGATGCGGGCGATCAGATCGAACTCACCGCTCATGGCGTCGATCGTCGCGCGAGATGCCGCGCATGCGCCCGCTCAACGCGAGCGCGCCGCGCCCGCTTCCGCCGCCCGCCACTGCGCCGCGGCCTTGTCGAGCACGCCGTTGACATAGGTGTGGCCGTTGTCGGCACCGAAACGCTTGGCCGATTCGATCGCCTCGTTGATGACCACGCGATAGGGAATGTCGAGCCGATGCAGCAACTCGTAGGCGGCGATGCGCAGGATCGCGCGCTCGATCGGGTCGACCGCCTCGACGCCGCGATCGAGAAAGCCCGCCAGCCGCGCATCGAGCTCGGCGCATTGCTGCTCGACGCCGCGCACCAGATCTTCGAAATAGGCGAGGTCGGCGATCTCCATGTCCTGTTCGTGCTGAAACTCGGCGATGACGCTGGCGATCGGCGCGCGCGCCACCTGCCACGCGTACAGCGCCTGCAGCGCACGCCGGCGCGAACGCGAGCGCGCCACCGGATCGATACCATCGGCGCGATGGCGACTCATGACCCCATCCTCGCGAACAAATTCGTCATCTCCAGCACCGCCTGCACGACTTCTTCGCCCTTGTTGCCACGCGCGCCACCCGCTCGCGCGATCGCGTCCTCGTGGCGCTCGACCGCGAGCACGCCATTGACGACCGGCACGCCGGCATCGAGTGCAACCCGCATCAGCCCGCGCGCGCATTCATCGGCGACGTGTTCGTAGTGACGCGTATCGCCGCGCACCACGCAGCCGAGCGCGACCAAGCCGGCGTAGCGCCGCGTCTGCGCCGCTTGGGCGGCAGCCTGCGGCAACTCCCAGGCACCGGGCACGCGCACCACGTCGACGTCGGACTCGGCCACGCCGTGCTCGGCGAAGGCGCGATGGGCGCCCATCAACAGGGCATCGACGATGCGCGGATTCCAGCGGCTGGCGAGGATGGCGTAGCGCGCGCCGTGCAGCGCACGCGGCTCGCCTTCGTAATGGGGCATGGCATTTCCGAAAATACAAATGGATGACCAGCCTTTCGGCTGTTGAACCGCACTCCAGCTTGCGCCGGGATGACGATGAAGCCGTCAGTTTATCGCGGCGGCCAGTTCGACGTATTCCACCACTTCCAGCCCGAAGCCGCCCAGGCCCACCTGCCGGCGTGGCGCGCCGAGCACGCGCAATCGATGCAAGCCCAGATCGGCGAGGATCTGCGAGCCGGTGCCGGTGTGCCGCCACTCGGCCATCGCCGTCGGCGTGGCATCGGCGGCAACCTCCTGCTTCACGCGTGCCAACACCGACTCTGGCGTGTGCGTCACGTTCAGCGCCACCAGCGCACCGCAGCACGATTGCGAAATCGCGCGCAACGCATCGAGCACCGGGATACCGAAATCGGCGCGCTGCCAATGCAGCATGTCGGCCAGCGGATTGCCGACGTGCACGCGCACCAGCGCCGGCGTATCGCCGCAAGGCGTGCCGCGCACCATCGCGAAGTGGATGGCGTGGCTGAGCCGGTCGCGATACGACAGCAGCCGGAACGGCCCGAACGGGGTGTCGATGTCGCGTTCGTCGACGCGTTCGATGGTGTGTTCGGTCGCCAGGCGATGACGGATCAAGGCCTCGATCGAGCCGATCTTCAGGCCGTGCTCGCGCGCGAACACTTCCAGTTGCGGCCGCCGCGCCATCGAGCCATCGCCATTGAGCACCTCGACGAGCACCCCGGCCGGTTCGAGTCCGGCCAGCCGCGCCAGATCGGCCGCCGCCTCGGTGTGGCCGGCGCGGCTGAGCACGCCGCCAGGCTGCGCCGTCAGCGGGAAGATGTGGCCAGGCTGCACCAGATCGTCCGGCCGCGCCGCTGGCGCCACCGCGGTGCGGATGGTGTGGGCGCGATCGTAGGCGGAGATGCCGGTACTCACGCCTTCGGCGGCTTCGATCGACACCGTGAAGTTGGTGTGATGCGCCGAGGTGTTGCGCCCGACCATCGGCGGCAACGCGAGCTGGCGGCAACGCTCGGGCGTGAGCGCAAGGCACACCAGCCCGCGCGCGTGGGTGACCATGAAGTTGATGTCGGACGGCCGCACCAGTTCGGCGGCCATGATCAGGTCGCCTTCGTTTTCGCGGTCTTCGTCGTCGACGACGACGACCATCTTGCCGGCGGCGATGTCGGCGAGCAGTTCGGGGATGGGGGAGAAGCTCATGGCGTCCGTTCATGGTTCGACAGGCTCACCACGAACGGATTTTATTCCGTCGCGAAAAAACAAAACCGTTCGTCCTGAGCCTGTCGAAGGACGCGCGGTCGTTGCAACATCAAGTATCGCGCGCGGTCTGCAATCGCTCCACATACCGCGCCACCAGATCGACTTCGAGATTGACGCGATCGCCCGCGCGCATCGCGCCGAACGCGGTATGCGCCAGCGTGTGCGGAATCAGGTTGACCTCGAATCCTTCGCCATCGACGGCGTTGACGGTGAGGCTGACGCCATCGACGCAGATCGAACCCTTCACCGCGACATAGCGCAGCAGCGCGCGCGGCGCGGCGAAGCGCCAACGCTGCGAGCGCGCATCGTCGACGATCGAAAGAACGCTGCCGACGCCATCGACATGGCCGCTGACCAGATGGCCGCCGAGGCGATCGGTCGGCAACATCGCCCGCTCCAGGTTCACCGCCGCATCGACCGCAAGCGCGCCGAGCGTGGTCAGCGAAAGCGTTTCGTTGGAGACATCGAAGGCCAGCCCATCGTCATCGCCGTCGACCACGGTCAGGCACACGCCCGACACCGCGATGGACTCGCCGGGCACGACGTCGGTGATCGGCAATGCACCCGGATCGACATGCAAACGCACGTCGCCGCCGCGCGATTCGAGTCGCGCGATGCGGCCGACGGCTTGGATCAGGCCGGTGAACATCAGCGCGCCTTCGGCCGCAGCAGCAGGCGAATGTCCGATCCGATGTGCCGGGTTTCGATGATTTCCAGATCGTGGCGTTGCGCCATCGTCGGCGCATCCCAACCGGCGAACAGCGGCCGGCCGTTGGCACCGAGCAGCACCGGCACCACGTAGAGCAGCAATTCATCGACCAGGCCGGCGCGCAGCAAGCCGCCGCACAAGGTCGCACCGGCTTCGGTCTGCACTTCGTTGATGCCGCGCTGGGCGAGCAGGCGCA
Source organism: Pseudomonadota bacterium (assembly GCA_018240435.1). Lineage (GTDB taxonomy): Bacteria > Pseudomonadota > Gammaproteobacteria > Xanthomonadales > Xanthomonadaceae > SZAS-103. The sequence continues at coordinate 74,582 of JAFEFT010000009.1, forward strand.
GCGTTGCTTCCAGATCGAGCATGCCATCGGCGGCGGGAATTGCGGCGCGGTCGCGATCGCGCAGGTATTTGGGCACGCGCGCTTCGGGCGCGTGCAGCAGCAGCGTCGGCGCGGCATCGTCGAGCACTTTGGACTGCGCCGGAATCGCCAGGCCCGGATCGAGCACCACCCGCAGCGGCGGCACGAAAGGCGCACCATCATCCATGCGCACGGTCAACTGCGGATCGTCCTTGAGCACGGTGCCGCTGGCGGTGAGCAGGGCGCCGCAGCGCGCGCGCCAGCGCTGCACGTCCAGCCGCGACGGGCCCGAGCTGATCCACTTCGACTCACCGCTGGCGAGCGCGGTGTGGCCGTCCAGACTCATCGCCAGCTTCACCCGCAGCCACGGCCGGCCGCGTTCGATGCGCGACAGAAAGCCGCGATTGAGCGCGCGCGCCGGCGCTTCCAGCAAGCCCGTGTCGACGACGATGCCTGCCTCGCGCAAGGCGGCGATGCCCGCACCGGCGACCTGCGGGAACGGATCGCCGCAGGCGACGACCACGCGCGTGATGCCGGCGGCGATCAGCTGCGGCGCGCACGGCGGCGTGCGGCCATCGTGCGCGCACGGTTCGAGCGTCAAGTACGCGGTCGCGCCGCGCGCGTCGTCACCGGCTTGCCGCAAGGCCAGCACTTCCGCGTGCGGCTCGCCGGCCTTTTGATGCCAGCCTTCGCCGACGACCGCGCCGTCGCGCACGAGCACGCAACCGACCATCGGATTGGGTCGCGTCGTGTAGGCGCCACGTTCGGCCAAGCGCAAGGCGTGCGCCATCATCGCGTGGTCGAGGGCGGTGAAGCCGGGAATCGGCCGCTCCTGCGCATCCTGCGCTCGCGGCATTGGCACATCCATGTGCGGCAGGAATCGGGAATCGGCATTCGAGGAGTTGCTCATCACCGCCGCGCCTTCGCCGGCTTGTCGGGTTCCGGCGACTCATCGAGCAAGGGCAACTGCACGCCATCGACACTCGGCGCATCGCGTTCGAGCTGGTCGATCTCGGCGCGGAACGCGGCCACGTCCTCGAAGGCGCGATACACCGAGGCGAAGCGCACATAGCCGACCTGATCGAGCGGCTTGAGCTGCGCCATCACCAACTCGCCGATCCGGCGCGACGGGATCTCGCGCTCGCCGCGCAGGCGCAATTGGTGAATCACATGCCGTACGGCGGCATCGACCTGCTCGGGCGACACCGGGCGCTTCTGCAGCGCGCGCTCGAAGCTGGTGCGCAGCTTGGATTCGTCGAAAGCCTCGCGCCGACCGTCGTTCTTCACCACCGCCGGCAATTTCAACTCGGCGTTTTCGAAGGTATTGAAACGCTCGCCGCAGGCCGGACACTCGCGCCGTCGCCGCACGGTGCTGCCGTCTTCGGTCAGCCGCGAGTCGATGACGCGGGTGTCTTCGTGCTGGCAGAAGGGGCAGTGCATTTCAGAGGACAGAGGACAGAGGACAGAGGACAGAAAGGAGGTACGTCGGCAGTAACCGGACGCCCGGCTGCGTGGCCGCGGCAGCGAGGGCCGGTGATTCGATTGATGACTGACGACCGAACAATGGTTTGCCCTCTGCTGAATCCCTTTCCCTCATCCGCCCCTGCGGGGCACCCCCGCCTTCGCGGGGGCAGGCTCTTCTCCCGGAGGGAGAAGGGAAAACCTGGCCACTGACACCCTGCCCTGCCTGCCAACTGCCAACTGCCAACTGCTTACCCTCTGTCCTCTGTCCTCTGTCTTCTGTCCTCAGTAAACCGGCAACCGCGCGCACTGCGCCGTCACCGCCGCGCGCACTCGCGTGAGCACGGCGTCGTCACCGGGCGCATCGAGAAGATCGCAGATGCCATTGGCCAGTTCGATGCAGTCCGCTTCGGTGTAACCGCGGGTGGTCACCGCCGGGGTGCCGATGCGCAGGCCGGAGGTGACGAAGGGCGAACGCGGGTCGCCGGGCACGGCATTCTTGTTGACGGTGATGTGGGCCTTGCCGAGCAGGGCTTCGGCATCCTTGCCGGTGATGGTGCGGCCGATCAGGTCGAGCAGGAACAGGTGGTTTTGCGTGCCGCCGGAAACGACCTTGTAGCTGCGCGCGAGCATGGTATTCGCCATCGCCTGCGCGTTGCGCACCACTTGCCGCTGGTAGGCGGCGAACTCCGGCTCCAGCGCCTCCTTGAACGCCACCGCCTTGGCCGCGATCACGTGCATCAGTGGGCCACCCTGGATGCCGGGGAAGACGATGGATTGCAGCTTCTTGACCAGGTCCTCGGACGGATTTTTCGCCAGCACGATGCCGCCGCGCGGGCCGCGCAGGGTTTTGTGGGTGGTCGAGGTGACGATGTGCGCGTGTGGCAGCGGGCTCGGATACACCCCCGCCGCAATCAGCCCGGCGACATGCGCCATGTCGACGAAGAACAGCGCGCCGACCGAATCGGCGATGGCGCGCAGGCGCGCCCAGTCCACCACCTGCGAGTACGCCGAGAATCCGCCGACGATCATCTTCGGATGATGCTCGTTCGCCAGTCGCTGCACCGCGTCGTAGTCGATCAATCCACGTTCGTCGACACCGTATTGCACGGCGTTGAACAACTTTCCGCTGATGTTGACCTTGGCACCGTGGGTGAGATGGCCGCCATGCGCGAGGCTCATGCCGAGGATGGTGTCGCCCGGCTGCAACAGCGCCAGATACACCGCCTGATTGGCCTGCGAACCCGAATGCGGCTGCACGTTGGCGTAGTCACAGTCGAACAGTTGCCTGACGCGCTCGATCGCCAGCCGCTCGGCGACATCGACGTATTCGCACCCGCCGTAATAGCGCTTGCCCGGATAGCCTTCGGCGTACTTGTTGGTCAGAACGCTGCCCTGCGCCTCCAGCACGCGCGGGCTGGCGTAGTTCTCCGAGGCGATCAGCTCGACGTGATCTTCCTGCCGGCGACGCTCGTCGGCGATGGCACGGGCCAACTCGGGGTCGAATCCTTCGATGCGGCAGTCGCGGGAGAACATCGGCGGGCCTCGAACGGGGGATGGCCCCAAATTGTAGCGTTCGCGCGAGGAGCGAGCCACAAGGGGTTGTAAGAAGGCCAGCAGGTTCGCCGCGTGTCACAGATCCAGCGCTTGAGGGATTCGTCGGACATGGGCTTCGGAGGACAGCGGACAGAGAACGGAGGACAGAGAAGGCTGCACCCGAACGGGTGGCGCGACGGGCGCCGTGGCGCTATTAGAACCCATCGGGGGGGGCGAAAATTCGCCGAGCCGTGCGCGAAGGCGGCAAGCTTGCAGGAGGGTAGGCCGCGCCGTCTGGGTATAGGATTCGGCTTGGGGGCGCCTGAAACGAAAGACCCGCCTTGCGGCGGGTCGGATTCGAATTGAATCTTATTGTAGCAACGGCTCTCACCCCGGAAAGCTACGGGAAGAAATCTAGCACAGGGAACGAACATGCAACAAGCCATTCGTTATGCACTGGGACTGGACATCGGCATTGCTTCCGTCGGCTGGTGCGTGCTGGGCGACGCCCGCATCATTGATCTGGGCGTGCGCGCCTTCGACAAGGCGGAAACGCCGGACAAGGGCGAATCGCTGAACAAGGCGCGCCGCGATGCGCGCCTGTTGCGTCGCCGTCTGTACCGGCGCGCGTGGCGGCTGACCCGGCTGGCGCGCTTGCTGGCGCACGCCGGCTTGATCGCCAGCGTCGATGTGCTCAAGCGCCCACCGGGCAAGGGCTTTCCGACGCCGAACCTGTGGCAGCTGCGCGTCGAAGCCCTTGACCGCAAGTTGAGCGGCGAAGAATGGGCGCGGGTGATCTATCACCTGTGCAAGCATCGCGGCTTCCACTGGTACAGCAAGGCCGAGCAGGCCAAACAGGAAAGCGAAGCCGGCGCCAAGGGCGGCAGCGTCAAGCAGGGGCTGTCGAACACCGCCAGGCTGATGCAGGAGAAGCACTACCGCAGCGTGGCCGAAATGGTGCTGGCCGAATTCCCCGATGCGCAACGCAACAAGGCCGGCAACTACGACAAGGCCCTGGCCCGGGTACTGCTTGACGAAGAACTTGGCAAGCTGTTCGAGGCACAGCGCGATTTCGGCAATCCGCACGCCGGCGCTGGACTGGAACAACAGATTCGCGGCCATGGCGACCAGCGCAGCGGCCTGTTCTGGGAAGTCAAGCCGGCGCTGTCCGGCGAGAACCTGCTGAAGATGCTCGGTCATTGCACCTTCGAAAAACAGGAAAAGCGTGCGCCCAAGGCCAGCTTCACCGTCGAGCGCCATGTCTGGCTGACGCGTCTGAACAACCTGCGCATCGTGGTCGATGGCGAATCGCGCCCGCTGAAGCCCGATGAGCACAAGTTCGCGCTGAACCTGCCCTATCTGCAAGCCGCTGAAAAATTCAGCCATGCCGACCTGCGCAAGAAGCTGGTCAGGGAAGGCTTGCTGCCGGAATCTTTCCGCTTCCTCGGCCTGGCGGGCGCCAGAAAAAAGAAGGATGGAACCGACAGCAACCCGGAAGACGATGCGCTGGTCCGGCTGCCGGCTTGGCAGGAGTTGCGCAAGGCATTGACGAAAGCCGGCCTGGAAGCCGAGTGGAAGAAGATTTCCATGGCCGCGCTGGAAGGCCAGCCCGAAGCGCTCGACGACATCGCCCGCGTCCTGAGCGTCTACAAGGACGATGCGGAAATCGAACGCGAGCTGCGCAAGCTGAACTTGCCCGGCGGCGACAGGATGATCCAGGCCCTGCTGCCGGTCAGCTTCGACAAGTTCAGCAGTCTGTCGTTGAAGGCGCTGCGCAAGATCGTGCCGGAAATGGAGAAGGGCCTGCGCTACGACGACGCCGTGAAAGCGGCAGGCTACGCGCACCACAGCCAGATCACGCGCAGCGAGGGCAAGCAGCGATATCTGCCGCCGTTCTATTCAGGCCGCGACCGGAGCGGCAAGATGCTGTTCCGCGACGACCTCGACGTGCCGCGCAACCCGGTGGTGCTGCGCGCGCTCAATCAGGCGCGCAAGGTCGTCAACGCCCTCATTCGCGAGTACGGCTCGCCGGCGGAAGTGCATATCGAGATGGCGCGCGACCTGTCGCGGCCGCTGGACGAGCGGCGCGACATCGAGAAACTGCAGAAGGAATACGCCCAGCGCAACGAGCAGGCGCGCAGCGAGCTTGCGTCCCATCTCAACGGCGCGCGGCCTAAGGGACGCGAATTCGAGAAGTGGCTGCTCTACCGCGAGCAAGGCGGCAAGTGCGCGTACTGCATCCATGCGCTCGACTTGAACCAGGTCCTCGACGACGCGAATTACGCGCAGGTCGATCACGTCCTGCCCTACTCGCGCAGCTTCGACGACAGCCGGAACAACAAGGTCGTGGTGCACACCAAGTGCAACCAGGACAAGGGCAACCAGACCCCGTACGAATACCTGGATGGCGCCGGCGACAGCGCCCGCTGGCAGACGTTTGCTGCCTGGGTACAGGGCAACCACGCCTACCGGCTGGCCAAGCGCAATCGCCTGCTGCGCAAGAATTACGGGCGCGAGGAGCAGGAAGGCTTCAAGGATCGCAACCTCAACGACACCCGCTACATCTGCAAGTTCTTCAAGCAGTACGTGGAAGACAACCTGCAACTGAGCAGCGACAGCAAACGCTGCGTGGTGCTCAGCGGCCAGTTGACCAGCTTCCTGCGCGCGCGCTGGGGCCTGACCAAGCTGCGCGAAGGCAGCGACCGCCACCACGCCGTGGATGCGGCGGTGGTCGCTGCGTGCAGCCACGCCATGGTCAAGCGCCTGTCCGACTATGCGCGACGCAAGGAACTCGCGGCGGTGCGCGATGGCTACGTCGATGCGGAAACCGGCGAAGTCATCGACATCGCCGCACTGCGCAAGCTGGAAGGGCACTTCCCAACGCCGTTCCCGACCTTCGCCGACGAGCTGTGCGCCCGTGCCGGGCTGGACCGCAACACCGGCAAGGTGCTGGACGACACATCCATCGAGGCGTTACGCGAGTCGCTGCGCTGGCTGAAGGACGATGATGGCAAGCTGCGCTACGACGAAGGCGCATTGAATGGCGTGCGACCGCTGTTCGTGTCGCGTGCACCACAACGACGCAATGGTGGCGCGGCGCATAAGGACACCATCTATGCCCGGCAGCCAACGTCAGAATTGCCCAATCGCGTCACCCAAACCTTGAGGCTAGCCGACCTGACCTTGAAGCACTTCGGCGGTGAGAAGTACGACGAGGAAAAGTGCCAACTCATCGAGCCACATCGCAACGAACGTCTCTATCGCGCACTGCACGCGCGTCTGCTCGTGCATGGCGGCAATGCCGACAAGGCATTCGCCGAGCCATTCCACAAACCAACCCACGACGGCAAGCAAGGGCCCCTGGTGCGAAGCGTCACCTTGGCCATCGACAAGCTCAGCGGCATTCCCGTGCGCGGCGGCATCGCCAAGAACGACAGCATGGTCCGGGTGGATGTATTCAGAAAGAAAGGCAAATTCCACCTCGTCCCCGTCTACACAAGCCATGCCGCTGCGCGAGAACTACCAAACCGCGCAGCTGTCGCTCACAAGAGCGAGGACGAATGGACGCGCATCGACGGTAGCTTCGAGTTCATGTTTTCGGTCTATCCGAAGGATTTGATCAGGATCAAGCAGCGTGACGCTGAGTTCTACGGCTATTTCGCAGGCTCCGATATCGCCTCGGCCAATGTCAGTCTTTGGGCACATGATCGCAATCAGCGCGTGGGCAAGGATGGGTTGTTTCGCGGAATAGGCGTAAAGACCGCTTTGAGCTTCGAAAAATTCAGCGTCGATGTGCTGGGCGTCGTGTATCCCGCCCCACCGGAGACGAGGCGTGGGCTGGCGTAGCGTCCTCGTCAGCAAGCCCGCACGGCTGTTGGTGAAGAACCGGCAGTTGCTGCTGGAGCAGGATCAGGGCACCACTGCCACCCTGCCGCTGGAAGACCTCAGCGTGGTCGTGCTGGACACTCCGCACACCCTGCTGACCGGGGCGCTGCTGTCCGAACTGGCCGCGCACGACGTGGCGCTGGTGTGCTGCGATGCCAGCCATCACCCCAATGGCGTGCTGCTGTCGTTTCTGCCGCACAGCCGCGCCTTGCGGGTGATGCAGAAACAATTGGCGCTGACCGTGCCGAAAAAAAAGCGCGCATGGCAGCGCATCGTGCAACGCAAGCTGCGCAACCAGGGCGCCTGCCTCGAGCGCTTCAGCCCGGGCGCGGGCAGGTTTCTGTTCGCACAGGCCGACTACGTGCGCTCGGGCGACCCGGACAACCGCGAAGGCAGCGGCGCGCGCTATTACTTTGCGGAATTGTTCGGAACCGGATTCACCCGCGACCAGCCCGGCTGGTGCAACGCGGCGCTCAACTACGGCTACGCCATCCTACGTGCCGCGATCGCCCGCAGCCTCGTCGCGCACGGCTTCCTGCCGGCGTTCGGGCTGCATCACAAGAGCCAGCTCAACGCCTTCAATCTGGCCGACGACCTGATCGAGCCGCTGCGTCCGCTGGTCGACCACTGGGCCAAGGTGCACGCCACGGAAGACGCGCGCGAACTGAGCAAGGGAGACAAGGCCGCGCTGATCCAGCTGCTTTACGCCGACGTGCGCATGCAGGCCGGCACCATGAACGTGCAGGCCGCCATCGACCGCATGGTCGAGAGCCTGTCCCGCTATTGCGATACGGCCAGCGTGGCCGAACTGGACTGGCCGGATATGCTGGTGTGACCCGGATGCAGCCCGATGAGCCAGGAAACTCGTCGATTCATGCGCCTGATGGTTTTCTTCGACCTGCCCACGGTGACCAAGGCGGACAAGCGCGCCTACACCGTGTTCCGCCGCTTCCTGCTGCAGGACGGCTACGACATGCTGCAGTGGTCGGTGTATGCGCGCATCGTCAACGGTGCGGATGACGTGACCAAGCACCAACAGCGCCTGGCCGCAAACCTCCCGAGAAAAGGCTCGGTGCGCTGCATGAAGGTCAGCGAGAAGCAGTACGCCGGCATGGAAATCCTGGTCGGCACGCAGACCGTGCAGGAAGAAACCGTGGCGATGCGCCAGCTCGTGCTGCTTTGAGCGTGGTTTTTTTTGGCGCAAAAAAAGAAAGCCCCTGCAAAAACAGGGGCTTAAATGATAGGTAATTGTAGCTTTCCGGGGTGAGAGCGGGAGCTACAACAGCGCATCCGCCAGTCGTTCGGAAGTGGTCATTGTAGCTTTCCGGGGTGAGAGCGGGAGCTACAACTGGCCGTCGAGAAGGCCCGCCAGGAATTGAATTGTAGCTTTCCGGGGTGAGAGCGGGAGCTACAACTGGCCGGGCTTCGAGGAGCGCGAGTCCGCGATTGTAGCTTTCCGGGGTGAGAGCGGGAGCTACAACCGCAACGCCGAGCGCATCAAGCGCGCCCGATTGTAGCTTTCCGGGGTGAGAGCGGGAGCTACAACCTACCACACATGACACCTTTCCACTGACCAATTGTAGCTTTCCGGGGTGAGAGCGGGAGCTACAACCCATGGCGTGCGCATTCGACGCTTGGGCTTATTGTAGCTTTCCGGGGTGAGAGCGGGAGCTACAACGAGGATCGCCGCTGACCAGCCCATTGCGTGATTGTAGCTTTCCGGGGTGAGAGCGGGAGCTACAACGGCGCAGCGGGTGATCTGGCCGATCCAGTAATTGTAGCTTTCCGGGGTGAGAGCGGGAGCTACAACCCGATCAGATCATCGATCAAAGCATGGCCAATTGTAGCTTTCCGGGGTGAGAGCGGGAGCTACAACACGAAAACGACATTGCCGCGTACCTGACGGATTGTAGCTTTCCGGGGTGAGAGCGGGAGCAACGATTTTTTGCGGACAGGGGGCAAGCCCCTGGCCGCAAAAAATCGTCGCACTCCGTGCGGTCAGCAGGAAAAGGCGAAGCACGAACTCGGTTCCCAAACCCGCGATCGGACCCCGTCCCGCACGGGTCCGGCTGCGTTGCGGAGAAAAAAGCGAACCATCTCCGCGCAATACGCGGTGAATATCGTGCGCGTGCGGAGAATGAGGTCCGTAATCTCCGCGTGCATAGCGGCGATTGCAAGTACATCTGGCAGGCCGACGACTGGCCGAACTGGCGCTTCGATCTGGCGGCGCTGCCCGGTCCCCTGGCAGCGGACTGCGAGGGCGGACTGCGAGGACACCCGGAAGCACCAGGGCGAATCCGGGTATCCAAATCTCTCCGCCGGTTTGAACCCACCCTTGCACCCTCACCCTCATCGCCGTAGCGTTTGCGGCATCCATCGGGAGGCTGACATGGACTGGCAAAAGGGCCGGCAAAGCGACAATGTCGAGGAGGATTCCGGCGGCGGTGGCGGCTACGGAGGCGGCGGCGGTTTCGGTTTTCGCGGCGTGCATTTGGGCATCGGCGGAACGATCCTCGCGCTGCTGATTGCGCTGGTGGTGCCGCAGACGCGGCCGTTGATTTTCGGGCTGCTGTTCAATGGCGGTGGACAGCCGGGCGCGCTGGCGCCGGCCGCACGGCCGACGACGGGGCATCCGGCACGCCTGGCCGACCCGCAGCAGCAATTCGTCGCGCATGTGCTGGGCAGCACCGAAGATGTCTGGGGCAGCTACTTCCAGTCCATCGGGCAGACGTACGAGCAGCCCAAGTTGCTGCTGTTCCACGGCGCGACGACCTCGGGCTGCGGTGCCGCGCAGGCATCGATGGGGCCGTTCTATTGCCCCACCGATCATCGCGTGTATCTGGATCTGGATTTCTTCCAGGAAATGGACACGCAGCTGCACGCGCGCGGCGACTTCGCGCGCGCCTACGTGATTGCCCATGAGGTTGGCCACCACGTGCAGAATCTGCTTGGAACGATGCGCAAGGAGCAGGCGCTGCGCGCGCGCGGCGTGCCGATGGATGGCGCCGACGGGTTGTCGGTGAAGGTCGAGTTGCAGGCCGATTGCTATGCCGGGGTGTGGGCCAACCGCTCGCAGCAGCAGTTGCAGTGGTTGCAGGCCGGCGACATCGAGGCCGCGCTCAATGCCGCTTCGCAGGTCGGCGACGACACCTTGCAGAAGAGCGCGCGCGGCTACGCGGTGCCCGACTCGTTCACCCATGGCACCTCGGCGCAGCGGATGCGCTGGTTCAAGGCCGGCTTCGATTCGGGCGACATCGGCCATTGCGATACGTTTGCGGCGCAGGCGTTGTAGGTTAGGAGCGCATCGCCACTGGTTCGCCATGACCCAGAGGATCGCAGCGGGGCCAGCTCTCTTTCCCCTCCCCAACCCTCCCCTACGCTTCGCGCAAGGGAGGGAGTATGAGTGCCGGCAAGCCTTGCCGAGAGCTCTGCGTCGCACAAGCGGTGTCACTGCGCAGCCCTCATCCGCCCTGCCCGCAGTCGTCGCGCGATTGCGTCGCTCTCCCGAAAGACAGCGCACGCCGCCATCGGATCGCTCCGGGCACGGAGCCGGTATAATCGCGGGTTTACTTCCTTCACTCCCTTGGCGAACCCGCGCCGGATGGCGTGCGTTCCGGAGAACCGCGAATGCAATACATCTACACCATGATCGGCGTGTCGAAGGTGGTGCCGCCCAAGCGCGAGATCATCAAGAACATCTCGCTGTCGTTTTTCCCCGGCGCCAAAATCGGCCTGCTCGGCCTCAACGGTGCCGGCAAGTCCACCGTGCTGCGGATCATGGCCGGCGTCGATACCGATTTCAACGGCGAGGCGCGGCCGCAGCCGGGCATCAAGATCGGCTACCTTGAACAGGAGCCGAAGCTCAACCCCGAGCACAGCGTGCGCCAGGCGGTCGAGGAAGGCGTCGGCGAACTGCTGCACGCACAGGAAGCACTGGACGCGGTCTACGCCGCCTATGCCGAAGAAGACGCCGATTTCGACAAGCTCGCCGCCGAGCAGCAGCGACTGGAGGCGATCCTCGCCGCCGGCGATGCGGCCACCCTTGAACACCAGTTGGAAGTCGCTGCCGACGCACTGCGCCTGCCGCCGTGGGATGCCATCTGCGGCAAGCTGTCCGGCGGCGAGAAGCGCCGCGTGGCGCTGTGCCGGCTGCTGCTGTCCAAACCCGACATGCTGCTGCTCGACGAGCCGACCAACCATCTCGACGCCGAGTCGGTGGAATGGCTGGAGCAATTCCTCACCCGCTTCCCCGGCACCGTAGTGGCGGTGACGCACGATCGCTACTTCCTCGACAACGCCGCCGAGTGGATCTTCGAGCTCGACCGCGGCCGCGGCATCCCGTGGAAAGGCAACTACAGCGACTGGCTGCAGCAGAAATCCGAGCGCCTGAAGCAGGAAGAATCGCAGGAAAAGGCGCGCCAGAAGGCGCTGCAGAAAGAGCTTGAATGGGCGCGGCAAAACGCCAAGGGTGGGCGCAGCAAGGGCAAGGCACGCCTGCAGCGGCTGGAAGAACTGCAATCGGTCGAATACCAGCGCCGCAACGAGACCAACGAGATCTTCATCCCGCCCGGCGAGCGCCTCGGCGATCGGGTGATCGAGCTCAAGGGCGTCAGCAAGCGCTTCGGCGATCGTCTGCTGATCGACGACCTCAGCCTGACCATTCCGCCCGGTGCGATCGTCGGCATCATCGGCCCCAACGGCGCCGGCAAGTCCACCTTGTTCAAGATGATCACCGGGCTGGAAAAGCCAGACTCCGGCGAGGTGTCGATCGGGCACACGGTCAAGGTGGCCTACGTCGATCAGAGCCGCGATGCGCTCTCCGGCAACAAGAACGTCTGGCAGGAAGTCTCCGGCGGCTCGGACATCATCACCATCAACGGCATCGAGATCCAGTCACGCGCCTACATCGGCCGCTTCAACTTCAAGGGCAGCGACCAGCAAAAACTCGTCAGCACCCTGTCCGGCGGCGAGCGCGGCCGTCTGCACCTGGCCAAGACCCTGCTGCAGGGCGGCAACGTGCTGCTGCTCGACGAGCCGTCCAACGACCTCGATGTCGAGACGCTGCGCGCGCTCGAAGACGCGCTGCTGGAATTCCCCGGCTGCGCGTTGGTGATCTCGCACGACCGCTGGTTCCTCGACCGCATCGCCACCCACATCCTCGCCTTCGAGGGCGATTCGCACGTGGAGTTCTTCCAGGGCAATTACCGCGAATATGAGGAAGACAAGAAGCGTCGCCTCGGCGAAGAAGGCGCGCAGCCGCACCGGTTGCGGTTCAAGGCTCTGAAATGACCGAAGACCCCGTTCGTGGTGAGCTTGTCGAACCATGAACGGCGTGTGGCAACCCTGCGTTCACCCTTCGACAGGCTCAGGGCGAACGAATCGTGGCGTCAGGACAAGTCCGTGAACTTCATCCAATTGCTACGCCGACGTTGGTCAGACTCCAGCTCCCTCGTCTGCGTCGGCCTCGATCCCGAGCCGGCCCGGTTTCCCGGCCCGATGCAGGGCGATGCGCAGGCGACGTTCGACTTCTGTCGCGCGATCATCGACGCCACCGCCGAGCATGTGTGCTGCTTCAAGCCGCAGATCGCGCACTTCGCCGCGCTCGGCGCGGAGGAAACGTTGCAGCGATTGATCGCGCACATTCGCGATGCCCATCCGGGCGTGCCGGTGATCCTCGACGCCAAGCGCGGCGACATCGGCAGCACCGCACAAAATTACGCGATCGAGGCCTTCGACCGCTTCGCGGCCGATGCAGTGACCGCGAATCCGTATCTCGGTCGCGACTCGGTGCAGCCGCTGCTCGATCGCGCCGACAAGGGCGTGGTGATCCTGTGCCGAACATCAAATCCGGGCTCGGGCGATTTTCAGGATCTGGACGTGACCGACGACCGCGGCCGCCAGCGTCCGCTGTATCAACACGTCGCCGAGACCATCGCTCGCGACTGGAACGGGCACGGCAATTGCGCGCTGGTGGTCGGCGCGACGTGGCCGGCGCAGTTGCGCGAGGTGCGCGCGATCGTCGGCGAGATGCCGCTGCTGATTCCCGGCATCGGCGCGCAAGGCGGCGATGTCGAGGCGGTGCTGCGCAACGGCAAGACCGGCGATGGCACCGGGCTGATCGTCAGCTCGTCGCGGGCGATCCTGTATGCCGGCAAGGGCGAGGGTTTCGCGGCCGCCGCAGCGGCGGCGGCACGCGACCTGCGCGATACCATCAACCGCTTCCGCTGAGAGGCCGGGCGTTTTGCAACCGCGCAGTCCGGCCTTGGATGGCCGGCACGGGATCACGCGCGCGCCGATCGATCCCGCAAGGCTCCGAGCCGCGCCCGTCGCCACGCGCGCGGCGCGGCGATCGCGCAGTGCACCCAGAGCGCGCACCACAGCAATGCACGCAGCGGCAGCGAGGTGTGCTGCGCTTCGAATTTCGCGAAGTAGCGCCACATGCCGCGGTGCTTCTGCCATTCCACCCACAGCGGTCGGCGGCGGCTGGAGACGCCGCGCAGGTGGACGATGCTTGCGTCGTTGGCGACGGCCACCACGCAACCGGCTGCGCGCACGCGCCGGCACAGGTCGAGATCCTCGGCATGCAGGCGATAGCCGGCATCGAAGCCGCCGACGCGCGCGAACACCGCATTGGGCAGCAGCATCAGCGCCCCGGAGATCGCGTCCACGCGTTGCAGGGCGTTGCCGTCGGCCGGCAGGTACACGGCATTGCGCGCGCCGCCGGCGCGCAGCAGCGCGCGCAGCGAGGGGTCGCGGCGACGCACGGCGGCGTCCTCGATGCCGGCGGCATCGACTTGCACGCAACCCAGGACGCCCACGTCCGGTGCGCTCCGGGCATGCGCGAGCAGGCGCGCGAAGGTGTCGGCCTCGATCAGGCAATCGGGATTGACGAACGCCAGCCACGGCAACGTGCAGCCGAGCGCGCCGGCGTTGCAGCCGGCGGCGAAGCCGGGGTTGTCCGGATGCGCCTGCACGCGCAGGCGCGGCTCGAACTCGGCCAGCGCCAGCGCCTTCGCAACGGTGTCGTCATCGGAGGCGTTGTCGACGACGACGACCTCCGCCACCGCGCGCGCTGCCAGCAATCGGCGCAGGCAGCCCTGGATCGTCGTCGCGCTGCCATGGCTGACGACGACCACGCGGATGCCATCGGCGTCCATCATCGTCATCTGCGGACGCGCACGCGATCTCGCGCGCGCCGACGCGCGACCGTCACTTGAGCGTGGTCGGCTGGCGGATCGGTTCGAGTGCCTTGAAGCGGCTGCCGTACTCGTCGGTCAGGGTGCGCATGCCGCTGGGGTCACGAATCACGGTCGGCGTGACCAGCACCACCACTTCCTGCCGCTCGTTGGTCAGCCCTTTGGTGCCGAACAAGGCGCCGACGAACGGCAGCCGGCTCAGGAACGGCACGCCGTTGCCGTTGACGCCCTTGGTCTGCTTGATCAGGCCGGCGAGGATCACCGTCTCGCCGCTTTGCACCATCACCGAGGTCTTGAGCTCGCGATTGTCGACGCTGATGTTGCCGGCGACGGTCGGGCCGCTGGTGCTGGGATTGCTGATGGACTGGTCGATGTCCATGAACACCATGCCGTTGCTCGACACCCGGGGTTTGACCTTCAGGCTCACGCCGGTCTGCATGAACTGCACCTGGCTGTAGGTGTTGTCGACCGTGCCGGTCGAACCGGAACCGCCGGTGGGCGAGGTGATCGTCCCGGCCGATCCCAGGCCGGGCGAGAAGATCGTGCTGGCGACCGGAATTTGCGTACCGGAATTGAAATCGGCCTCGACGTTGTTGCGCACCACCAGCGACGGCGCCGACAGCACCCGCACGTTGGTCACCTGATCGAGCGCGCGCACCACCGCCAGCGAACTGGGGCCGAGGAACGTCCATTGCGCACCCGGGTTGTTGGGGTCGCTGCTGGGCAGGATGCTGCCGGCGATCGCGCCCCAGCCCTTGCGGTGGGCGGCGATGCCCGACAGCACCGGATCGGGGATGGCGTTCTGGAAATACCAGCTCACCCCGTATTGCAGATCGCCGGTGAGATTGACCTCGATCACCTGCGCCTCGATGTGCACCTGCAGCGGCATGACATCGAGACGATCGATCGCGCGCCGGATCGATTCCCACTGTGCCGGCGTGGCGCGCACGAGGATCGAATTGCTGTCTTCGATCGAGGTGATGCTCACGCCGCTGCCGTCGCCGTTCTGGCCCGATGCATTGCCGGCGCCCGCCGCCAGGCGCCCGGCGAGCGCGCCGCGCGCATTGCCGGCGCTGCTGCCACGGCCACCGAGCGCGCCGGCGGAGGCGTTGCCGCCGAACGCCGACAGCGTCTGCGCGGTCGACGGCACGCCGTTGTTGCTGCCGTAGGTGCTGGCCTCCACCGGCTCCAGCCCGGGCATGGTCGAGGGCGGCGGCGTCGAGGAGGTCTGCTGCACCTGGATTCCGTACAACGTGCCGATCTGGTTGGACAGGTCGCTGGCCTTGATGTTCTTGACCTCGTAGACGTACAGCCGCGGCGTCTGCCCGTCACCGGCGTCGAGGCGGTCGATCCAGGTCTTGATTTCGTCCAGATACTTCGGTTGCGGCGTGATCACCAGCACCGCGTTGATGCCCTCCAGCGGCATGAAACGGAACATGCCGGCGACCGGCGTCTTGCTCTGCTCGCCGAACACCTTTTCCAGCGAAGTCACCATGTGGGTGGCATCGGTCTGCTGCAACGGGAACACGCCGACCGACATGCCGGCCAGCCAGTCGACATCGAAGATCTGGATGGTGCGCAGGTAGTTGGCCAGTTCGTCGCGGGTGCCGGCCAGCACGATCAGGTTGCGGGCGGAATCGACGTTGACGATGGCATTGCTGCGCGCATAGGGCTTGAGCAGTTTCTCCATCTCCGGCGCCGAGATGAAACGCAGCGGCACCGCGCGCAGTTCGAAGCCGCGCACGCCGGCCAGCGGCCCGGTATGCGGGCCGAGGTTGCCCGAGGTCAGCGCCTGATCGGCCGGCACGATGTTGTAGCGGCCGTCGGCCCAGATCATGCGCGCGTTGTTCCAGCCCAGCACCATTTCCAGCAGCGACATCGCCTGACTGGGGTTGACCGGGCTGGGCGTGGCCAGCGTCACCGTGCCCTGCACGCCCGGCGCAATCACGTAGTTCTTTTGCAACAGGTCGCCGAGGATGGCCTTGATCACCGCCTGCAACGACTCGCCTTCGAAGTTGAACGTCGTCTCGCCGGCCGGCTCGGCGCCGCGCCCGGGCGGCGTCAGGCCGGCGGCGCCGGCGTCGATCAGCTGGCCGGTACCGCGCGACAGGGTCGGCGGGATCTTCGGCGGCGGCGCGGTTTCGATCGCCTTGCTGTCGTCGGCGATGTGGGTCGCCGCCGGTGGCGGCAGCGTCGCGGCCCGATCCATGCGCGGTTGTGGCGCGCTCACGCAACCGGCGAGCGCGACCAGCGCGGCGACCAGCAGGGCCAGTACCGCCGGTCGCCGGCGACCGCCGCGCATCGCGGGCGAGGTGGAAACGGTGCGAACGGGGATCTGGTGCATGCAATTCATGGGTTCGGGTCACTGGCTTGGCGCTGCCGCATCATCTGCTGACGGCGCTGTTCGATGCGGCGGCGAATCTCTTCGGCTTGCTGGGCGGCGGCCGCGGCGGCGGCCGCTTGATTCGGATCGGCGGCGGCGGAGGCGGCGTCGGCCGCCGGCGCGGCATCGGCCGGCGCATCGGATCGGCTCTGGTCATCGCCTGCCGGCGGCGCGTCGGCGGGCGGCGGCGGACGCGGGTTGCCGAGCACTCCGGCGGCCACCGCCTGCGGGGTCAGGCCCAGACGTGTGGGCTCCTCGCCGCCCTTGCCGTCGAACACGCGCAGCTCCAGCGTCTGCTGGCCTTGCGCGCCACCGTCGAAATCGGCGGTGCGCGGCGACAGCCCGGTCAGCGTCCAGCCGGCATAGCTGCCGCCGATCGGCTGCCCTTCGCGTACGCGCAGGCTTTGGTGGGTCTTGGGATCCTGCACGATCGCCATCTGCAGCGTCGGCGTCATGATCACGCTGGTCAGTTGCACGTCCAGCGGGTGCGAATCGGCGCCGTTCTTGCCGGGAATGCGCGCATTGGCCGGTTTGCGATTGGGGAAGAACAGCGGGTGGTTGAATGCCTCGCCGTAGGCATCGAGGGGCTTGAGCACCGAACCGGTGGCGAAATGCGGCACCGGCGGCAGCTTCGGCGCCAGCGCGGGATCGTCGGCCACGGGCGCCGAACGGCCGCCGAAACCGATCAGGGCGACCACGACGAAGGCCAGCGACCAGCCGGCCAGCGCCACCAGCAGCCACGTCCCGGGTTCGAGCCGGCGGATCACGATCGCCCCCCGCCGGCGTCCGCCCGCCGAGGCGACGGCTCAGGGCGCATGTGCACTCCCCGGGCGCAGGTAGCCATACAGGTCGAAGGAGACGTTCAAGGGCTGGCTGGTGTCGGTGGCGTCGTTCTCGCCGATGTACGAATGCTGGCTGATGATGTTGAGGTTGTCGACGAACAACTCCGGCCGGCCGCCTTCGAAGGCGTGCAGCAGGGCGCTGAGCTGGCTCATCCCGCACAGCAGGCGCACCTGCACGACCACTCGCTGGTAGCGCTCGGGGGCGCCGGCCCAGGGCGTGGGCGTGCGCTGGACGATGCTGCAGGCGCCGTGATCGGGGCTGACCGCGGCGATCTCCGATTCGATGCGCTGGGTGAGATCGGCCTGCGCCAGCTCGACGCTGGCCTCGGACAGGAAGCCGGGGTTGGCCGCCTCCACTTTCTGCACCTCGGCGAGGCGTTTTTCGATCGCCGGCTTTTGCGCGATGGTCATGCGCAGTTGCAGATCCTGCTGGCGCAACTGTTCGATCTGATCGCCCATGCTCAACATCGGCGCCGTCCACCACCAGTGCAGGCCGGCGCCATAGGCGACCGCCAGGGCCAGCAGCAGCAAGCCGATGGCGAGCGGCCGACCATGCTCACGGGGAGGCTGCATCGGATCCTCCCTGACGAGTGGCGGCAGCGGCAGGCGATGGCGCCGGGCCGAGCACGGCGAGATTGGCGGCGAGGGTGAAACGGTCGCGTTTGCTCGCCGCATCGGGCTGCACGCTGCCGCTGAGCGCCGGCGCCCGCAGCAACGGCGAGCCTTGCAGTTTGCCGACCAGGCTGGCGGCATCGGCGCTCAGGCCGGTCAGGTAGACCTGCCCGTCCTGCTCGGAAAAGCGCTCCAGGAAGGTGTTGTCGGGAATGCGGGCGCTGAGGTCGGCCAGCACCGCCAACATCGGCGGCTGCGCGGCGCGGCGGGTGGTCAGGAAGTTGGCGCCTTCGGCGGCGCCCTTGAGCTGGGCGACCAGGGCGTTGACCGCGCGCGCCTGTTCGTGGCGGCGATCGACCTGCGCTTGCAGGCGGGTGATCTCGCTGTGGCGGTTGTCAAGGATCTGCACCAGCGCGAACGCGAAGGCGATCAGCGCGATCGCCGCCAGGCCCAGGTTGAGCCACAGGCGACGATGATCGGGCGCCTGGCGACGTTCGACCGGCAACAGGTTGCAATGCAGGGCCCGGCCCTGCTCGTCGCAGGCATCGACGCCATGCAGGCCGCTGGCGAGCGGGCCGAGCGCGGCCAGCGCCGCCTCGAGGCGTTCGTTGGGCAGCACCAGCATTTCCACCTTCGCCATCCGGGTGGCGGCATCGACCGCCAGCACCCGGCAGTCGAAACTCACTTGATCGGCGCGAAACGGCGTCTGCCGATCCAGTTCGTAACCGACCACGACGCGCAGGCGATCACCGGCGGCGGCCGGCAGGGTGATCGTCCGCCGCAGCACCTGCCCGGCCGGCAGCATCAGCCAGCGCGGACGCTCGGCACGCTGCGCACCCAGCCGGGCGGCGACTCGCGCGCGCAGATCCTCGCGGCGGTCGACCGCCTCCTCATCGGCGCCGGCAACCGCAAAGCGGCCGATCGGCAAGGTGTGCTCGCCTTCCTCCAGCTGCAATTCGATTTCGCCCTCGGCCGGCACATACAGCACCCGCGCCCGCCCGGCGGCGAACACCGCGCGCCACGAGGCCGGCAGCAACGCGGCCAGTTCGCCGCCCCACCATTGCAGGAACTGCTGCAGGCCGCTGCCGGCGAAGCGGCTGCGTGCCTGCGCCAGCGGCGCGCCGAAACGATGGGCCAGCGAGGGTGCGGGTTGGACGGACGATACGGGCATCAGTGCGATTCTCCCTCCCGCCATTGCAGCGGCACGTACAACTGGCCGAAGGGTCCGGGTTGCGTAGCGCGCACGATAGCATCCACGGTCATGCTCGTGCCGTCGGCGAGCGTGACCTGACTGGAAATGTCGTAGGTGCCGGTGCCGGGCTGGACGACGAAGGGCTGCCCGTCGGGCAGCGTCGGCGGTGCCCCCGGCGCGTTGGGCTGCCTGGCCTGGCGCTGGCCGAGGAAGCCCGCCGCGGCCGCGCTGCTCATGCCCAGCGCTTGCAGCACCGGCGCCTGGGCGAAGGTCGGGCTGGGATCGCCACTGGCATACACGGTCACGTACGGCCGCAGCCTGGCATAGGTGGACTGATCCACGCCCAGCACCCGTTGCAGTTCCGAGACGGTTTCGAAGGGCTTGTTCTTGGGGCCGTACGGCAGCCCGGCGGCTCGGTAATCGGCCGCTTCGGCGCCGCCGGGAGTGAGCAGGTCGTCGGGGTCGCGGAAATCGGCGATCGCCGCCGCGATCGCCTGCGCCTGCGGTTCTTTCACCTCCAGCGCCAGCAGCAGGCGATGCAGCAATTCCGGCGAAGCGCCGTTGAGATCGACCTTGCCCGATTCATCGACGATGCGGATCTGCATCTGCGCACCGGCATAGGCGAACCGATACACCCGCCCGTCCGGCACCCAGCGCCGATCCACGTCCTGATACTGCATGCGCAGCACGGCGTATTCGATGCCGGCGCGGGCGGCCTGGCGGGCCACCACCGCCGAGCGCAACTGGTGCGCCTCCAGTGCCTCGATGCGGGCGCTGCGGGCAAAGCCGCCGACCAGCACGACCATCAGCACCAGCAGCCACAGCACCAGGATCAAGGCCACGCCGGCCTGTTTTCGCCCCACGCTCATGGCTGCCCCCCGCCGGGCAACGAGTCGTCGTCGGCACGGGCCTGCGCATAGCCCAGCGGCAAGGCCGCCATGAACGGCGGCCACGGCCGACTGGCATCGGCCAGGCGCAGCACGATGCGCACTTGCAGCGGCAGTTGCGCGACCCGCGTCCACTGGCTGCGCCACGGCCCGGCGCTGCCGTCGGACTGCAGGCCGCGGTATTCGAAGTGCGCCTGGGCGATGCCGTCGAGCAGGTCTTCGGGCGGCCGCCGGCTGTCGGCTTCCAATGGTTTTTCGTCGACCAGCATCGCGAACGCGTATTGCAGGCGCGAGCCCTTGCCGTCGGCCGCCGGCACGAACTGCAACGTAACGATGTACGGACCGCCGCGCGACATGTAGCCGGGCATCGAGGCGACCAGGCGCAGGCGATCGGGCTTGCCCTCGAACCAGATCGCCTGCTGGGTCGTCCCCTGCCGCGCCAGCACGATCGGCTGCGCGCCCTGCAAGGTGCGATAAAGCAAGGCCTGCACCGCGCGCAGGTGCTCGTTGCGCGCCGCCACCGCGTCGGCGCGCTCGACGGTGCCGCTGGCGGTGCGCAGGGTCGCGAAGGCGATCGCCAGCCCGAGCGCCAGCAACAAGGTCGCCAGCACCACCTCGATCAGGGTGAAGCCAAGCGAACGGGAAACACCCCGACTCGAGCGACCACTCGTTCCTGCGCGTGATCGCGACCTCTCGCGAAGAAAAACTCGTGCTCCGCCGACCCCGCCCGGCACACGCCGTTGCATCGACCGCGTCATGGCCCCACCACCGGCGGCGGCGTATAGGCGCGCAGGGTATCCACGCGCAGGCTGCGGCCGCCCTTGCCGTCGCCCCAGCGCAGCACCAGCGCGATGGCGAGCAGCTGATTGTCGTTGCCGCCGTTCAGCGCCGCCGGCGGCGCGCCCGGCACCGGCGTGGCCGCGGGCGTCTGGAAGGCGCTGACATCCAGCGTCCAGCGATAGCGTCCGCCCTCGAAACTCCCTTGCGCATGACCGGGCTGCAGGCGCCGATCGGCGCCGAGCGAATCGAGCAGACCCTGCGCGTACAGGCTGGCGCGGGTCGAATCGGCCGCGGTCGCGATCGAGTGCACGCCGCCGGCGAGGATCGAGAGCATCAGGCCCATCCCGATCGCCAGCAGGCTGAAGGCGATCATCACCTCCAACAGGGTGTAGCCGCGGATGCTGCGGGCGCCCGGCGCCGATGCCAGCGGCGGCGATGGTCGCCGGGCCACGCCGGCGCCGGTTCGCGCGCTCATCGCGGCAGATCCGGCAGGCGATCGCGGCTGATCTCGCCGGTCAGCCAGCGCACGTCGACCCGCCAGCCGACGCGGCCGCTGCGCAGGCTGATGCGGCCGCCGGTGGACGAGCCATCGGGGAAGAAGCGGATCGCCAGGTCGCGCGGCCCGTGTTGTTCTTCGCGCACGGCATCGACGGTGACTTGCAGATCCGCCGGCAGGCTGCCGTGATGGTCGGCCGCGGCCCAGCCGCGACGGGCCAGGTCGATCGCGAATGTCTGCGATTGCCCGGTCATCAGCGCACGGGTGCGGGTGTAGCGCAGCTCGCTGGCGACGGTATCGACCGCTGCCCGCAACTGTCGGCCCTGGCGGCCGACGCCGAGCACGCCGGCGGCCAGCGCGGTGGCGGCGGCGATCAGCACCACCACCATCATCACCTCCAACAGGGTGAAGCCGCGCGCCAAGGCGGCACTGCCGCCTGCGCGGCCCAACGCCCCGCGGCTCGGCCGCGGGGCCGGAACGAAGCCGCGCTGCAACGGCGGCGGCGCGGCGGCGGCGCCACCCACTGGGTGTGCCGGCGGCGGCACCCAGGCCTGCGCACGATTACTGGTGATGGATGTCCGCATCCACGCTGTCGCCACCGGGTTTGCCGTCGCGGCCGTAGCTGATCAGGTCGTACGGGCCGCTCTCGCCGGGCACCTTGTAGACCAGCGGATGGTTCCACGGATCCTTCAGGTCCTTGTCCTTGGCATAAGGCCCGAGCCAGCCGTTGACGCTGCCGGGGTTCTTGAGCAGCGCCTCCAGATTGGGCGGCAGGCTGCCGGTATCGCTCTGGTATTGCTCGATCTTGCTGGCGACGGCGTCGACCTGGGTTTGCGCCAGGTGGTACTTGGCCTGATCGGACGCACCGAAGATGCGCGTGCCCACCAGCGCCACGATGCCACCGATCAGCACGATCACGATCATGATTTCCAGCAACGAAAAACCGCGCTGGGCCGCGGCCGGCAGGCGAGGATGCAGGGCAGGAACCGTTTGCTTCATGAAAATCAGCCTATCGAGGAAGTCAGGTCGAACAACGGGAACAGGATGGACAGCACGACGATGCCGACGACGGCCGCCATCACGATGGTCAACGCCGGCACCAGCGCGGCGAGCAGGCGATCCATCGCCTGCGTGGTCTCGCGATCGAAAGTATCGGCGGTGCGCAGCAGCATGGTATCGAGTTCGCCCGATTCCTCGCCGACCTGCACCATCTGCACCGCCAGCCGCGGAAACACGCCACGCCGCGCCAGCGCGTGGGCCAAGCCGCTGCCGGTCTTGACTTCCTCGGCAGCCGCTTCGACCGCCTCGGCCAGCACCCGGTTCGCGAGCACGTTGCGGCCGATGGTCAGCGCCTGCAGCAAGGGTACGCCATTGTTGACCAGAGTGCCGACGGTACGCGCCAGGCGCGCGGTGTCGATGCGCGCGAGCAACGAGCCGACCAGCCGCCGGCGCAGCAGCCATTCGTCCAGCGCCCGCCGGAACGCCGGATCGCGGCGCTTGCGATCGGCCCACCACAACAGCGCGATCAGCATGATCGGCAGCAGCCAGCCATAACTGCGCACGCCGTTGCCGACCGCCAGCACGATCCGGGTCAGCAGCGGGATCGGCGCGTCCAGGCCATCGAACATCTGCTGGAACTGCGGCACCACGTAGCCGAGCAGGAACACCAGGGCGCCGCCGACCACCGTGAACAGGATCGCCGGGTAGATCAGGGCGTTGATCACCCGCGCCCGCAGGCCGCGACTGCGGTCGAGGTAATCGGCCAGCCGCGCCAGCGTTTCGTGCAGGCTGCCGCCGACCTCGCCGGCGCGCACGGTGCTGATGTACAGGCGCGAGAACAGGCCATGCTGCTGCTCCAGCGCGCTCGACAGCGAGGCGCCGCCGCGCACCGCATCGCGCACGTTGGCGATCACCTTGCGCGCTGCCGCCGCTTCCGGCAGATCGAGCAGGATGGCGAGCGCGCGATCGAGCGGCTGGCCGGCGCCGAGCAAGGTCGCCAGCTGCTCGGTGAATTGCTGGATCTGCTCGGCGGTGAGGGCACGGGCCTGGAACAGGCTGGCCCAGCTGCCGCCGGCCGCGACCTCGTCGGCACGCCGCGCCTCGATCGGGATGTGGCCGGCCTCCTGCAGGCGCGCGATGACCTCCTCGACGCCGGCCGCTTCCATCTGCCCCGTCAGCGGCTCGCCGCTCGCACTCAGCGCCTGATAGCGAAACTGCGGCATCAGCGGCGGCCCCGATCGAGCGGGCCATGTCTGCGATTGCCTTCCGCCTCCGGAGGACGGTGGCGCGCAGCGCCGGATGCGGGAATCCCCCTCGCCAAACGATGCGCCTTTCCCGCATCCGCCCTGCGGGCACCTTCTCCCGACGGGAGAAGGAACGCGCTGGCATCCGCGGCAATCAGGCTCATGCGCGATTCAGCCATCCGTGCACACGCGCAGCACTTCCTCGATCGTGGTCTGGCCGCGCAAGGCCTTGGCCAGACCGTCCTCGTACATCGTGCGCATGCCTTCGCTGGCGGCCACCGATTCGATCTCGCCCATGCCGGCGTGCTGCATCACCAGCCGCCGCAGCGAGTCGGTCATCACCAGGAATTCCATGATCGTGGTGCGGCCGAGGTAGCCGGTGGGCGTCAGCGCGGACGGCACCGGCTTCCACAGGTAGATGGGGCCTTCCGGCTGCAGCTTGCGCAGGCCGAATTGCTCGATCACCTCCGGCAGCGGCTGGTAGCGCTGGGCGTGGCTCGGCTCCAGCCGGCGCACCAGTCGCTGGGCGAGGATGCCGTTGACGGTGGAGGTGAGCAGGTAGTCCTCGACGCCCATGTCGAGCAGGCGGGTGATGCCGCCGGCGGCGTTGTTGGTGTGCAGCGTCGACAGCACCAGATGGCCGGTCAGCGCCGACTGGATGGCGATTCGCGCGGTTTCCAGATCGCGCATTTCGCCGATCATGATGATGTCCGGATCCTGGCGCACGATCGAGCGCAGCGCCTGGGCGAAGTCCAGCCCGATCGCGGGCTTGGCCTGGATCTGGTTGATCCCGGAGATCTGGTATTCGACCGGATCCTCGACGGTGATGATCTTCACCTCGGGGGTGTTGAGCTGGGAGAGCGCGGTGTACAACGTGGTGGTCTTGCCCGAGCCGGTCGGGCCGGTCACCAGCAGGATGCCGTGCGGTTGTTCGAGCACCTTGCGGAACTGCGGCAGGAACTCGTCGGTGAAACCGAGCTTGTGGAAGTCGAGCACGACCGATTCGCGGTCGAGGATGCGCATCACCACCGACTCGCCGAACGCGGTCGGCACCGTGCTCACGCGCAGGTCCAGTTCCTTGCCCTGCACGCGCAGCATGATGCGGCCGTCCTGCGGCAGGCGGCGTTCGGCGATGTTGAGCTTGGCCAGGATCTTGATGCGCGAGATCACTGCCGCGGTCAGGTTGGCCGGCGGCGACTCGACTTCTTCCAGCACGCCGTCGATGCGGTAGCGCACCTTCAGGCGGTTCTCGAATGGCTCGACATGGATGTCGGAGGCGCGCGCTTCCACCGCGCGCTGGATCACCAGGTTGACCAGGCGGATCACCGGCGCCTCGGAGGCCAGATCGCGCAGGTGCTGGACGTCGTCCTCGTCGCCGCCGCCGGATTCGTCCGACAGGTCTTCGACGATCGCGCCCATCGCGCTGCGCCCGCTGCCGTAGTAGCGCTCGATCAGGTCGTCGATCTCCGAGCGCAAGCCGATGCGCAGGCGCACCTTGCGCCCGCTCGCCAACGCGACCGCCTCGGCCGGATACGGGTCGTGGGCGTCGGCGACCAGCAGGTCCAGGCCATCGCCCTGCTCGGCAATCGGGCAGACGTGGTGCTGCTTGAGGAAACGGATCGACAGTTGCAGCGCCGGCGGTGCATCGGGGCAGTCCTTGGCGGCGACCAGGGGCACATCCAGCACCTCGGCGCTGGCCTCGGCCAGATCCTTCTCCGAGACCATGCCCAGCCGCGCCAGCAGCGAGGCCAGTGCGCCGCCGGATTCTTCCTGCAGGCGCCGCACCCGGCCCAGGTCGGCATCTTTCAGCCGCCCGCGCCGCAACAGCACCTCGACGATGCGCTCGTCGATGCTGCCAGCGCCGGGCGCCTGCCGCTCGGCCTCAGCCATGGATTGCGAAGGAACGCTCACGCCGGAATCGTCGATGCAAGGGCAACGCTGCACTTTAGCAGCCGCCGCGGCCGGCCGGAATCGTTTCTCGGCAGAACCGGCCGCACCGTCGGGCGCCGCAACGAAAACGCGGCGCCGAAGCGCCGCGTCAGGATGTTGCCCTTGGCCGGAAGGCGCGGCTGCGCCTCCCGACCGCGGTGTCGCAATTACCAACCCATGCCCAGACCGGCGCCCCAGGTGCTTTCGCCATTGGTGAACGAACCACCGATGGTGAAGGTGACGTTGGACTTGATCAGGCGCTGGTAGCCGATCGAGACCGCGTTCTCGCCGCCCTGGTGACCATAACCGACCGCCAACCGGTTCGGCGACTGAATGCCCGCCGCGCTGGCCGTCATCATGCTCATCGCCGTGCTCATCGAGCTGATCCGGCTGATGCGCTTGTCGGTCTGCATGAACTGGTTCTGGATCGCGTTGTTGAGGTTGGTGATCTGCACGTCGGTGTAGTGGTTGGCCGCGGTGAGCACCGCCGCGTCCGCCGCCTGCATCTGGCCCAGGTTCACCGCGTCGGTGTTGTTCACACCCGCCGCGACGTTGACCACCCGACGCTCGTTGCCGGCACTGCCGACCGACACGGTATTGTCCGCCGTGGCCACCGAACCGGCACCGAGCGCGACCGAACCGGCGCCACTGGCGTTGGCGCCAGCGCCCAGCGCGGTGCTGGCCGCACCGGACGCGGTGCTGCCCGTACCCAGCGCCGTACCGTAGGTGCCCGACGCCGTCGACACCGCACCGACCGCCGTGGCACCGGCGCCGAAAGCGGCCGCCTGCGCGCCGATGGCGCTGGAACCCAAGCCCGAGGCCGCCGACTGACCACCCACCGCGGTCGACTTGTCGCCGGTACCCTGCGACTGCGAACCCACCGCGACCGCACCGTAGCCGGTCGAGTTGGCCTGCGCACCGAAGGCGACGCCGGCATAACCGCTGGCGATGGAACCCACGCCCATCGCGCTGCTGTACTGCCCGGTCGCATGCGAGTTGTTGCCCACGGCCGTCGAGCCGGCACCGGTGGCGGTGCTGACGCTGCCGAGGGCCGTGGCGCCATCGGCGCTCGCCGACGAATTGGCACCGAACGCACTGGCGCCGTTGCTGCCGCTGGCCGATGCCAGGGTACCCACCGCAGTGCCGAAGTAGCCGGTGGCCGAGCTGCCGAAGCCGTTGGCGGTACCGGCGTAACCGGCATAGCTGTGGGCGCCGGTCGCGGTCGCGCCCAGGCCCATCGCCGCCGAATACGCACCGCTGGCGGTGCTGAAATCGCCGGCCGCGTTGCTGTAGACGCCGGTCGCCGTGCTGTTGGCGCCGGTGGCTTGGCTGAAATCGCCGGTCGCGGTGCTCTGGTAGCCTGAAGCAGTGCTGGCGGCACCGGTTGCGGTGCTGAAATCACCGGTGGCCTTGCTGCCGAAGCCGGTCGCCGACGAGGCGCGGCCCGAAGCGGTCGAATACGAACCGGTGGCCGTGCTGTAATCGCCGGTGGCACTGCTCAATGCGCCCGTGGCCGTCGAATACTTGCCCGAAGCGTTGCTGTTGGCGCCGGTGGCGGTGGAGTACTTGCCGCTGGCGCTGCTGTGCGCACCCGACGCCGTGGAGTACTTGCCGGTCGCGCTGCTGCGGTAGCCCATCGCCACGCTGCCCTGGCCATAGGCGTTGCTGAACGCGCCGGTGGCCGTGCTGTAGTAGCCCGACGCCGATGCCGCCGCACCGGTGGCCGTGCTGGCCGCGCCGGTTGCATGCGCATAAGAGCCGGTGGCGGTGCTGGCAAAGCCGCTGGCCTCGCTGCCGGAGCCGGTCGCCGTGCCGTAGTCGCCGGACGCGGTGCTGTGCGAGCCCGTGGCAGTGGACTTGTAGCCCGAAGCGGCGCTGTAGGCACCCGAGGCGGTGGACATGTAGCCCGAAGCGTTGCTGTACAGACCGCTGGCGGTGCTGGCCACGCCGCTGGCGGAGCTGAACGCACCGGTCGCGGTGGAGCCGACGCCGGTGGCGCTGCTGGCCGTGCCAGTGGCCGTGCTGAACGCCCCGGTGGCCCTGCTGTAGGCGCCGCTGGCGGTGGCGCCGATGCCCGCGGCATAGCTGCCAAAGCCATTGGCGGTGGTGTAGTTGCCGTAGGCCGTGCTCTTGTTGCCGGTCGCGGTCGCGCCGGTGCCATAGGCGGTGCTGGAACTGCCCAGCGCGGTCGCGCCGGCGCCCACCGCATAGGCATAGCTGCCGAACGCCGAGGAGCCATCGCCCTGGGCCTTGGAATAGGCGCCGCTGGCGGTCGCACCGACGCCTGCGGCGACGGAATGCGAACCGAAGGCGCTGGCGTTGTCGCCGTAGGCGACGCTGCCAAAACCGTTGGCCGTCGCACCGACACCGCTCGCATAGGACACCGCGCCGGTGGCGGTGGCGGCATAGCCCTTGGCATAGGCCTGCGCGCCGGTGGCGGTCGCGCCGATGCCGTTCGCCCTGCTGCCAACGCCGGTGGCGGTAGCGGCAGTGCCATAGGCAAGGCTGTATGCGCCGGTGGCGGTCGTGCCGCTGCCAATTGCCGAGGACTTGTAACCCGCGGCGGTCGCGACGTAACCCAACGCAGCGGAATAACTGCCGGTGGCGGTCGCGCCTACGCCGTAGGCTGCGCTGCGATAGCCGGACGCCGATGCATAAGCGCCTACCGCGCGGCTGTCGGCGCCCGACGCGGTCGCACCGCCGCCAGCGGCAACGCTGCCGGCGCCAAACGCGCTGGCGGAAAAGCCTCCCGCATAAGCGCCGACACCGTTGGCCGTCGAACGTGCACCGTTGGCGAACGATCCGGAACCGCTCGCCGTCGCATACGGACCGTTCGCCAGTGCGCCGTAGCCGAACGCGCTGCTGTAACCGCCGGTGGCAGTGGCATTGGTGCCGCAGGCCACGTCACCCGGATCGGTTGCCACCTCGCCGGTCGGCCCGGTGCAAGTCTCCTGCGCCCAGACGTTGCCGCCTGCCAACGTCCCGACGGCCAGCGCCACGGCCAGTGTCAGAACGCGCTTTTGCGTAGTCTTCATGTGCTCTCTCCCAGCCGTGACGGCTGTACTTGGTTGAAGTTCGAAACTGCCCCGGAAGCCACCACCTGCATTCCCCATGACCGCGACAACGCGAAAGCAGGCGCGATGCGGTCATGTTCCCGCCGACCCCGCCCACGGCGGCATCGACGGTCATCTTGACGCGAGGTTAACAGAAATCCACATTCCCGCAACCGCTTTTCGTGACGGTCGGCACGGTTCATGGCTGGCCGCCGCACCACCAACGGCGCCGGGCCTGATTCAGCTCAGCCCACGAACGCCCGCGCATTGGCGAACAACCGCAGCCACGGCGAATCCTCGCCCCACCCGGCCGGCCGCCAGCTCAACTGAACGCTGCGGAACACCCGCTCGGGGTGCGGCATCATCAAGGTGGCGCGGCCATCGGCGCTGGTCAGGCCGGCGATGCCGTCGGGCGAGCCGTTGGGGTTGGCCGGGTAGCGGGTCGCCGGCCGCCCCGAAGCATCGACGTAGCGAACCGCGACCTGCACCGCCGCGGCATCATCGGCGCTGGCGAACTGCGCCCGGCCCTCGCCGTGCGAGACCACGATCGGGATGCGCGAACCGGCCATGCCGGCCAGCAGCACCGACGGCGAGTCGGCCACCTCCAGCAGCGCCAGCCGCGCCTCGTACTGCTCGGAGCGGTTGCGCTCGAACACCGGCCAGTGCTGCGCGCCGGGGATCAGCTCCTTGATCCGCGCCAGCATCTGGCAGCCGTTGCAGGCGCCGAAGGTGAAGGTGTCGGGACGGGCGAAGAAGGTGGCGAACTGCGCGCGCAGGCCGGGGCGCTCGAGGATCGAGGTCGCCCAGCCACGCCCGGCGCCGAGCACGTCGCCATAGGAGAACCCGCCGCAGGCCGCCAGCCCCTTGAATCCGTCCAGGCCGATGCGGCCGGCGATCAGGTCGGACATGTGCACGTCCACCGCCTCGAAGCCGGCGCGGTCGAACGCCGCCGCCATCTCGATCTGGCCGTTGACGCCCTGCTCGCGGAGGATGGCGATGCGGGGGCGGCGGGATGCGCCGCCGGGACTCAGAACTCGGGACTCCGGACTCGGAACAGCGGAATCGACTCCGGCCGGCGGAATCCCGGAACCCACTGCACCAAACTCGAAGGTCAGCTGCGCCTGCAACGGCGGTGCGTCAAACTCGCGCCGGGCAGCACGCTCCTCGTCGGCGCAGGCCGGGTCATCGCGCCGTGCCGCCATCGCGTGCGTCACCGACCACCACGCAGCGAACGCCGGCTGCCAGCCCCAGCGCGCCAGGGTCTTGCCGGCCCGAATGACGCTGATTTCCGGCGCGGCGATCGGCCGGCCAATGCGGCGGGCGCAGGCGGCCAGATCGTGGCGCGCGATCAGGGCGGCAAACGCCTCGCGCCGGGCGACGACGACCTGCACCACCACGCCCAGCTCCTCGTTGAACAAGGCGCGGGCGGCATCGAGCTGGTGCTCGTCCAGTTCGATCTCCACCCCGCAATGGGCGGCGAAGGCCAGCTCGCAGATGGTGGCGAACAGGCCGCCGTCGGAGCGGTCGTGGCAGGCCAGCAGCAGGCCATCGCGGCGGGCATCGGTGACCAGGTCGAACAGCCGCCGCAGCAGCGCCGGGTCGTCCAGATCGGGGCAGGTGCCGGCGAAGCCACCGTGACACTGGGCGAAGATCGAGCCACCGATACGCATCTGCCCGGCGCCCAGCCCGATCAGCCACAAATCGGAATCGACGTCGGTCGCCAGCATGGGCTGCAACTGCTCACGCACGTCGGTCACCGGTGCGAACGCCGACACGTTCAGCGACACCGGCGACACCGTGCGCTGCGGTGCTCCTTCATGCACGAATTGCGCCTGCATCGACAGCGAATCCTTGCCGACCGGGATGCTGATGCCCAGTTCCGGGCACAGCTCCATGCCGACCGCGCGCACCGCCTCATACAGCGCCGCATCCTCGCCGGGGTGGCCAGCGGCGGCCATCCAGTTCGCCGACAGCTTGATGTCGGCCAGCGCCGCGACCGGCGCGGCGAGCAGGTTGGTGATCGCCTCGCCGACCGCCATGCGCGCACTCGCGGCCGCATCCAGCAGCGCCAGCGGGCTGCGCTCGCCCAGCGCCATCGCCTGCCCGGTGTAGCCGTCGAAATCGTCCAGGGTGATCGCGCAATCGGCGATCGGCAACTGCCACGGGCCGACCATCTGGTCGCGCGCGACCAGGCCGCCGACGCTGCGATCGCCGATGGTGACGAGGAAGTTCTTCGCGGCCACGCTCGGATGCGCCAACACGCGCAGGCCGGCGGCTTCCAGCGCGGCGCGGTCGCCATCGAGCGCCAATGTTTCGGTCGCCGGCCACGGTGCCGGCGCGGCGCGCACGCTGTCGCGCTGCATGCGCGGGGCGTTGCCGAACAGCACCGCCATGGGCATGGAGATCGGGAGCCGGGAATCGGGAATCGGGAATCGGGAATCGGAAAGCTGGGAATCGGGAATCGGGAATCGGGAATCGGGAAGCCGTGAATCGGGAATCGGGAATCGGGAATCGTTTGCAGCAGAAGCAGTAGAAGCAGAAGCAACGGCGTCGCGGTCGTGCAGGATCAAGGTCTGTTCTTCGGTCGCCGTGCCGACGACGGCGAACGGGCAGCGCTCGCGCTCGCACAGGGCGGCGAAGCTCGCCAGGTCGGCCTCGGCAATACCGAGCACATAGCGCTCCTGGGCTTCGTTGCACCAGATCTGCATCGGCGACAGCGACGGGTCGTCGCTGGGGATGGCGCGCAGGTCGATCACGCCGCCGACGTCGGAATCGTGCAGCAATTCGGGGATGGCATTCGACAAGCCGCCGGCGCCGACGTCGTGGATGCAGCGGATCGGATTGGCCGCGCCGAGGCCGACGCAGCGGTCGATGACTTCCTGGCAGCGGCGTTCCAGCTCCGGGTTGTCGCGCTGCACGGAAGCGAAATCCAAATCCTCGCTGCTCTCGCCCGATGCCACCGACGAGGCGGCGCCGCCGCCCAGCCCGATCAGCATCGCCGGACCGCCGAGCACGATCACCCGGTCGCCGGGCCGCAGCGGCTTCTTTTCGACCAGCGACGGGTCGATCGCGCCCAGGCCGCCGGCGAGCATGATCGGCTTGTCGTAGCCGCGCCACAGCCCGGCCTGCGCGGTTTCGATCTCGAACACGCGGAAGTAGCCGGCCAGCGCCGGCCGACCGAATTCATTGTTGAACGCCGCCGCGCCCAGCGGGCCGTCGCGCATGATCTCGAACGCGCTGGCCATGCGCGGATTGAGCGGGCGCGGCGCTTCCCAGGGCTGCGGCAGGGTCGGGATGCGCAGGTGCGACACCGAAAATCCGGTCAACCCGGCTTTCGGCTTGCCACCGCGGCCGGTCGCGCCTTCGTCGCGGATCTCGCCGCCGGCACCGGTCGACGCGCCGGCAAAGGGCGCGATCGCGGTCGGGTGATTGTGGGTTTCGACCTTGATGCAGAACGCGCCCGGGCGCAGCCCGGAGGCGGCGTACACGCCCTGCCCGTCCGGCCGGAACGTGCTGGCGATGCGGCCCTCGATCACCGCCGCGTTGTCCTTGTACGCCGACAACGTGCCCTGCGGCGAGCGCGCATGGGTGTTGCGGATCATCGCGAACAGCGAATGCGGCTGCGGTTGGCCGTCGATGGCGAACGAGGCGTTGAAGATCTTGTGCCGGCAATGTTCGGAATTGGCCTGCGCAAACATCATCAGCTCGGCATCGGACGGCTCGCGGCCGAGTTCGCCGAAGGCGCGCTGCAGGTAGGCGATCTCATCGCTCGACAGCGCCAGCCCGAGGCGGGCATTGGCGGCGGGCAGATCGGCGATGGCGATGCGTTCGAGCGCGCCGCGCGCCGGTGTGACGAACATCGTGGCCGCCTCGTCACGGTCGTGCAGCAGCGATTGCGTCATCGGATCGTGCAAGGCCCGCGCCAGCGCCGGCCACGATGGCGAATCCGCGGCAGGCAATCCGACGACATCCAGGCGCAGGCCGCGCTCGACGCGATGCACCGGCAAGCCGGCGCCGCGCAGGATTTCGGTCGCCTTGCTCGCCCACGGCGACAACGTGCCCAGCCGCGGGGTGACGAACACGCTGCGCGCACCGGCCGCGAGTTCCGCCGTGCCGTCATGCGCTTGCAGGGTGCGCGACAAGACCGTTGCGTCGGGCCGCACGCCGGGCTCGGGGTCGATGAAATACAGCCACCACGCGCCAGCGATGGACACACCGGCATGAAGTGAACGCAGGCTGGTTTCGAGACGGTCGCAGCGGAACGGCGACAGGGCCGGCAGGCCCTCGAGGACGATCATGGATGGTCAGTCGCGGCGGGAGCGGGCGCGTATTTTAGCGCAGCGAGCGACGCGACGATTTCGACATGTTGCGTTGTCGACGAAGCTCTTGACGCCCCCCCCCTCCCATACTCTATAAAGCCGTGCCCAATGACGGGCTTGAACGAATCGAGGAATTCATGGAAGTGACTTTCCGGAAGTTGGTGTGCGTGGCAATGGTTGCTGCAAGCGGTCTGGCGTTGACGGGATGCAATGCCACGTCCGGGGGAGATTGCGGCAGCAGCGCAGGATGCGGCATGGGAGGCGCGATCGGGCTCCCGATGGCGCAAACGCAGGTGCAGGCGAGTGCGCCGATCGACGCCGCCGGCGTCGTGCTGGACACCAGCGGCTCGACCATCGCCTATCCCAGCTCCGGCACGGTGACCGTAAGCCTTTACAATTCGTCTGGTTCCGTGATGGCATCCAGATCCTTTCCATGGGTTCTGAGGGGAACTGGCCTGGTTTTTGCCAACCCAAATGTTGTCAATCAATGGGAAAGCGCCAACAACAATGGCATCACCCAGATCAAGTACCAACTGGCGCCGTTCACTGCCGGGTACGCTGCGGGAACCAACACCATGGCCATCGCGACCAACTACCAGGGCGTGACCCTCACCCGCTTCAGCACCACATTCACGTCCGTCAAGGGCAGCCCTTGCCCGTCATGCCGGCAGCAGTAGTAAAACCTCGGGCCACGCGCGTTCGCGCGTGGCTTTTTTTTTTCGACAACCAGCGCTCTGATCGCGTTGGCGCTGTCGTCGTGCGTCATGATACCTCGTTCGACCCGCGACCAATCCAATCGCGTTTTCGGAAATACAGGCTTTACACACAGCACGATGGCGGCGCACGCCGGTTCCGCGTCCTTTCTGGCTACGGCGACGTTCGTGTCGGGCACCAAGCCCTACCATCCCTCGCCCATGCAGACGCTGGACTGCGGCGACTCGAGAACACCGATTACCGTGCTTTGGTCATCTGCCGACGGGGTTCCCGATGGAAACGCACGGCTCGCATGCGACCTGACGATCGCAGCTGTCGCCTACGACAGCCAGATTTCGCAACGATCGATCCCGGCCCTCGGCTACCGCCTGTTGCTGGTGCCGACCGGATACTCGTTGTACCGCCATGCCATCAGCATGAGGCTGTCTGGTCCAGCCCGCCTTACCTACGCCGTACACGGCGGCGATGCCAAACTCATGCGCATCGAACTGGTACAGAACATCGCGCACGAGACGATGCATGTGTGGGCGGAATTCTTTCGCGTACCAGCCGCGCGTCGTGCCGGCACCCGCGAAGAACAGATGGCCTACATGACAGGAACTTGCGCTGCATTGGCCGTGAACGGATATTTCAATGCTCGCGACGGAATGATCGTGACGCCCGGAAACGTGGCAACCAATCACTCGATTGATCGATCCCAGCGCGGGGGCACGGCGCTGAGGCACGAGATCGCCAGCTATTTCAGTGACGGCCCCATCCTTCAGCGCGATTCCACCGACGGTCGTCGATTCGCTGATTTTTGCAAAGCGAGGATCGGCGCGTTTTTCGCGCCCTGATTCACGACGCCGGCTTCGCCGCCAGCTGGTCCAGCTTGGCCTTCATGTCCGCCGGCGAGAGGTAGCCGCCGATCTGGGTGCCGTCGGCGGCATAGATCGCCGGGGTGCCCTGCACGCCGAATTTCTGGCCGAGCTTGTAGTCCATCGTCACCGGGTTGGTGCAGTTGACCTTCTTCATCGGCAGGCCCTTCTTGGCGTCGGTCAGCGCCTGCTGGCGGTTGCTTGCGCACCACACCGCCACCGCCTTGTCGTAGGCCTCGCTGCCGAGGCCATCGCGCGGATAGAACAGGTAATCGACGGTGATGCCAAGGCGGTTGTAGTCGGCGATCTGCGAGTGCAGTTTGCGGCAATAGCCACAATCGACGTCGGTGAACACGGTGACGGTGTATTTCGGACGCGCCGCGGCGAACACCACCATCTGGTCGGCACGCACATCGCGCAACAAGATTCGGCGGGCGGCGGCGCGCGAGGCCTCGGTGAGATCGCGCTTGCTGGCAACGTCGATCAGGTTGCCGGTGAGCAGGTACTTGCCATCGGCGGTCATGTAGATCAGGTCGTCGCTGGTGGTGACTTCCATCACCCCGGCAATGGGGGTGGCGCGCACGCTCTCGACCTTGGTGCCGGGCACGAGTTTGACGATCGCGGCGCGGATCGCCCCATCGCCATTGGCCGGCGCCGGCGCCGCAACCGCGGCCGGCGCGACCGGCTTGGTCGGCTTGCCATTGGCGGCGAAGGCAACCCAACCACTGCCGAGGGCGATGGCGCCGACGGCGGTCAACAACAGGATCGGCAGGGACGGTCGATGCATGGCAGGCCTCGGAATGCGGCGAGGTTCGGCTCGCCGTCGGTGCGGGTCGTCATTGTCGCATGCGCCCCGGCGGCGATCGTGAACGCCGGCGGCACGCAGCGTGCCGCTCGTCAGCCGCGTGGATGGTGGCGGGCGTGCAGACGCTTGAGCCCTTCGCTGGCGACCAGCGTGTAGATCTGGGTAGTCGACAAGCTGGCGTGGCCGAGCAGCATCTGCAGGGCGCGCAGGTCGGCACCGTGGTTGAGCAGGTGGGTGGCGAAGGAGTGCCGCAATCCGTGCGGGCTGACCTTGCCGGCGTCGAGGCCCGCCTGCACCGCCAGTGCCTTGAGAGTGGCCCAGAAATGCTGCCGGCTCAGTGCCTGTCCCTTGCCGTCGACGAACAATGCCGGCCGCGGCAGCTTCCCTGCCAGCAGCGGACGCGCGTGGTCGAGATAGCGCTGCAGCCAGTGCTGCGCTTCCTCGCCCATCGGCACCAGGCGTTCCTTGCTGCCCTTGCCGGTCACCCGCAGCACACCCTGACGAAGGTTGACGGCGATTGCCGGCAGCGACACCAGTTCGCTCACGCGCAGGCCGGTGGCGTACATCAGCTCGATCATCGCGCGATCGCGCAGGCCGGCCGGCGTGGCGATGTCCGGCGTCGCCAGCAAGGCCTCCACCTGCGATTCGGACAGGGCCTTGGGCAGCGACCGCCGGGGTTTGGGCGCCTGCAGGTGCTGGCTGGGGTCGACCGCGATCAGGCGCAGCCGCAACGCCTGCCCGTAGAACGCCCGCAGCGCCGCCAGCAACCGGGCATTGCTGCGGCCGCTGTAGCCCAGTTCGGTGCGCTGCGCCAGATAATCGAACAAGGCGGCGCGGTCGGCACCCATCAGGTCAATGGCGCGCGCAACCAGCCAGCGCGCCAGCCCTTCCAGATCGCGGCGATAGCCGTCGAGGGTGTGTCGCGCCAGGCCCGATTCGGCCCAGATGCGATCGATGAAGGCAGCGATCGCCTGCTCGTCGCGGGCGCTCGGCGCCGGCTGGGCGCGGGCGTGACGGCGGCGGTCGGCAGGCGTGGGCATGGCCCAGATTACCGTCATCGCCATCGGCGCGGGCGGGCGCGACGGGTGACCGGCTATCCTTGGCCGATGCCAGCATCCGAACGCCTCGACGTTGCACCCGCATCCGTGTCCGCCAGCGCCACTCCCGCACACCTCGGCTGGCGGTTGCTGGCGATGGTCTACGACCTGCTGCCGCTGGTGGCGATCTGGTTCGTCGTCGCCACCGTGGATTACCTCGCCCGCGGCATGCACGAGGTGCGCCCCGGCAGCATCGCTGCCTGGTTCGAGCTGGCCTTGCTGTGGCTGGCCACCGGCGCCTACTTCGTCGTCTCGTGGCGGCGCGGCGGACACACCGTGGGCATGCGCGCGTGGCGGCTGAAGGTGCTGGCAACCGACGGCCGCCCGGCATCGTGGTCACGGCTGTGCCTGCGTTACACGGTGGCGACGCTGTCGCTGGCGGCGGCCGGGCTGGGGCTGATCTGGTCGCTGGTCGACGGGCAGCGCCGCAGCTGGCACGACCTCGCCGCCGACACGGTGTTCGTGCGCATGGATCACGGCGGCTGAGCAGCACCGCTTCCGTTCGCGGTGAGCCTGTCGAAGATCCCGTTCGCGGTGAGCCTGTCGGAATCCCGCTCGTGGTGAGCCCGTCGAACCACGGACGCTGTCGCCGGACCCTGCCGCAAATCGAAGGGCCGTCCAGACGCACGCGTGCCGGCGACCGGCCCGGCCGCAGCCGCCGTCACACCCGCCTGCGGAAATACAGCCCGGAGGCGATCAGCACCAGCAGAGGCGGCCCCAGATGCGCACCCCACGGCAGCAGATGGTAGGCCGTGAACAGGTTCTGCGAGAATCGTTGCAGCACGAAGAAGGCCAGCCCGCCGAGGATGCCGACAAACAAGCGCTTGCCGAAACCGCCGCTGCGCAGCTGGCCGAAGGCGAATGGCAGCGCCGCCAGACACAGCGCCAACACGTTGAGCGGATAGAACTTGCGTGCCCAAAACGCGTTTTCGTACTCGCCGGCATCGACCTGGTTGCGCTGCATGTAGGCGATGTTGCCGCGCAACTCGCGGGTGGACTGGTAACGCGGCGGCTCGACCCCGGCCAGCACCGTGCGCGGGCGCAGACTGGTCTGCCAGGCGCCGGCGGCACGGGTGGCGCGCGTCACCTCCGCGCCGGCAAAGCCGGTGCGTTCGGTCCGGCTCAGTGTCCATTGGCCGTTCGCGTAGCGGGCCTTGTCGGCGTGGGTGAACGCCAGCAGGCTGCCATCGGCATCGAACTGGAAGATGCGCACGTCGAGCAGATCCACCCGCTCGCCCTCGGCGCCGCGCAGCCGGCGCGCGCCGGCGCGGGCATTGACGAACGACTCGCCATCGCGTGCCCAGATGCCGCCACCCTTGCCGACCATCAAGTCGCCGGATTTGGCCGAAACCTGGATCGCCTCGGCGGTGCGTTCGCCGAGCGGGCCGATGGTTTCGGCACTCACCATCATCACCAGCGTGACCAGCGCCAGCCCGGCGATCGCGCCCAGGCTGATCCGCCACCGCGACAAGCCGGCGGCGCGCAAGGCGGTCAGTTCGGAAGTCGCCGCCAAACCACCCATGCCGAGCAGGCTGCCGATCAGTGCCGCGGTGGGGAACAGCTCGTAGGCCCGGCGCGGGATCGTGCAAACGATGTACAAAACCGCATGGCCGAGGCTGTAGCTACCCTTGCCGAGGTCGTCGAGCTGGCTGGCGA
This sequence comes from Pseudomonadota bacterium, assembly GCA_018240435.1. Classification (GTDB taxonomy): domain Bacteria; phylum Pseudomonadota; class Gammaproteobacteria; order Xanthomonadales; family Xanthomonadaceae; genus SZAS-103. The sequence continues at coordinate 112,543 of JAFEFT010000009.1, forward strand.
AATCCAGCAGCGCGTCGAACGCCAGCAGCACCACCCACACCAACACCATCGAACCGAGCACGGCGCGCGCGACGAGACGATCGTGCAGGCGCGGCCGCAGCGTCATGGCCGCACCGCACGCGGCGCCCGCACGGCGCCGTCACGACGCAGCAACCACAGCCCGAGCAACAGCAAGGGCAGATGCAGCCACCACAGCCCCAGCCAGCCGTGGATCTTGCCGGCGACCAGATAACTGCGACCGACCAGCATCAGCGAGGTGTAAGTGACGTACAGCGCCAGCGCCAGCAGCAACAGGTCGTAACGCGGCTGGCGCGGTTCCGAGCGCGCCAGCGGCAACGCCAGCAATGCCAGCAGCAGCACCGCGATCGGCGTGGCGATGCGCCAGTTCAACTCGGCGCGGGCGTCTCGCTTGTCGCTGCCCAGCAGATCACCGGTACTGGCCGAACTGGCGTCCTGCTGGGTATTGGCGGCGGCATCGGCGGGCAGCCGGATCTCGCTGCGCTGGTAGCGCAGCACGCGGTAGTCCTTCTGCCCCGGCACGCCGTCGACGCGCATGCCATCGAGCAGGCGCAGGTAGCGCTCGCCGCCATCGACGAACAATTCGCCGCGTTTGGCGGTGATCACGCTCATCCGCCCTTTCTTGTCGGACTGGATGAAAACGTTTTTCATCTTGCTGCCGTCGGTGCTGAGCTCGGTGACGTAGAGCACGCCGTCGCCCGACGGCAACGACCGGAAGCGCCCGGCCTCCAGCCCGGCGATCAGCAACGAACGATTGGCGGCAGCGATCATCGATCGCGACGTGTGCTGCGCCCACGGCCCGATCCACAGCGAGCACGCCGCCACCAGCGCCGCCAGCGGCACCGCCACCCAGGCCAGCGGTCGCAATAGATCGCGTGGGCTGCGCCCGCTGGCTGTCAGCACCGCCATTTCCGAGTCGCGGTACAGCCGGCCGATGCCCAGCAGCAGGCCGAGAAACACGCCCAGCGGCAACACCATCGGCAGCCAGCGCAACATGCGCAAGCCGAGCTGCGACAGGCCCAGCGCCACCGGCACCTTGCCCAGCGCGATTTCCTGCATCAGGTCGGCGACCACCGCACCGAGCGCGACGAACAGCAACACGGTGGTGGTCGCCGCGACCGTCGCCGCCAATTCACGCAGCAGGTAGCGATCGATGGTCAGCACGCCGAATCGACCTCGATGCCGCGCCCAGGCGCGCGCAAAGCACCGTCGGCACCGTCATCCGGCGCCAGTGCCGACACCATGCAGGCCATGCCGGCAGCCGGGCTCATGCGCGAGGACGACGGTGGCAGCAGGACGAATGACGCATGAACGTGAGGGCCGCTTGCATTAAACTGACGGGATTCCCGCTGCCGGCACCGGCCTCGACGAGGCCGCGCCCGCGTCGGCGCAATCCTTCATTCTACGGAACTTCGCCGATGAGCCTGCAATTTCACCTCAGCCACGCCGACCTGACCACCCTCGCCTGCGACTGCCTCGTGCTGGGCATCTTCAGCGATGGCGCACTCGGCGCCAGCGGCATCGCCGTCGATCTCGCCAGCGGCAGCCGCCTGAAGGCCTGCATCGAGCGTGGCGATGTTTCCGGCAAGGCTGGCCGCACCACGATGCTGCACGATCTGCCGGGCGTCACCGCGCCGCGCGTGCTGCTGGTCGGGCTGGGCGAGCCGGGCAAGTTCTCCGCCGCCTCCTATCAGCGCGCCGTGGCCGATGCCGTGCGCGCGCTGGCCACCGGCCCGAGCCGGTCGGCGCTATGCACGCTGGCCGAGTTCGACGTGGCCGGGCGCGACGCCGCGTGGCGGGTGCGGCAATTGGTGATCGCCGCCGACCACGCCGCGTATCGCTACACCACCCACATCAGCCGCAAGCCCGACGCCGGGCTGGAGCGCCTGCTCGTCCACGCCGACGCCGGCCAGAGCGCAGCGCTCGCGCAGGGCGTGGCGATCGCCGGCGGCGTCGCCTTTACCCGCGATCTCGGCAATCTGCCGCCGAACGTGTGCAACCCCGGCTACCTCGCCGAGCGTGCCCGCCAACTCGCCAACCAGATGCCGCACGTGCGCTGCGAAGTGCTCGAACGCGCCGACATGGAAAAACTCGGCATGGGCTCGCTGCTCGCGGTCGCGCGCGGCTCGGCCAATCCACCGCGGCTGATCGTGCTGCGCCACGACGGCGGCGGCGACGGCAAACCCTTCGTGCTGGTCGGCAAGGGCATCACCTTCGACTCGGGCGGCCTGAATCTGAAAGTCGCCGGCGGCATCGAGGAAATGAAATTCGACATGCTCGGCGCCGGCACCGTGCTCGGCGTGTTCCACGCCATCGCCGCGCTGCGCCTGCCGATCAATCTGGTCTGCATCGCCGCGGCGGTGGAGAACATGCCCGACGCCGACTCCTACCGCCCCAGCGACGTGCTCACCTCGATGTCCGGCAAGACCATCGAAGTGCTCAACACCGACGCCGAAGGCCGGCTGATCCTGTGCGACGCGCTCACCTACGCGCAGCGCTTCGAGCCGCAGGCGCTGGTCGATGTCGCCACCCTGACCGGCGCCTGCGTGGTGGCGCTGGGCAAGGTCGCGCACGGTCTGATGAGCAAGCACGACGATCTGGCCGACGAACTGGCCGCTGCGGGCGAACACGTTCACGACCGCGCCTGGCGACTGCCATTGCACGACGAATACCAGAGCCTGCTCGACTCGGCCTTTGCCGACGTCGCCAACATCGGCGGCAAGTACGCCGGCGCGATCACCGCCGGCTGCTTCCTGTCGCGATTCACCGAGGGCCAGCGCTGGGCGCATCTGGACATCGCCGGCACCTCCTGGGGTGAAGGCAAGAAGGGCCTGGCAACCGGCCGGCCGGTGGGCTTGCTGTGCCAGTGGTTGCTCGACAGGGCCGGGAATCGGGAATCGGCAATCGGGAATCGTTGAAGCGCACTCCGGCTTCCACGCGACATCCCTGCAAGCTGCCAGCGTCTGCGGCTCTTTGCCTTTCCGATTCACCATTCCCCATTCCCGATTCCCGGCTCTACCGTGCCCCGTGCCGATTTCTACCTGATCGCCAAACCGCGCTTTCGTGATGACCCGCTGCGGCTGGTCTGCGAGCTGGCGCGACGCGCGCATGACTCGGGGGCGTCGACGCTGGTGCTGGCCCGCGACATGGCACAGGCCGAGGCGCTGGACGATGCGCTGTGGGCGTTCGACCCGGACGCCTACATCCCGCACCAGATCGCCGGCACGGACGAGGACGACGACATCACCCCCGTGCTGATCGCCACGCCCGACCGCGACATCCCCGGCCGCGCGATGGTGATCAACCTGCGCGATGCCGCGGTGGAGCTGGCCTGCGAACGCGTGCTGGAAGTCGTGCCCGCCGACGAGTCGGCGCGCGAGCCGTTGCGCCAGCGCTGGAAGCAGTACAAGGCGCGCGGCTTCGAGGTGAACAAGCACGACATGTAGTTCAGAAGACAGAGGACAGAGGGTGGTCAGTAGGCAGTCGCCTGTCGGCGGACGGCGATCGCCACGGTGCTCGCGGGTCTTGCGGTTGCACGATCGGTCGCCCGTCATCCGCCCCTGCCGGGGCACCTTCTCCCGGAGGGATAAGGAGCAGCCGGCGCATCGTCTCCCGTCTCCCGTCTCCCGTCTCCCGTCTCCCGATTCCCGATTCCCGATTC
>JAFEFT010000009.1:116295-134828 GCA_018240435.1 Pseudomonadota bacterium
ATTCCCGATTCCCGATTCCCGCCCATGGACAAAAGCTACGACCCGCAGAGTTTCGAAACGAAGTGGTACTCGCACTGGGAAACCAGCGGCTGTTTCGCGCCCAGTGGCCGCGGCACGCCGTACACGATCCTGCTGCCGCCGCCGAACGTCACCGGCACGTTGCACATGGGACACGCTTTCCAGCACACGCTGATGGATGCGTTGATCCGCTACCAGCGCATGCAAGGCCGCGACACGCTCTGGCAGGTCGGCACCGACCACGCCGGCATCGCCACCGAGATGGTGGTGGCGCGCAACATCGGTCGCGAGGGGTTGAAGCGCGACGAACTGGGGCGGGAGAAGTTCATCGAAAAAGTCTGGGAATGGAAACAGGAATCCGGCGACACCATCGCCCGCCAGATGCGCCGGATGGGCGCTTCCGGCGACTGGTCGCGGCAGGTGTTCACGATGGATCCGATGCCGTCGCAAGCTGTGGTCGAAGCCTTCGTGCGCCTGTACGAGCAGGGCCTGATCTATCGCGGCCAGCGGCTGGTGAACTGGGATCCGGTGCTGCAGACGGCGATCTCCGACCTGGAAGTCGTCAGCGAAGAAGAAGATGGCTTCCTGTGGTCGATTTCGTATCCGTTGAGCGACGGCAGCGGTTCGCTGGTGGTCGCGACCACGCGCCCGGAAACCATGCTCGGCGACGTCGCGGTGATGGTGCATCCCGAGGACACGCGCTACACGCACCTGATCGGCAAGACCGTGCGGCTGCCGCTGTGCGAGCGCGAGATCCCCGTCATCGCCGACGCCTACGTCGATCGCGAGTTCGGCACCGGCGTGGTGAAGGTCACCCCGGCGCACGACTTCAACGATTACGCGGTGGGGCAGCGGCATGGGCTGCCGTTGATCAACATTTTTACGCCCGACGCCGCGATCAACGCCCAAGCGCCCGAGCGTTTCCACGGCATGGATCGCGTTGCTGCACGCAAGGCGGTGCTCGCCGAACTCGAAGCCGCCGGCCTGCTGGTCGAGACGAAGAAGCACAAGCTGCAAGTTCCGCGCGGCGATCGCACCGGGCAGATCATCGAGCCGTATCTCACCGACCAATGGTTCGTGAGGATGGACGGGCTGGCCAGGCGCGGACTGGAACTCGTCGAAGGTGTCGATGGCCAACCGGGCGCGGTGAAATTCGTTCCCGGCAATTGGATCAGTACCTATCGCCACTGGATGGGCAATATCCAGGATTGGTGCATCAGCCGCCAACTGTGGTGGGGGCATCGCATTCCGGCGTGGTATGACGAAGCCGGAAAGATCTACGTTGGGCGCGATGAAGAAGCCGCTTGTCTGGCAGCCCTCGTGGCCGTTCGCCCGGAGCTTGTCGAAGGGCTGGCAGGGTCGCGCGAAGAGCGTGGTTCGACAGGCTCACCACGAACGGATTCTCAGTCCGACTCACCACGAACGGAATCTGCGACTACCCCACCACGTACGGCCAAGGAAATGGCGGCGGCGGCCGGCATTCGGTTGCGTCAGGACAACGACGTGCTGGAAACCTGGTTCTCCTCCGCGCTGTGGCCGTTCTCGACGATGGGCTGGCCGGAGGCGCAGGCGATGGATGCGCGCGGCTTCGACAAGTTCGTGCCGTCCGACGTGCTGGTCACCGGCTTTGACATCATCTTCTTCTGGGTCGCGCGCATGATCTTCATGACCGACCACCTCACCGGCCGCATCCCGTTCCGCGAGGTCTACATCACCGGCCTGGTGCGCGATGCGCACGGGCAGAAGATGTCCAAGTCCAAGGGCAACGTGCTCGACCCGATCGACCTGATCGACGGCATCGGCGTGGATGATCTGGTCGGCAAGCGCACCTCCGGCCTGATGCAGCCGAAGATGGCCGAGAAGATCGAGAAAGCCACGCGCAAGGAATACCCCGACGGCATCCCGGCGTTCGGTGCCGACGCCCTGCGCTTCACCTTCGCCTCGCTCGCCAGCCACGGCCGCGACATCAAGTTCGATCTCAACCGCTGCGAGGGCTACAAGAACTTCTGCAACAAGCTGTGGAACGCGGCGCGGTTCGTGTTGATGAACAGCCGTGAATCGTCAATCGAGACTGCGAAGGCAGGATGCCGGAGCGAACGGCGAAGCCGGCCCGAAGGGCGGGCCGCTGATGCGGCCCGTAATCGTGAATCGCAACAGCAGATTTCTCCGATCGCACCAGCCGGCACGGGCTTGGACGATTCACCATTCACCATTCACCATTCACGCCGCGAAGCGGCCACCGACGCCGAGCGCTGGATCCTCGCCAAGCTCGTGCAGACCATCGCCGAAGTCGAAACGCAATTCGCTGCGTATCGGTTTGATCTGGTGTCGCAGGCGCTCTACGAGTTCACCTGGAACACGTTGTGCGACTGGTTCCTGGAACTTGCGAAACCGGCGCTGCAAGGCGCGGACCCGGATGCGGCGAACTCGACGCGCCACACCCTGCTGTACGTGCTCGAAGCCACGCTGCGCCTGCTGCATCCGCTGATCCCGTTCGTCACCGAGGAAATCTGGCAGCACGTCGCGCCGAAGCTCGGCATTGCCGCGACCAGCATCAGCGCGCGCCCGTATCCGCAGGTGGCCGAATTCGCCGGCGAGCACGCCCGCGCCGAGGCCGATGTCGAATGGCTCAAGGATGTGGTCAGCGCCCTGCGCCGCATCCGCAGCGAGCTCAACGTCGCGCCGGCGAAGCAGGTCACGCTGAATCTGCGCGGTGGCGATGCCAGTGATCGCCAGCGCGCCAACCAGTTCGCGGCGCAACTGAAGTTCCTCGCGCGCGTCGAAGCGATCGCGTGGCTGCCGGACGACGGCGATCCGCCGCCGGCCGCGGCGGCGCTGGTCGGCGAACTGACCTTGCTGGTGCCGCTGGCCGGGCTGATCGACCTCGCTGCCGAGCGCACGCGGCTGGGCAAGGAGATCGCCCGCATCGAAGGCGAGATCCGCAAATGCGAAGGCAAGCTCGCCAGTGAAACCTTCGTTGCCAACGCGCCGGCGGCGGTGGTCGAGCAAGAACGCAAGCGTCTGACCGACTGGTCGGCGCAGCGGCAGGCCCTGCTAGCGCAACAGCAACGCCTTTCGTCGGCGTGATCCACATCCCCCTTGCGCACGGCGGACAATCGGCAGATCGTTACGCCGCCGATTGCACCCTGCTGCCCCTTGCCTCGGAGCTTGCATGAACACGTATCCCCGCCCCACTCGCCTACTGCCGATCCTCATCGGCGCCGCCTGGATGACACTGGCCGGCACGGCGCTGGCCGCCGGCAACCCGGCCGCCAGTCCAGCCGCTCCGGCTGCGCCCGCGATGCCCGCGCACGCGACGGCCGCCGCGCCGGCACCGGCGGAAAACGTCGTCTACAAATGGAAGGATGCGCAGGGCGTCTCGCAGTATTCGCAACAGCCGCCGCCGAAAGGCGTGAAGTTCGAAGTGGTGCCGATCAGCGCCGCCGCGCCGCACGACAGCTCGCCGCCGCCGAGTTCGGGCAGCGGAAATTTCTGAGGGGTTGCGGGCTTTCCAGCCTCGACGGCCGGCGCGGGATCACCCGCCATCGCCAGCGCGCATCCGACAACCACCGGACGGGCGCGAACCGGCCTTGGTCGGTCAGCGCGGCGGCGCCAGTTCGACGGCCATCACGAGCGCGTCCTCACGGCCCACCCGCGCAGGGTAATAGCCCTTGCGCTGGCCGATTTCGTTGAAGCCTTCCGAGAGGTAAAGCGCGATCGCGTTGGGATTGGACGGTCGCACCTCGAGAAACACCTGGGTGGCGCGGTGCCAGCGCGCCAGATCGAGCAGGCGCCGCACCAGCAGGCGACCCAGGCCACGGCCCTGATGGCTCGGTGCGACGCAGACGTTGAGGATGTGCGCCTCCCCGGCGGCAGCGCTGAGCACCCCGTAGCCGAGCAGTTCACCACCGTCTTCCAGCACCCAGCAGTCGTAACCGGCGGCGAGGCAATCGCGGAAGATGCCCTCGCTCCACGGGAATTCGTAGGCGGCGTTCTCGATGTTCAGCAACGCCGGCAGGTCGCAGGCATGCAGCGCACGCAGGCGCGGCAATGGCGCCACGGCGGCACTCATCGGCCGCTGGCGCGCAACGCGCGCAGGCGCGGCCACAAGGCGCGCTTGGCGGCCGGATCACCGCGCAACGTCGCCAACGGCGGCAGCCGGTGCGCGCACCACCAGCCATCGGCATCGAACTGCGATCCCACCTCGACCCCGGCGGCGCGCAGCAGCGCCAGCCCGAGCGGGCCGTCCAGCGACTCGACTCCCGCCACCGCATCGGTGTCGTGCACCGGCTGGTAAACCGCGAAACCCAGCGCGGCCAGCAGCCGCCGCTGCGCCGGCGACCATTGCCCGCTCACGGCAACGCCGCCGGGTTGACCGGAGGCCTGCGCCGCAGCTTGTTCCACACCCACAGCAACGGCCCGGACAACGCATACAGCCACGATCCGGCCAACAGCACCAGCGATGGATAGATGCTGACCGCGACGATGATCAGCACCACCACCAGCAACAGCACGAACGGCACCCGCTCGCTCGGCGGCGAGGGATTGCTGCGACCGCCCTTGAAGCTGGTGTAGCGCAGGCGGCTGACCATCAACAAGCCGGCGCACACCGTCACCGCCAGCGCGCCGTAGCGCAATTGCTCGCCGCTGTAGCCCAGATGGTCCATGGTCCAGACGAAGGAAACCACCACCGCCGCCGCCGCGGGACTGGCCAGGCCGATGAACCAGCGCTTGTCGACCACGCCCACCTGGGTATTGAAGCGCGCCAGGCGCAAGGCCGCGCAGGCGGCATAAAGAAACGCGGCCGACCAGCCAGCCTTGCCCAGCGCCACGCCATCGAGCTTGAGCGTGGACAGCGCCCAGTGATACATCACCAGCGCCGGCGCCATGCCGAAACTCACCAGATCGGCGAGTGAATCGTATTGCACGCCGAACTCGCTGCTGGTGCCGGTCAGACGGGCGATGCGGCCATCGACACCATCGAACAGCGCGGCCACGAACACGGCGATGCAGGCGATCTCGAAATGGCCGCTGGCCGCCGCGACGATGGCGTAGAAGCCCGAAAACATCCCGCCGGTAGTCAGCAGGTTCGGGAGCAGGTAGATTCCACGCGAACGGGGAGCCGGCCGGGGGGCGTCATCCATGGTGGGCAGATTCGATTGCAGCCGTGATTGCGCTAGAGTGTAGCCGGAGCCCCGTGCGTCCGCCCATTGCCACGTTACCCGACCCGTCCATCCGGAGGTTGCACATGCGTCACCACCGCCCTGCCCCGTCGCGGGCACTCATCGGCCTGCTGCTGGCGACCGGACTTCTCGTCGGCAGCGCCGTCGTGGCCGGTACCGTCTACAAATGGAAGGATGCCAACGGCCAGTCCCATTATTCGCAACAACCGCCCGACGGCGTCAAGAAATACGACACCATCAACGGCGCCAGCGATGCCTGGGCCAACGGGCCCGGCGCCGCCTCGGCGGCATCCGACAAGCACGATGGCGCGACCGCCTCGACCAAGCCCGCGGCCGGGCAGACGCCGGCGCAACAGCAGCGGGCACAACTGTGCACCCAGGCCCGCGCCAACGTCACCACGCTCAACCAGCATGCCAAGGTCACCGCCGACATCAATGGCGACGGCAAGCCGGTGGCGCTCAACGCCGCGCAGCATGACCAGGCCCTGCGTGATGCCAACAAGCAGGTCGAGCTGTACTGCGCGCAATAGCACGGCGGCGGCGGTGAACGCCGCCTTAGCTTTACGCCTGCCGGAAACGGGATCGCGGCCGACCGCATCGGTCGCGATCGGGCAGTGCCAGCACCGGTTGCGGCAAACGTGCCGGGCCGTGATGCGCGCGCGCTGAATCCTGCGGAGAATCGACGGGCCGGGTGGTCGCGGTGGTTCTCTGGCGTCGCTGGACGGCGATGGCACCGTGCGCAAGCCGCCGCGATCGCACCGCGCCGCAATCCATGCCTTCCCCGCCCGCGGGGAAGGAGCCCTGACTGCACGTCGCGCGCCTGTCGCCCCGCGCGCTCGTCTTTCCCGAATCGACTGTCAACCATGCGCCTTTCCCGATTCCACCTCCATACCAGCCGCGAAACCCCCGCCGATGCCGAAATCGTCAGCCATCAGTTGATGCTGCGCGCCGGCATGCTGCGCAAGCTCGGCGCCGGGCTGTATACATGGTCACCGTTGGGATTGAAGGTGATGCGCAAGGTCGAGGCGGTCGTGCGCGAGGAAATGGATCGCGCCGGCGCGCTGGAAATGCAGATGCCCACCGTGCAGCCGCGCGAGCTGTGGGAGGAAACCGGGCGCTGGGACAAGTTCGGGCCGCAATTGCTCAAGATCGTCGATCGCAAGCAAGCGCAGTATTGTTATGCGCCGACGGCAGAAGAGGTGGTCACCGATTTTGCCCGCAACGAACTGCGCTCCTACAAGCAGCTGCCGGTCAATTTCTACCAGATCCACAGCAAGTTTCGCGATGAAATCCGGCCGCGCTTCGGTGCCATGCGCGCGCGCGAGTTTCTGATGAAAGATGCGTATTCGTTCCACCTCACACCGGAGGACATGGAGCGCGAATACCGCAACATGCACGCGGCCTATACCCGCATCTTCACGCGCCTGGGTTTGGAATTCCGCGCGGTGCGCGCCGATTCGGGCGCGATCGGCGGCGATGCCTCGCAGGAATTCCACGTGCTGGCCGATTCCGGCGAGGATGCGCTGGCGTTTTCCGATGGCTCCGATTACGCCGCCAATCTGGAAATGGCGCAGGCCGCCGCGCCCGGCCCGCGTCCGCCGGCAAGCGAAACCATGCGCAAGGTCGCCACGCCGACCCAGAAAACCTGCGAGGAGGTGGCGGCGTTGCTTGCCATCGAACTGGCGCGCACGGTCAAGTCGGTGGCGGTGATCGGCGCCCAGGGTTTCGTGCTCGCGCTGGTGCGCGGCGATCATGCCGTCAACGAGATCAAACTGGCCAAGCTGCCCGGAATGGGCGACTACCGGCTCGCCAACGAAACTGAAATCAGCGAGCACCTCGGCAGCGAACCGGGTTTCCTCGGCCCGGTCGCGCCGGCGCGCCCGATTACCGTGATCGCCGACCGCGAAGTGGCGGCGATGGCCGATTTCGTGGTCGGCGCCAATCAGAGCGGGTTCCATCTGGCCGGCGTCAACTGGGGCCGCGATCTGCCCGAGCCCGACCACGTCGCCGATATCCGCAATATCGTCGCCGGCGATGCTTCACCCGACGGTGCGGGCAAACTGGCGATCGCGCGCGGCATCGAGGTCGGCCATGTGTTCCAGCTCGGCCAGAAATACGCGCAGGCGATGAATGCGACGGTGCTCGACGAGGCCGGCAAGGCGCAGGTGATGTACATGGGCTGCTACGGCATCGGCGTGACTCGCATCGTCGCCGCCGCCATCGAGCAAAACCACGACGACAACGGCATCGTCTGGCCCGAACCGATGGCACCGTGGCAGGTGGCGGTGTGCATCATCAACCCGAAGAACGCACCGGAAGTGCTGGCTGCCGCACAAGCGCTGTACGAGCAACTGAATGCCGCCGGCATCGAAACCGTGCTCGACGACCGCGGCCTGCGCCCGGGGCCGATGTTCTCGGATATCGAACTGATCGGCATTCCGCACCGGGTGGTGGTTTCCGAGCGCGGGCTGAACGCTGGCACGTTCGAATATCGAGGCCGCCGCGACAGCGAAGCCGTCGCGCTCGACGCGGCGGCTTTGCGCGCGCGCCTGGGAATCGCCTGATATTTCGGCAACGGCGCGCGGCATCGAATCGGGCGGTTGATTGGCGCACCTGACTATCCCTGATCCTCAGCCACGTCACCCCCGCGAAGGCGGGGATCCACGGTTTTCGGGAAAGCCAGTCATCGACGTGGATGACCCGCCTTCGGCGGTCGAGAGGCGCTTCCCGCCTTCGCGGGGATGACGCGCTCGATCCGTGCGGCGCCGCGTCGTGACCATCGTACCTGGCTGGGAGTCAGGGCGAATCAGGTTGGCGCATTTTCATCAGCGCGCGATCCGGGGTATTATTCCACGGCCCGGCCATACCGCTGCGCATACCCTCATTCCAGAGAACCCCACCATGTCGATCGATATCGAAAAGCTGTCTGCGAAGGAACTCAAATCACTCATCTCGCTGGCCAGTCAGCGCAAGAAGAAGCTCGACAAGCGCAAGCCGGCGGCCGGTGTGCGTCGGCAAATCCTGGCGATCGCCAAGAAGGGTGGTTATACGATCGCCGAGCTTTTCGGCACTGGTGGCAAGGCCGAATCGGCAGCCAAGCCGGTCAAGCGCGCTGCGCGCAAGGCAAAAGGCCCCAGCAAGGTGGCTCCGAAGTACCGCAACCCCGCCGACCCGAACCAAACCTGGGCTGGTCGCGGCAAACCGCCAAAGTGGATGGCCGTCGAGCTGGCCAACGGCAAAACCCGCGAGGATTTCGCGATTCAGTGAGTCGTCGCCTCGCCCGTGAAAACGCCGGCCTCGTGCCGGCGTTTTCTTTTCCGGCTGGCATCGCCCGGCCGGCCATGGCCGCCGCGTCGACGGCAAGCACGATTCACAGATTGCGCCGCGTCGAAATCAGCAGATTGCCGAACAATACCCCGGCCACCAGCGCCACCAATACCGACATCACCGCCGCCGCGGTATTCAGACCGACCATCAAGTCGCGTTCGAGCACCGAGGTCAGGCTGCGGAAACTGACGCTGCCGGGAACCAGCAGGATGATGCCCGGCACCCGAATCAAGGCGCCCGGGCGCTTGGCCCAGCGGGCATAGGCGTTGCTGGCGGCGGCGACCGCCATCGAGCCGAAGAACACGCCGGCGTCGTTGCCCAGCCGCGAACCGGTCCAGCGCGTCACCAGATAACCGAACGCCGCCGCCGCCATCACCAGCGGATAATCGCGCAAACGGGCGCGAAACAGCACCGCGAACGAGTACGTCGAAGCCAGCAGCGCCGCCCATTCCACCCATTGCCGGGTGCGATGCTCGACCGCTTCGTGCGGATGCCAGCCGAGCACGCGCACCAGTTGCATCGCCGCCAGGGTGCCGAAGGTAAGTTTGATCAGAGTCGCCAGCGCGCCGCCGAATCGGGCGGTACCCGAAACCAGATGTTGGCTGGACAATTCCGATACCGCATTGGTCAGCGTCATGCCCGGCATCAGCACGATGATCGCCGCGATCAGCACGGTCTTGGTGGTCAGCGGAATGACGAAGGTGGCGATCGCCGCCGTGAGCAAGGTGGCGACGAAGGCGACCAGTGCCTCCTGCGCTTCCAGCAGGCGCGGCCGGCCGCTGCCGGCGGCATAGAGCAGGCCGACCACCAGCCCGATCATCCCGGCGGCGGCGATGTCGGCCCAGCTGTTGCGCAGCAGCCCGGCCACCGACGCCGACGACAGGCCGAAACACAGCACCTCCAGCGCCATCGTTTTCCAGCCGCCGGGGCGATCGAGCGCGCGCAGGGCGCTGGCACCGTCGGCAATGTCGCGGCGGCCGGCCATCACGTCCTCGGCGATCGCATCGGCCTGGCACAGCTTGCCCAGTTCGACGCCGCCGGGTTCGAGCCGGATCACCTGGGTGGTGTCGTGCAACGGCGTGGATGTGCCGGACTCGGCGAACGAAAGGATCAATCCGGTCGGATTCGACCACGGCTGGCAGCGCAATCCCAACCGGCGGGCGACGGCACTGACCGCGCCTTCCAGCCGCTGCGCGGTGGTACCGTAGCTGTGCAGGCGCCCGGCCAGTTCCACCACGAAGGCGATCCGCTCGCCGTAGGGAACCTCGGCGGGCACGGGTGCTGACCGGTTCGGGCCGGTTTGCGCGTGTGAGTCGGGCGTGGTTGCGTCCATGCCGGCCACACTGGCGGGGAAAGCCCGATCGTGCAAGCCTTGCCTGCGCTGGTCGCCGGTGGCAGCGGCAGCAGCAGCGGCGGAAAGCTACACTTGTCGTGTCACGGGGACATGAGCTGCGGATGAACTGGGCACCGGAATTCGATCGACCCACGCTGGCCACCGCCAGCGACCGTCCCGAGACGCTGCGCGCGGGCGGAGCTTGGGTCATCGAGAACGCCGCCGCAGTCGAGGACCTCGTCCGCCGCGCCGGCAGCGCCCGCCACATCGACGCCAGCGGGCTGCAACGCATGGATTCGGCCGGCGCGATGCTGCTCAACCGGCTGCTGCATCGGCTGCGGCTGGATCGCGACGCGCTCACGCTGGCGCCGGCGCAGCAGGCGCTGATGTCGCGCATCGATGCGGCGATCGCGCAGCCGCTCCGCCAGCGCAAGAAGGAATTGGGCATCTACGCCGCCCTCGGTCGCCTCGGCTTTTCGGTGCAGGACAGCATCACCGAGATCATCGCCCTGATCGGCTTCATGGGCCTGACCCTGAAGACCTTCGCCAAGGTGTTCGTGAAGCCGGCGCGCTTTCGCATCACCCCGACCATCCATCACATGGAGATCGTCGGCCTCGACGCGGTGCCGCTGGTGATCTTGCTGTCGTTCCTGGTCGGCGCGGTGCTCGCGTTCCTCGGCGCCAACGTGCTGCAGGCCTACGGCGCGCAGATCTACGTCGTCGAACTGGTGTCCTACGCCTTCTTGCGCGAGTTCGGCGTGCTGCTGACCGCGATCATTCTCGCCGGCCGCACCGCCAGTGCCTTCACCGCGCAGATCGGTGCGATGCAGAACCGCGAGGAGATCGACGCCATCCGCACCCTCGGCCTGGATCCGATCGAGCTGCTGGTGATCCCGCGGCTGGTCGCCCTGCTCATCACCTTGCCGCTGCTGACCTTCATCGCCATGTGCATGGGCATCACCGGCGGCGCCGTGGTCAGCAAGCTGGCGCTGGACATTCCGCTGGACCTGTACTGGTCGCGGCTGAATCAGGTCATCGAGATCCGCCATTTCTGGGTCGGCCTCATCAAGGCGCCGATGTTCGCCACCATCATCTCGCTGATCGGCTGTCTGGAAGGCTTCCAGACTCAGGGCACGGCGCAGTCGGTGGGCGAGCGCACCACCTCGGCGGTGGTGCAGTGCATCTCGCTGGTGATCGTGCTCGACGCCATTGCCGCGGTGTTCTTCATGGAGATCAATCTTTGAACGGGGTTCCGGGCATCGACCCTGCCTTGCCGGCGACGGGCGGCGAGCGCCGCATCGAGGACACGCCGCTGGCGGAAGCCCACCCGCCGCGTTTCGCGGCGCCGTTCGTCAACGACACTCCCGGCAATCGTCCCGAGGTCGGTTCCGACGATGCGCCGGCGATCGTGGTGCGCGGCCTGCTCAACCAGTTCGGCGAACAGGTGGTGCACCGCGACCTCGACCTGACCGTGCGTCGTGGCGAGATTCTCGGCGTGGTCGGCGGTTCGGGCACCGGCAAGTCGGTGCTGATGCGCACCATTCTGGGCATCAATCGGCCGAAGGCGGGCTCGATCCGCGTGTTCGGCGTCGATGCGCTGAACGAGGACGAAGCCTCGCATCGCCGGATCGAGCTCGACAGCGGCGTGCTGTATCAGGACGGCGCCCTGTTTTCCTCGCTGACCGTGGCCGAAAACGTCGCCGTGCCGCTCAAGGAACACTACAAGCAGATCGACGAGGAGCTGCGCGAGCAATTGGTGCGGCTGAAGATTCGCCTGGCCGGCCTGCCCGACGATGCCGGCGACAAGTTTCCCTCGCAGCTGTCCGGCGGCATGCGCAAGCGCGCCGGGCTGGCGCGGGCGCTGGCGCTCGATCCGGATCTGCTGTTCCTCGACGAGCCGACTGCCGGCCTCGATCCGATCGGCGCCGCCGCCTTCGACCAGCTCATCCTCACCTTGCAGCAGGCATTGGGCTTCACCGTGTTCCTGATCACCCACGACCTCGACACCCTGTACGCGATCTGCAACCGCATCGCCGTGCTCGCCGACAAGCGCGTGCTGATCAACGCGCCGATCCAGCAGGTCGAGCAGTTCGATCACCCGTGGGTGCAGGAATACTTCCACGGCCCGCGCGGGCGCGCCGCACAGCGCACGAGCAAGGCGCCATGACCCTCATCGCCAACGTATCGAGCAACACCCGCAACGTCCGCCACCGCGGCGTCGGCAAGGAGCACTGAAGTGGAGACCAAGGCCAATCACGTCCTCATCGGCGCCTTCACGCTGGCGCTGATCGCGGCGATCCTGCTGTTCATCCTGTGGGCGTCCAAGTACGCATCGCAAGGCTCGTTCCGCGACTACGACATCGAGTTCAACGAGAACGAGGCGGTGACCGGACTGTCGGTCGGCGGCGTGGTGCAATACAACGGCATCGAGGTCGGCAACGTGCGCGACTTGCGGCTGGCGCCGAACGACCCGCGCCGGGTGATCGCCCGCGTGCGGGTCAAGGCGACGACGCCGATCAAGACCGATACCAAGGTGCAACTGGCGTTGCAAAGCCTGGCCACCGGCGTGGCCTTCATCCAGTTCTCCGGCGGCTCGCCCGGCGCGCGGTTGCTGGCCGAACAAGACCAGGACAAGGTGCCGCTGATGTACGCCAGCGAAACCGCGTTCGAGAAGCTGCTCAACTCCTCCGAGGGCATCGCCGTCACCTTGTCGAACGTGCTCGACCACGCCGACCAGCTGCTCAGCGACGCCAACGTCAAGCGCATCTCGCGCTCGCTGGACAACATCCAGCAGCTCACCGATTCGATCGCGGCGCAGAAAGCCGACATCGCCGCCATTCTCAAGAACGCGCACGAAACCGTCGATCGGCTCAACCTCGTTCTCGCCGACGCGCAGAAGACCATGGGCACGATCAATGGCCAGGTCGGCGGCAAGCTGCCGGCGGTCATGGATCACCTCGAGCGCACCATGGCCCAGCTCGACTCGCTCACCCGCAACGCCGACGATTACCTCGCCTCCAATCGCGCTGCACTGGATGGCTTCACCAACCAGGGCCTGGCGCAGCTCGGCCCGACTCTGGCACAAACGCGGCAGGTACTGCGCCAGATCGACCGCCTCGTCGACAAGTTGCAGCAAAATCCCGCCGGTTACCTGCTCGGCCGCGACAAACCCGTGGAGTTCCAGCCCAAATGAGCCTTCGCCGACGCCCTCTCGTTACCGCCCTCGCGCTGTTCGCGGCACTTGGCTTGTCCGCCTGCGGCGGCATCCTGCCGAAAGCCCAGCCGATGGAGATCTTGCAGCCGCAGGTACATGTGACGCCCGACCCGGCGTGGCCGCAGGCGAACTGGCAGCTGGCCGTGGTGCGCCCGCGTGGCAACGACATGATCGAAACCGCGCGCCTGGCGGTGGTTCCGACACCGGGCCGGATCGAGGTCTACAAGGGCGTGGCGTGGAGTGATTCGACGCCCGAGATCGTGCAACAGGCGATGATCGCCGCGTTCGAGGATTCCAACCGCATCGCCGCAGTCAGCCGGCAGGGCAACGGCCTGCGCACCGATTTCCTGCTGCAGTCCGATCTGCGCGACTACCAGGCCGTCTACCGCACCCCAGCCGGCCCGCCGGAGATCGTGCTGACGATCAGCGTGAAACTGGTCGACTTCGCCAGCTCGCGGGTGGTGGCCAGCCGCGTGTTCACGCAGACGCAGGCGGCAGCGGCGACCGACGCGCATGCCGTCGCCCAGGCCTTCGATGCGGCGTTGGGAAACCTGCTGCACGACCTGGTCGGCTGGACGCTCACCCAAGGCAATCAGGCGCGCGCCGACGCCGAGCGCGCGCGCAAGCGCTGATCGGCGGCGCGCGGCGATTCAATCGTCGCCGGCCGGCACGATCCGGCGAAAAGTCAGGTTGATGCGTGGCCCGATCGCACGCGCGGTTTTCGGCAGCGCGTGCTGCCAGTGCTGCTGCATGCCGGCGGCCATCACCAGCAAGCTGCCGTGGCCGAGTTCGATCGCCTGTCGCTGTGCATGATCGTCGCGCCGGCGCAGCACGAAGCGACGCGCCGCGCCCAGGCTCAGCGAGGCGATCGGCGCGCTGGCATCGATCTGCGGCTCGTCGTCGGCGTGCCAGCCCATGCCATCGCTGCCGTCGCGATACAGGTTGGCCAGCACGCCATTGAAATCCACGCCCAACGTTTCCTGCAGGCGCGCACGGAGCGGGTGCAACACCGCCGGCCACGGTCGCGGCGCAAAGCGCGTGCGCGAGTAGGTGTAGCTCGCGTCGGGATCGCCGATCCAGCACGACAGCCGCGGTGATTCCACTTCGCGGCCAAACAGAACAATGCGGTGGCGTTCCCAGGCGATGTCGGTTTGCAGCGCGGCGAACAAGGCATCGGCGGGGTCGCGAGCGAGCCATTGCGACGCATGGCGCAGCCCGCCATCGCGAAGATCGATGCGCTGCCATTGCATCGCCGCGCCCCGCCGTCACTCCGCCGGCGCGTCGATCATCGCCTGCAAGATCTCGCCCAGTTCGAGCAATCGCAGATCGCTGCGCGGCGCGCCGACCAGTTGCAGGCCGATGCCGCCGGGCAGCGGCAGGCTCAGCGCCGGGCAGCCGGCGAGGCTGGCCAGCGCGGTGAAGTCGGCCAGGTTTGCCGGCTCGTCGGTGCCCAGCAGCGGCGGCCGTGTCGGCACGGTCGGCAGCAGCAGCACGTCGATGCGCTCGAACAGGCGGCGAATGCGGGTGACGTGCAGGTCGAGCAGGCGATCGGCGCGGGCGTAGTCCACCGCCGTCTTGCGCCGCGCGTAGTCGAGCAGGCCGCGCAAGCGCGGCGATCCGTGCGCGACCTCGTCGCCGTGCGCGGCGAGGATCTCGGCTTCCATCAGCAGCAAGGCGGCGCGGCGGGTTTGCGCGACCTGCAACGGCGCCAGATCCAGCGCGACCGGCTGCACCGCGCCGAATGCCGGCGAGGCCAGCGCCATCGCCGCCGAGAACGCGGCGACCACCGACGGCTCGGCGCCCAGTTCGGCCAGATCGCCGACCACGCCAGCCCGCAGTTGCCCCGGCGCCCAGTCCGGCGGCGCAAATGGCAGGTGCAGTTGCCAGGCGTTGCCTTGCAGTCCATCGGGCCCGGCCAGCAACGGCAACAGCAGGCCGGCGTCCTCTACCGCACGCACGATCAAGCCGACCGCATCGGCACGGCGCAGCGCCGGCGCAACGCCGACGATCGAGAATTCACCGAACGTGGGCTTGAGCCCGACCAGGCCGCAGAACGCCGCCGGAATGCGCACCGAACCCATGGTGTCGGTGCCGATCGCGGCGATGGCGTGGCCGGCGGCGACGGCCGCCGCCGAGCCGGCCGAAGAGCCGCCGGCGGCGCGACCCGAATGCACCGGATTTCCGACATCGCCGAACGTCGGATTGCGCCCGACCGTGCCCAGCACCGCCTCGTCGCAATTGGTCTTGCCCAGCAGCACCGCACCGGCGCCGCGCAGGCGATCGACGATCACCGCATCGCGCGGTGCCGGCGCCACCTCGCGTGCACCCAGGCCGAGACTGGTGGGCATGGCCGCGACATCGACGTTGTCCTTGATCGCCAGCGGCACGCCATCGAGCCGACCCAGCGGCTGCCCTTGCGCCCGCCGCGCATCGGAGGCACGGGCGGCGCCCAGCGCGCCCTCGGCGTCGATCCACGTCCACGCATTGAGCGCGCGATCGCGGCCGATCGCGTCCAGACACGCCTGCGTCAGCGCGGTGCTGGTCGTTCGCCCCAGCGCCAGCGCGTGCAAGACGCAGGTCAGCGGCGCGTGCCGCAGGCTCTCCAGTGTCGAATCCCCGCATCCTGCCATGCCAGCTCCCGCCGCGATCGATGATACCGGCGCATGATCGCACGAGGCGGCGATTTGCCGCATGCGGCCGCAGGCCCAATAATTCGCGGCTTGAATCAGGAGACGGCGATGAGCGAGACCCCGCGCGATGTCATGGAATACGACGTGGTCGCCGTCGGCGCCGGCCCGGCCGGGCTGGCATTCGCCATCCGTCTCAAGCAGGTCAAGCCCGAACTGTCGGTGTGCGTGATCGAGAAAGCCTCGGCGGTCGGCGCGCAGATCCTCTCCGGCGCCGTCATCGAACCCGGCCCGCTCGACGAACTGCTGCCCGGCTGGCGCGATCATCCGCCACCGATCTGCGTGCCGGCCACCCACGACGAATTCTGGATGCTGTCCAAAACCGGGCGGACGAAGCTGCCGACCCCGCCGCAGATGCACAACCACGGCAATTTCATCGTCAGCCTCGGCGCGCTGTGCGCCTGGCTGGCGCCGCAGGCCGAGGCGCTGGGCGTGGAGATCTACCCCGGCTTCGCCGCCGCCGACACCCTGATCGACGACACCGGCAAGGTCTACGGCGTGCGCATCGGCGACATGGGCGTGGCCAAAGATGGCAGCCACAAGCCCGGCTACACCCAGGGCATCGACATCCACGCCAAACTCACCGTGCTCGCCGAAGGCGCGCGCGGCAGCCTGACCAAGCAACTCATCAAACGTTTCCAACTCGACGCCGACAGCCAGCCGCAAAGTTATTCGATCGGCATCAAGGAACTGTGGCAGGTCAAGCCGGGCATCGCGCAGGCCGGCAAGATCGTGCACACGCTGGGCTGGCCGCTGGACAACGCCACCTACGGCGGCAGCTTCATGTATCACCTCGACCAGGATCGCATCGCGCTGGGTTTCGTCTGCGGGCTCGATTACCACGATCCGATGTTCGAGCCGTGGGAGGCCTTCCAGCAGTTCAAGCACCACCCGAGCGTGGCACCCATGCTCGATGGCGGCAGCATCCTCTCGGCCGGCGCACGTGCGATCGTCACCGGCGGATACCAGGCACTGCCGAAAGTGGAAATGCCCGGCGCGCTGCTGATCGGCGACACCGCCGGCCTGCTCAACGTGCCCAAGATCAAGGGCGTGCATCAGGCGATAAGATCGGGTGTTCTCGCTGCTGAGCACGCTGCGCTGACTTTATCTTCGGTTGGCTTCGACGCCACGCTGCGCGCGTCACCGGCGATGGCGGAATTGAAGAAAGTCCGCAACATCAAGGGCGGCTTCAAGAAGGGCAAATGGTTCGGCCTGCTCAACGCCGGCTGGGAAACCGTGACCGCCGGACACAGCCCGTGGACGCTCAAGGGCAAGCCCGACTGGGCCAGCCTGGATCGGATCGGCCAGCATGAACGCCCGCGCCGCGAGTACGTCGCGCGCACGCTGCCACCGCGTGATCGCCTCGCCGGCGTGTTCTTCGCCGCCACCGCGCACGACGAAGACCAGCCGGTGCACCTGCACGTGGCCGACACCAACCTGTGCATCGATCGCTGCGCACGCGAATACGCCAACCCGTGCACGCGCTTTTGTCCGGCCAGCGTGTACGAGATGGTCGAAGATGCCAACGGCAAGCGCTTGCAGATCAACGCCGCCAACTGCGTCCACTGCAAGACCTGCGACATCAAGGACCCGTACGAAAACATCAACTGGGTCACACCCGAGGGCGGCAGCGGGCCCAACTACCAGAACCTGTGAACGACCCATGCCGCGCATCGCCCTCGTCACCGCCATCGCCGCGCACGCCCTCGACGAGGACATGCCGGCGCTGCTGCGCGCCCTGCACGCGCTCGGCATCGACGCGCAGGTGCGCGCCTGGGACGATCCCACCGTGGCCTGGGCGCGCTTTGATCTGGTACTGCTGCGCTCGCCGTGGGACTACACCACGCGCTTTTCCGAGTTCAGCCACTGGTGCGAGACAGTGGCGAACATCGCGACACTGCTCAATCCGCTCGAAGTGGTGCGCTGGAACGTCGACAAACGCTATCTCGCGCAACTCGAAGCACTCGGCATCCCGATCGTGCCCAGCGATTTCGCCCTGCCCGGCGACGATGCCGGCACCATCCTCGATGAGGTTCTCGCCGCGCATCCGCAGGCCGCCGAGTTCGTCATCAAGCCAGTGATCGGTGCCGGCTCGCGCGACGCCCGCCGGCATCGACGCGGCACCCATGCAGCGATGCGCGAGCACCTGGTGCGATTGCTCGACGCCGGTCGCGGCTTGCTGTTGCAGCCCTATCTGGATCGCGTCGACACCGAGGGCGAAACCGCCCTGCTGTATTTCGATGGCCAATTCAGCCACGCCATCCGCAAAGGCCCGTTGCTGCACGCCGACGCCGATCCCACCCGCGCCCTGTTCGCCGCCGAACACATCACCGCACGCACGCCCGGTGCCGACGAGCGCGAACTGGCCGATCGCGTCATCGCCGCGCTGCCGTCGCTGGTCGATACCGACTATCCGCTCGCCTACGCGCGCGTCGACCTGATCCGCGCTGCCAACGGCAGCCCCTGCGTGCTGGAACTGGAACTGGCCGAGCCGTCGGTGTTTCTCGACCACGATCCCGGCGCCGCCGACCGCTTCGCGCAAGTGCTGGCCCACCGCCTCGCCACCTGAGGGCGGGCACCGAACAAGCCCCAACGGAAACGCGCGCATCACCCTCTCACACCCTGCCCGTTCGTGGTGAGCCTGTCGAAGACTCCGTTCGTGGCGAGCCTGTCGAACCACGCCTTCCTGCCCACACCAACCGTTCGTGGTGAGCCTGTCGATGATCCCCTTCGTGGTGAGCCTGTCGAACCTTCCGTTCGTGGTGAGCCTG
>JAFEFT010000009.1:134885-160226 GCA_018240435.1 Pseudomonadota bacterium
CCGCCCACACCAACCCGTTCGTGGTGAGCCTGTCGAACCACGCTGCGAAACCCGTTCGTGGCGAGCCTGTCGACGATTCCCGTTCGTGGTGAGCCTGCCGAAGACTCCGTTCGTGGTGAGCCTGTCGAACCACGCTGCGAAATCCGTTCGTGGTGAGCCTGTCGAACCACGGACGCGAACTCGCGCGCATCCATGCTTGCTCGCATCGCGCCTTCGCCACGACGCAGGCACACCCTGCACCATCCGGCATGAGCCGATGCCGATTCGTCGTTTCCACGTGCAACGCCCAGCCACTACGGTGACGCGACACTCACCCGTCGGTCGTCGCCATGTCCGCTGTCTTGCCCACCACCAGCCCGCTGCCGGAGCAAGCCGGCGCGCTGCTCGACCAGCTGAGCACCCAGCTCGATGCACCGGCGCTGTGGTGGGCGTCGGGCTATCTGGCCGGGTTGGCGCAGCGACACGCACCGGCGGCCGGGCTGGCGGTGGTACATGCGGCGACGGCGACGGCATCGCGCGCAACGACGATCGTCTACGGCAGCCAGACCGGCAATGGCAGGCGCATCGCCGAAGCACTCGCGCAACGTCTGCATGATGCCGGCGTGTCGGCACGCCTGCTGCGCGCCGATGCCTATCGGCTGCGTGAACTGGAGGACGAGCGCCATCTGCTGATCGTCATCAGCACGCAAGGCGATGGCGATCCGCCCGATGACGCCCGCGATTTCGTCGAGCATCTGCTCGGCAAACGCGCGCCAAAGCTGCCGGATCTGAAATTTGCCGTGCTCGGGCTGGGCGATTCGAGCTATCCGAAGTTCTGCGAAATCGCGCGCCGACTCGACGAGCGCCTGACCGAACTGGGCGCCAGCCGCTGGCTGCCGCGCGCCGATGCCGATGTCGACATCGACGCCATCGCCCAGCCGTGGATCGCTGCCGCCATCGCCCACGCCGCAACGCCGGACGCTGCCGCCACACCCAGGCCGGCAACGGTGAGCGCGCCACTGGCCACGGTCACACCGCTGCGCCCCACCGCCACTTCAACCCGCGAACATGCGCGCGAGCGTCCGTTCAATGCCGAGGTGCTGGCCAACCAGCGCATCACCGGCCGAGGCAGCAGCAAGGACGTTCGCCATCTCGAATTGGCGCTGCGCGATTCCGGCCTGAACTACGAGCCCGGCGATGCGCTTGGCGTGTGGCCGACGAACAGCCCGGAAAGCGTCGCGGCGATACTGGCTACGTTGCACCTGGATGGCGATGAATCGATCGACCACGATGGCCATACCCAGCCGCTGCGGCAGTGGCTGGCGCAACGGCGCGAGCTGACGCGGCTGTCGCGCCCATTCCTGATCGCGCAGGCACAGCGGAGCGGCGATCGCCGCTTGCAACGTCTGCTTGGCGACGCAGGACGCGACGATCTGGCGCGAACGCTCGCGCAATGGCAGGTGATCGACCTGCTGCGCGCGCATCCGGCATCGTGGGATGCCCAGGCGCCGGTCGCTGCGCTGCGGCCACTGACGCCACGCTTGTACTCGCTGGCGTCGAGCATGAAGGAAGTCGGCGCCGAGGCGCACCTGACCGTCGCCCATGTCGAATACGAACACGACGGCCAACCGCGCCACGGCGCCGCCTCGCACCTGCTCGCCACGAGCGACGCTGGCGCGCGCATCCCGGTATTCATCGAGCGCAACGAGCGCTTCCGCCTGCCACGCAACGGCGACCGTGACATCGTGATGATCGGCGCTGGTACCGGGGTGGCGCCGTTTCGCGGCTTCGTGCAAGAACGCGCCGCGCTCGGCGCGCGCGGCCGCCACTGGCTGTTGTTCGGCAACCCCCACGCGCGCAGCGACTTCCTCTATCAACTCGAATGGCAGCGCGCCCTGAAGGAGGGCCACCTGCATCGGCTCGACCTCGCTTTTTCGCGCGATGGCGTGCATGGCGGGGCGAAAACCTATGTCCAGCACCGCCTGCGCGAACACGGTCGCGAGCTTTTGGCATGGCTCGATGGCGGCGCGCATCTGTACGTGTGCGGCGCGCTGGCGATGGCCAGGGACGTGCATGCGGCGCTGGTCGCCGCGCTGATCGCGCACGCCGGCCACGACGCCGAATCGGCCGAACACCACCTGCGCGACCTTCAACGCCAGCAACGCTACAGCAAGGACGTGTACTGACATGAGCAGCCATTCCGTCGAAGCAATCAAACGGACCAGCGCGCGCCTGCGTGGCAGCCTGCGCGAGAGCCTGAGCGATGCCGTCACCGGCGGCCTGCGCGAGGATGATCGCGTGCTGCTGAAGTTTCACGGCAGTTATCAGCAGGACGATCGCGACCTGCGCGACGAACGTCGCTTGCAGAAACTCGAGCCGGCCTATGCCTTCATGATCCGCACGCGCACGCCCGGCGGCGTGCTCACGCCGACGCAATGGCTGGCGCTGGATGCGATCGCGCACACCTTCGCCGAGCGCGGACTGCGCATCACCACCCGCCAGACGATCCAGTTTCACGGCGTGCCCAAGCACGCGCTGGCGGCGGTGATGCGGGCGCTGGATGCCGTCGGGCTGGATTCGATCGCCGCCTGCGGCGACGTCAATCGCAACGTCGTTGCAGCCGCGCATCCGGCGCCATCGCGCGTGCAGGCACAGGTACAAACGCAGGCCTCGACGTTGGCAGCGCAATTGCTGCCGAAAACGCGAGCGTGGCACGAGACCTGGCTCGACGCGCCGGCGCGCAGCGACAGCGGTGAGGAAGACGAGCCGCTGTATGGCGAGGCGTATCTGCCGCGCAAGTTCAAGATCGGCTTCGCGATCCCGCCGTGCAACGACGTCGACGTGCTGGCGCAGGATCTCGGATTCGTCGCGGTACTCGATGGCGACGGCGTACTGGCTGGCTACGACGTTTGCGCCGGCGGCGGCATGGGTGCCACCCATGGCGATGCGCAGACGTATCCGCGTCTGGGCGAGGTGTTCGCTTTCGTCACCCCGGCGCAGGTGCACCCGCTGGCAGTGGCGGCGATCACCGCACAGCGCGACTTCGGCGATCGCAGCGCACGCAAGCACGCGCGCCTGAAGTACACCATCGACGACCGCGGCCTGGCGTGGTTCAAGGCCGAGGTCGAACGGCGCGCCGGTTTCACGCTCGCACCACCGCGCGGTTTCGTCTTCGATCACAACGGCGATCGTTTCGGCTGGATTCAAAATCAGGACGACGGTCGCTGGCAACTGACCTTGCGTATCGTCGCCGGCCGCATCCGCGACCAGCCCGACGCGCTCTCGCAGGCCGTTCATGGTGAGCCTGTCGAACCATCCGTTCGTGGTGAGCCTGTCGAAGATTCCGTTCGTGGTGAGCCTGTCGAAGATTCCGTTCGTGGTGAGCCTGTCGAAGATTCCGTTCGTGGTGAGCCTGTCGAACCACACCCATCCCGCCCACACCAACCCGTTCGTGGTGAGCCTGTCAGTGATTCCGTTCGTGGTGAGCCTGTCGAACCACGCTCTTCGACAGCAGCCCCGCAAGCCGGGCTACGTGCAATCGCCGAATTCTTGCGCGATACGAAGCGAGACGGTTCGCCCCACTTCCGCCTGACCGCCAACCAGAACCTCGCCATCGCCGGCATCGCCGACGGCGACCGCGCCGCGATCGATGCCCTGCTCGCCCGCCACGGCCTCGACGGCTATCGCCGCAGCAGCCGCATCGGCCTGGCCGCGCTGGCCTGCGTGGCGCTGCCGACCTGCGGCCTGGCGATGGCCGAAGCCGAGCGCTATCTGCCCGATTTCGTCGCCAGGATCGAAGCCCTGCTCACCCGCCACGGCCTGCGCGATGCGCCGCTGCACCTGCGCATCAGCGGCTGCCCGAATGGCTGCCCGCGCCCGTATCTGGGCGAGATCGCCTTGATCGGCAAGGCACCCGGTCGCTACAACCTGATGCTCGGTGCCGACCATCGCGGCCAGCGCCTGAACGTACTGCATCGCGAAAATCTCGATGAAGCGCAGATTATCGCCACGCTCGAACCGTTGTTCGCGCGTTGGGCCGTAGAACGCATCCACGACGAACGCTTCGGCGATTTTCTCGTCCGCGTCGGCATCGTCACGCCGCCGGCATCGCTGCGTCCGTCGATTGCATTGGCGGTGCTGGCATGAACGCCCTGCCCGACCCCGTTGCCATCGCCGAATCGCCGCGCCTGCTGGCCGACATCAACCGCTGGCTGGCCGGGCGCAGCGCCGAACAACGCGTGGCGTGGGCGCTGGACGCGCTCGCCGGGACGCATGCGCTGTCGTCGAGTTTCGGCGCGCAGGCGGCGGTGTCGCTGCATCTGGCAACCCGGCTCAAGCCCGACATCCCGGTGATCCTGATCGACACCGGCCATTTGTTCGCGCAAACACATCTCTTCGCCGAGCAATTGCGCCAACGCCTGCAATTGAATCTGCGCATCCATCATCCGAATCCGCATGAAGCGTGGCCGCAGGCGCGCGTGCAACGCTTGCGCGACGGCGGTCGCGAGGCCATCGCCGCTTACAACCGCGTGCACAAGGTCGACCCGATGCGCCGCGCACTGGCGGAATTGTGCGTGAGCACCTGGATCGCCGGCCTGCGCCGCAGCCAGTCCACCACCCGCCGCGACATCGACTTTCTCGAACTACGCAACGGCCGCTGGAAACTGCATCCACTGGCCGATTGGAGCGATCGCGACGTGCACACCTACCTGCGTCAACACGACTTGCCTTATCACCCACTGTGGCACGAGGGTTATGTCAGCATAGGCGACGTGCACAGCACGCGGCGCTGGGAACCGGGCCTGCGCGAAGAAGACCTGCGCCACTTCGGCCTGCGCCGCGAGTGCGGATTGCATTTCGATGATGAGGCAGGGAGGGCGGCGTGAGGGATGAGTGGCGTGCGCGGGATTCGGCGCCGCAGCCCGTATGCAATCCGGGAATCCACCGCACCTCGAATTTCACCCAGGCTACGTCTTGCGCACTCCCCGACCCTACCCTGCACTTCGCGCCAGGCAGGGAGCGTGACGGCACCGCATCACCACGCACGCTACGACGTGACGTTCTACGACGTGCCACTCCACGCCGGCGGCTGGGGCCAGTTGGCTTCGGCATTGCCGGCCAGTACGCGGCGCACGTCGTGGTGGTCGATCTGCGGCGCCAGCGTCGTCAGCAATTCCAGTGCGTAATCGCGCAGCACGCGGGCACGCGGCAGCACGGCCCATGTCACGCACTCGGGCAGGGCCGGTGCCGGCAGCGCAACCAGATCGGCATCGGCATGCTCGTCGATCGCCATCTGCGCCAGCACGCCCACACCGAGGCCGGCGCGGACATAGGTCTTGATCAGGTCGGCGTCGCGCGCGGTCATCGCAAAACGCGCGGCGTGGCCGGCAGCCGTGAAGGCTTGCTGCAACGACGAATCGGCACGGATGGAGGACTCGTAACTCACCAGCGGCTGCGCCGCCAGTTCGGCGATGCTCGGTGCGCCGCCGCGCTGCGCCAGTGGATGCGCACGCGGCACCAGCACGACGCGCCGCCAACGGTACAGCGGCACCGGCAAGCCGGCGGTCGGCGTCGCGCCGGAGGTGCTGATGACGGCGAAATCGGCTTCGCCACGCGCCAGATGGTCGAGCACTTCGCCATCGGCCAGTGGTTGCAGATGCACGCTCACTCGCGGGAAGGCGCGCTTGACCTTCGCGATCGCATCCGGCAGAACGTGCCGCGCCTGCGTGTGGGTGGTCGCCAGCACCAGCCGGCCTTCGTGCTCACCGCGCTCGTTGGCGGCGTAGATGCGGATGTTGCCGGCTTCTTCGAGGATGCGGCGCGCGTGCACCAGCACCTGCCGGCCGGCCGGCGTGATCGCCTCCAGACTGCGGCCCTTGCGCGCGAACAACTGGAAACCCAGTTCGTCCTCCAGTTGCTTGAGCTGCTTGGACAGGCCGGGTTGGGTGGCGTGCACGCGTTCGGCGGCCTGAGTGATGTTCAGGCGCGAATCGGCAATGGCAACGAGGTAACGCAGCTGGGTCAGGGTCATCGGGTCGGTTCCGGAAAAGTCGTGGGCAGGCGTCGTGAACATCACGCGCACATGCGACAACATTCCGTAAATCGACGAATGGACATGAGATGACCGGGCGGCGAAGGAGGCGATGGCGGCCCGCAATGCGAGCCGCGGATCGACACTAACGCAGGCGAGTGGCGGCGTCCAGCGATCGCCGCCGCGTGCTGATTCCGGCGCGGCATGAGGCCATGCCCGACGCGACCTTGCCAGCGCGAGGATCGCTTCCCAGCATCGAGCGTCCATCCACCGCGAACTGCCACCATGAACGCTCGCCTGTTTCCGCTGTTCGTCGACCTGCGCGGTCGCGCCGTGGTGGTGGTCGGTGGCGGCGCCATCGCTGCACGCAAGATCGAGCGACTGCTCGCCGCCGGCGCGCGGGTGCGGGTGGTCGCGCCCGATCTGCATCGGGATGTGCGCGCCCTCGTCGACACGCGGCGCGTCGCCCATCGCGCCGAAGGATTTCGAGCGGCGCTGCTCGACGATGCCTGGCTCGCGATCGCCGCCACCGACGATGACGTGGTCAATCGCGCGGTCGCGCACGCTGCGGGCGAACGCCGCATCCTCGTCAATGTCGTCGACGATGCGCAGCTGTCCAGCATCCAGCTGCCGGCGGTGGTCGAACGCGGCGACGTGCAGGTGGCGATCTCCAGCGGCGGCGGCGCACCGATGCTGGCGCGGCGGCTGCGCGAACGGCTGGAATCGCTGCTCGACGAATCGCTGGGCACGCTGGCCGAACTGCTGACGCGGCATCGCCGGCGCATCCGCGCGTCGATCCCGGAAACCGGCGCGCGTCGGCGCTGGTTCGATGCCCTGCTCGATCGCATCGCGCCGAATCTGCGCCTGCGCGGATCGCTCGCTGCGGCCGAGCGAGATCTGCTGGCATCGCTCGACGACGCGCCGATGCCGCGCGCCGGCAGCGTCATCCTCGTCGGTGCCGGCCCCGGCGATCCCGGCCTGCTGACCTTGCGCGGTCTGCGCGCGCTCAACGAAGCCGACGTCATCGTCCATGATCGCCTGATCGGCGACGTGCTGACGCTGGCGCGCCGCGATGCGTTGATGATCGACGTCGGCAAGCGCGTCGGCGACCGCGCCGATGCGCAGGCGCGCATCCACGCCATCCTGCTCGAACACGCCCGCGCCGGCCGGCGCGTGGTGCGCCTCAAGGGCGGCGATCCGTTCGTGTTCGGCCGCGGCGGCGAGGAGCTGGAGTTCCTGCGCGCGCACGGCATCGCCTGCGAAGTCGTGCCCGGCATCACCGCCGCACTGGCCTGCGCCGCCCACGCCGGCATCCCGCTGACCCATCGCGAGCATGCGCAGTCGCTGCGGCTGGTCACCGCGCACGCGAAGGATTCGCTCGACACGCTGGATTGGCGCGCACTGGCGGCCGAGCGGCAGACGCTGGCGGTGTACATGGGCGTGAGCGCGCTCGAACGGCTGCGCGCACGCCTGCTTGCGCACGGCCGCAGCGCCGATACCCCGTTCGCCTTGGTCGAGAACGGCGCCCGCGCGCAGCAGCGAGTGATCGTCGGAACACTGGCCGACCTGCCCGAACGCGCCCACGCCGAGAATGTGCGCGCGCCGGCGCTGTTGATCCTCGGCGAAGTCGCGGCGCTGGCCACGCCGTTGCACTGGTTCGGCGCGCCGCCCATCGCGCGATCGCAACCACTGGCGCTGTCGGATGCCGCCTGAAGTTCGACCCGACAAGCGGGTCAGGAACTCATGAACAATCCGCCGTTGACCGGAATGTTGGCGCCGGTGATGAAGCCCGCTTCTTCAGCGGCCAAAAAGCTGACCGTACGGGCGATTTCCGAGGGCTTGCCAAGCCGCCCCACCGGCACCTGGCCGACGATCTTGTTGCGCACGTCCGCGGACATCGACATCACCATCGCGGTCTCGCAGTAGCCCGGCGAGATCGAATTCACGGTCACGCCCTTGCGTGCGACCTCGCGCGCCATCGCCATCGTGAAACCGTGCATGCCGGCCTTGGCCGCCGAATAATTGGTCTGCCCGAACTGCCCGGTCTGGCCGTTCACCGAGCTGATGTTGATGATGCGCCCGTAGCCGCGCTCGAGCATGCCGTCGACCGCGTTGCGGCACATGTTGAACACGCCGTCGAGATTGATGTGCAGCACGTCGCGCCATTGTGCGCATTCCATCTTGCGCAAGGTGGTGTCGCGGGTGATGCCGGCGGCGTTGACAAGAATGTCGATGGCGCCGTGCTCGGCCTCGATCTGGCGCACGACCGCCTTGCAGGATTCGAAATCGCCGACGTCGCCGGGCACGAAATGGATGTCGAGACCGTCCACGACCTTGATGAACGCCTGCACACGCTCGGTGCGCGCCGCCAGATCGGTGGCGACGACGGTGTTGCCGTCGCTGGCCAGTTGTTTGCAGATTTCCGTACCCAGACCGCCGATGCCGCCGGTGACGAGCGCTACGCGCTTTTTCATTTGCGAATTCCTCCGAGTCGGGACCGCGCCGCATCGTGCTGCGACGCACAAAATCGGCCGAAGACTACGCCCGCCAAGGGGCGTCGTCAATGCACCGACGGCAAGGATGAATCAGCGCGTGCGCGTCTTGTGACCGGCGCCCGCTTTGGGCACCTCGGCGGCGTTGCCCATGGTGCCGAGCAGGCCCTGCTGGAACGATTTCCACAGGTCCATGTTGCGCTCGGTGAGCTGGTTGAGCATGCTCCACGGCGTCTGCCCGATCAGGCTGTTGAGCTGGCTGCGGAACTGCTGCTGCTGCTCGATGAACATCTGCATGCTGCGCTCGAGATAGCTGCCCATGAAGCCCTGCAACGAGTCGCCATAGAAGCGGATGATCTGGCTGAGCAGCTCGGTGGACAGCATCGGCTGGCCGTCGTCCTCGTGCTCGGAGATGATCTGCAGCAGCACCGAGCGGGTGAGGTCGTCGCCGGTCTTGGCGTCGCGCACCTCGAACGCCTCGTTGTCGACGATCAACTGGCGCACGTCTTCGAGCGTGATGTAGCTGGAGATCTCGGTGTCGTACAGACGCCGGTTCGGATACTTCTTGATGATGCGGACCTGGGCCATCGCGGCGGTTCCGTGTTTATGTTGCACAGCAACGGGTGCAGCATGGCGCAGCAGGAAGGGCGATGCAAGCGCGTGACGGCGTGGGGGCGATGCTGTGGCGAAAGTGAGGCGCAGATCACGGCTGGATGGCGCAAGTTCGGGCGTTCGCGACAGGTCGATGGCCGTGGCGCCGACCTGCGCGAGCCGTCATCCTTGACGCTTCCGAGATCGGCATGACGCCACATCCCTGGCGCGACCTCCGGTCGGCATCCTGCCTCCCCGGAAGCAAGGCGCACGCGATGCGATTCATCGCATCGCGTCAGCGCGCCTTGCTTCTACCAACCCATGTAATGGCCGCCGTTGGCGGACAGGTTGGCGCCGGTGATCCACGCCGCTTCGTCGGGCAGGAAGAACGCGACCGCATAGGCGATCTCGTCGGGACGGCCCAGGCGCCCGGTCGGGATCTGCGCGGTGATCTTGGCGCGCACGTCCTCGGGCACCGCCATCACCATGTCGGTGCCGATGTAGCCGGGCGAAACGGTGTTGACGGTGACACCGAACTTGGCGTTTTCCTGCGCCAGCGAGATGGTGAAGCCGTGCATGCCGGCCTTGGCGGCGGCGTAGTTGGCCTGACCGTACTGACCCTTCTGGCCGTTGATCGAGCTGATCTGGATGATCCGGCCCCACTTGCGCTCGCGCATGCCGTCGATGACCTGGCGGGTGACGTTGAAGCACGAGTCGAGGTTGGTGGCGATCACGTCGTGCCACTGCTTCGGGCTCATCTTGTGGAACGTGCCGTCGCGGGTGATGCCGGCGTTGTTGACGAGGATGTCGATCGGCCCGATCGCCGCTTCGGCGGCCTTGACCATCGCAGCCGCGCTGTCGAAATCGGCGACGTCGCCGGGCACGATCGCCACATCGAAACCCTTGTCCTTCATCTTCGCCTGCCACGCCTTGGCCTTGGCCTCGTCGCGATAATTGGTGACGACGCGGTGGCCGAGACTGGCCAGCTTTTCGACGATGGCCGTGCCGATGCCGCCGGTGCCGCCGGTGACCAGTGCGTTGCGTGCGCTCATGGGGATACTCCGTGCGATGGGTGGGGAAACGTGCGAACTGTGCATTTTACCCGTTGTCGCCGACCGCCGCCGGCGCACCGCCGGACGGGATGCGACCCGGGTCGAACACGGCCAGCGCCCGCTGCAAGGCGGTCTGGGCGTTGGCCGCGCCGGTCGTGGCGCGAACGTCCTGACCGAGCCATGCCAGCGCGTGGCGCAATGCCGGCAGCGGATCGCCCGGATCGACCGGTCGCGCGGCATCGGTTTTGGACAGCTTGCGTCCCTGCGCATCGAGCACCAACGGCAGATGCGCATAGGCCGGCGTCGGCAAGCCCAGGGCGCGTTGCAGCAGGATCTGCCGTGGCGTCGAGGCGAGCAAGTCGGCGCCACGGACGACCTCGGTGATGCCCTGCGCGGCATCGTCGACCACCACCGCCAGTTGATAGGCCCACCAACCGTCGGCGCGGCGCAGGACGAAGTCGCCGACCTCGCGCGCGACATCCTGCTCGACCCGGCCCTGGATGGCATCGACGAAACCGACCACGCCGGCATCGACGCGCAAACGGATCGCCAGCGGGCGTTCGTCGCACCCAGGTGCGGCGCTTGCCGCCACGCAGGAGCGATGAATGCCGCCGTATGCAGCCAACTCGCTGCGGCTGCACGCGCAGGTGAATGCGCGATCGGACGCCAGCAAGCATTCGAGAGCGGCGGCGTACGCGTCGCCGCGGCTGCTCTGCCACAGCACCGGCGCATCCGGAACCAGCCCGAACGCCGCCAGCGTCGCCAGCTGCTGGCGGGCCGCGCCGGCCTGCTCGCGCGGCGGGTCGATGTCCTCGATGCGCAGCAGCCAGTCGCCACCGCGATGGCGGGCGAACAGCCAGCTGCCGACTGCGGCGACCAGCGAACCCAGATGCAGCGGGCCGGTGGGCGACGGCGCGAAGCGACCGCGATGGCGCGTGCCTGCGGGCGAAGGCGATGGCGATACGGTCGTCACCGGCGCGTGCGTTTCAGCCATGGTCGATCACGGATAGTCGCCGGCAACGGAAAGGCGCCGCCGCCGAACCGACGGCACGCGATGCGCAGCGAGTTTGTCACGACCCGCCGGTACGGGGGAAAATGACGGCTTCATCTTCCGGAAACCGCCGCATGTCCATCCTGCGCATGACCGACCTCGACCTCAAGGGCCAGCGCGTGCTGATCCGCCAGGATCTGAACGTGCCGATCGAACACGCGCCCGACCAGCCGGCGCGGATCACCTCCGAACAGCGCATCCGCGCCTCGTTGCCGACCATCCGCGCGGCGCTGGCTGCTGGCGCGGCGGTGATGGTGACTTCCCACCTCGGCCGGCCGAAAGAAGGCCTGTGGAGCGAAGCTGACTCGCTGGCGCCGGTGGCGCAGCGCTTGTCCGAACTGCTCGGCATCGAGGTGCCGCTGGTGCGCGACTGGGTCGATGGCGTGGCGGTGGCGCCGGGGCAACTGGTGCTGCTGGAAAACTGCCGCATGAACGTCGGCGAGGGCAAGGACGACGAAGCGCTGGCGCGCAAGTACGCCGCGCTGTGCGACGTGTTCGTGATGGATGCGTTCGGCACCGCCCACCGCGCCCAGGCTTCGACGCATGGCGTGATCCGCTTCGCGCCGGTCGCCTGCGGCGGGCCGCTGCTGATGGCCGAGATCGACGCCCTGGCCAAGGCACTGGAACATCCGGCGCGACCGTTGCTGGCGATCGTCGCCGGCTCGAAGGTATCGACCAAGCTCGAATTGCTCGGCAATCTCGTCGGCAAGGTCGATCAGCTGATCGTCGGCGGCGGCATCGCCAACACCTTCCTCGCCGCGCGCGGGCTGCCCGTGGGCAAATCGCTGTGCGAACCGGACCTGCTCGATACGGCGCGACGGATCATGGCCGACGCCGATGCGCGTGGCGCGCAGATTCCGCTGCCCACCGACGTGGTGGTGGCGCCGGCGTTCGCCGCCGACGCACCGGCGATGGTCAAGGCGGTCGCCGATGTCGGCCCCGAAGACATGATCCTGGACATCGGGCCGCTCACCGCAGCCCACTACGCCGGCCTGGTTGTCGGAGCCGGCACCGTGGTCTGGAACGGCCCGGTCGGGGTGTTCGAGTTCGACGCCTTCGGCAAGGGCACGCAGGCGCTGGCGCGGGCCATCGCCGATTCACACGCGTTTTCGATCGCCGGCGGTGGCGACACCCTCGCCGCGGTCGACAAGTACGGCATCGCCGACAAGGTTTCCTACATCTCCACCGGCGGCGGCGCCTTCCTCGAATTCCTCGAAGGCAAGACGCTGCCGGCGGTGGCGGCGCTGCAAGCGCGCGCGGCGGGCGCGTGATCGACCCGCGTGAAAGCCGCGACACCCTGCTGTTCGACCTCGATGGCACCCTGATCGATTCGGCGGTCGGCATCGGCCGCTGCGTCGCCTACGCGATGCAGCAACTCGGCGAACCGGTGCCGGATGCCGAAGCCCTGCGGCGCTGGATCGGGCCGCCGCTGCGTGCCAGTTTCGGCCCGCTGCTGGGCGATGCGGCGCGCACCGAGCGTGCGGTCGAGCTGTATCGCGAGCGCTTCGACGAGGTCGGCTGGTCCGAGCACGCGATCTATCCGGGCATCGAAAATGCGCTGCGCGAGTTGCACGCGGCCGGTCATCGCCTCGCCGTGGTGACCGCCAAGAACCAGCCGCATGCCGAGCGCATCGTCGCGCACTTGCCGTTCGCCTCGCTGTTCGAAACCGTGGTCGGTGCCAGCATCGATGGCCGCCACGGTGAAAAGCCCGAGCTGATCGGGCTGGCACTGGATCGCCTGCGCCTGGAGCCATCGCAATGCTGGATGATCGGCGATCGCCACATGGACATCGACGGCGCCCGCCACCATCGCATGCGCTCGGTCGGCGTGCTGTGGGGGTTCGGCCGGGCCGACGAGCTGCGCGAGGCAACGGCGCTATGCACGCATCCGCCCGAACTGGCGGCGGTGATCGCCAGCACGCACGCTGCGGCGTGAGCGTCAATCGCCTTCGCGGTAGCCGTAACGCTCGATCCACGGTTGCAGCAGCGGCAAATGCGGTTCGAGATGGCGGCGATAACGCTGCCAACGACCGCGCGCCTCGCGATAGATCGGCCGGCTGACCTGCTCGTAGCTGGGGGTGTTGATCTTGCCGCGGTCGAGCGCCTTGCTGGAAAATTGGCGCAAGGATTCTTCCCACGGCACGCCGAGGAAATCGCACAGCGCGCGCACCTCGCCGTCGAAGTCCTCGACCATGCCTTCGTAGCGCACGGTATGCACGTTCAAGTGCAGGCGATCGCGGAAGGCCTGCCACAGGCGCATGGTGCGGTCGTAGATCGAAGCCGTGTCGGCCAGCGTGCGGAAATTGGCCATGCCCTCGTTGAGGCGGAAGTTCTGCATGAAGCAGCTGAGCACCGCGTCGCAGGGATGGCGCTGGGCGAAGACGAACTTCGCGTTCGGGAAGGCGACATGGATCAGTCCCGCCAGCGTCAGATAGAACGGAAATTTGTCGATCAGCAACTGTCCCGGGCGCAGGGTGCAGTGCTCGCCCACGGCGCGCCAGTAGGTTTCGCGCAGCAGCCTGGCATCGAGCGCGTCGCAACCGGGCATGGCATGCGGATAGCCGCCGGGCATCCGGCGTGCCAGCGCGAGCGCTTCGGAAAAGGTCTGCTTTTCTTCCAGCACGGTGATCGCGCTGTGGCTGAACAGCACGGTATTGAGCAAGGTCGTGCCCGAGCGCGGGAACCCGAGCAGGAACACCGGCGCCGGCGGTTCGTCCGGCGTCGGCTCGCGCGGCGGCAACCGCCAGCCATCGAGCCAGCCCTGCTCGACCAGGCCGAGCAGGTAATCGACGCCGCGCGCGAACTTGTTGCCCTCGGGGTCGTCGACGCCCGGCTCGAGCACGGCGATGGCATTGGCCTGCGCGAAGGTCGCCATCGCGCCATCGGTGTCGCCTTGCAAGTCGAGAATGCGCGCCCGTTCGAACAACGTGGTCTGCCGCTGGGTGCCGGTGTTCGCGGCCGCCGCGGCGCGTTCCAGGGCCGCGAGCGCCGTCGGATACTGGTGATCACGACGGGCAAGCTTGGCGATCAGCAGGTGCGTTGCGGTGATCGCCGGATGATCCGGGTCGGCCATCGTCGCGGCGATGCGCAATGCCTCGCGCGCCTGCTCGGCGGCCTGTTCGCGGCGATTGCTGGTTTCCAGCAGCGTGCCCAGATTCACGCGCGGGCCCAGCGCATCCGGGTCGAGGGCGATCGCCCGCCGGTAGGCCGCTTCCGCCGGCTCGATCTGCTGCTGCAGGTCGTGCAGCGAACCTTGCGAGTTCCACGCCGCCGAACTGTCCGGCGCCGCCGCCAGCATGGTCTGCAGCAGCGCCGCCGCCTCATCGAAGCAGCGGCGCTCCAGCCAGATCCGGCAGGCCAGCTCCCATTGCAGGTCGCGCCCGGCGAGGTCGCCGCCGGCCGCGAGGCAATGGCCGCGCTCGACATGGCACTCGGGCATCGCCGGTGCCAGCGCGTCGATCGCTGCCAGTGTCTGCAAGGCGTGATCGATCTGGCCCAGCACGCGCAGGCAGTGCGCCAGTTCGAGCAGCACCGTCGGCTGCCCGGGCCAGACGCGGTCACAGCGCTGCAAGCGCAGCAGCGCCCGCGCCGCCGCCCCGGTTTCGCGCAGGAAGCGACCGGATTCGAGCAGCACCAGCGGCTCGCCCGGCGCTAAGCGCTCGGCCTGCGCCAGACAATCGGCCGCACGTACCTGATCGCCAGCACGCCAGCAGGCGATGCCGAGGTTGACCAGAATCGGCACATTGCCGGCTTGCCCGGCGAGCGCGCGGGAATACGCAGCGACAGCCTCCGGCCACTGCTGCGCCTTGCTCAGGCACTCGGCCAGACCATAACAGGCAACCGCATGGCGGGCATCGAGCGCGAGCGCTTGCGCGAAGGCCTCGCGGGCGCCGGCCGCATCGCCGGTTTCGAGTCGGGCATGACCCAGCTCGGCCCATGCATCGGCGCCGCCGTGGCCAAGGCGAACGGCCTTCCAGGACAGGTAGCAGGATTCTTCCGGGCGAGCCGTGCGCAGGCAGAAATTTCCGTACTCGGCCAACGCCGCACCATCGCCGCGGGCGCCTTGCAGGTACTGCACGAACAGTGCGTCGGCGCGCTGCAGATCACCCTGGGCAATGGCCTGACGCGCCTGGCGCAGGGTATCGGCGACAGCAGACGGTGGCACGGCCGAGGTCGTGCTCATCGCGCACCTGCATCGACCAAGCCATAACCGAAGCGCTCGATCCACGGCTGCAGCGCCGGCAGTTGCGGTTCGAGATACTTGCGGTAATGCAGCCAACGATAGCGCGCGTCGCGGTAGATGGGCCGGCTGACCTGTTCGTAGCTGGGGGTGTCGATGCGTCCGCGCGCCAGTGCCTTGCCGGAAAAATCGCGCAGATCCTCGCGCCACGGCACGCCGAGGAAGCCGCACAACGCGGCGACCTGGCCGTCGAAATCGTCGACCACGTCCTCGTAGCGGATGGCGTGCACGGCCAATGGCAATGCGGCGCGGTAGTGCTGCCACAATTCCATCGTGCGGGTGTACATGCGCACGGCGTCGGCGAGCGTGCAGAAGTTGGCCATCGTGTTGTTGAGTGAGAAATCCTGCATGAAACAACTGAGCACCACGTCGCAGGGATGGCGCAGGGCGAACACGAATTTCGCCTGCGGGAAGACGCGATGGAGCAGCCCGACCAGCAGGGTGTTCATCGGAAACTTGTCCAGCAGCAGGCGCGCCGGGCCGTCATCGCCGTGCGCGGCGGTGGCACGGGCGTAGATCCGGCGCAACCACGCGATGTCGATGGCATCGAGCGTCGGCAATGCCTGCGGGTAGCCGCCGGGCATGGCTTGCACCGCATCGAGCAGCTTCTGCACGGTCGGTTTTTCCTCGATCGCGCAGATCGCCGGATGACCGTCGAGCACCTGATTGAGCAAGGTCGTGCCCGATCGCGGGAAGCCGATCAGGAACGCCAGATCGCGATGCGGCGGCAGATCCGGGATCGCGGGCCACTGCCCCAGCCAGCCGTTGCCGGCCAGATCCAGCATGTATTCGACCCCGGCCAGCGCCTTGTTGCGGCCCGGATGCGCGCGCTGCCAGGGCGCCAGCGCCAGTGCATTGCCGTCGGTGAAGGCCGTCATCGCGGCATCGACGTCGCCGCACGCATCCTGGAGCTTGCCGCGCTCGAACGCGGCATGGCGGCGCTGACTGGCATCGGTGGCACCGGCATCGACGGCGGCGAGCGCGCTGAACGCGGCGGCGGAATCCTTGCCGCGGCGGGCAAGCCTGGCCTGCACCAGATGCAGCTCGACGGCGCCACTGGCGGCCGGCGTCGCCGCGAGCCGATCGGCGACGATGGCGATCACCTGCGCGGCATCGCTCAGGCGATTGCCGGCTTCCAGTGCCAACGCCAGCTCGGCAGCGGCGTCGAGCCGGTTCGGATCGCAGGCGATGGCCTGCCGCCAGGCCATCGCCGCCGCGATCGCATCGCCACGGGCCTGCTCGAGCTTGCCGCGACGGTGCCAGGCCACGGCGCTGCCGGGCGCGATCGCCAGCAGGTGATCGAGCAGTGCGCTGGCCGCCGCGAACTCGTCGCGAGCGACGTAGCCGTCGATCGCCTGCAGCCAGTGCCGCGTCGCATCGCCCGCCGCGCCCTGCGCGTGCCGGCAATGGCCGCGCTCGTGTTCGACATCCGGGGCATTGCCGGCATCGCCGGTCAGCCGCGCCAGCCACAGCCAGGCCTGCGCCGGATCGTCCAGCGCACGCAGGCAGCGCGCCTTTTCCAGCACGATGCGCGGTTCGTCGGGGGTGGCGCGCAGGCAACGCTCGATGGCCGCCAGCGCCAGCGCCGGCCGCCCACCGGCGAGCTCCAGCCGCGCCGTGGCGTACCACAGCGCCGGTTCGGCCGGCGCCAGCCGCGCCGCTTGTTCGCAATGGCGGCGCGCGGCATCGAATGCGCCGGCCTGGCACAACACGCCGATCAGTTCGAGCACGATCGCGAAGGCATCGCCGGCGCCGGCCGGCGCCAGCGCGCGTTCGAGTGCGGCGGCGGCGGCGGGCCATCGCCGTTCGCGCTGGCAGCACGATGCCAGCCCGTAGTTCGCTGCCGGATCGTCGGGCGCCAGTGTCAGCGCTCGTTCGAATGATTCGCGCGCCGCATCGTGATCGCCGACGGCGAGATTGGCGTAGCCCAGTTGCCCATGCCAGCGTGCCGACCCGGGAAACAATGCCAGCGCCTTGGCCAGCGCCCAGCAGGCGCGATCGGGGCGACCGCTGCGAAAGCTGAATTCGGCGCACTCGACCAGCGCATCGGCGTCGTGCGGATGGGCGCGCAGATGCGTCAGCAGGGCGGCTTCGGCGGCGGCGAGGTCGCGCCGCGCCATCGCCGCACGCGCGGCCACCAAGCCGTGACTGTCGCGGCGCTGGGGCGTGATGGCGGCGGTCGGATCGTGCAAGACAGTGGCCCGAGGTGGATAACGGCGGCCACGGCGGGAGCGCCATAACATGGCAATGATACCCTGCGCGCGGCAGCGCCGACCGGGCGCGCCGTCGATCCGGTTCACCGCGCCGGATCGGCCAGCAGCAGCGCAATCCAACGAGGCCGGCGAGTGCGGATATTTCGCGACACCCAGCATGTGATTTCAGGATCGGGCCGGGCCCGGGCGCATGGCCGCGTCGGCGCCGGCGTGGTGCTGCTCGTCGGCGTGTGCATGGCGTGGCTGGCGCTGGTCGGCGTGGCCGCTGCTGCCACCTACAAGGCCGGCGGCTACCAGTTCGACGTCGGTGCGCCACCGGCATGGGTGGCGGTGGCAGCGCCGGCGGCCACGACAACTGCCGGCGACGGAAAGGACGCGATCTGGCGCAACCTGTTGTGGGATCGGCAGATCGATCGCCGCCACGGCGGTCATGTCGAATACATCGACTACATCTATCAGCCGTTGACGGCGGCGGTGCTGGCCGACGCCTCGAAATTCCAGATCGGCTTCCTGCCCGATTTCCAATCGCTGACCATCCATCGCGTCGAGGTATTGCGCGACGGCCAGTGGAGCAGCCGGCTCAAACCCGAGGCGATCACTCTGGCGCGGCGCGAGACGCAGTTCGAATCCGACATGGCCACCGGCGAGGTAACGGCATTGTTGGTGCTCGACGATATTCGGGTCGGCGACGTGGTGCGCATCAGCTACACCATCGCCGGCGCCAATCCGGTGCTGGACGGGCTGGAAGCCGATTCGATGAGCTTCGGTTCGCGCCATCCGGTGCAGCGTCAGCAGCTGCGCATCTGGTTCGACCATGGCCAGGCCGTCAGCATCCGGCGCGATCCGCGCATTCCCGCCGAACGCATCGAGGATGGTCCTGCCGGCAAGCGGGTCACTCTTTCCGAAGACGACGTGCCGGCGGTTTCCACTGCAGGCGCCTACCCGGCGTGGTTCGTGCCGGCGGCGCGGGTGGTGATCGCACCCAAGCGTGAGTGGAAGGACATCGTCGCCTGGGCGCGCGACCTGTATCCGGCGCCGGCGCCGCTTCCCGACGACCTCCTGCAACGGGTCGCACAATGGATGCAATCGCCCGACCCGCAGGTGCGCACCATACACGCGCTCGAAGCGGTGCAGGACGAGGTGCGCTATTTCGGCGTGGAAATCGGCCAGAATTCGCATCGACCGCGCGAGCCGGCCGAAGTCTGGCGCCGCCGCGAAGGCGACTGCAAGGACAAGGCGCGGCTGCTGGTGACCCTGCTCGCACGCATGGGCATCAGCGCCGAGCCGGCGCTGGTGTCCACCCTTGGCGGCCGCTGGGTGCCCGACCAGCCGCCATCGGCATCGCCGTTCAACCACGTCATCGTGCGCGCCCACATCGGCGGGCAGGTGGTCTGGCTCGATCCAACCCGCAGCAGTCAGCGCGGCACGCTCGCGGCCCACGCCGTCTCCGATCTGGGCTATGCGCTGCCGCTGGCCAACGGCGTCGATGCCCCGGTGCCGGTGACGCGCGGCGAAGGCGCGATCGCGCACTGGCAGATCGACGAGCGCTACATCCCCGACGCCGATGGCCACCGCGTGCGCATGCAGATCACCACCGACGCCAGCGGCACCGCCGCCGAATCGCTGCGCCGGCGTCTGGCCGAGACCGACCGCACGACCCTGCAGAACCGCTATCGCGACTTTTACGGCAAGCGTTTCAAGAATCTGAGCGTGGCGGCGCCACTAATCATCCATGACGACCCGGCGAGCAACCATGTGACGGTGACCGAAAGCTACGACCTGACCGACCCGTGGGTCTCGTTCAACGGCGGCGTGCGCGGACTGGACACCGAGGCCGACCAGATCGAACAAGTCACCCGCCAGCCCGATGGCCAGGGCAATCGCTACCCGGTGGCGATCGGCTACCCGATCGAAATCACCCAGCGCATCGCGCTGGAGCTGCCGCAGGGCTGGAACTGGGATGGCACGACGATGAGCAAGTCGGTGACCGCACCCGGCATGGACTACTCGCTGGTCGCCGGCCGCAAGGGCTCGGAAGTGAGCTTCGTGCACAGCTACCGCAGCACCGCGCCGTGGATCGACGGCGAGCAGACCGCGCACTACGCCGAAGCGCTGCGCCAGGTCGGCGACCTCGTATCGCGGCGCTTCCTCGTCGATCGCGGCAGCGACAGCACCCGCGGCGACCGCCTGCACAGCCTGGTCAAGGACCTGCTCGACGGCGATGCCGCCACCAGCAACGACGGCAAGGGGCACTGACCATGCGCCATCACACTGCATCCCTGGTGTTCGCCGTCTGGCTGGCCGGCACGGCCGGCGCTGCCACGCCACCGGCGCCGGCGGCGCTCGCCGACTACCCGCCGCCGACCGCGGCGACCATCGCCGACATCCGCGCGCGATTCGCGGCGACCGGCGTGAGCGCCGCATTGGACGAATCCATCGGTGTCGCCACGGCCCTCGATGGCGGCGCCGGCAAGGTCAGCGCCGACGGCTGCCGCCAGCATGCAGCAGCGCTCGACGCGGCAGCACGGCACGCACCACTGAGCCTGGCGGTGTGGTATTACAAGAACCGCTGTGCATTGGCGCTGGGCGATACCGCGCAGGCGCAGCAGGCCGAGCAGACGCTGGCGGTGGTGCTGCGCGATACCCTTGCCGGCATCCCGCCCGACAATGGCGCCACCGCGATCGAAGTGGGCGGTGGCAGCGATGGCTCGGCACTGGCCTATGCCAGCGGCGAGCGCCTGATCTACTCCTATTTCGACCTCACCGATCGCCAGGCTGGCCCGTTGTGGCGGATCGGGCTGCGCGACGATGCCAGTGGCCACGAACGCGCCCTGGCGTTCGACCTGCTGGCCCAGCGCCTGCGCCTGATACGCGACCCGACCCTGACGCGCTCGCCGGCATTGCGAATGCAGTCCTATTCCAGGCTGGCCGATTCAGTGACCAAAGGCGACACCGACAGCGATGGCGTGCTGGCCACCGCCGACGGGCTCGATGGCGAGACCGCGGCCAACCGCGATAAATCGCTGGCGGCGCTGGCCGCGCATGGCACCCTGTCTTCCGCGATCGTGCTGGCTCGCTACTGCGTGCCGCGGCCGCAGTTCGCCTGCACCGGCAAGGCGGTCGATCACCTGCTGGACTTCGCCGAGAAAGGCGATGCCGAGCCGATGCTGGTGCTGGCCTACGCCTACCTGCATGCGCGCGACATCAAACGCGACCCGGCCGCCGCGAAGGCCTTGCTGCAGGGCGCGGCGAAGAAGATCGGCAGCGGCCGCGCCTATGCCGAGTACCTGCGTCTGGATACCGACCCTGCGGCGGCGGACAAGGATCTGCCGACCTGGCTGGTCGCCCGGTTGCTGGCGGCCGCCGACAAGGGCGATGCCCTCGCCGCCGGCCTCGCCCTGCAACTGGCCACCAGTGGACCGGCGCCGACACTCGACGACACCCGTCTCGCCGCCTTGCAAGATCAGGCCCGTGCCGCCGGACTGGGCTACATGGTGCAGCGATACAAGATGCTGCGCGCATACGCCGGGCACGACTGGCCGGCAACCGTTGCCGCGGCCAAAGCCTTGCATGCCATGCGCGCGCCTGCCGCCTTGCACACCCAGGCGGCGGCGCTGCTGGGGGATATCTACCTCGGCGGCGACTACCCTGGCGTCACGGCCGATCCGGCCGCGGCCCTGCAATGGCTCACCGCCGCCGGCCAAGGCGGCAATCTGCCGGCGATGCGCACCGTCGGCCTGTTGTATTCGGATCAACGCACGCATCGCGATTCGATGCAGCTTGCCGCCGAGTGGCTGTCGGCGGCGGTACTGGGCGGCGACGCCGACGCGCTGCTGGCATTGGCGGAAATCGCCGAGCACGACCTGCCCGGGTTCGCGCCGGCATACGCAGACAAGGACGAACGAAAAACCTTCGATGCTGCCAAGGCGGCGCAGATCTACGGGGAAATCGCCACCGCCATGCCCGGAACCCCGGCCGCGCGCACGGCCCGCCGCCAACTCGCGCAACTGCTGGCCCGTGGCCACGGCATCGCCCGCGACCCGGACAAGGCGCGCGCCATGCTCACCGCCGATGCCGAAGCGGGCGACCTGCAAAGCGCCCTGCTGCTGGCGGAGATGCTCTACAGCGGTCGCTTCGGCGCGGCCGATGTCGACGGCGCAAGGCAATGGCTGGCAAAGATTCAGACCAAACCCGACGGCACCGTCGCCGCCATGCTCGCCGACCGGCTGTACATGGGCTACGAGTTGCCGCGCGATCGCCCGCGTGCGCTGGCGCTGTGGCAGCAGGCCGCCGGACAGGGATACAAGCCGGCGTGGAACGAGATGGCGTGGTCGCTGTGCACCGCCACCGACGCCGCCGGTCGCGATCCGGTGCAAGGCATGGACGCCGCCCGGAAGGCGGTCGC
Organism: Pseudomonadota bacterium; assembly: GCA_018240435.1. Classification (GTDB taxonomy): domain Bacteria; phylum Pseudomonadota; class Gammaproteobacteria; order Xanthomonadales; family Xanthomonadaceae; genus SZAS-103. Next base: position 156,940 of record JAFEFT010000009.1, read on the forward strand.
CGCGTTCCCGATCGCTGGCTACGTCGACACCCTGGCCGCCTGCCAGGCCACCGCCGGCGACTTTGCCGCTGCCGTGGCAACGCAGCGGCGGGCGATGGCGATGGTCGATCCCCGAGCCGACACCTACGCCCGCATGCGCGATCGCCTGGACCTGTACAAGGCACATCGCATCTACGTACAGCCACCTCCCGATGCGGACGAAGGCAAACCTGCGACCAGTTCTCCTTGACCGCCTTCACCGCGGCATCGCCGCCGCCCTCGCCTGCATGCGATGATCGCGCCATGACCGAGCAACGCCGCCGCACCCGCATCCTTGCCACCCTCGGGCCCGCCACCGATGCGCCGGGCGTGCTCGAAGATCTCATCCGCGCCGGCGTCGACGTGGTGCGCCTGAACTTCTCGCACGGCCAGGTCATCGACCACGCCCGCCGGGTGGCGCAGGTGCGCGCGATCGCCGACCGCCTGCATCGCGAGGTCGGCATCCTTGCCGATTTCCAGGGGCCGAAGATCCGCGTCGAACGCTTCGCGCAAGGCTCGGTGCAGCTCAAGCGCGGCGAGGTGTTCGTGCTCGAATGCCGCGCCGATGCCGCGCCCGGCGACGCCCATCGCGTCGGCATGAGCTACCTCGGCCTCGTCCACGACGTGCGGCCCGGCGACACCTTGCTGCTCGACGATGGCCTGATCGCATTGCAGGTCACCGCGATCGAAGGCCACGACATCCGCACCGAAGTGCTCACCGACGGCGTGCTGTCCGATCGCAAGGGGCTCAATCGCCTCGGCGGCGGGCTGTCGCTGGGCGCGCTCACCGACAAGGATCGCGCCGACATCGCCGAAGCGGCGAAGATCGGCGTCGATTTCATGGCGATCTCGTTCTGCCGCAGCGCCGCCGACATGCACGAGGCGCGCGCATTGGCACGCGCCGCCGGCGCCACCCGCATGGCGATGGTGGCCAAGATCGAGCGCGCCGAGGCGATCGCCAACCTCGGCCAGATCATCGACGCCTCCGATGTGGTGATGGTCGCGCGCGGCGATCTGGGCGTGGAGATCGGCGATGCCGAATTGCCCGGCCTGCAGAAGAAGATCATCCGCGAGGCGCTCGATCGCGGCAAGGTGGTGATCACCGCCACCCAGATGCTGCAATCGATGGTCGAACATCCGATCCCGACCCGCGCGGAAGTGCTCGATGTCGCCAACGCGGTGATCGACGGCACCGACGCGGTGATGCTGTCGGCGGAAACCGCGTCCGGGCAATACCCGGTCAAGTCGGTCGAGGCGATGGTGCGCATCTGCCTCGGCGCCGAACGCCAGTTCGAATCCGATACCGATTTCGAAGCCGCCCAACGCAACCTCAAGCAGGTCGATCAGGCGATCGCGATGGCGACGATGTTCCTGAGCGAACACATCCAGGTGCGCGCGGTGGTGGTGCTGACCGAATCGGGTGGCACCGCCCGCTTCCTTTCGCGCTATCGCTCACAGGTGCCGATTTATGGTTTGTCGCGCCATGCCGACGCGCGCCGGCGGATGGCGATGATGCGCGACGTGTTCCCGGTCGCCTTCGACAGCCGCGGCCTGCCGCCGCGCGACGCCGCCCGCGCCGCCGTGCGCCTGCTGTTCGACCACGGTCACCTCGCCGAGGGCGACCGCCTGATCTTCACCAGCGGCGACACCATGGAACTGCGCGGGGCGACCAACACGCTGCGGCTGCTGGAGGTCGGCAGCGACGGCGCGGCCGATGGGTTGGGCGCGTTGTGATGCCGGCACGCTGACCGGCCAGTCCGTCGAGCCAGCACGCGGCAGCTCCGTTATAATGGTTGGCTTTCCCTGCCACCTCGACCGGAACCCCCATGAGCATCGACCAGCTTGCCGAAACCGCCCAGGCCATGGTGGCCGCGGGCAAGGGCATCATCGCCATCGACGAATCGACCAATACCATCAAGAAGCGCTTCGATTCGGTCGGCGTGGAGAACACCGAAGAGCACCGCCGCGCCTATCGCGAGATGCTGCTGACCACGCCGAATCTCGGCGAGCACATCTCCGGCGCCATCCTTTACGACGAAACCCTGCGCCAGAAGACGCGCGACGGCAAGCCGTTCTCGCTGGTGATGGCGCAGGCCGGCATCATCCCCGGCATCAAGGTCGACAAGGGCCCGGTGGCGCTGGCCGGCTTTCCCGGCGAGGTGGTCACCGAGGGCCTCGACGGCCTGCGCGATCGCCTCAAGGAATACGCCACCCTCGGCGCGCGCTTCGCCAAGTGGCGCGCGGTCATCACGATCGGCGACGACATGCCTTCGGGCAGCTGCATCGAGGCCAATTCGCACGCGCTGGCGCGCTACGCCGCGCTGTGCCAGGAGCAAGGCCTGGTGCCGATGGTCGAGCCCGAGGTGCTGATGGACGGCGACCACGACATCGACGTCTGCTACGAGGTCACCGAGGTGACGCTGCGCTCGCTGTTCGGCGCCCTGTACGAGCACAACGTGATGCTCGAAGGCACCATCCTCAAGGCCAGCATGGTCGTCTCCGGCAAGGACTGCGCCGAGCAGGCCGGCGTCGAGGAAGTCGCCGAAGCCACCCTGCGTTGCCTGAAGAGCACCGTGCCGGCAGCCCTGCCGGGCATCGTGTTCCTGTCCGGCGGGCAATCCGACCGCGATGCCACCGCGCATCTGGACGCGATGAACCGCCTCGGCCCGCATCCGTGGCCGCTCTCGTTCAGCTACGGCCGCGCGATGCAGTCGGCGGCGCTGAAGATCTGGGCCAAGGATCTGGTCGCCAACGTCGCCGAGGCGCAAAAGATGGTGCACGCCCGCGCCCGCGACAACGGCCTGGCCGCACTGGGGCAATGGGCGGGCTGATACCCGCCCCGGCATTCGCTCCGCCAGCAACGCCCGCCCGTGGTGGGCCCGTCGAATCCTGAACGGGCCCACCTCACGCGTTCGTGGTGAGCCCAGCGAACCCCTCACCCCGTTCGTGGTGAGCCCGTCGAACCACACCCACACCCCTCACCCCGTTCGTGGTGAGCCTGTCGAACCACACCCCGATCACCCCGCCCGCGGCGAGCCCGTCGAACCACGCCCCGATCACCTCACCCCGTTCGTGGTGAGCCTGTCGAACCACACCCCGATCACCCCGCCCGCGGTGAGCCCATCGAACCACGACCCACACCCTTGTAAGTTGTTTCAATCCCATCTCAGACCGTTATCCCACCCCAACCCCTCCGGTGGGAGAGGGGCTTTTGCTGCGAACGTCGTTGTTTCTTGCAAGGGCGGCAGCTGTCCTTCTCCCATCGGGAG
>JAFEFT010000009.1:160235-164177 GCA_018240435.1 Pseudomonadota bacterium
GATGAGGGGCCGTCGGCTCGTGGACGTGGCGGGTGCTGCGGCCCCTCACCCCAACCCCTCTCCCGAAGGGAGAGGGGCTTTCGTTCCCCGCTTGCGGGAGAAAGAGAGGTATGGACGCCGTCACCCACGGGTGCTTCGACCCCCGTTCGTGGTGAGCCTGTCGAACCACACCCACACACCCTCATCCCGTTCGTGGTGAGCCTGTCGAACCACGCCCCGATCACCCACTCACCCCGTTCGTGGTGAGCCTGTCGAACCACACCCCGATCACCCCGCCCGCGGCGAGCCCGTCGACCCACACCCCGATCACCCCGCCCGTGGCGAGCCTGCGAATCGCTCGCCGGACCACCCCTCGCTTCGTCAGCGATGATGCCCCGCGAGGCTCATCCCGTGCCGGATCAGCCCGCCGCCGTCACAACTCCCGCACCACGCGAAATCCGATGCGGGCGCTGGCATCGCCGGCATTGCCATGACCGCGCCACGCCGAACGCGCCTGCGTCGGCGCGCTCGCCCACGAAGCGCCGCGGATGACGTGCTGGGTGCAGCCGGGATTGACCCAGGCGCTGGCGTCGACCGGCGCCCGCCGATAGCCATCGTGCCAGCAGTCCATGACCCACTCGGACACGTTGCCGACCATGTCGTACAGGCCGAAGGCGTTGGCCTTGAACTTTCCCGCCGGCGCCGGGCCCCAGTAACCGTCGGCGTAATCGGCGAAGGCATCGCCCCAGCGCCGGCCGCCGGGTGAGCGGTCGCGGCCGGCGAGGTTGCCGACGTCGTGCGGCGGGTCGGTATCGGGCCATGGATAGATGCTGGTGCTGCCGGCGCGCAGCGCATATTCGTATTCGGCCTCGCTGGGCAGCCGATACAGGCGCGTGGCCTGGCTCGACAGCCAGATCGTGTAGGCACGCGCGTCGTTCCAGGACACATGCAGCACCGGCATCGCGTCGGTCGCCGGCCGGCCCAGATAGTCGTCGCGCCAGCTCACGCCATCGCGTGCGACCAGCTTGCCCTTGCCCTCGTCGTAGACCATCGAACTGCCGCTGCGCTCAGCGTCGGTCTGGTACTTGGCGGCCTGCACGAAACGGCCGAACTGGCCGACGGTGACTTCCGTCCGTGCCATCGCGAAACCATGCGTGAAGACGATCGTGCGCGACGGCGATTCGTCGGCATCGTGGCCGGCCTCGGTATCGGCCGAGCCCATGCGGAAGCGTCCGATCGGAATCACCACCATCTCCGGGCCACGGCCGCCCGCGCTCAGGGTATCGCTGAAGGTCTGCCCGGGCAGATGCCGGCCATACAGGCGCACGTTGGTGATGCGGCTGCGCACCCGCGCGATCAGCGGCGAGCCCGGCATTGCGTAGTCGATGCGCGCCAGCAACGGCTGCGCACGATCGGCATCGCCGGCATCGAGAGCAGCGTCGGCTTGCGCCGCCAGCAATTGCGCATGCCGCTGGCGGATCGCCAGCAGACTCGCGCGCGCCTCGCGCAGCGCCGGCGAACCACCCTGCACGCGAGAGGCGTCGCGCAACTCTTGTTCGGCCTGCGGATAATGGGCGGCATTGGCATCGGCCAGTGCGCGGGCGATGAATCCGCCTTCGACGCGATCGAGCCCGGCCTGGGCGGCCGCACCATCGGGGGCGAGCGCCAACGCGTGCCGATAAGCCACCGCCGCGTTGGCGCCGGGCGGCGCAATCAGCGCACCGACGCTCTCGTAGCGGCGGCCGCGTTCAATCAGGCCGCCGACCTCCCAGCCGGTGTCGAGCGCGTGCTGCAACGCCGCCAGATCAGGCTCGTCCGCGCGCAGCAGCGTGACGCGATCGGCATCGCGCTGCGCCGTCACCATGTCGCCGCGTGCCAGCGCGGTGCGCGCACGCGCCACCAGTGCAGCGGCGACCGCCGCCACCCCGGCGCTCGCCTTGGCATTGTTCGCGTCACCGGCGAGCACGTCGCGATAAAGCGACAGCGCATCGTCACGCCGACCGTTGGCCGACGACGCGGCGAGCATTGCCGATGCCGACGACGACCCGGCGTCACGCTCATCCAGATGACCCGCCGCCAGCGCCAGATCGGCGGCGCGCAACGCCGTCGCGATCTTCCTGCGCGGCATCGCCACCGCGGCCGGCAGCGGTTCGATCGGTGGGCGTTCGAGTTCCACCGCCGGCGGGGCAGGCTCGGCGGCCAGCGACTGCGGTGTGGCGAACGCCTCCGGCGATGCCGACTCACCCGCACTGGTTGCGCTCGCGGCCGCCGCATTGCCTGCCGGCGGCGGCGACGACCGCCCGCAACCGCCGAGCGCAGCGAGCATCGATGCCAGCAGCAGACTGGAACACAGTGCGCGCACGCGACCTCGAATGGGGCGGAATGTCCGGCGTCGATGATGCCTGCATTCGCGAAAATTGCCGTGATGCGGATCAGGACACGTCGACGCAGGCGCAAGGTAGGGTATCGTCGCCTCCCCCGCAACCATTCCGCCAGGCTGCCGATGCACCACTGGATCGCCGAACCGGCTGCTCTCGCTGCGCGCATCGCCGCCTGGCAGGGCGTCGCTTCGATCGCGCTGGACACCGAGTTCATCCGCGAGCGCACCTGGTGGCCGCAGCTGGCGCTGGTGCAGATCGCCGCTCCCGGCGACGAGCCGCCGCTGCTGGTCGACGCCACCGTCGCCGGCATGGCCGACGCCTTGCGGCCACTGCTCGCCGATCGCGCCATCGTCAAGCTGATGCACAGCGCCAGCGAGGACATCCAGGCGCTGGCGCACACTTGCGGCGCTGCGCCGGAGCCGTTGTTCGACACCCAGATCGCCGCCGCGCTGACCGGCGTCGGTGTCGGCATGGGCTACCAGAAACTCGTCGCCACCTTGCTCGGGGTCGAACTGGACAAGGGCCAGACCCGCTCGGACTGGCTGCACCGGCCGCTCTCGGCCGAGCAGCTCGCCTACGCGGCCGCCGACGTGGCGCATCTGCACGCCCTGCACGCGATCCTGTGCGAGCGTCTGCACGCGCTGGGGCGGCAATCGTGGCTGGATGAAGACTGCGCCCGGCTGCTCGCCAGCGCCGGCGACACCACCCCCGAAGCATGGCCGCATCTGGCCATGCGCGGCGCCAGCTTCCTCGCTGCCGATGCGCAGGCGCGGTTGTGCCGCCTGCTGCGCTGGCGCGAACGGCAGGCGCGTGCGGCCGATCGTCCCAAGGGCTGGATCCTCGACAACGAACTGGCGCTCGCCCTCGCCCGCCGCCCACCCGCCGATCGCCACGGCTTCCACGCCCTGCTCGACGCCAGCCCCAAGGCACCGCGGCGCGCGCGCGGCGAATTGTGGGACGTGCTCAGCGCACCGCTCGGCAAGGCCGAACGCGATATCCCGCTCGCCACCGCGATCGACGGCACCGACAAGCAACGCCTGCGGGCCTTGCAAGATGCCATCGCCGCCATCGCCGCCGACTTGCACATCGACGCCACCGCCCTGGCCTCCCGACGCAGCCTTGAAGCCCTGCTCAACGGCGACGCCAGCGCCCTGCAGGGCTGGCGCCGCGCCGTGCTCGAACCCACGCTGACGCCTCTGCTCGGCAACCTCGCGCCCGCCGGGCCCACCGCCTGACATCGACCCGCCTGCCGATGCGCTCGGCACGATCTGCAGGCGGCGCTGCGCGTCAGGCTCACTTGTCGCTGGAATCACCGAACCGCTCCAGGCTCACTTGTCGCTGGAATCGCCGAACCGCTCCAGGCTCACTTGTCGCTGGAATCGCCGAACCCTCCAGGCTCGTTTGTCGCTGGAATCACCCGGCGCTGGCGCCGCCGCCCGTCGATCCTGTATCCTATGCGGCCTTGCCCGGCCACCTGCACCGGGCAACCGTGGGGCGGTAGCTCAGCTGGGAGAGCGTCGCGTTCGCAATGCGAAGGTCGGGAGTTCGATCCTCCTCCGCTCCACCAATACCCAAAATCCCA